>WGCY01000047.1 GCA_015493525.1 Bacteroidales bacterium
AGCCCAGCTTATCGGCTTTATGGTAGCTGGAATTCATTCTTTCAGTAGAACAGCTATTGAGAATATTTCCCTCTATCAGATGTTCATTCTGCAAATTTTTACCCTTTCTGCCCTTGTCTTTCTTATTTATATTTTCAGAAAATATCTGGATAGAAAAACAATCATCTCTTTGGGGCTATCCTTTAAAAACAGAAAACAGGATTTGTTTTACGGTTTTGTTATGGCTTTCTCTATCATTGGGAGTGGTTTTCTTGCCCTTTACCTTTCAGGATATATTTCTATCCTCCATATTCAAATAAACTTGTTTGATTTCCTGCTTAGCTTTATTATCCTTTCCATGGCTGCTTTTGAAGAAGAAATTTTTATAAGGGGTTACATTTTAAACAACCTGTTGACAGTAACTAACAAGTACGTGGCACTTGTCATCAGCTCGGCTATTTTTGCTTTGTTTCATATCTTAAATAATGACATTTCATATTTGTCTATGGCATCTCTTTTTCTTGCCGGCATATTACTTGGATATTCCTATCTTTTTACAAAAAATCTCTGGTTCCCGATAAGCTTGCACCTGTTTTGGAATTTCTTTCAGGGGCCGGTATTCGGGTTTCATGTAAGTGGACAAAGTTTCGTATCCGTTTTTTTGATAAAAGATGTGGGAAATCCGCTTATCAATGGCGGCAGATTTGGTTTTGAGGGTTCTGTTATATGCATCCTGGTAGAAATTATCAGTATCTTTTTTATCGCAACATATTTCCGGTCTTTTCGGCTAAAAAAGGCCGATTACCTTGAAAAAAAGTAGCCGGAAGATTTTATGCCCCCTGCCCCAGCAAAGCCGCTCCCAGTGCACCGCTGTATTGCGAAAAGGGTGTGGTTTCGATTTTTGTGTCCAGAATTTGTTCCAGCGCATCCACCAGTCCCACGTTGAGGGCTACGCCCCCGCTCATGGCCACCGGCGGGATCATACCCAGCCGTTTTACCATGGAAGCAATGCGGCGGGCAATAGACAAGTGAATACCGGAAGTGATGTCCTCGCGGTTTTCGCCTTTGGCCACCAGCGAAATAATCTCCGACTCGGCAAAAACAGTACACACACTACTGATTTTAGAAGGATTTTTCGATTGCAGCGACAGCACCCCGAATTCGTGGATTTCCGTCTCCATGGCGCGTGCCATCACATCCAGAAAGCGTCCGGTGCCGGCAGCACATTTGTCGTTCATCACAAAATTGGCCACATTGCCGCTTTTGTCCAAAACAATCACCTTGCTGTCCTGCCCGCCAATGTCAATGATGGTGCGGATGTGCGGCATCTGAAAATGAATACCTTTGCCATGGCAAATGATTTCCGTTACTGCCCTGTCAGCGAAGTCGATGCTGTTGCGTCCGTAGCCGGTGGAAACGATTTTGCCGATGTCCTCCCGTTTTATCCCGGCTTTTTGCAGCAACTCGTCCAACAACTTTTCGCCTGCTTTTTTGGAGTTGTAACCTACGGGGATCAAATGTTTTTCCACAATGTCCGTTCCTTCCAGCAACACGCCCTTGGCGGTTAACGAACCTATATCTATTCCTAATGATAACATGCTTTTTTTGTTTTTATCTTTTTTACTTTGTGCTCATTCGGATTTGCAATCCGAATGAGCGCGAGGATACGAATAAGCTCACTTTTTTTCTCTTTTCCTTTGTTTAATTACTTCCATAAACGCATCAATGCGGGCTTCGGCCTGGCTTTCCGAGAATTTGCGCTCGTCGGTCATGTCGGCTTCAATCATCAGCACGGGGATATCCTCATCCTGCAACAGGTTTTGAATGTCATACTGGCCGAAAGAATAGGGTTTGCAGCTCCGGTTGGAGTGCATCACCAGTCCATCCACATCGTATTGCCTTATGAATTTTTTAATGGTGTCGGCCATTTGGTCCACCCCCACGTTTAGGTGAATGCGTGTGTAAGCCTCGCCCATAGTACTGAGAAAATCCTCTTCGTTTACATAATCAATGACGCCGCACCAGGCCTGGGTGTAGGTGTCGGCCACCAGCGCGGCACCGTGCGAAGCAAATTTCTCCGACAGCCAGCGCATGCGGAACCAAATGGGCAGGTTGTCCCAAAGCAACCGGTATTGCTCGTTGTCCACCGCGCCGATGTTGTTTTTGTTGCGCTCCTCCAGCTCTTTCAGCAACTGCCGGTAATATTTTACCACCACCTTTTTCCCGCGAAGGGTAACAATCAGCGCCAAATGAAAAAAGGCATCGAAGGCGGTCATGGGACTGGGTTTATGTTCGGCCGTTTCCAGCACCTTTTTCCACAGCCGCATGGCTTCCAGCGAAAGCTTCCCGACCCTCTTCATCTTTTTGTAATTGAACTTTTTGCCGGTATGCTTTTCGAGGAATTTGATGTACTCTTCGGTTTGCGCATTCACATACGCACGGGCTTCCTCCGTAAATTCGGTATGCACAAAAGGCGTGTCGTAAATAAACAGCGGCACGTTGAACTTCCGCGCCTGTATTTCGTACCACTTCAGGACGGTCCCGCAAATGTTGTTGCTGCAAATGAGCATATCAGGCTCCGGTAATCCTCCTTTGATGGGGCTCTCTTTGGTAATGGAAGAGGTAATGTCGTTTTTGGTGTAGGAACACACATCCGACGAGTAGCCCAACCCTTCGGCAAATTCCGACATTTTTCCGCCCATTTTGGAAGCCCCGATCATGGCCCCGTGGTTTTCCGGGTACACCGGGATGATGTTCATGGCGATGAGTGGTTCCACCGGGCCACCGCTGGTAATCCAGGCTACTTTTTTACCCAGGTAACGGGCATATTTCGCCTCCACATAGTACCATTTCATGATACTTTTCATCTTTTTCGTCGCTTTCAGTCGTCCTGCCATGGTTTGGTTTTATATTTTTATTAAACAGTGGTCATTCAGTGGTCATTCGGTTGTCATTCATTGTCATTCAATGGTCATTCATTGTTATTCATTGTCATTCGGTGGTCAGGCAGTTGTCAAACAATGGTCAAACAGTTGTCAAGCAATGGTCATTGGTCATTCGATAATTCATTATTCGTTAATTCGGTATTTGTCATTCGGTATATTTCATATCAAACATCTTACATCCCACATCCAAACATCCCACATCCAAACATCTCACATCCAAACATCTCACATCCAAACATCCCACATCCAAACATTCTACAAAATTTCCAGCATGGTATCAATCCGTGTCCGCATCTGCTCGTCCACTTCGTTGTGGCGGTCCATTTCCACCAGAAGAAAAGGGATCTCCATCTGCTCCAGTCCGGTTTTTATATCGGGATAATCGAAGGAGAAAGGCTCACAGAATTTCAGCAGCATGAACAAAATACCATCGATTTTGTGCTCTTTCACCAACTTTTTCAGGTTCTCCATTTGGAATTTCACCCCCAAATGTTTGGCCGGGCACACATATCTTTCAGTAAACCTCCCGGTAACGGCCTCCACAGGTTCTTTGTCTTCTGCCGCCAGCCCCTCAAAATAGCGTGAGCCGCTGCAAAGGTCGTCCCATACCACTACAGCCCCTTTCCCTTCTATCATTTGATAAATGTCAGGATGGCTGCAAATGCTGCCGGAAATCAATATCCGTTTAGGGGGTCTCTGTGAAAACGGTTCATTTTCCAATGCTTCCAGCAAATCATCCAAAAGCGTAACCGTTTCTTGTTTTTCCATCACCATGGCCGCTTTCACCACAGCCGAAAGGTCGCTTCCCGAAAGGATGCCCGGCCTTTCCGATTGCAATCCGTACAACCGAATGAGCCGCCGCCGCAGGTTGTTCATCAACGCAACCGCCTCTTTTAAAGCTTCTTCCGTAATTTCCACTTCCAACGCCTTTTCCAAATCTTTCCGGAAACGTTTCAGCACATCGGTAAAATAGGATTTGGCCAGCGGCGAATCGAGCTTTACCGGAAGCAGCACATCAAAATGCAACGATTTGATGTTCAGCCGCCAGATGTCCGACAGCCGCTGAATAGAATCGCAGGCATGGGGAAAAACCACGCCATCCAGAAATTCCAGCTTTCCGGAAAGGCCATCCTCCAGCATACCGCGCACCATGGAACAGCCGTAAGCCTGAATGTGTGCATCGGCACCCGAAAGGCTTTCCGACTCGCCGAAAATACGGAACGGATGTGCCCCCGCTGCCAGAATGAACTCCTCCGGTGTAAAAGCGCAGGTGGAGCCAATCAGGGCTTTTCCGGTCTTTTTTTTCAGCTTTTGCAGATAGGGGTACGGCGCCCGGGCCACTTCCCGAAACCTGTTAATGATCTTCTCTTTTTGCATGTTCCCTCTCTTCCAGTTTTCTAAAATCCACTTTCCCTATTTTGGTCAAAGGTAATTTTTCCACAAATTCAATTTCGCGCGGACAGCTCCATTTTATCAACCGTTTTCTCACAAAGGCAATGAGCTCTTTTTCTTTTTCCGGAGAAGCCTTTTCGGGATGGTGCAGCTCCACAAACGCCTTGATACGGGTCATTTGATGCGCATCCTCCACACCGATGACACAGGCAAATTTCACCTCTTCGTGCTGACAAATGACATTTTCCACCTCCGAGGGATAAACGTTCATCCCCGATGATTTGATCATCCGTTTGAGGCGCTGTTTGAAATAAAAAAAGCCATCGGCATCACGATAGCCCAGGTCACCGGTGTGAAGCCATATTTTGCCATCGTCGTGCACTTTTAAGGTGGCGGCAGTCTCCTCCGGATTGTTCAGGTACCCTTTCATCACGGCAGGACCGTTTACCACAATTTCACCGATTTCGCCATGTGGTTTTTCCGAATAAGTTTCCGGATCAACAATCTTCACATCCATGTCGGGAAAAGGAAGCCCGATGGAACCTTCGCGGTATTCCCCGGCCGGCTGGGCCATGATGGCCGTTACCGCCTCCGTGAGGCCGTACCCTTCGAGCAGCACCGACTTCCCGCCGTTTTTGCGTACCGTTTCGTCAAATTCCTCTTTCAGCGTCCGCGGCAGCGTATCGGCACCCGAAAAGGCCATTTTCAGGAAGCTAAGGTCGGCATTCCGGAATATTTTTTCATCCAGCAGGGCTTTGAAAAGTGTGGGCACGCCAATGAGGAACGTGGGTTTTTTCTTACGGATAAGTTTGGCCACATCTTTTACGGTAAATTTAGGAATAAGCACCGTTTTGGCACCGGCCATCAAGGCGGCATTCACACACACACTCAGCCCAAAGCCATGAAAAATGGGCAAAATGGCCAAAATGGTGTCCGATTCGTTGAGCCTTCCCCAGGCAGCCACCATCATGCCTTCCGACACAATATTTTTGTTGGTAAGCATGACTCCTTTGGGAACGCCGGTGGTTCCTCCGCTGAACAATATCACCGAAAGGGCATCACTGCCGACAGAAACTCTTTCCGGCGGTTTCCGGCATTTTGCCTTTGCCATTTCCAGCCAAACCGCCCAGGCCGGGTCGGGTTTCGCTTTCTTTTTTGGAAGCATCAGCACACTGTATGCCAGCTTTTTGACCGGCGGCATGTAAGCGGATATTTTGGTAACAAACAATTTCTCCAGCGGGACCTCCTTTTTAACGGCAGCCACCTTTTCGTAAAAAATATCCAGCGTCAGGGCGAAACGCGACCCGCTGAGGGAAAGGTAATGTTTCAACTCTTCTTCGGTGGAAAGCGGGTGGATGAAAGCAGCCACGCCGCCCAGCTTGTTCACGGCATAAAAAGCCACAATGCCCTGCGGAGAGGTGGGCATAACGATGCTCATAGTGTCGCCCGCCCGGAAACCGGCCTGATGAAACTTGCAGGCAAATTCGTCGATTTGTTGGCCCAGCCCGGTGTAAGTAGCCGTTTTGTCCATAAAATCATATGCCAAGGCCCGCGGATGGCTGTCTATGCTTTTCTTTAACAGGTCGTACAGCGAACCTACAGGATAGTGCAGGCTGCGGGGAATGTTGCCGTAGAACTTGTGCCACTCTTTTTGTTCCATTTCAGGATGAATTTTGGGTCGTGAAAAATAAACAAAAAATCACCATCAGGTCATCCAAATAAAATATTTTTTTAAATCAAAAATACTACTTTTGCTTCAAAACATACCTAATTTTGAAAATTGCCGTCAACACCCGGTTGCTACTGAAAAACAAGCTGGAAGGCATTGGTTGGTTTACTTATGAGACTTTCAGCCGCATGGTAAAAGCCCATCCGGAGCATACCTTTTATTTTCTTTTTGACAGGCCTTTTGACAAATCATTTGTCTTTTCCCACAATGTGATACCCATTGTTGTCCCTCCTCCGGCACGGCATCCCGTGTTACACTACTGGTGGTTTGAGCAGGCTTTGCCGCGTGCGCTAAAAAAGATTCATCCCGATATTTTTATTTCGCCCGATGCCTACAATTCGCTGGCCTCGCCATTCAGAAATCTCATGGTTATCCATGACCTGAATTTTGTTCACCATCCGGAAATGATGCCCTGGCTCCCACGGAAATATTACAATTATTTTACGCCCCGCTATGCCCGTAAAGCAGACCGGATACTTACCGTTTCTCAATTTACCAGGCAGGACATTGTGAAGCAATACGGTATTGATCCTGCAAAAATTGATGTGGTATACAACGGTGCCAATCCGCTTTATGCACCAATTTCTGAAAAGCAACTGCAACTGACACGGCAGGAAATAGCGCAGGGCCGGCCCTATTTTATTTTTGTGGGGGCACTGAACCCGCGGAAAAACATTGCAGGGCTTTTCAAAGCTTTTGACCTGTACATTCAGGAAACAGCCGCTGATACCTGTCTTGTTATTGTGGGTAAAAAAATGTTCTGGAGCCGTAAAATTGAAAAAGCTTATTCATCCATGACACACAAAAACCGGGTAATCTTTACCGGACGGCTGGAGCCTGAAGTGTTGAAAAACGTTATGGGATCGGCACTGGCACTGACTTTCGTCCCGTTCTTCGAAGGTTTTGGCATTCCCATAGTAGAAGCTTTTCGGACAGGTATTCCCGTGATTACTTCCAACATCACCGCCATGCCGGAAGTTGCCGAAGATGCCGCTTTGCTGGTGAACCCGTTTGAAGTCAAAGAAATTGCCGGAGCCATGAAAAACATTACTTTTGCACCGGAATTAAGGAAAAAGTTGGTGGAAAAAGGTTTTGAAAGGAGCAAAACCTTTAGCTGGGACAAAACAGCGAAAGATTTTTGGAAATCCATCGAACAAACTATGCAACAAGCAAAATCGACAAAATGAACATTTTAATATTAGGCTCGGGAGGCCGGGAACATGCACTTGCCTGGAAGTTGGCACAAAGTCCGAAAGCCGGACAAATATATATTGCCCCGGGCAATGCGGGAACAGCCCTTGTGGGCATTAATGTCCCCGTTAGCCCTACCGATTTTGAAGCAATAAAGATGTTCATTATCGAAAAGGAAATTGAAATGGTGATTGTAGGCCCCGAAACACCCCTGGTAAACGGCATTCGCGATTTTTTCTTAAAAGACAAAGTACTACATGACATAGCCATCATTGGTCCCGGCAGTGAAGGCGCACAATTGGAGGGCAGCAAGGATTTTGCCAAAAGTTTTATGAAACGCTACAATATCCCCACGGCTTCTTATGAAACTTTTACTGCCGAAACGCTGCAACAGGGCGAATATTTCCTGGAAAGCCTGCGCCCTCCCTATGTTTTAAAAGCCGATGGGCTGGCAGCAGGCAAAGGTGTTCTAATAATCGATGATCTGGCAGAAGCCAAAGCCGAACTTAAAAACATGCTCCTCAATGCCAAATTTGGAGAAGCTTCCCGCAAGGTAGTCATTGAAGAGTTTTTGAAAGGTATCGAACTCTCTGTTTTTGTCCTTACCGATGGAAAAAATTATGTTTTGCTGCCCGAAGCCAAAGATTACAAACGGATTGGTGCCGGCGATACCGGCCTGAACACCGGGGGCATGGGATCCATTTCGCCTGTTCCCTTTGCCAATACGGCTTTTATGGACAAAGTGGAAGAACGCATTATCCGGCCTACCATTGCCGGACTTCAAGAGGAAAAAATTGATTATCAGGGTTTTATATTTTTCGGGCTTATTAATGTCGGGGACAACCCTTATGTGATTGAGTATAACTGCCGCATGGGAGACCCGGAAGCCGAATCGGTGATTCCACGGATAAAAAGCGATTTGCTGGAGATTTTTGAAAACCTGGCCAACGGTCATCTTGGTGATACCAAACTGGAAATAGATGAACGTTATGCGGCCTCGGTCATGTTGGTTTCCGGTGGTTATCCCGAAAATTATCAAAAGGGCAAGATTATCAAAGGTATCAACAATTTGAACAAATGTATCGTTTTTTATGCCGGTGTCAGTAATAATGTGGACAACGATGAGATAAAAACCAGCGGGGGCCGCGTTATGGCCATTACTTCTTACGGCAGCACCATGGATACGGCATTACGGAATGCCTATGACAACATCAGTCAGGTCAGTTTTGACGGGAAATATTACCGGGACGATTTGGGATTTGATTTAAAACAATAATATTTTATGATTGTCCGGTTTTTCAAAGCATCCTATTTTTCGAGGCTTATTGTAATTATCCTGCTTGTCCTGTTGCTCTGGTTTCCCGAAAGTGCTTATTACCCGGACAATTTTTTTCATTTTTCTGATCTCAACCCCCTGGTACTGCAGCTTATCTCCGTCTCCGTTTTTTTCCTGACTGCGTTGTTTGCAAATGAAATAGCCACCAGCCACCGCTTTACGGGCAGAAACAGTTATCTTACAGCTTTTTTATTTATCCTCTTGGGAAGCGGTTCCGGATTTCTTACACAGCCCTCCCCTTTTCTTGCAGCATCTCTCTTTTTTGTCTTCTTTTACCGTAAGGTCTATTCTTTTCAGAACAGTTCAAAGATAATTACCACCGCTTTTGATGCCGGATTATTTCTGGGAATTACCAGCCTGTTTTTTCCACCGGCAGTGCTCATGCTGCCCTTTGTATGGATTGCTTTGCTTATCTATCAGGTGGACCGGTGGAGGGCCTATGTTACCAGCCTGCTGGGATTGCTTGTCCCCTGGTTTTTTGTTTTCACCGGCTATTATTGGTTTAACAAACTTCCGGAAGCCGTAACCGAATTTATTCAATATTTCCATTTCCGTGAAATGGAAAATCCTTTCTCCGGAACTTTTGATCTGGTCATTTTCCTGCTGGTATCACTGATTATTTTTGTAGCTGCTTTTTCACTTATCGGCAGGATGTCCTCACTGAACATCGGATTACGCCAACATGCATCGGTCAGTTTGTGGGGATTACTTTTTCCTGTGTCCGTCATTATCCTGCTTGCTGTCCCCATTCAGGCATTAACAATTCTTGTCATCCCGGCTTCATTCGTTGCCGGGGCTTTTTTCTCCCGGCTGAAACGCCTCAAATGGGCAAATTTATTAATAATGCTGTGGTTGCTCCTTATTCTTATAAACCATTATCTGCCTTTGTTTTATGCTGCTCCAACATTACAATAACAGGCTCCTCAATGAGGCCGGATGCGATGAAGCCGGACGGGGTTGCCTTGCCGGACCGGTATTTGCCGCAGCAGTGATTCTGCCACCCGGTTTTGAGAACGAACTTCTCAACGATTCCAAAAAGATGAGCGTAAAAAACCGAAACCTGCTTAAAGAAATAATTGAGAAACAGGCTGTTTCATGGGCAGTAGCTTCAGTTGGCCCGGAGAAGATTGATGAAATCAATATCCTGAATGCCTCTATCCTCGCCATGCACCGTGCCATAGCACAATTAAGCACCACGCCGGAATTTCTGCTTATCGATGGGAACCGGTTCAAAAAATATGCTTCCATCCCGCACGTAACCATTGTAAAGGGCGATGGAAAATACATGTCCATTGCGGCAGCTTCTGTTTTGGCCAAAACCCATCGGGATGCCTATATGCAGCAGCTGCACAAGCAATTTCCATTTTATGGATGGGACCACAACAAAGGCTATCCGACAAAAGAACACAAACTGGCCATACAGGTACATGGCAGTTCTGTTCATCACCGCAAAACTTTCCGGTCAGCTATCCAAACCCGGCTGGCGTTTTAAGGACTTCCTGCCATCGCCGGCATGTACGGAACCTATTAACAATCCATTGTTAAATAAGACCAAAAGAACAGCGTATTTAAGCAATACAGATTTCGTATATTTGAGTTTTTTAAAGGTTGTGCCTGTTATGAATAAAAAATATTTCGTTTTTCTGTTTTTTGTTCTGCTCATTATTGTAGCCGGAGTTTTGTATCTTTTCAACACCAGGTCAGTGAAACAGGGCAACCTGTGGCAAATGCTTCCCAACACGCCGGCCATGGTTTTACAAACCGATCATGCAGGCGTTTTTCTGGATAAGTTAAGCCAAAACAATGCGGTTTCAGAAGCATTAATCCATACAAAAGGTTTCCATCCGGTTTATCAGCAGCTTACTTTTCTAAAATCTATCCTTGGCAAAAAGAAAGCATGGATGGGGCTGTTCAGGAAAGGAGAGCTTTTTGTGGCCGTTTATCCAGGGACAAAAAAGCTTTTATTCCTGCTGGGAAACAAGAAGCTTCCCCGCCTGGAAGGCATTAAAAATTTCCTTCAAACCGCCACAGGCAATGATTTTACCCTTCGGGATGTCCACCTCGAAAATATTCCTGTCCCTGTCATTAAAATCATGGACAAAACCAGCCATCAGCCGTATTGGCTCTGGAGGATGGGCAATGCACTGATTATCACCACACAGGAAAGCCTTATGAAGGCTTCCATTTCGGGTTACAGCATGCAAGAGATGCATTTCAGCGACAACCCGGATTTTGAAGCAATAAAAAAAACCAGCGGAAAACTGGTCGATGCGCGGCTTTACCTGTATTATCCCTCCCTGGGAAAACTATTTTCAAGGTTCGTTAACAACCATTTCAAACGTGCTGCCCAAAGCGTTAGCCAGTTTGCGAAATGGGGCGAAACCGACCTTATGGTCCAGCCACAGGAAATTATCTTCAGCGGATATACTACAGCAAACAGCAACAATATTCTGGGGCATTTCAACAACCAGCAACCGGTGCCCCTGAGTGGATATACCCTGTTTCCTTTCAACACCACTTTTTCTTTTACACATGGCTTCTCTGACTTCCCTGCCTTTAAAAACAAAAATACCACTTCCCAGTTCAAGGCAGCTTACCGTTCATACCTTAAACAACTCATCAAATATACCGGAAACAATGTTTCCATTGTATCCAACAGCCTGACCAGCGTAGAGATACCTTTAAAAACATGGGCTGTCATACAGTTAAACAATCCCCCGAAAGCTGCCTTGCTGCTTAAAAAACTAGCCATAATGAGTGGCGATAAAAAACTTTATCATTCCGGAAATTATACCATTCGGCAAATAAATATCAGCCATCTTTTACCCACCCTTTACGGGGAAAACTTTTCGGCCATCACCCGAAACTTTTACTGTATTATCAATGGCTTTGCCGTCTTTGCCAATTCCCCGGATGCCCTGTCAAACTTTATCCGGTACAGCGAAACAGGAAAAACCCTGGATTTGGATGAGAACTACAAGTCCTTTTCCAATAACCTTGCCGGCACATCGAACCTTCTTTTACAATTCAGGCCACGTGCCATGACAGGGCTTATCGGCTATTTTCTGAATAAAGAAACAGCCGGGGCACTTTCGGGATACACCTCATTTTTGAAAAATATTGAAGGGGTTGCTTTTCAGTACAGCCGCGATGCCTCCCTGTATTACACCAATTTTTATTTTCGTTACAACAAGGCCTTCAGGGAAGAGAACCTCGCCCTCTGGAAAACCAAATTAGATGGGACTATTGTGGGCAAACCCTTTTTGGTAAAAGACCACAAAAGCAATAAATATGACATTATTGTTTTTGACAACAGAAACAAAATGTACCTGATTGGCCCCACGGGTAAAATATTATGGACAAAAAGGCTGCCACAACTTCCCCTAAGCCATATTTTTCCGGTGGACTATTACAAAAACAGGAAAATTCAATTTTTGTTCAACACCAAAGACCAACTGTTTATTATTGACCGCAAAGGACATTTTGTGGCGGGCTATCCCATAGCCCTTCATCCCAATGCTACCAACGGGTTGAGTTTGTTCGATTACACCCATCACAAAGACTACAGAATACTGCTGGCACAAGCCGACAAAAGAATATACGACTACAAAATCAATGGAAATGAGGTCAATGGCTGGAAGAAACCGCAAATGCAGGCGATGGTTACGCAAAAGGTGGTTCGACTGCTCGTTAACAGAAAGGACTATATCATTATCAGTGACAAAGCACATCATGTGAAAATTGTCAACCGCCGGGGGCAACAGCGAATTTATTTAAAAGCTCCCGTAAACAAAGCCCTGCACTCAACCTATTTCGTAAACAGGACCAACAACAAAGGAATTATCCTGACAACCAACACGGACGGAAAACTGGTTTATATCAATACCAGCGGGCGGCTCCGGTTTACTGATTTTGGGAAATTCTCTCCAGGCCATTATTTCCTGTACGATGATTTCAACGGCAACGGTTCCAAAGATTTTATTTTCGTTGACAAGAATAAGCTCAAAGTCTTTGACCGGTTTAAGAAATTATTGTTTTCTTATACGTTTAACGAGAACATTACCGTTCAGCCCGAATTCTTTTCGTTGGGCGACAGGCAGAAGGTGCTGGGTATTGTGGCAACCAAAGAAAAAACCATTTATCTGTTTGATGGCAAAGGCAACATTTTAATAAACAAAGGGTTAACTGGAGAAACGCCGTTTACTGTGGGGAGCCTGAACAATAACCGGGAGGTAAATATTATTACCGCCACCGGGAGCACGCTGTACAATTATCGGATAAAATAAAATTTCCTGCAGGTTTTCTCAAATCTCCAATTACATTTAGCGCATATCCTCCAGTTCGTATCCGGGAAAGTCTTTGGGATGGTAGGAAAAAGTCCCTGCCGGTAAATCTACATTGGCTTTAAAATTATAAATATCGTAAGTAAAGACATTCCCATCGTTGTCATAAAGAGAGAATTTCTTCACAAGATATTTGGCCACGTCAATGGTGATGGTAACTTTATGGAAAGCTGATTTCTTTTTTGAGGTCAGCACCAGTGTCTTCACATTATTCTTCCGCTGGCCTTTCTCAAACTTTGCATTGTAATCGGAATACTCTTCCAGGATTTTTGTTGGCGACACGTTGGAAGGATCATTGGGGTCCAGTGTGCTGAGCATCACCTCTTTGGAATCTTTAATGATAGTCCACATGTTTTTCCCATCCGAAATGATTACCTGTCCCATCAGCGCAATGCGAAACTTATCGCCTTCCACCAAAATGGTGCCCGTTTTCTTTTCATGGATGTCATTTTGCTCATTCACCATGGAGTATGACAGGCCGGAAGAAAAGTTCTTGTAAGAAGACATTTTATCCAGTGTCTTTTTTAGCAGGCCCTGCGCACTGTTTTGCGCGTAAAGCGTTCCCGTAAACAAGAACGCCAGAAGTATTGTGATTTTAAATTTCATTTCTATTTATATTGTTTGTTAACTTTCATTTCTACTTTCCAAATCTTTCAAAAACTGTTCCAAAGCCATTTCGTTGGCTACGCGCACCTCGCGTGCCTTGCTCCCCTCAAAAGGGCCCACAATACCGGCAGCCTCCAGCTGATCAATAATCCGGCCTGCACGGTTATAGCCCAACTTCAATTTTCGCTGTAGCAGCGATGTGGAGCCTTGTTGGGTCTGGACAATAATGCGGGCCGCATCTTCAAAAAGCTCATCCCGCTCATTTAAATCAACGGAACCCGGGGGTTCGGTTTCTTCATCAAAGTATTCGGGCAAATGCAATGCATCAGGATAAGCACGTTGCTGGCCAATGTAATCCGTTACTTTTTCCACCTCATCCGTATCAATAAAAGCACATTGCAAACGAATCAGGTCGCTGCCGGTGGACATGAGCATGTCACCACGTCCAACAAGCTGGTCGGCACCGCCGGTATCCAAAATTGTACGGGAATCTATTTTTGATATCACACGGTAAGCAATACGTGCCGGAAAGTTTGCCTTTATGGTTCCGGTAATGATATTTACCGAAGGCCGTTGTGTGGCGATAATCAGATGAATACCCACGGCACGTGCAAGCTGGGCAAGTCGTGTGATAGGACTTTCCACCTCTTTGCCGGCTGTCATAATCAGATCGGCAAACTCATCCACCACCAGCACAATATAGGGCAAGAAACGATGCCCGTGGTTCGGGTTCAGCTTACGGGTTTTAAATTTCTGGTTATATTCTTTAATATTTCGGACCTGTGCATCTTTCAGCAGCTCATAGCGGTTATCCATCTCAATACTGAGTGAATTGAGCGTTCGCACTACTTTTCTGGTATCCGTGATAATCGCCTCTTCCGAATCGGGAAGTTTGGCCAAATAATGCCGTTCGATACGGGAATAGAGTGTCAGCTCAACCTTTTTGGGATCCACCATAACAAACTTCAGCTCGGCAGGATGTTTCTTGTACAGCAGCGAAGCGATGATGGCATTCAGCCCCACCGATTTTCCCTGCCCGGTAGCCCCTGCCATAAGGATATGGGGCATTTTGGCCAAATCCACCACATAACTTTCGTTGGCAATGGTTTTTCCCAATCCCAAAGGAAGCTCCATTTTACTGTGTTGAAATTTCTCCGATTCCAGAATAGAACGCATGGAGACAATGGAAGGTTTTTTGTTAGGCACTTCAATACCGACTGTTCCCTTTCCGGGAATAGGCGCAATAATTCGGATGCCCATGGCCGACAGGCTCAGGGCAATGTCATCTTCGAGGTTTCTGATTTTGGCAATGCGCACACCCGGTGCAGGCACAATTTCGTATAAGGTAACGGTCGGGCCGATAGTAGCCTTGATTTTGGTTATGGAGATATTGTAATGTTCCAGTGTATCCACAATCTTTTGCTTGTTGGCTTCGAGTTCCTCCCTGTCAACTTTTACATCCTCATCGTAACGGTTCAGTAGATCCAGCGCAGGAAACTTAAAATCAGGCAAATCCAGCGTAGGGTCAAATTCCGTATCCAGTCCTTTGTGCTCACCGGGGATGACTTTGGCCTTGGTTTCCTGTTTGGGCTTTTCGATGGTCAGCTCCAGCCCTGCCGGTTCCTCCGGTTTTATTTTCTCAGGGAGGTCCTCCGTTTCAGGCTCTTCGGAAACAACAGGGTCAACTTTTTCCTTTTCAGGAAGTTCCTCTACCACAGCAAACTCAACCGTATTGTATTTATCTTCGGATCGCAGGGAATTTTTGGCTGTGCCATCATTTTCCGGGTCCCTGGCATCCGGCTCCTGTTTCTTTTTCAACTTTCTTTTAAAAGAGAACTTAAGCCGTATCAGAATGAGAATGGAAGGGATAAAGATAACCAGCAATACCAGCCCCAGCATGCCAATATACCTGATCAGCCACACATTTAACTTAAACCCGAAAAGGCCGCCAAGCACATTATCGGGATGATTGGGGAACAACATGCCCATAGTAACGGGAAGCCAGAAAAAGCCCATAAGTATTACCTGAAAAAGCTTCCATACAGAAAGCACCCTGACTTTAAACATCATCCGAAGCCCCAGTACCAGCAACAGAAATACCAAAAAGAAAGCACCCAGCCCAAAACTGTTTTGCACCAGCCATCTGGAAAGAAAAGCCCCCAGGTTTCCGGTCCAGTTTTGCACCAGCATAATGTGGTTATTGAAATACCGGCCTAAACCAAAAGTACGTGTAACCACATTCCCGGGATTGCTTTCAAACCAATTGATGAAAAAAGAGAGGAAAGCCACCAAAAGGTAAACCGCAACAACCACAAGGAAAAAGCCTGATACTTTCACTACCTGCGGGTCAATTTTTTTTATTGCCGGAACTGACTTCTTCTTACCCTTCGTTCTTTTGTCTTTCTTTTTTGATGGAGTACTTTTCGGCGGCTCCTTCAACTTATTTACTTTCAGCTTATTACTTTTTGGTGGCATGAAAAATTTATTTTGAACAAAAATAAGGATTCTGCATGAATATGCAACGGACGAAAGGCATTTTTGAGCAGAATCAAATAGGTGCCTTCTCCCAGCGGCCCGATTTCAGGTAGATAAACGAGAACAGGCTGAGCAACGAACCATAGACCCATTCGGCTGTCCAGGCCGAGACAACCGTTCCGTGCCATTGTTCCACCATAAGATAAGTGTAAATCAGGTAAATAACCAGTACCGTCAATTCAATTGTCAGTGAAACATCGGTTTTTCCCGTTCCGGAAACCGCACTGAACAGAATGAAGCCAATGGAGAGTACCATGGCACCCAGGCTCACAACATGCAGCACGGGAATACCCATATTTATAAGCAGCTGGTCGTTGGTATAAATACCCAAAAGCAGGCGCGGAAAAGCCAGTCCGAGTGAAACAAGGGCAACCACACCAACAAAACACAACAAAATAATCCGGTAAACCAACCGCATCACTTCCCCGGAACGCCCGGCACCAATGAGGTAACTGACCAATGTATTGACGGCCGTGGCAAAGCCCCAGATAGGGACCATCAGCAGCACATAAATACTCCGTATGATGTTGGAAACGGCCAGTGAACTTTCCCCGATTTTTTCCACAAACAAAAAGAAAAAAAACCATACGGAAAGTGAGATAAACTGCTGCATCATAGTGGGAAATGAGACTTTCAGGATACGCTGCATCTTTTTCCAATGCAGCCCCTGAAACCGGAACAAAGCATAGTCGGCAAAACGCACATAAACAGCCGTGTAAACCATAAAATAAACCAGGGCCGAGAACTCAGCTATCACCGAAGCCAGTGCAGCACCGGCAATGCCCATTTCAGGAAAACCGAATTTCCCGAAAATCAGCGTATAGTCCAGCACGATATTCACCAAAGCCAGCACAACGGTGGTGTAGGCGATGACTTTGGTACGCCCCAGCCCGACATAAAACGAACGGAACCCGACATTCACAAAAGCGGCAAAAATCCCGTAGGCACGATAATCAAGAAATAACTTTGTCCCGGCAGAAATATCTTTCGATTTCACGCCAAAGCGCAGGATCTCTTCAGAGCCGAAACGCAGTACCACAAACGCCGCCACTGCCAGCAGCAGCAGAAACAGGAAAGAATGGTCCACCACGCTGCCAATCTTTTTCAGTTGCTTCCCGCCATATCGCCGGGCAACAATAATCTGCTCGCCCATGCCAAAACCCAGCCCCAGCATAAAAACGGCGAGATAAAAGATACCACCCAAAGCACCGGCTCCCAATGCCACCTCTCCAACCCTGCCCAGAAAAGCAGTATCGGTGACGTTGATGAGGTTTTGGGCCACACTGCCCAAAATGATGGGATAAGCAATGAGCCAGATACGTTTGTAAGAAATATCCTTTTTCATGGAGGCGCAAATGTACAGGAAAAACGTTTGCACTAAAAAAAAGCAACCACCTTCCCCCGTTTCCCCATATAATTTATCTTTGCAACCCATTTCAGTAAAATGAGCAGTAACAACAACGTCCGTATAAAAAACAAAAGGGCCTTGCGCGAGTATTTTATTCTCGACCGCTATCTGGCAGGCATTGTGCTGACCGGAACAGAGATAAAATCCATCCGCAACGGAAAAGCCAACCTCGCCGACGCTTTCTGTGTGTTTGAAAACGGGGAACTTTTTGTCAGGGGCATGCACATCGCCGAGTACAGCTACGGCTCGTACAACAACCATGTTGCCAAACGCGACCGGAAACTTTTACTGACGGCCCGCGAATTAAAAAAACTAAATACAAAGGTCAAAGAAAAAGGCTTTACCATTATCCCTACAGTGCTTTTCATCAATGAGCGCGGGTTGGCAAAACTGGAAATAGCCCTGGCACGCGGGAAACACTATTACGACAAACGCCAGGACCTGAAAAAGCGCGATACACAGCGGGAAATTGACCGGCATATGAAACGGTGATGATTTAATTGGTCATTAGGCCATTCTTCATTCTTCATTCTTCATTCTTCATTTTTCATTTTTCATTCCCTACTTCATCCCCCGCTCTTTCTTTATGGCTTCGTAAGCTTCGTTGACTTTCATAAATTTTTCTTCAGCGGCTTTTTTTACCTCCTCGCCCAAATGGTTCACCTTATCAGGATGGTATTTTTTGGCCATTTCACGGTAAGCGGTTTTTACCTCCTCATCCGTAGCACTGGCGGTGATACCGAGAATTTTATAAGCACTCTCCGTATCTTTCACAAACATGGCTTTAATAGACTGAAAATCAGAAGCCCCCAACCCCATAGCCATAGCAATCCGTTCAATCAAATCCACTTCTGAGCTATCGGCATGGCCATCTGCGAGGGCCACGCCAAAAAGGTAATGCATCAATTGCAGGCGGGCAGAATAGTCCATAAACCGGCCAATCTGACGGCTAACTTCCTGAACATCGAAATCCTTTTTCAGAATATCTCCCAGCAATTTGATATAATGCTTCGCCCCTTCCACACCAAAATTGGCCACATAAAATTTCTTCACATATTCCAATTCTGATTTTTTTACCGTGCCATCGGCTTTCATAATAGCCGCCGTCAGCACCAGCAGGCTCACATTGAAATCGCCGGTGGTGGTAGGCATTCCGGGGCGAAAGGAACGGCCATGCATATTCTGCTGTCCCTGAAACATGGAACCCAGCACATAGCCCAAGATACCGCCAATGGGGCCGCCAAAAGCCCAGCCCAGTCCGCCGCCGACCCATTTGGCATAACTTCCCGAACCACCCTGTTGCGAAAAGGATGCACCTGTCGGCCTATGGGAACTGTCCCTGTTTCCGGTTTGTTCATATTCGTCGGTCCGGGCTGATGCCGGCCGCTTCCACTTCATAATGAAATAAAAGCCGAGGCCTACCAGAAAAAGCAAAATAAGAAATGCCATAGCCAAAAGTTTTAAGAATGGTCAATCATGTACTCTTTCTCCTCAAAGCTTATGCCGAAACTTTCCAGTTCCTTCAAAATCGGGGCATACATGTCTTTTTCAATGGGACGGTGAATACCGGTTTTATTGATTTTTCCGGTGGCCAGCAATTTGGTCGCTATGCCCAGCGGCAGGCCCACCGTCCTGGCCATGGCTGTTTTTTCACTGTTCTCTCCTGTTACCGCCATGGCAGAGACAATCATTTTCCGTTCTTCGCCCAGCCGGTATTTAAATTCGTGCTGCATTATCAGCAGGTCTTTGTCATCTGGATCCATGGCCCATTTTTCCTCCAGCAGCTTTTGTAAAATTTGCGCCGGGGTGGCATTCTTCAGCCCGATCTTGCGCCGGTCAAAAATCCCGAGCCATTTCAACTTCTCCATAACTACCGGATCCGCAGCATTTTGACAATATTCCTGTAATTTTATCTCCACCGGGACATTGGGTTCGTACTGCATGAAAGAATTGATAAAATCACGGTAGGTTATATTTTCGGAATCCTCCATAATGTAGGTATCATCCGTAGCCCCAAGGCTCACAAAGACATTCCAGGCTTTGGCAAACCCGGGCCGCCGGATAGTACCCCGATACATGGAAGGGATATCTTTCAGTCCGTATATCTCCCTGTATGCCAATGAGTCGCGATTTGCATAGATCTCAAAATCGCCATATTGCAGAATTTTTCGGCTGATAGTCCGGTCGAAAAGCCTGAAATACGGAGTGTATTTATAGCGTCCCTGCTGAATAAACTGCGACACACCGTTTCCGGCAAGGACCACATTGCGGGGATTCCAGGTGAGTTTGTAATTCCACGGGTTATTATCACTTTCGGGAGCTATCAACCCGCCGGTAAACGAGTTGAAAGAGAGAATTTCGCCCCCCGTTTTCTGGATGCGATGAATGATACGCATGGCCGACATGTGGTCAATGCCCGGGTCAACACCAAGTTCCATCAAAATGGGCACTTTGGCTTTTTTGGCCAGCTCATCATATCCTTTTATTTCGTCGGTAACATAAGAGGCTGTCAGCATGGGCTTACGCAAATCAATACATTTCTTGGCCACCAGATGGTGCATAAAGGCCGGCAACATGGAAATAACAATATCGGCCTTGGCAATGGCCCGCCAGCTCTCCAGATCATCGGTAATATCAAACACAATGGCTTTTCCACGGGGATGGCCGTTCACTTTTTTACGGGCCAGTGCTTCGTTCATATCGGCCACAGTGATGTGCCAGTCGTATTGGGGAGCATTCTCCAACAAATATTCAATCAGGCTTTGGGTGGACAAGCCGGCACCCAGAACAAGGATATTTTTCATAAAATTATTTTTTATAGACTATTAAAAAAGCCATCGATATGTTCGACGGCCATAAAATTTAGCGGTTCAAATATTTTTCAAGATGTTTATAATCGGGGGTTAATTCTCCATGGTATAAAATCATGGCCTTTTTCAAAGGGTCAGGAACCTGCAGTTTGTCAAAAGGGACTTCAAAATCAGCTTCCAACAAACCCGGCAAAAATTTTATCAATGCATCGCTGAATGCCTGTGAAGATTCACGCGGCAACTCACTGGGAAGTATGTCCACAGCCATGACCAGAACACCTTCTCCATCAAAGCCCATCACCGGCTCACGGGTCTCCGGATGGTAAACAAAAACAGGGTCTTCAATGGCGGTGCCTTTATGGGTAATCTCCACGGAACCATCCGGGTCGCAGGTAACATCGCCAATCACTTCGAGCCTCAGGTTTTCATTTTTCCACAGCGTTTCCAGATAATCTTTGGTAACAATACGCGGATAACGGTCGTCCCAGTACATACAATTCATCAGCACGGTAAGGTGCGGCAGGTACTGCTCAAAAACGCCCTCAAATCGTTCGGGAAAGTGATAATATTCCTGTAAATCAAAACGCTTCCCGGCTTCTTTCGGCCTTGCCAGGTGCTTTTCTTCAAAGACCACTTTATAAATTACATTAGCCGGAAGATGGTCCTGCTTTTTTAATTTCAGCAATTCGGCAGGAGAAATTTCGATATTCGGCAACAGGCCGATAATTTCCTGCGCCCCTTTTGAAACATTTCCGTAGCCGGTGATCCCGACCACCACAGGGGCCATCCCTGCGGGCAGCCCGGCACGTGCAATCTCCTGTCCCACAGCCGAAACAGCAGCCTTTGCTTCTTCCAGCGAGTCATAATGATGCGTTTGCTTCAAGTTCAAGAAAGGCGTATTCATTCCTTTTCTCTTCAAACGCTCTCCCAATGACCACAATGAATTAATCATTCCGGCCAGGCCGGCAAAACGTCCGAAGAAAATCAACCGGCGGCCCTGTGCATCCACAATCCGTTCATAATCGATAAGGTTGATTTTATGCGCCATCATATTTCGCAGCAGCGGCATGTTATAAGACTGGCCCTTAATGGTATGGCTGAAAAAAATATACGTTTTGTGTGCATCAAAATAATCTAATGGCATCTCTTTTACCCCCAGTACCACATCCGTCTCAAGGGGTTCCTCACGCAACACGGCACCGGCCTGTCGGTATTCATCATCTTTAAAAACCCGCTTTGCGGAAGGGACAACCTGTATCTCTATCCCCTTTTCAACCAATTGCCTCACATGTTCCGGCACAAGGGCTACCCTGCGCTCCATCAAATACTTATCTTCGTAACGAATACCAATCTTGTGTTTCATCTTTCTCAATTTTTTCAAAAGGCAAACTTATGAAATAATGGGTGGATATAAAAATAAGTGTTTTACTGATTTTGCAAACGATTGAAAGGGCTGATTTTCCCATCAAGATAACCATCACCGCTTTTTGACAACTGTTAACACCCGTTTGGGCGGAAAAGAGAAAAACAGAAAGACAATTTTATGTACTTTTGTAACTGTAAAACAGAAAAAATATTTTTAAACAAAATTTTATAAAATGTCTAAAGCAAAGTATGTTTATCTTTTCGGCGACCGCAAAGCCGAAGGAAATGCAAAAATGAAAAACCTCCTTGGCGGCAAAGGAGCCAATCTTGCTGAAATGAACCTTATCGGTGTACCGGTTCCTCCCGGTTTCACCATCACCACCGAAATTTGTACACTATACAATGAAAAAGGCCGCGACTATGCCGTTGACCTTATTAAAGAGGATGTAACACAGGCCATTGCCCATGTGGAAAACATTATGGGAATGAAATTTGGCGACCAGGAAAACCCTTTGCTCGTCTCCGTACGTTCCGGTGCCCGCGCTTCCATGCCGGGGATGATGGACACTGTCCTCAACCTCGGAATGAATGACAACGCCGTGGAAGGTATTGCTGCCAAATCGGGGAACCCGCGTTTTGCCTGGGATTCCTACCGTCGTTTTGTCCAGATGTATGGCGATGTGGTGCTGGGCATGAAACCCGAGTCAAAAGAAGCGGAAGACCCCTTTGAAATAATTATCGGTGCCATGAAGAAAAAACGCGGTGTAGCCCTTGACACCGAGCTTTGTGCCGATGACCTGAAAGAGTTGGTAGCACAATTTAAAGCTGCCGTAAAAAAACAAACAGGCAAAGATTTCCCGGACGACCCGTGGGAACAACTTTGGGGTGCCATTATGGCCGTCTTCGACAGCTGGATGAACGAAAGGGCCATCCTCTACCGTAAACTGAATAAAATTCCCGATGAATGGGGAACCGCTGTCAGCGTACAGGCCATGGTATTTGGAAATATGGGCAACACGTCGGCTACGGGCGTAGCTTTTACCCGCGATGCCGCCACCGGCGAAAATATTTTCACCGGCGAATACCTGATTAACGCGCAGGGCGAAGATGTGGTGGCCGGTGTCCGTACGCCGCAGCAAATTACACTCGAAGGCTCCAAACGCTGGGCAAAACTGGCCAATGTCTCCGAAAAGGAAAGAGCAGAGAAATATCCTTCGCTTGAAGAAGCCATGCCGGAAGTTTATCAGGACCTCTTCAATACACAGGAAAACCTGGAAAAACATTACCGCGACATGCAGGACATGGAGTTCACCATTCAGGATGGAAAACTCTGGCTGCTGCAAACACGTACCGGTAAACGTACCGGTGCTGCCATGGTGAAGATTGCCATGGACATGCTGCACGAAAAAATCATCACCAAAGAGGAAGCCATCATGCGTGTTGAGCCAAACAAGCTGGATGAACTTTTGCATCCGGTATTTGATAAAGAGGCCGTTAGCAAAGCCAAAATAGTGGCCAAAGGATTACCTGCCTCGCCCGGTGCAGCTACCGGACAGGTCGTTTTCCATGCCGATGATGCCGAAAAATGGGCTGCCGATGGCAAAAAAGTTGTGCTGGTCCGTATCGAAACTTCCCCCGAAGACCTCAAAGGCATGAACTCTGCCGAAGGCATCCTTACCGCCCGTGGTGGAATGACTTCGCACGCTGCCGTTGTGGCCCGCGGAATGGGCAAATGCTGCGTCTCCGGTGCCGGAAGCATCAAAATCGACTACAAAGTCAAGACACTGGAAATGGCCGGCAACAAATACAAAGAGGGTGATTTTATCTCCCTGAACGGTTCCACCGGCGAAGTGTATGATGGTATGATTAAAACCGTTGACCCGGAAATGAGCGGGTATTTTGGCAAGCTGATGGAACTTTCCGACAAAAAATCCCGTCTGGCCGTCAGGACCAATGCTGATACGCCGCTGGATGCCCGCGTAGCCCGTGAGTTTGGGGCAAAAGGTATCGGCCTTTGCCGTACCGAACACATGTTCTTCGGTGGCGACAAAATCATTGCCATGCGCGAAATGATCCTTGCCGAAGATGAACAGGGCCGCCGCAAGGCACTGGAAAAACTGTTGCCCATCCAGCGCAAGGACTTTGAAGGTATCTTCGGAGCCATGCACGGACTTCCCGTAACCGTGCGCCTGCTTGACCCGCCGTTGCACGAATTTGTGCCCCATGAGGAAAAAGGCCAAAAGGAAATGGCCAAAGTTATGGGTGTTTCCCTCGAAACCATCAAAGCCAAAGTAGAAGCATTGAGCGAAGTCAACCCCATGCTTGGACACCGTGGCTGCCGCCTGGGAAATACCTATCCGGAAATTACGGAAATGCAGAGCCGCGCCATTATTGAAGCCGCCCTTGATTTGAAAGCACGCAAAATTGATGCCCATCCGGAGATCATGATTCCGCTTACCGGCACACTGGCCGAAATGAAAATGCAGGAACAAATTGTCCGCGCAACCATTGAAAAGGTCTTTGAAGAAAGGGGACAAAGTATTGATTACATGGTTGGTACCATGATTGAAGTACCACGTGCCGCACTCACCGCCGATGAGATTGCCAAATCAGCCGAGTTCTTCTCTTTCGGCACCAACGACCTCACACAGATGACTTTCGGTTATTCGCGTGATGATGCCGGCAAGTTCCTGCCCATTTACATTGAAAAAGGTATCCTCAAGAACGACCCGTTCCAGGTACTTGACCAGGAAGGCGTGGGACAGCTTGTTGAAATGGCAGTTAAAAAAGGCCGCAAGACCCGTAAAAAAATCAAACTCGGCATTTGTGGTGAACATGGCGGCGAACCCAGTTCCATTGAGTTCTGCCACCGTGCCGGCCTGAATTATGTCAGCTGCTCGCCTTACCGCGTGCCGATTGCCCGTTTGGCAGCTGCCCAGGCAAACATTATGAACAAGAGAAGCTGGAAGAAGAAAAACAAATAGATTCCGAAAGCGACATCCAACAAGCCGGCCTGCATTTTCAGGCCGGCTTTTTTAATACCCTTCATTTTCTATCGTATCTTTGCCGGTAAACAACCATCCATGGGATACAAACAACTGTCTTTAAAACTTCCACCGGATTATTCACCGGAGCAACTCCAACACAAAATTGCCAAAGTTCTGCACATCAGTGATTTTTCATTTCAAATTACCCACAAAAGCCTGGATGCCCGGAAAAAAAGTTTTATTCACTGGGAAATCCGTGTGCTGGTAAGCACTCCCGAAATAAGTGGCGAAGAACCGCAAAAGCAGGCAGTACTGGAAATTCCTTACAAAAAAAGAAAGGAAAAAGCGGTGGTTGTGGGCAGCGGACCGGCAGGATTTTTTGCTGCTTATGTCCTGCAAAAAGCAGGTATCCAAACTACCCTCGTCGAACGTGGAACCGCAGTGGATAAAAGAAGCCGTGAGATTGAGCTTTTTGAAAAAACTGCCGTTTTTCATCCCAAAAGCAACTATGCATTTGGCGAAGGCGGTGCCGGCACCTTTTCCGATGGCAAGCTCACCTCGCGGAGCAAACGAATTTCTCTCGAAAGACAGTTTATTTTAAAAAGTTACGTGGAAGCCGGTGCGCCTGAAGAGATTGAATACCTCGCCCACCCGCATCTCGGAACCGATAAGCTGAAACAGATGGTCAAAAACCTGCGACATTCTTTTGAAAGCTGTGGTGGTCAGATGCTCTTTGAAACACAAATGACCGGCCTTCGGGTAAAAAACGGCCGGGCAACCGCCATAGAAACGGACAAAGGGACAATAGAAGCCGACTTTTTCATCATTGCCCAGGGACATTCTGCTTTCGAGACTTACCGCATGCTCATGAACAAAGGGGTTGGCTTTCATACCAAGAATTTTGCCCTCGGCAGCCGCATGGAGCATCCCCAGGAGCTGATAAACGAAGCGCAATGGGGCATAAAAAGGCTCAAAGGGGTCAAAGCCGCCGAGTACAGGCTCACTTCCCCCGGAGAGGGAGGCCATCCCGTTTACAGCTTCTGCATGTGCCCGGGCGGCGTGATTGTTCCCGCCACCGCCTTCGAAAACACCAACATCGTGAACGGCATGAGCCGTTACCTGCGCAATGGAAATTTTGCCAATGCTGCCTGTGTTGCCGGTCTTAACCTGAACAACCTGCTGCAACGTGAAGTTTCCGCAGAGGAGGCACTGGATTGGCTGGAAAATCTGGAACAAAATTTTTATCAATTTACCTCCGGCTACCGGGCACCCATTTGCAGCATCAAAGATTTCATCCGGCAAAAAGAGACTTCGGCAGGAAAAGAGACGAGTTATCCCATGGGAGTTGTGCAGGCACCGCTGTGGGAGCTGCTGCCGGCAGAAATATGCCGGGCCATGCGCAGGGGGCTCAAGGACTTCAGCAGAAAGATGAAAGGCTTTGAAGAAGGCAACCTGCTGGGATTGGAAAGCAAGACCTCCGCCCCTGTTCAGGTTGACCGTGAAAAAAGCGGACTTTGCTCCGGTTTCCAAAACCTTTATGTGGCCGGTGAAGGCAGTGGCTATTCCGGGGGCATCATCTCCAGTGCCGCCGATGGCATCAAAGCAGCCATGGATATTCTGAGAAATAACTAAAAGATTTATCCGTTTCGACCTTTCAGGTCGGATCCGACCTGAAAGGTCGCTCATGTTCATAGCGCAAATGTCCATGGTGCAAGTGTCCACTTGTACCATACTACTTAAACTGAAAATAAATTACAGAAATTGTCCCTGTTTTCTATTTAAACTCTCCCTGTTTAGAATATATTTGCAACCGTAATTCTTCAGGGCAGGGTGCAATTCCCGACCGGCGGTTAAAGTCCGCGACTCTCGCCTGAGGCGAGACTGACTCCGTGAAATCCGGAGGCCGACAGTACAGTCTGGATGGAAGAAGAATTCGCTGCATAGGTCATATTTTGCCGGTACCGGTGTGTAAGCATCCGCCCGCACGAACAAAATGGCCGGTGTTAGTTATCTCCTTTTATGCCCTGATGAATTGGGGCTTTTTTTATGGTTTTATTTTAATCTGCTCAAAGGCATGAAAGGAAAATTTATTTTATTGATTACCGGCATTTTAATATCGGTTACGGTTGTTGCACAAAATGTGGTAAAAGGAAAAATCATGGATGCTTCCACCCGCCAGCCAATTGAAAATGTTCACATCATTTTAGACAATGGAAAAGACGGGGTTATCACCAATAAAAAAGGAGCGTTTGGTTTTCGCTTCACGCAAACCAAAGGGTACTTTACCATAGAAAGGGTCGGCTACCAGTCCGAAAAAATCTCCTTTAAAAGAAAAGGAAAAACCACAGTACTTCCCGTCATCTTGCTGGAACCAAAAACCTATTCCCTGAACGAAATCAACATCACGGCAGGACTTGTAACCGACAAAGAGACTCCGGTCAGCGTCTCCACCATCAGCGCAAGGATCATCAAAAGCCGTTTGGGAGATCAGCCGCTACCGTTGATACTCAATGCTGTACCCGGTGTTTACAGCGTCCGAAATGGCGGCGGGAGCGGCGATGCCTCGCTCAGCATCCGCGGGTTTAAACAGAACAACGTGGCCCTGTTGCTCAACGGTATTCCCATAAATGGTGTGGAAAACGGATTGGTTTATTGGAGCAACTGGCTGGGACTGGCCGATGCGGCTGCCAGCATACAGGTACAGAAAGGCCCAGGCTTCTCCAATCTCGCCACCAATGCCGTGGGAGGAAGCATCAACATCATAACCCGGACTAACAACCGGTCAAAAGGCGGAAGTTTCAGCTTTCAGATAACCGATTACGGCAACCAAAAAACAACGCTGAGCCTCAACAGCGGTAAAATGAAAAACGGCTGGAACCTCTCATTCATGGGCTCTTACTACAGTGGCAAAGGCTATGTGGATGCCACATACGTGAAAGGGTTCTCTTATTTTTTCAGTGCCAACAAGCAACTTAATACCAAAAATCATTTGAACATCACCCTGCTTGGCTCTCCGCAACATCACGGCCAGCGAACACAATTACTCTCTGCAAATGAGGAACAACTTTATGGAAACAAATACAACAAAGACTGGGGCAGCCTGGACGGCAGGATGCTCAATGCTTCGGAGAATTTCTACCACAAACCCTTTCTGAGTATCAACCACGATTTGAAGATAAACGAGAAAAACAAACTCTCCAACAGTGTATTTGTAAGCTACGGCTATGGAGGCGGAAAGTGGTCGGAAAGTTTCCATTATGCCCCTTCCGTTTTTACTTATCTGAACAGTTCAGGACAAATCGACTGGCGGAAAATTTATGACCAAAATGCCAACAATACGCAGCACTATGTCCTGGCCAATGGCGATACCGTTACCGGTTATTCCCACAACGTACTGACCGACTTTCTGGCGAGCCACATACAAGCCGGGTTTATGAGCACCTTTGAACATCGGTTCAATACGCACCTGAAATGGACTACCGGCATTTATTATAACTACCTGAACTCTTTCCTTCGGGAAAAAATCACCGACCTGATGGGCGGTCAATTTTACATTGAAGATTATGCCTGGTCGCTCAGCGGCGTGGCCGGAAGAAACCAGCTTATGCATGTGGGCGATATAATTAAGGTAAACAACAACACCCTTATCCATCATGCATCGGCTTATGCAAAACTCACCTTTTCGGGAAAACATTTGCGTGCCTATTTCTCTGCAAACGGCAACAACCAGTGGTACAGGCGTATCGACCGGTTTAACTACATTACCAATACCAAAAGTCCGACGGTGATCCGGGCGGGATATGATTTCCGCGGAGGCATTAGCTACTTTCCCCGGCCACAACACAACTTTTACCTGAATGCGGCTTACCTCTCGCGTGCACCTTATTTTAAATACGTTTTTGGAAATTTCAACAATACACCGGTGAGAAACCTGGAAAACGAAAGGATAAAAACCATCGAAGCCGGTTACCGGTTTACGCATCCTGCCTTTAAAGCCACTATCGGCCTGTTTTACACACAATGGGACAACGTTTCCATGCTCAGCAACGAATACATCCAGCTGTCGGACAACAGGCAGTCGCGGGCAATGGTCCACGGCCTGAACAGTATCCACAAAGGCATTGAAGCGCAACTGGAATACCGTCTGAACAACCGTTTCAAGCTGGGTGCCACAGCCACTTTTGGCGATTACCGCTGGCAGAATGATGTTTCAGCCACGCTGATTAACGACAACAACGTGGTAACCGATACCGTCAACGTCTATGCCCGTAACTTATATGTGGGGGGGACAGCACAGCAGCAACTGGGTGCTTTTGCGGATTTCCGGCTTTTCAGCCTGCTGAATTTTCATTTGGAATGGAGGTGGTACAACAAACTGTTTGCAGACTTTGATCCCATTAACCGGAATAACCCCGACAACCGCCAGCAGCCCTACTCATTTCCGGCTTATCAGGTAGTCAATGCTTACGTTTCCATCCCGTTTCATATAGCTTCTTTGCCCTCACTGGTGCAACTCAATGGATACAATCTTTTGAACAAAAAATATATTGAAACGGGAAAAGACGGGCAACACCACAATACAGAAGACTTCAGGGGATTCTGGTCGTTCGGAATTAACTTTAATTTAACATTTAAGGTCTATTTCTAAAGTATTAGGTTTCAGGCCTTAGCAACTTTTTATTAACTTTTTTTATGATTTTTTCAACAGCTGATTAAACTATAACTTGTTGTTTCTCTTTATCTTACGCAAAGACATGAGGCCAATAAACTATTTCAGAATGCTTATTAATAAAAAATTCATAATAACGAGCCGAATTATTCCATATTTTCGCCGCATAATTTAAAAGAACCTAATTTTAATTAAAAATTTTTGTTTTATGAAACGTACAAATTTACTGTTAACCCTGCTGGTCAGCCTCCTGTTTGCAGGAGCCGCTTTTGCCCAGGGTGTTGTACAGGGTGTCGTTATGGATGCCACCAGCCATGAGACCCTTGTGGGGGCCACTGTGGTTGTGAAAGGAACTACGGCTGGTATTACCACCAACCTCGATGGTAGTTTTACTTTGATTGCCCCTTCCGGCAACCAAAAACTGGAGATTAGTTATGTTGGGTATGAACCCAAAGAAATTAATCTCACCATTAAAAATGGGGCTACTTACAATATTGGCAAAGTCAACCTGAAAAGTAGTGCCATTGGGCTGCAGGAAGTCAATGTATTGGCTTCTGTAGCTGTTGACAGGAAAACACCTGTTGCTGTTTCCACCATCGATTCCAAAGAAATAGCCCATCAGCTGGGAACAAAGGATTTACCTTCGGTGATGGTTTACTCACCTAACGTTTATGTTACGCCTACCGGTGGCGGATATGGTGATTCCAGAATCAACGTTCGTGGTTTTGACCAAAGAAACGTGGCTGTTCTGATTAACGGTATCCCCGTTAACGACATGGAAAATGGTTGGGTTTATTGGTCAAACTGGGCAGGTTTGGGCGATGCTACCCGTACCATTCAGATTCAGCGTGGTTTGGGAGCTTCCAAACTGGCCATCAACTCTGTGGGTGGTACCATTAACATCATCACGAAAACATCGGACATGAACAAAGGTGGTTCCATTTATCTTTCCACCACCGATTATGGCCTTATGAAACAGATGCTGACCCTCTCCACCGGGAAACTGAAAACAGGGACTTCCATCACTTTTGTAGGTTCACATACCGCCGGAAACGGTTACATTGATGCTACCTGGACAAAAGCCTGGTCTTACTTCCTGTCGGTTTCTCAAGACCTCAACAAAAACAACCACTTGGTTTTCACCATTATTGGTGCCCCCCAACAACACGGTCAAAGAAACGGCTATTACATGCTGTCACAAAAAAAGTTTGACAAATACGGCCCCAAATACAATGAGAACTGGGGATGGCGCGGTGGCGAACAGCTGAACGAACGCGTTAACTTCTACCACAAACCGCAAATGGCCTTGAACTGGTACTGGAAAATTAACGAAAAAGCCCATCTGGCTACTTCGGCCTACTACTCCTTTGGTAAAGGTGGCGGATCAGGTCCTTTGGGTTACAACACCCATGGACATTACTATAAATACGAACCTCCGATGACGTCCAGCGGACAGTATGACTGGGACGCTATGGCTGACTGGAATGCCAGTAATGTTGACACAGCCAATGCCCGTGCATTGGGAGCTTATTCAATATCTCACGGTGACACTATTTTTGAAGCCCGTTCACAGCACATTATCCGTAATTCGAACAACAACCACCAATGGTATGGTTTGCTCTCCACCCTGAAACTCAATTTCAGTGATATGCTCACATTGACGACCGGTATTGACATGCGTCATTACAAAGGAGAACATTACCGTGAGGTGAGAGACCTGCTGGGTGGTGATTACTGGTCCGATCGTGCTTTCGGTGCCAGGAAAGTAGGCGACAAAATTGCTTACTGGAACGATGGAATCGTTTCTTATACCGGACTTTTTGCCCAGTTAGAATTCACCAAAGGTATTTTCAACGCCTTTGTTGCCGGTACATTCTCCAACACATGGGATACCCGTGTTGACTATTACAACTACACCCCCGGTGTTGGCGAACGCAGCAAAACCCTCTCCAATGCAGGGTACGACTTTAAAGCCGGTGCCAACGTAAATGTTTCCGAAAGAAGTAACTTCTTCGTTAACGGTGGACTTTATTCCCGTGTACCGTTCTTCCGTTTTATGTTCCTGAACTATAAAAACATTGTGAACGAAAACCTTAAAAACGAAAAAATTTCCGCTATTGAGGCAGGATATGCTTATAAAGCTCCCAAGTTTACCGCTCGCGTTAACGGTTATTACACCATTTGGTCAGATATTTCGCTGCTAAGAAGTTTTAAAGCCACGAATGGTAAATATGTAAATGCTTTCATGTCAGACCTGAAAGAGATACATAGCGGTATTGAAATTGAGGCTAACTGGAAAGCTACCCGTTGGATGAACCTGGGTGGTATGCTGAACTTTGGTAACTGGAAATATGCCGATGATGCTACTGCCATTCTTTATGATGACCAGACACATCAGGAAATTGGAAAAGGGACCATTTATACCAAAGACCTTAAAGTAGGCGACCAACCGCAAACCTCTTATGGCCTGAACGGTTCTTTCCATATTACCAGACATCTTACACTGGGTGCCCATTACCTCTACTATGCTAACCTTTATGCACACTTTACTCCCGAATCCCGTGTAAATCCTAACGACAGGGCTCAGGCTTATAAACTGCCCAATTACGGCAAACTGAACATGCGCCTCGGTTGGAGCTTCAAAATTGCCGGTATGGATTCTTACTTTAACTGGAATGTGTACAACGTAACAAACAATGTTACTTTGGTTGAAGCCGAAGACAAATTTGACTACGCTACGAAAGAGCACGTATTCAAAAAAGGATTCTGGGGCTGGGGCCGTAACATGAACTTCTCCCTGAAAGTTAATTTCTAAGAATTACATTTCATTCTTACAAAAAAGCCCCTTCGTTTGAAGGGGCTTTTTTTATATCTTTATGGAAAATTTTAAATACTGAATGGTTATGCAAAAGAACTTATCTTTTTATCTGTTAATACCGTTTCTCGCCGGGCTTTTGCTCTTCTCTTCCTGCGATAAGACCGTGAAGAAGGGTGACGATACAGACTCGGGAAAACCTTACGTCGTCATGCTTTCGCTGGATGGCTTCCGGTGGGATTATCCCGACCATGCCTACACTCCTGTGTTGGATTCGCTAAAAAAAGCAGGTGTTTTTGCCGAGATGGTTCCCTGCTTTCCCACCAAAACCTTTCCAAACCATTACAGCATTGCCACCGGGCTCTACCCCGACCATCACGGCATTGTACTCAACAGTTTTTACGCTACGGATTTGGGCAGGCACTACAGTATTTCCGACCGCGCTTCTGTTGGAAACGGGATATTTTATGGCGGCGAGCCCATTTGGGTAACTGCCAAAAAACAGGGAGTTCATACAGCCACTTTATTCTGGGTAGGCTCAGAGGCAGCCATCGAAGGCATCCGTCCGGATATTTGGTATCCCTATAACCATACTTTGCCGTTTACTTCACGTATTGACAGTCTGGTACGCTGGCTCTCATTTCCAGAAACCATTCGTCCGCATCTTATCTTGTGGTATTATCCTGAACCCGATGGCTCTGGCCATCATTACGGCCCTTCCGGGAAAACCATCCAGATGGTAGAACAGCTAGACCGCTGGCTGGGAAATTTCTTCACTGCCATGCGAAAACTTCCCATCTACAGTAAATTAAACTTTATCATTACCTCTGACCACGGTATGGGGCCGATTTCCAATAACAGGGAAGTTATTTTAGATCATTACATCGATACAGCCAATCTGACCTACCGCGATGGGGGTAACCCGGTTTATAATTTGGGGGTCAAGCCCGGAAAGCTGGAGACAGTTTATGAAAAGCTTAAAAAAGTACAGCACATCGAGGTATGGAAACACGACAGCCTTCCTGCCCGTTTACATTACGGTACCAATATTCGCACCCATGATTTAACAGTTGTGGCAGATTCCAACTGGAGCATTTACTGGTCGTGGCACATCGGATACGGTGGCGGAACCCATGGTTACGACAACCAATGGCGCGCCATGCATGCCATCTTTTATGCAGCAGGCCCGACCTTTAAAAAAGGCTACCGGCAAAAAAGCTTTCCAAACGTGGATATCTATCCGCTCATCACAAAAATCCTGCAACTCAAACCGGCAAAAACCGATGGCGACTTAAATGAAGTAAAAGACATGTTAAAGTAATTCGCTTAGCATAAGGACCAGTACAGGATAAGTATTTTGTATTCTAATTTTTTTTATATTTGGCTATTATTAACCAACTAAATTTCTATGCCTTATGAAGAAGTTTTCATTTACAGTTATTTTTATGTTTATTGCGCTGCTGGTTTTCCCCCAGAAGAAGTACGAGTACAAAGTGATAACCAGCGTGGAGTCTGTTGTGCCCATGGGATTGGGAAGGTCACGTATTATTGAGACCAAGCAAGAGGCCAATGCCGCTGATTTTACAACGCAACGTACCAATGGGAAGAAAAGCCATCAAAAAGAGGTGAAACGCAGCGATGCCAAAGTGAACAATTTTGCCGAAACCAAATTGCTCAACTTTTACAGTGGTGTGGGAATTAACTTTCAAAATATTGCTTCCAATGACGCACTAATTACCGCCACCATCAACAAAGTTATTGACGAAGGCTGGGAACTTGCTTTTGTAGCGAGCGGCGTGGAAAGCGATGCGGGACGACAGGATGGGAAAGGGATTTTCATCACCCGTTACATTTTCAGGAGGCCTGCAAAATAGGCAATCACCTGAAATTAAAAAATTGACCTTAATCTCCTCCGCGTTTGCAACGCGGAGGTTTTTATTTATTCATAATATACTGAAAAAATGATAGATACATCCGCGTTACAAACGCGGATAAGTTCAAGGTTCAAGTTCAAAAATACGGCCAATAAAGGCTATTTACCTTCTGACTTTTCTTCCAGCAAAGCAAAATCAAGCACTTCCAGCATATTGTCCACATAAACAAACTGTAACCCTTTGATATATTTTTCAGGGATTTCGGCAATATCATTCTCATTTTCGCGGGAAAGCAGAATCGTTTTGATTTTTGCCCGTTTGGCGGCAAGTATCTTCTCCTTAATTCCACCCACAGGCAGTACCTTTCCACGCAACGTAATCTCTCCGGTCATGGCCAGCAGGGGCTTCACTTTGCGGTGGGTAAAAGCCGATGCCAGTGCCGTCAGCATGGTTACGCCCGCCGAGGGGCCATCTTTTGGCGTAGCCCCTTCCGGGACATGAATATGCACATTCCATTTGTCGAAAATATCCGGATTTAATCCCACATAAGCAGCATGGGCCTTGAGGTATTCATACGCCAGCGAAGCCGACTCTTTCATCACATCCCCCAGGTTTCCGGTCAGCTTCAAATGACGGCCATCGCCTTTGCTCAGGCTCACCTCCACAAACAGAATCTCACCTCCCACCCTTGTCCAGGCCAGGCCGGTTACCACACCGGTTACCTCATTGGAAACCAATTTATCGCGTGAGAAGCGCGGTTTCCCCAGAATCTCAGTCAAAATTTCAGGTGTTACTTTGGGCTCATAATCATCGTCCATAGCGATAAAACGTGCACGGTTGCGGATGACTTTGGCAATTTGCTTCTCCAGCCAACGCACACCGGCTTCCCGTGTATATTTGTCAACCATGGCTTCGAGTGTCTTTTTGGGAAAGCTGAGCTGGCCTTTCTTAATTCCATTTTCCTCAAACTGCTTATGGATAAGGTGCTTGCGGGCTATTTCCACTTTTTCCTCCAGCAGGTATCCGCTCAACTCGATAATCTCCATCCGGTCAATCAGTGCCGGGTGTATCCCGGAAAGGCTGTTGGCCGTGGCAATAAACATCACTTTCGAGAGGTCATAATCCAGTTCGAGATAATTATCGTAAAAAGTGTTGTTTTGTTCCGGGTCCAGAATTTCGAGCAAGGCAGCCTGCGGGTCGCCGCTGAAATTGTTGCCACTCACCTTGTCAATTTCGTCCAGCATAAAAACCGGGTTGGAAGATTGTGCTTTTTTCAGGTTTTGAAGAATACGGCCCGGCATGGCACCGATGTACGTCTTGCGGTGCCCGCGCAGTTCCGACTCATCACGCAACCCGCCCAGCGACATGCGGATATATTTTCTTCCCAGAGCATGGGCGATGGAACGTCCCAGCGAAGTTTTTCCCACCCCGGGAGGGCCTACAAAACACAAAATAGGTGCTTTCATGTCATTTTTCAACTTCAGCACAGCGAGATACTCAATGATGCGTTCCTTGATTTTTTCCAGGCCGTAATGGTCTTTGTCCAGCACTTTCTGTGCCCGCTTCAAATCCAGGTTATCTTTGGTAAACGTGTTCCACGGCAGGTCCACGAGAAACTCAAGGTAGTTCATTTGAATGGAATACTCGGCAGCATTGGGGTTCATCCGCTGTAAGCGGGAGAGTTCCTCTTCAAAACCTTCGCCGACCTCTTCCGGCCAGTTTTTTTTCGCAGCCTTTTCCTGCAAATGACGGATATCCTGGTCATGCGGCCCTCCGCCAAGCTCTTCCTGAATAGTTTTCAGCTGCTGGTTCAGCAGGTAGTCGCGTTGTTGCTTGTCCAAATCGACTTTTACCTTTGTCTGAATCTGATTTTTCAGTTCCAGCACCTGCAATTCTTTGGTAAGCTGTTCCAGTACTTTATTGGCACGCTCTTCGAGGTTGGTCATTTCCAGCAAAGTCTGTTTCTGCCTGTTATCCACATTCAGGTTGGAAGAGACAAAATTCACAAGAAAAACAGCACTTTCAATGTTGTTGATGGCGAAAGCCGCTTCGGAAGGTATCACCGGCGATTTCTCAATAATCTGCACCGACAAATCCCTGATAGAAGAGATTAGGGCATTAAACATCTCGTGTTCGGGAGGATTGATGCTCGGCTCAAAACTTCTCACACGGGCCACAAAATAAGGCTCTTCCCGCAACATCTCCTCTATCTCAAAACGGCGTTTGCCCTGGATAATCGCTGTGGTATTTCCATCGGGCATTTGCAAAATTTTGATAATGCGCGCCACGGTTCCCACGCGGTGCAAGTCATCCTCTTTGGGGTCTTCTGTCTCTGCATCTTTCTGAGCGACAACGCCAATAGTGCGGTTACCCTGATAGGCATCCTTGATGAGTTTAATGCTTTTGTCCCGTCCGGCAGTAATCGGGAGGACAACGCCGGGAAACAAAACCGTATTTCGTACAGGCAAAATAGGCAGTTCCTCAGGAATCTCTTCCTCGTTCATTACTTTCTCGTCCTCAGGAGACAAAAGCGGAAAAAATTCCGTGTCCCCATTCATAATTTCCTGAAGTGCAAAAATATCTTTCATAAAAAATCCTCTCGGTCAATTTGTCAGGCCGGCAAAAAACACCGCCGGCCCAAGGTATGTTTCAAAGCGATAACGCTCTGGTTCATAAATTTTAAAAAGTCTCATGCGACCTGGTTTTGTTCCTAAGGCAATGACCGTACCACAGGCAAAAACGAACGCATTTTGTCAGGACATCCCTGTTACCGGCGCATATCGTATGTCATTTCATAAATACGGGCCAGTATTTTCTTTTCTTTTTCATCGAAAACCCTGTTGCGGCGGGCAAAAACGGCTTCGGCCACGTTGAAAGCTCTTTGCAGGCTATAATGCGTCAGCCCCTGTCTTCCTCCCCACGAAAAAGAGGGAATGAAATTTCGCTGGTAACCATCGCCGAAGATATTGGCATTCACGCCCACTACCGTTCCCGTATTGAACATCGTATTGATACCGGTTTTGGAATGGTCGCCCATCACCAGGCCGCAAAACTGCTCACCGGTATTTTCAAAACGTTCCGAAACATACGACCATAGCTTCACAGATTGGTAGGTATTTTTCAAATTGGAGATGTTGGTATCTGCACCGATGTTACACCACTCGCCGAGAACGGAATTGCCCAGGAAGCCATCGTGCCCTTTGTTGGAATATCCGAAAATAACGGAATTGGAAATCTCCCCTCCCACTTTGCAATGAGGCCCAATGGTCGTCCCACCGTAGATTTTTGCATCCATTTTCACCGTAGAATGTTCGCACAGGGCAAACGGCCCGCGAATTTTGGCCCCTTCCATAACTTCGGCATGCTTACCAATGTATATAGGGCCGTTGGTGGTATTCAAAAAAGCGAATTCAACATGGGCACCCTCTTCCAAAAAAATCAGGCCCGGGTCGCCCTGTACAAAGTTGGTGGAAGACAAAGGCACGGATTCCCTTCCATTGGTAAGTGCTGTAAAATCTTCGCGAAGCAGGTCGTTGTTCATGGAAAAAATCTCCCATACGTGCCCCAACCGCCTAAAAGGGCCATCAAAAGGCACAGCTTCCAGCTCCTGGTTTTCCACATTCTCAATATTTTCTTCCGGAACGGCCATGGCTATCATCCGGTCATCCTGCACGAGTGCCTCTCCGATGCCCAAATGCCGGATGCGGTCTGCCAGTTTTTCATTTGGCAGTACCGAAGCATCGATGAGGATGTTTTCTTTTTCCGTTTTCAGCGGAAATTTTCCCGCAAGATAATCACGGGTCATTGTGCTGGTTTTTTGTTGCAGAAAAAGCTCCCACTTTTCACGTAAAGTAGTCATTCCCAAACGGATATCGGCCACGGGGCGGGTGTAGGTAAAAGGCAGTAACTGGTCTCTTACCGAACTATCGAAAAGGACATAATTCATAAGGTTCCGAGGTTTTGTGGGGGCTAAGATACGGTGAAAAAAAATGCCGGCAAAAGAAAAACGGTACTATTCTTCGGCCATTTCAAACCAAAAAACCCCTGTCGGTTTCGACAAGGGTTCCTTTTTAAGCCTTTTGAGGAATTATTTTTTCTTTTCCTGAAACTTCTGGTAACGGCTGCGGAATTTGTCCACACGGCCGGCAGTATCTACCAACTTCATCTTACCCGTGAAAAACGGATGCGATTTACTGGAAATCTCCAGCTTGACGAGAGGATATTCCTTGCCATCTTCCCATTTAATGGTGTCTTTTGTGTTTACAGTTGAGCGGGTTATAAAAGCATAATCGTTGGACATGTCTTTAAAAACAACCAGTCTGTAGTTTTTCGGATGAATATCTTTTTTCATTTTTCTATGTTTTTTCTATCAATTTTGGGGCTGCAAAAATATCTTAATTCCCATTAATATCCTAATTTTTCTCAGAGATTTTTTTCAGGTTTCCCAAAAGAGGCACCAAATCAAAAAACGCCCTGCAAAACACGGAAACACAGCATATTAAAGCTCCAACAAAAAGGCCATGGTATCCACGCCATCAGCATAATCCCAAAGTTCGGGCGACTGGCTTTTGCCCACAGGCACCACATTTTTCAGAAAATCGGCTTCGGAGACGACACATTGAATCCTGTCGTTGTTTACCATCAACAGGTTTCGCAAAGTACCCGAATCTGAATAATGTTCGTAGTGCAACACACTTACCGCAGAAGCAAAACGCTCGTCCTCCACCACAAGCAGGTTCCCCGTATCAAAGTGGGGACGGCCATTCACAAGAAAGATGGCTTTGTTGTATTCGTAATTATTAAAATATTTGTGGTTTTCGTTTACCTGTTTCCACGCTTCAAAACTTTTCAGCATAGGTTGAAAATCATAATCCTGCGGGACAAACAGCTTGGCCACATTGCGACATCCCAGCCCGTAATAAAGAAAGACATCGGCAGCAAGGGCTTTCAGGCTCTCCTCCGGTTCGTTTCCTGCCAAAACAGCCACGCCATTACGGTTTTTGCGGATGATGTGCGGATATTTCCCGAAATAATATTCAAAATAGCGGGAAGTATTGTTGCTGCCGGTGGCAATAATGGCATCAAAACCTTTCAGTTGCCCTTCGGTAAAGCGGATATATTTTTTAAAATCAGGCTCTATCGCCATCAGTACATCGGCCATGGCAGGCAACAACTTATTATCGTCCGAAGAGAGCCGTGCCAGCATACGATGGCCGCTCATAAGGACCGTTAAAAAGTCGTGAAAACCCACAGCCGGCACATTTCCCGCCATGACCACGCCCACCGTCTTCGGCTTTTCATTTGACAAAGAGGCCTTGTCATAAGCAGCTGTCCACCGGTATAATTTTTCTTCGTATAGGCTTTCTCCCAGGGCATTTAACGCATTGTAAACAAAATCTTTGACAAACCAGCCATTGTAACGGAAGGCTTCGCTGGCAGCCTTGCGCAACCGTTCCGTTGCTACCGGTTTCCTGCCCGCGCCAAATGTCTCCCTCAACAACTCCCCGAGACGGGCAAAAGCTTTTATTCGGTTTTCTAGTTCCATGCTGTTCATTTTCCGGCAAAAATAACAGGATTTTACTGATTAAGGCTTTTTGCCGGAGCAGTTTTCTCGGGTACCGGATTTTTGGCCCTGCAACCGTTCAGATGAAAATTATCTACCTTTGGCACCACAAAAAGCAGAAAAGCATTATGGAAGAGGCAAGACGTTTTCTACGAAAAGTTTTTTCGGATACAGAATTAGTACGCGTTTTATTGGAAAAAAGCCGGCACAGGACCATCCCTGCACACCAGCGTATTATTGAGGAAGGGAAATTTGTCAGGAGTGTTCCCCTGGTGATAGAGGGGCGGATTAAAGTGATGCACCCCTACGATGTGGACAAGGAGATTATGCTGTGTTACATCGATCCGGGCGAGAGTTGTGCCCTTTCCATTGGCGCAGGGGTTACGGAACAAAAAAGTATCATTTATGCCGATACCGAAACGGAGACGAAATTTCTTTCAATGCCCATAGATGTCTTATCCGACTTGATTTTCAGCCATACCCAAATGACCACATTTATATTGAGCCATATTCACAAGCGGTTCATGGACCTGTTTTCCTATATTGATTCCATTGTTTTTCAAAAAATGGATGAACGCCTTTTGCAACACCTGAAACGTAAAGCTGAATATCCCAAAAGTGATGTCTTACACGTTACCCATCAGCAACTGGCCAAAGAGCTTGGCACGGCACGTGAAGTGGTTTCCCGGCTATTGAAACATCTGGAACAAAGCGGAAAGATTGTTTCTCAACGCTCCAGTACCATTTTTCTGAAAGATTTGTAACATTTATCACAAGAAAATTAAAATTTCCACTATATTTTTGTCTCAACCTAAAAACAAATAGCCATGAAACAAAACATTGGAAGCACAGACAAAGTTATTCGTGTAATTCTCGGCATTGTCATCGCCGCTTTAGGTTTTTATTTCAAAAGCTGGTGGGGTCTCGTTGCACTGGTTCCTTTTCTAACTGCCCTGGCCAGTTTTTGCCCATTGTATCCCATTTTTGGGCTCAGTTCAAAAAAGGAAAAGACAGAGTAATCCTGCCGGAACATTTTACCCCTTAAAAGTCGCTGCAAAAAATGACAGCAGCTTTTTTTAGACCCTGTTTCCACAAACCCATTGCAAAGTTTTTAACAAATTTTAATTTGACTTGAAATAGTTTGACTATTTTTGTTAAACTGAAACTTTTGTAAGTTTCTTCAAAATAAAATACATAAAATCCCAAAAGAGTGCATGAACCATTAAGAATAATTGACCTGTTTGCAGGAATTGGAGGAATCAGGCTTGGCTTTGAAAAAATAGGTGCAAAATGTGTTTTTTCATCAGAATGGGATAAATTCGCCCAGGATATGTATGAAGAAAATTTTGGAGAACGGCCTTTTGGCGACATAAACAAGATTAGTCCGGAAGATATTCCCGATCACGATTTTCTTTTAGCGGGTTTCCCTTGTCAGCCCTTTAGTATTGCAGGAAAACAACTTGGTTTTGCAGACACGAGGGGAACCCTGTTTTTCAATATTGAGAAAATCCTGTACGAGAAAAGGCCATACGGCTTTTTGCTTGAAAACGTGAGCAGGTTAGTAACCCACGATAAAGGCAGAACTTTTAAAGTAATTATTGACCGGTTAGAAAAGCTTGGCTATACTGTCTATTATAAGATTCTTAACACCGTAGATTATGGGCTGCCCCAATTGAGGAAAAGGATTTATATCGTCGGATTTAAAGACAGAATCCATTTTCAATTCCCCAAACCCGATGGCCAATCGCTTACACTGTCAGATATTTTAGAGCCTGAAAAAGACATTCCAAAAAACTATTATGTAAGTAAAGAAATAAGGGAAAAAAGGCTTTCAAAAGTAAAACCTAATGCTCCTTATCCTTCCATATGGCACGAAAACATTGGAGGAAACATTTCTGCATTACCACATTCTTGTGCATTACGTGCAGGCGGCAGCTATAATTATTTGTTGGTCAATGGGGAAAGACGGCTCACGGGGAGGGAAATGTTGCGTCTTCAGGGTTTCCCCGATACCTTTAAAATAAATGTTGCTTATACACAGATTAGAAAATTAGCCGGAAATAGTGTTTCGGTTAAGGTTATTGAACTCATAGCACAAGAGATTAAAAAGGCAATTGAGAACAACAAACCGGAACATAGATATAAACAGTTAGAATTAGAAATATTGCCCAATGGAACTTTCAGAAGCCAAAGCAGCATTAGATAAAATAATAAAAAAAGCCCGGGTGCATTTGTACAAGCCCATCCAAATAGCAGAAATTTTATACAGGGATCGTGTTGTTAAAGATATAGACCTCAGCGATTTGGAATCATATAGAAATAAATCAAAAAAATGGCGTGATTTGATTTGCATACCATTTCTGGGGAGAACAAGTACTTCATCAGCCAAATATCAAGATGATTTATTCAATGACAATGCCGTACCGCCTGAGGCAATTGTTTTGCTTGGTAAAGAAAACAGGAATAAAAATGGTATCGTAGAAGCATATATCTTTGATCGGTTTAAAGAACGCTATGGACAAATGTCTACAGCCTTAAATTATTCTAGAAATTCCAATAAAGAGACTTTTAACTTACAAAAGTTTATTAACCTTTTTTGGAGTGAACCCGGTTTGAGAAGAAGTCTCGACAAAATTTATGAGATTATCGTTTACTCACTTTTTAGTGTTTTGGTTGATGAACTTGATCTAAGCATTGAGGTAAATTTGAATCCTGACAGAATAGATATTCTAAAGGAGTTTGAAACATTTGCAGAGAAAGTTATCTGTATTAATACAGAAAAAACGAGTTATAAATCAAAGGCAAATATTAATAGGGTTGGGGTAACAAATGCTGCCGACAGAGGACTTGACATGTGGGCGAATTTTGGCCCTGCCATTCAGATAAAGCATTTGTCATTAAGTGAAAACCTTGCAGAAGACATCGTTTCATCCATTACCTCTGACAGAATAGTCATTGTATGTAAAGATTCAGAAGAAACTGTTATCAAATCTTTGCTCAACCAACTTGGTTGGAGGGCAAGAATTCAAAGCATAATTGTTGAATCTGAACTAATAGAATGGTATGAACTGGCTTTAAAAGGTGAATTTTCCAATACAATAGGAAATAAATTACTAAAGCATATAAGTGATGAAATTTTATTAGAATTCCCATCAGCAGACATTTCAGAATTCATGAAATTTTATAAAGAAAGGGAATACGACCAATTAAATGATGACTATTGGAAATAAAATCAAGAAAAGTCGCTGTTATTTTTCGCAGCATTCGTTTCTGAACCTTCCTGAAACCCCATCTATTACAAGGTTTTCAACAATAAATATTTAACAACTATTTTGCCCAACGGTTGTTTTCATGGGGCATTCTTCTATTTTTGCATCAAATTCGGAAAAATGTCTGCGGAATATAATGATGACAGCATAAGATCGCTTGACTGGAAAGAACATATCCAGCTACGGCCCGGTATGTACATTGGAAAGCTGGGAGATGGCAGTTCGCCGGACGATGGGATTTATGTCCTGCTGAAAGAGATAATGGACAACGCCATAGATGAGTACATCATGGGGCATGGAAAAGTCATTGAAGTTACGATAAATGAAAAGCTGGTAACGGTCAGGGATTATGGCCGCGGCATGCCATTGGGAAAAGTAAAAGCTTGTGTAAGCCAGATAAATACAGGTGCAAAATACGATTCCAAAGTCTTTAAAAAGACCGTCGGCCTCAATGGTGTGGGATGCAAGGCCGTAAACGCATTGTCCACCATTTTCAAAACACAATCCATTCGCGAAGGAAAGACCAAAATTGTGGAATACCACCGTGGCGAGCTCATAAAAGATGAGGATGTGAAGGATTGCGACTTAAAACAGGGAACCATCATCAGCTTTGTTCCGGATGAGGAAATCTTCGGGAACATCCACTATATTTTTGAATATGTGGAGGAAATGTTATGGAACTATGTGTTTCTGAACAACGGGCTGACCATTGTCTTCAACGGACAGCGGCTACAGGCCAAAAACGGGCTGCTCGATTTGCTGGAGCACAACCTCAATGGCAACGGCCCTTTGCGTTATCCCATTATCCATATCAGCGAAGGTGATTTTGAATGTGCTTTTTCCCACAGCTCGCGTTCCTACAGCGAAGAGTATTACTCCTTTGTGAACGGACAGCATACCACACAGGGCGGGACACACCAAAGTGCTTTCAGGGAGGCCATTGTAAAAGCCATACGTGAATTTTACAAAAAAGATTTTGAAACCAGCGATATCCGTACTTCACTTTTTGCGGCCATAAGCATCAAGGTCCAGGAGCCTGTTTTTGAATCACAAACCAAGACAAAGTTGGGTTCACAACACATGGAACCGGGCGGACAAACCGTCAGAAATTATATTGGCGATATTATTAAACGCAATTTAGACAACTACCTGCACATTCATTCTGAAACTGCCGAAGAGCTTTACCGAAAGATCCTGCAGTCGGAAAAAGAGCGTAAGGATATGGCCGGCATTAAAAAACTGGCACGCGAAAGTGTAAAAAAAGCCAGCCTGCACAACAAAAAGTTGCGCGACTGCCGTATCCATCTCAATACCAACCACGAAAAAAGACTGGAGACCACCTTGTTTATCACCGAGGGCGACTCCGCCAGCGGCTCCATTACCAAATCGCGCAATGTGCAGACCCAGGCTGTTTTCAGCCTCAAAGGAAAACCGCTGAACAGCTACGGGCTGAGCAAAAAAATTGTTTACCAGAATGAAGAATTCAACCTGTTGCAAGCCGCTTTAAACATTGACGAAAGCCTGGAGAACCTGCGTTATAACAACATTGTGGTCGCCACCGATGCCGATGTGGACGGGATGCACATCCGGCTGCTGTTACTTACTTTCTTCCTGCAATTCTATCCCGACCTGGTCAAAACAGGCCATCTGCACATCCTTCAAACACCGCTTTTTCGTGTGCGGAACAAAAAAGAAACCATTTATTGCTATTCGGATGAAGAACGCCTAAAAGCCATTGCCAAGCTAAAGCCAAACCCCGAAATCACCCGGTTTAAAGGATTGGGAGAGATTTCGCCCGGCGAGTTTAAATACTTCATTGGCAAAAGTATGCGCCTCGACCCTGTTATCCTGAAACGGGAATCTTCGGTAGCAGAAACGCTGGCTTTTTACATGGGAAAAAATACGCCTAAGCGGCAGCAGTTTATTATGGACAACCTGCGTTTTGAAGAAGACGTAGTCGAAGAAAAAGTAGCTTAAGAAAGTTTCTACAGCCCAACCCCAAAGCCTACCCTGATAAGCGGGTTGCTATACGGAGTATATTGATCTTCCAGAAAATTGTACAGCACAGAGACTGAGAGAAAAGCCGACCCGCCAACATGTTGTATAAACCCCAAACCGGCAAAGAGACTGTGGACGGCCCTGTTGGCATTGGCATCCGTAGAATAATAATCAGGAACACTCAAAATTTCATACTCCGTTTGGGCATAGAGTGATTTCCAGAAAATGTAGCGTAAAAAGAGGCTTCCGCCAAAAATATTGTAATTGTATTTCACATTGTTATAATCCTTGTACCATTGGTGCATGTAGGTAAGACGTGAACCAACCTGAAGTTTTGGCGTTATGCTGTATCCGATTATGGGTGTAACCTGGATGTAAGAACTGTAAGTGGAATAACCGCCACCAATACCCCCGCCAAAAAACAGGCCGCTCCCATTCTTTCTGCTTTTATTCTTCTTCTTTGCAGGCGTAACTTTTTCGACCTGCCCGACATGTTGCTGTTCTTTGACAGAATCATTCTTGGTAAGGTTCTGATACTGTGCCTGCAAAGGAGAGGCAAAAACAAAAAGGCCAACAGCCAACAAAAATAAGATGGTTCCCAGTTTCTTCATAAAAATGATTTTGTGCAATGATACAATATTTTTTATTATCGGACGTCTTATCCATTGCCGGTATCAGGACAGACGCATTATTATTGATAACAGGAAAAAATAATTTAAATCAACTAATTGTAATTCAGTGTAGTAGCTCTTTCAGGTTTGTAACCTGAAAGTTTTAACAGCTTGGGATTTGAAATCTAATGGTGGAATGTATTCCGGTAATTTATAATCTTTCATCGGATTAGAAATCCTCTTTCTCTTTGACATTCGGATTGCTCCGAAGGAGTGCCATAGCACAAATCCGAATGAGCTTGTTAAACAAAAAGTGAAAGCAATTCATATTATTGTTAGAATTAATAAATTTATGATGCATTTGCCCTGAACCGCCGGTTAAATTAAACCTCAGGCAGAAAAAAGATTCATTATCTTTGCAACAACTTATAAATGAAAATTCCATTGAAGATTTTTTTTAAGAACAATCGGTTCAAAGCAGCTGTTCCTACAGTCTTTTTCTTTTTTCTGGCGGGCATGCTGTTTTTTTCTGCCTGTAAAAAAGATATCCTGAACACAAGTCCCGATTTCAAGCTGACTTTCTCCAACGATTCCATCATTTTCGATACGGTTTTTACCTCCCTCGGGTCTGCTACCCATCGGTTGATGGTTTACAACCCCGGCACATCGAAGGTTAAAATTTCTGATATCCGTTTAGAAAAAGGAAATGCCTCCGATTTCCGAATCAATGTGGATGGTGTTGCCACCTACGACAAGCAGGATGTGGAAATCAGGGGTGGTGACAGTATTTTTATTTTTGCCCGCGTAACCATCGACCCCAACAATGCCGCCAATCCGTTTGTGGTGGAAGACCGTTTACTTTTCAACATCAACGGCAACCAGCAAAGTGTCAAGCTGGTGGCCTGGGGAAAAAATGCGCGTTATATCCTTGCCGACCACCACGCCCCCGGATTTCCGTCGTATATCATTGTGGCCGACAGCCTTGAGAATGTTCAATGGACCAACAAAAAGCCCATTGTCATCTATGGTTATGCCGTTATCAATTCGTACGGAAGCCTGAACATCGCCGCCGGGACAAAAATTTATTTTCATAAAAGTTCCGGATTGTGGGTCTATGCCAACGGAAAACTTACCGTTTCCGGAACACGGGAACATCCGGTTGTCTTTCAGGGAGACAGGTTGGAAACCGACTATGCCGAACTTCCCGGACAATGGGACAGGATATGGATAATGGAAGGCCCCGCCGGCAGCGACAATGTGATAAAAAATGCTGTGATAAAAAATGGCTTTATCGGCATTCAGGCTGAATCCTTTTTTAAGAAAAACCAAAACAAACTTTCGCTGGAGAACGTTATCATCGAAAACATGAATGGCGCAGGCATCCTTAGCAGAGATTATACCATTGACGGACAGAACCTTGTAGTGGCCAACTGCGGCGGTTATTGCCTTGCCCTGACTGGTGGCGGCAACTATCACTTCATCCAGAGTACCCTTGCCAACTACTGGCCCTATTCCATCCGTAATAACCCGGCCGTTATACTAACCAACTTCCTGAAAGACACCAACAACCAGCCGGTACCCCTCCCCATGCATTTCACACTGGGAAACAGCATTATCTATGGATACAACGACAATGAATTTGGCACGGGAATGGTTGCCGGTGCCGATTCGTCCTACTATCTCGACCATTGTCTTGTGAAAAGCCGTTTAAAGATGGACAACACGGCCTATTTTAACCAAATTCTCAAAAACGAAGACCCGAAGTTCATGGATATTGAAAAACAGGATTATCGCATTGACACATTGTCGCCGGCCATTGGAAGGGGCGATCCGGCCATCAGCGTTTCGGCACCTTTTGACTTGCTGGGAAACCCACGCGGGCAGGTTCCTGACCTCGGGGCCTATCAATTTGTCCCGGGACAAAGCAAGAAGTTAAAATAATCTTTCTATTTTCGCTGAATATTCAGCACCACAAACAGCCATTATGATCATTGGAATTGGAGGAGTTAGTAATGCCGGGAAAACGACGCTGGCCACCCGGCTGAAAGAAAAGTTGCATCCTCTTCGCGTTTCTGTTTTATGCCAGGATGATTTTGCCCGTCCTACAGCTGAAATCCCCCGCATCAATGGCCATACAGACTGGGAGATTCCCGAATCCATTGACCTGGCCAGATATTACAGGCACATTCTTAAACAAGAAACAGCATTCGATATCGTCATTGCCGAAGGGCTGTTTGCCTTTTGCGACAAGCACATCTACAGCCATTACAACAAAAAAATATTTCTGAGAATCAGCAAAGAGACTTTCTGGAAAAGAAAATCAAAAGACCTGCGCTGGGGAAAAGAACCCGACTGGTATATGGAACACATTTGGGAGAGCCATTTTAAATGCGGGATGCTGAATGACGTGGACAGAAATACGGTCATCCTCTCCGGAGAAGAAGCCATTGATCTCGATCGGCTGATTCCCTTTTTTGAACTTGAAAAATTTTTACCCAAATCACGAAGAAATTAACCCAAACACAAAAATGACACTTCCCGTAAAAATTCTGTTTTACCTTGAAAACGAAGAAATAGCCCTTATCGAAATCAAACGAACGGACAGGCCGGAAGAATTGGATAAAAGCAAGGTTTATTTTTGGTTACTTTTCAAAAAATCATCCGGGGAAATCGAAAAACTGGATTTTGTTTCCATGAAATACGGGCAGGAAAAGGAAGAACGTGTTTTTTCACAAGGCAGGTTAACCTTTGACAAACACTTTGGGTCATTTGAGGATTTCGCCGGGCAGCATCCATTGAGGAACATCCCGGCTACGCAGCTGTCGGGCGAATTTGAAGAAAAAATCAATCATTACTTCCAAGGGCAAAAAGGATAACTTTTGCTATTTAAATGAAGCCTGTTTCAATATTTGCAGGCAAGCCGCCACTTTTTCCTCTTCCGCCATCTCCCCATCAATCCAGTGTATGACAGTTCCCCGTTTCTCCATGCGCCTGAACCAGGTCATCTGTCGTTTGGAAAATTGATGGATGGCCGTATTTAGTTTCGAAAACATTTCATCATAAGTTATTTCACCTGTAACATGTTGTGTAACAAAACGATATTCCAGACCGTAAAAGGTAAGCTGCTCCGGTTCCAGGCCACTTTGGAGCAACCGTTGTACCTCTTCTATCATCCCATTTTCAAGGCGGTTTTCCAAACGTTGGGTAATACGCCGGCGGACTGTCTCGCGGGGAAAAGCAATGCCAAAATTCACTGAATTTATTTTGGGGAGCTTCCCGCTAAGGGGGTGTTGTTTTTCAAACGCTTTTATTTCAATGGCACGCAAGGTGCGTTTTCTGTCGCCAATATCCGTGGTATTGTGGAGTGTTCCGTAACTTTTCAGTATTTCTATCAGCTTTGTATCTGAAAAGGAATTTAGCTTTTGGCGCAAAGCACTATTTTCCGGCACCTGTTGCAACCGATACCCCCTGAGCACAGCATCAAGGTACAGGCCTGTGCCCCCGCACAAAACAGGAAGGTTTCCCCGCTCGCCTATCTCAGCATAAGCCCGAAGAAAATCGCGCTGAAAAGCAAAGACATTATACTCCGTTCCCGGATCAGCAATATCCACAAGATGGAAAGGGACTTTTCTCCCGTTTACCACATAATCCCCCAAATCTTTCCCCGTTCCGATATCCATTCCCCGGTAAACCTGTCGCGAATCGGCACTGATAACCTCCCCTTTTGTCTCGGCAGCCAGCAGGGCAGCCAACCGTGTTTTCCCTGTTGCCGTGGGTCCGAGTACGGTAATCATATCTGCTTTCTCATGCTTCATCCGGCGAAAATAATGAATCTATAAAATATTATTCCCTCACCATGCGTAATTTCTTCGCTTAACTTACTCAATATCAAATTACTTCTCATGAGTACATTATTTTTGAGATTTAAACTGCTTTTAATAGATAAAAAGGCAATGTTTTTCTACATTTGTGGTTCCTTAAGGAAGGAAAAAGGATTTACTATTTATTAAATTGACTTGTCTATATTATGAATAACGGGACAGCCGAAAGTGGGTATGATATATCCATTGGTTTCGTAAGATTTGTACTCATTGGCCTTGTCCTGTTTATCGGAAAAGGCCTCATGGCACAACAAATGCTGGGACTGGGCTTTGACAATTACAACGGGGCAGCCGGAGCCGCACTCAATCCGGCTTCCCTGACCAACTCAAAGGTTTATCTTGATGTCAACCTGATAACCGCCGATTTCTTTTTGGAAAGCAACATGGGCTATTTCGACAAAGACAGTACCAGCCTTTGGAAATTAATGCAAATGGCGAGAGGACATTCGGCGCAAAACCAGGATGTTGTTTTCATTCCTTATCAGGAAAAAGGAAAACAAAACCTTTCCATAACATCGAGAATTCAGGGACCAACCATCATGCTACAAGATGGCCGGCAGGCTGCATCCATCGGAATTGCCTTTCGCACTGTCAGTTCGGGTGTTAACATCCCCTATCAATTTGTCGCATCGCAAGGCAGGCTCTCCGATTCCGTTCTGCTTCACCATAGCTTTGATGACAATAATTTCAACATTTCATCTTTAAGCTGGGCAGAGATTAGTTTGAGCTATGCCTATGACCTCATAGAAAGGGAAGACATGAAACTTACTGTGGGAGGAAGTGTTAAATATCTGATGGGGGTGTCCGGAGCCTACATCGCCACAAAGAATTTTAACTTTTCCGTCCCCAACTCCAAAACACTTGATATAAAAAATTATGATGGAGAGATGGGATTTGCACTTTCTGTTGATTATGACGATTACAACAACCCTGATTTTGATCCGGTTTTCAAAGGACATGGTATAGGACTGGATATTGGCATTTTGTATACAAAGCTAAAAACGTTCCCCAAGCCGGGAGAAAAACGGTTGTGTGCAAAACCTTATACCGATTATGTTTACAAAATCGGGGTTTCCCTCATGGACTTCGGCAGCATCCGGTTTAATAACCACACACAAGTACATCAAATTGATAACAAAGCTGCCACATGGGAACATTTTGACACCGTGCAAAACAGGAGTATCAACAGCACCATGCGGATGATCAGCGATGTGTTCTACGGTTCGCCCACCGCTTCGCTTACCGGAACCAGCATGAACATGAGCCTGCCCACCACATTAAGCATTCAGTTTGACTATCATTTCAGAAAAAACCTATACCTTGGTGCCTATTTACAACAGCCCATCCGGTTACGGCTGAAATCAATTCGCCAGCCACCTGTATTAGGGATTATTCCGCGTTATGAATCACGTATGTTCGGTGCCAGCCTGCCCGTTGTTGTGTACAACTACGAAAAAGTAAGGCTGGGTGCATCCCTGCGCTTTTATTCCCTGACGGTAGGTACAGAAAACCTGGGGGCTTTATTCGGCACCGGCGACCTCACAGGGATGGATTTCTATTTCTCCATGCGGTTTAACTTAGACAAGGGCAGTTGCCTGAGCTACAAAAAAGGTGCTTGTTTTAATGCTAATAAATAAGAAAACCGAAAAAATAACAGAACCTGTTTCTCTTCCCTTCCTATTTTTTAACTTTTATCATTTTTCAGTAACCTGTATGTTAAAAAAAAGAGTAAAATTGCACAACTTCTGACCATCGGGAAGAAATCTGTCGGGATAATTTTCCGGAAATACTAAATTCTAAATTATGAAACGTATTTATATCGTATTGCTGGTAATAAGCGGGCTGTGGCTCTCAGCATGCCAAAGCAACCTGTCAAAGAATAAAACCGCCCACATCACAACAGCTAAATTTCCGCTTGCTATGCCCTACAACAAGTTGCTGTCACCGGCCGGAACACAAATTTATTTCGGCGATTCAGCATTGGAAAATCACGCGTTGGATGTGGCATTATCACCTGACAACAAATCACTTGCCGTAGAAGGACGTTACAGCGTAGTATTTGTACGCACCCGGGATAACCAAATCATTTACCGCCTTGTCCTGCGAAAATACCTCAAAGGAAAAAAAGCCATGAACACCTACTCGGGAATTACCTGGCTACAGCAAAACGGGAAACAATATGTACTTTGGAGTACCCGTAATGATCTGATTCAGGCACAATGGGACGGCAAAATAGCCAAAATAGTCAAGACCTATCACTTTGAACCCAAGAAGGGTGTTCGCGCCTCCATCCCCAACGAGATGGCCGTCAGGAGAGAAAAAGGAGAAATCATGGTTTACCTGGTGTTAAACGGGAACGATGAGGTGGTAAAACTTCAACTTAGTTCGGGAAAAATTCTGTGGCAACAGCCTGTAGGATTGGCACCTTATGGTATCGCCCTGGCCAACGGAAAGTTATACGTTTCTAACTGGTCAGGTGCTGTTCCGGTAGCCGGCGACAAGCAAACGGCAGGTATTCCCTGGGAAGGCGCATCGGTAGATCGTTTTGGCACAGTATCTTCAGGCACGGTAAGCGTGTTGAACCCCGCCAACGGAAAAACATTTCGTGAAATAAAAGTTGGCCTTCATCCCAATAAGATTATTCCAGATTCGCATGGTGATTTTGTCTTTGTAGCCAACGGTAACGATGACAACGTCAGTGTTATCAGCACCAAAACAAACACCATTACAGAAACTGTTTCCGTAAGATTAGACAAAGCCAATAATCCCTATTTTGGTGATTCTCCCAACAGCCTGGCACTTTCACCCGACGGAAGCAGATTGTATGTGGCCAATGGCATGGACAATGCGCTGGCTGTCATTAACCTTGGACAAAAATCAGGGGGAAAGAACGCTCAACCCAACAGTAAAATAGCAGGATTTATCCCTACCGCTGCCTATCCTGGCGGTATCGCCATGAAAGGCAGCAACACCCTTTATGTGGCTAACATAGAAGGAATTGGTGCCCGGCTAACCGTAAAAAATAAAAACAACAAAGCATACCAGACCTTTATCCGCGTAGATGGGAAGAAACGTCCCACTGCCGGGGCTTTCAACTCACATCGCATGCTGGCATCGGTCTCCATCATCCCGGTTCCTGACAGCCAAAAGCTGGCCAGCTATACCCGGCAGGTGATACACAACAACGAGCTGGTGAGGCTGGCTTTGCTTAACCTGCTTCCGCGAAAAAACAGAAAGCCGGTTCCCGTTCCCAAACGCATTGGAGAGCCTTCCGTTTTTAAACATGTCATTTACATCATCAAAGAAAACAGAACCTACGACCAGGTCCTAGGGGATGTTAAAAAGGGAAACGGCGATGCCGAACTCTGTACTTTCGGGAAAAAAGTCACCCCGAACATACACAAGTTGGTTGGCGAATACGTCTTGCTTGACAATTACAAAGCCTCCGGAAAGTGTTCCGCCGAGGGCCATGTTTGGACAGATGCTTCCATAGTAACGGATTATATCGAGAAAAATGTACGTGCCTGGTTCAGAAGTTATACCCATGTGTTGTACGATGCCATGGCCTATCCCAAAACCGGCTTTCTGTGGGATGATGCCCTGGATCATGGCAAAAGTGTACGAATTTATGGGGAGACAGCCATCCCCCACTGGAAAAGCGGAAAAACATGGTTGGGAGTGTACAGGGACTTCCAGGCCGGGAAGCCATTCCATTTCACTAACAAGACCACCATTGCCCGTGTTCGCGGTATTTTGTCACCTACCTACCCGGGTTACGACAGCCACAACGTACCGGATGTTGTGAGAGCCAAGGCGTTTATCAATGAGCTGAAAGCCTTTGAAAAAATGAAAGGCGATGCATTTCCCGAGCTGATTGTTATGGCGTTGCCCAACGACCACACAGGAGGAACTTCGCCGAAGCATCCTACACCCCGTGCTATGGTTGCCGATAACGATTACTCACTGGGACAGATTATCCAGGCCGTTTCGGAAAGTAAATTCTGGAAAAACACCGTTATTTTTATCACCGAGGACGACTCACAGCACGGTTGGGATCATGTGTCGGCTTATCGCACAGTGGGCACGGTCATCAGTCCCTACACCAGGACCGGAAAAGTTATTTCCACCGATTACAACCAAACTTCACTGATTCGTACCATTGAACAAATTCTGGGACTTCCGCCCATGAACATTATGGATGCATCGGCAAAGCCTATGTTTGATGTCTTTTCGGCAAAACCTGACTTCGCCCCATATAAAGGAGTTAAAAACAACATCCCGCTGGACGAAATGAATCCGCAACTGAGTGCTTTGAAAGGCTTGCAAAAGCAATTTGCCATAGCTTCCATGAAAATGGACAAGCTGGGAATTGATGCCGGCAATGACAATGAGCTGAACAGGATTATTTGGTCATCTGTTAAGAAAGAAGAACCATATCCTGCCCATTTTGCCGGGAAGGCAGACGACGACGATTAATCCGCAGCTGGCGCAACTGGCGCAAGTGTCCGCTTTACCGCAACTGGCGCAAGCGTCCGCTTGTGCCTTTTGTCTTGTACCTTGCATTTTATTTCTTCACCGGCTTCCAGAAATTTCGAATAATCCGTGTCAGGTCTCTGAATTCCAATAAAAATCCATCGTGGCCAAAATCGGAATGCAGCCATTGCAACTCCGCTCCCGGGATGTTTTTTAGCATAACCTGCTGATCTTCTTCCGGAAAGAGGATATCTGTGTCAATACCTACAATGAGTGTCCGGGCTTTGATGGCAGCCAGTGCTTTTTGGAGGCTGCCGCGGTTTCTGCCAACATGGTGGCTGTCGAAAGCACGCGTAAGCAGATAATACGCCCGTGCATCAAACCGGCGGGCCAGTTTCTCCCCCTGATACTGCTGGTAGGTAATGGCTTTTAAGTTCCGGTAATCGTCATCAGGTTCCAGCGGCTGGGTTTTGTTGTAGGCCACGGCATTGCGGTAGCTCAGTAATGCAATGGCGCGGGCTGCCTTCATGCCCTCTTTCCCGCCATCAGCTGTTTTCTTAAAGAAACTTTTGTCTGCCCGGATAGCCATGCGCTGCGCCTCGTTCAACCCGGATGTCCAGGGCGTTGACATAGCTCCGCCGGCAATCAGTACCAGGTTCCGGATGACTTTGGGTTCCATAATAGCCCATTCGATGGCCTGAAAGCTACCGATAGAGCCCCCCGTCAACACTTCTATTTTTTCGATGCCGAGATGCTTTCGCAAAAGAGTATGTGCTTTTACCATGTCGCGGATGGTGATGTCCGGAAACTTGTCGTAGTAAACCGATCCATTTCCGTCTTTCGACAAAGGGCCGGTGGTTCCGTAACACGAACCCAGGACATTGGCACAGACGATGAATTGTTTTTCCGGATCAAAACATTTGCCTTTTCCCACCATGCCGCTCCACCAGTCGGCCACATCGGCATTGGCAGTAAGCGCGTGGCATATCCACACCACGTTGTCTTTGGCAGCGTTCAGCTTCCCATAGATATGAAAAGCAATGTCAATCCGGGGAAGCCGGATACCGCTTTCAAGTACAAAAGGTTTTTCTGAGATATACTTCTGTAACATAACCTAAACGAATTTTAAAGCCTGTTCAAAATCAGCAATAATGTCATCAATATGCTCGATGCCCACCGAAACGCGAAGCAATGTAGGGCCAATGCCGGCACGCAGCAACTCCTCATCGCTCAGTTGTTGATGGGTGGTGGCGGCAGGTTGAATAATCAACGTCCGGGTATCTCCCACGTTGGCCAGATGGCTGACGAGTTTGAGGTTTTCCACGAAACGGGATGTCTCTTTTTTACTGCCTTTCAGCGAAAAGCTCAACACGGCGCCAAAGCCATGTTTCAGGTATTTTTTGGCCGTAGCATGTTTTGGATCTTCCGGCAAGCCGGGATAAGAAACGGCTTCCACTTTGGGCTGCGTTGCCAACCATTTCGCCAGTGCCAACGTATTGTCAACAGAACGCTGCACACGCAACGACAATGTTTCCGCACCCTGTAACAGCAGGAAAGCATTGAACGGACTTAGCGCGGGGCCAAAATCACGCAATCCTTCCACCCGTGCCCTGATGATAAAGGCAATATTTCCAAGATTACTTTCCTTTCCAAACACGTCTGAAAAGACCAGACCGTGATATCCTTCGGAAGGCTCAGAAAATTGTGGAAATTTCCCGTTGCCCCAATCATATTTTCCACCATCCACTATGATACCACCCAGGCTGTTCCCGTGTCCGCCAATCCATTTTGTGGCCGATTCCACCACGATGTGCGCCCCCAGTTCCAACGGCTTGCACAGGTAACCGCCTGCACCAAAAGTGTTGTCCACGATGAGCGGTAGCTGATATTTCCCGGCAAGGGCTGCAAACTTCTCAAAATCAGGTACCTCAAAGCTTGGATTGCCAATAGTTTCAAGATAAAGTGCTTTGGTATTTTCGTTGATGAGCTTCTCGAAATCTTTAACATCGAGACTGTCAGCAAAACGTACCTGCACACCAAGGCGTTTAAAAGTTACCTTAAACTGGTTGTAACTGCCACCGTAAAGAAAGGGTGACGAAACAAACTCATCGCCCTGTTCCAGGATATTGTTCAATGCGATAAACTGCGCCGAATGTCCCGAAGACACAGCGAGTGCCGCCACGCCGCCTTCCAGCGCTGCAAGGCGTTTTTCCAGCACATCGGTGGTTGGATTTTGTAAACGGGTGTATATGTTGCCAAACTCTTCGAGGCTGAAAAGCCGCCCGGCATGTTCCATATCTTTAAAAAGATAAGAGGTTGTCTGATAAATAGGAACGGCTCGTGAGAGCGTGGTTTCGTCAGGTGTATGGCCTGCATGTACCTGTAATGTTTCGTAATGCATGATATTTTGGTTTTAGTTATGTTTAAATATTTCCTGATGAATGACCTGTGCCGCTTTTGAAGCGAGGCCACGTCGTACGACAAAATAGACCGCAACCTCGGAAGCACCGAGGACAATCTGCTGCACGTTGATACCGGCTTTTGCCAGTGCTGTAAAAATACGGCCGGCGATACCTTCTTTTTGGTTGACACCCTGCCCCACCGCCGCTACCCAGGCAATGTTGTCGTCAATTTCCGTGTCAAAGTCGAAGTTTGGATTAAGTTTATCCACAATTTTCCCGGCTGCTTTTGCATCGGCACGCGAAAAGATAAAATTTATGGCCGTTTGCGAAGTAACCACCGACCGGATGTTGATACGTGCCTCGTCAAAAGCACCGGTAACTTCGGCAAGAATGCCTTTTTTAATCCCCACGCCACTACCTTTCAGTTTCAACAAAGTAATATCCTCGTTGCCGGTAACGCTTTTGATGATTTCTGTACCCGTGGAGATTTCTCCGCTAATCCGTGTAGAAGCTTCACGAAGGCCGGAATTCAAATGCTTTTCCGGGTTAAAAAGCCGGATTTGTATTTTCCCGGAAACCAACGGGCGGATGGTGCGCGGATGCAGTATCCTGGCCCCGAAATAGGAAAGTTCCGCTGCTTCGAGATAACTGAGATGGGGTATCTTTTTCACCCCGGAGATTATTTTTGGATCACCACTGAGGTAACCTTCCACATCTTTCCACACATCGAGGTAAGCAGCATGGAGACAGTGGGCCAGACATGCCGCCGAGTAATCCGAACCACCGCGCCCCAACAAAACCGTTTCTCCCTGTTCGCTAACACCGTAGAATCCGGGAACCACATAAGTGCTCCCCGGGTCAAGGGATTTTTTTAGATTTTGTGTTGTCTTTTTCAGTAAAATACTTCCCTGAAAAAACCGACGGTTGGTCACCATTCCTATCTCTTCGGGCAGTGCCAGGCTACAGGCTGCGCCATGGGTATCCAGCAGTGTTTGAATAACACGGGCACTCAACCTTTCGCCAAAGCTCAGGATTTTGTTGGCAACTGCTGCTTCCTTTTTGTTCTCCGAAAGCAACAACGCTTTCAGATTTTCCAGGCAGACAGCAAGTACCTGTTCTGCACGGGCAAGCCGGTCTCTGTCTGACACAAAACGGCGCAGTACTTCCTCATGTAACTGTTGGAGTTCGCGCAATAATTTCATGGGATTTTGCATCCCGTTTACCGTTTTCTCCAGTTTGTCCGTAACGCCATAAAAAGCAGAAACAACGAGAATGACCGGTTCGCCGTAGCTCTTCATCAGGGCGATAACCCGCTTCAAACTTTCGATATCTTTAAGGTTCGATCCACCTACTTTTATTACAATCTTGTGCATCTGTTTGGGTAATATTTTTTTAAAAATGGAATATTTTTTCTCCGGCAGACAAGATGAAGTCTGCCAATTTAAGGGACAAAGTATATAGGAAATACTTGCCCCTACTGCATTCGCATAGGCCTGCAGACAAAAACCGGGATAATAAAGTCGGGTATAAAAATGTTCAACCGATGGCTTCGGCAACAGCTGGCAAAATAGAGAAACGTTGTTTTCATTTTTTCCTGTTTAAATTATAATTCCCTCCGGTTTTGTCCGAAGTGGCAGGTATTGGCACCTTTTCTGCCATAGGCAGACAGGTTGCCGGAGTTTCACTGAGCCTGATCTCTCCACTCCTCTGTATAATCCAAACCTCCCGTGATGGGAACATTTGAATAATGGAACAAAACTATGGAAAAATTGGTTTGTTTTACATTTTGATAAAAAAAATTTGGGGAAATCTGCTTTACCACAAAGGGGAGATTAACCACGAAGGCGCACGAAGGGGTTTCACGAAGGAACACGAAGGGGTGAAAGGGTGAAAAGGTGAAAGGGTAAAAAGGTGAGAAGGTGAAAAAGATAAAAGGTAAAAGACAAAGAGACGAAGGGATAAAAAAAATCCAATATCCGTTTATTTCTGAGCCGCACGGGGCGGGGAATGTGGGAGGCGTGCGGTCCCGATTGGAACGGGACAAGCTGTGAGAATCTTTGCAACAAATGTTTTCCGTTTCAAAACCCAAAGGCTCTCACGACAATTCCCGTCCGCAATGCCTTCTCCAATTGTCTCAGAGCTAAACGTTAAAAAAAATGCGAAGACCCTCACGGCAATGCCCCCCGTAATGGCTAACGCCAATTGCCTCAGGGGTGAACGGTAAAAGGTTTTTGCCCAGCCGCAGGCGGGAGAAAAACAAAAATTCGTGTAATCTGTGCAATTCGTTGGCAATAAAACCTTAGTGGGACTTGGTGAATATCCTTAGTGGGACTTCGTGGTAAATCCCTTGGCGTTCCTTCGTGGTAAATCACTTGGTGCTCCTTGGTGGTTTTCCTTTTACCACAAATATTTTTATGTACCTTAGCAAAACGTTAAAACTGATTATTTTACAGCGACATGGTTCATCATTTCTACGAAAGCCAAAAAAAAGAAACGGCCCATTTTGCCACTGCTGATAAATTCTACAAAGAGCAATTGGAAACGTTAAAAATTGACCGGTGTGATTATAACACAGTTTCTGGCAGGAAATCTCAACAAAACGACATTGACTTGTGGCTGACACTGAAGAACCGGAGAATCTCTGTCAGTGAAAAGAAACGGGCACGCGATTTTAATGACTTGTATCTCGAAATTTATAGCAAGTTCCCCTTTGTGGAAGGATGGACAGCCCACTCTAAAGCTGATTTTCTGGCTTATTTCTTCCCGGAAAGAGTTTTCTGGGCAGCTTTCCCGCAAATTATCCGGTTTTACAGGGAACAACTTTTACCGCACATTCCCCGCGAATGGTTTGAGGGTATCCGGACTGCCTGGCCGGAGAAAAGCACACAGAAAAAACAAACCGTAAAAATTGCCGGCTGTTCCTACAACATATCGTTAATACAGGCTTTCAACAGAAGCGATGGAAACAATTGGTATACTATGGGCATCAGTATTCCTTTTAAAATATTGAAAGACAACCACATTAAATTTCATATTTTTCAGCTTTAAGATGGCTTGGGATTGAACGACAGAACCTTTTCCGGTTTCCGGCTTTTTTGTCACAGGGGAACACGGTGTGCCAAGACAGAGAGGGCAATTAACCACGAAGGGGCACAAAGGGGTGAAAGGGTGAGAAGGTGAGAGGGTGAGGGAGACGAAGGGACAGAGGGATAAAAAGATTCGTGTCATTGGTGTAATTCGTTGGCGAAAAAACCTTGGTGGGACTTCGTGAATATCCTTGGTGAGGCTTTGTGGTTTTCCGTTTCCAAACCCGAAGGCTCTCACGACAATTCACACCCGCAATGCCTTCTCCAATTGTCTCAGAGCTAAACGTTAAAAAAAATCCCAAGGCCCTCACAGCAATCACCTCCCGTCACAGCCGGGACTACCATCCCCATAGTCCGCCAGGGGCGGGACGGCTCAAATCGTAGCCTGTGAATTTATTCGCAGGCGGAGGAAAAACAAAAATTCGTGTAATTGGTGTCATTCGTTGGCGAAAAAACCTTGGTGGGACTTCGTGAAACTCCTTGGTGGGACTTCGTGGTAAATCCCTTGGCGTTCCTTTGTGGTAAATCCCTTGGTTTTATGTACCCAAATCAGAAGTTTCAGGAGAAATAAAAGGGGCTGGCCAATACAGACTAAATTCCTTATCTTTGTTCCATCATAATAGTAACAAAAACCATACTGACATGAGTGTAGAACTAAAGGGCAGAATGATTAAAAAATTGCCTGTGGTAAACGGTGAGAGCCGCAACGGAAACAAATGGGAAAAACAGGAATTTGTGATAGAAACGGAAGAGCAATATCCTAAAAAGGTGTGTATCAGTGTGTGGGGCGACCGTGTGCGCGAGCTGGAGAAATTCCAGGAAGGCGATATGGTGGTTGCCTCGGTGAACATTGAGTCGCGCGAGTATAATGAACGCTGGTACACCGACATACGTGCCTGGCGGCTACAGCGTGATGAAAGCGGCAGCCTGCCGCCGTTGCCCCCGGAAGCACAAAGCGACGATTCGGCCCTGATGGATGATGCCGCCGGAGACCTGCCGTTTTAACTTTCACAAATGAGAAAAGAGAACCTGACAGCCCACCTGGCTGTATTGGGTGCCAACATCATTTTCGGACTGAATTATGTGATTGCCAAAGGCATCATGCCCCATTGGATGGAACCGCGTGCCATCATCTTTTTTCGGGTAACGGGTGCCACTGCCATTTTCTGGCTGGCCGAAATGTTTACAACAAAGGAGAAAGTTGCGCCCAAAGACCTGAAGCGCATGGTCCTGCTGGCCATTTTTGGCGTGGCACTGAACCAGATACTCTTTTTTGAAGGGTTGAACCTGACCACGCCCATCAACGCTTCCATTATCATGGTGGGGACACCCATTCTCGTACTCGTGATATCTCATTTTGTTATTGGTGACAAAATTTCGGGCCGCAGGCTGTTGGGGATTGTTCTCGGGTTCAGCGGTGCTGCCTTTCTGATCTTACGCAACGGCCATCTTACGCTCAGCACAAACACCGCTTTGGGAAACCTGCTCGTCCTTATCAATGCCGCTTCTTACGGCCTGTTTCTGGTAATGGTAAAACCCCTTATGTCGAAATACAAGCCACTTACCGTTATGAAATGGGTTTTCACATTCGGGCTTGTCTTTGTCATTCCCGTCTCCATCGGGGAGGTCTCGCGGACAAATTTTAGTGCCATTCCGCTGAATATCTGGTTCTCCGTGCTGTACGTCGTCCTATTTACTACTGTTTTTGCCTATTTCCTGAACAACTATTCCCTGCAAAAAATCTCTCCGTCGGCCAATAGTTCCTACATATATTTACAACCTGTCCTGGCTTCTCTTGTGGCAGTTTTTGCCGGAAAAGACAACCTGACCATGACGGAAATCTTTGCTTCGGTGCTGATTTTTACCGGTGTTTATTTCGTGAGTAAAAGGGGAAGGGCCCAAATGGACAATTGAACCAATATAGTCTAGGTTTTGTATCTTCGCAGAAGAAAAACATCGTTTTAACACTATCTGAAATGAAATTTAGTTTTGACCAGTTACCCCGGATAAAGCATCCCGGCAGCAACAACTTTTTTCTGCTGGCCGGCCCCTGTGTGATAGAAAATGAAGAGATGGCCTTTCCCATAGCCGAACAGATATTAAAGATTACCGATCGGTTAAAAATACCTTTTATTTTCAAGGCTTCTTACAAAAAAGCAAACCGCTCGCGCCTGGACTCGTTTTCAGGTATCGGGGACAAAAAAGCACTAAGTATCCTAAAAGACATTTCAAAAAAGCTGGACATCCCTGTTGTTACCGACATTCACTCGGCAGAAGAGGCACAACTGGCCGCCAATTACGTGGATGTATTGCAAATTCCGGCTTTTCTGTGCAGGCAAACCGAATTGCTGCTTGCCGCAGGCAAAACAGGAAAAGTCATCAACATCAAAAAAGGGCAGTTTGTCTCGGGGCAGGCCATGCGCTTTGCCGTGGAAAAAGTGCAGTCCACAGGCAACGAAAATATCTGGCTTACCGAGCGGGGAAACATGTTTGGCTACGGCGACCTGGTGGTGGATTACCGCAACATCCCCATCATGCAGAAGATTGGTTTTCCGGTAATTATGGACATCACCCATTCTCTGCAACAGCCCAACCAAACCAGTGGCGTTACGGGCGGCAATCCGCAGATGATCGAAACCATCGGTCGTGCAGCTGTGGCTGCCGGCGTGGATGGCATTTTTCTGGAAACACATCCACAGCCTTCCACAGCCAAATCGGATGGTGCCAACATGCTGCCCATGGATAAATTAGAAAAATTGTTGGAACACCTCGTGGAAATCAGGAAAGTGGTGAACAGATTTTAATAACCTGAATCCGACAATAAAAATCGCCCTTTCTGCCGTGCATTTGCAATGCGTATTTTTCCGGGTCTTTATTGTTTGTCAATTCCCATTAAAGCACCGGTTTTCGGACTAAGGCGAAGGTGCGTCTGTTCCCTCACCGGAACGGTGGTAACCTCTCCAAGTTGCGGCACTTCAAAAGTATCGGAATAAAAGGGATGGTCCCCGTTGCCTACCGAAACAACAGCTTTTACCGGAATCCGATAAAAAAGGGCATCCGGGCCGGTTGTCTTTTCCCCGGCAACCTTTGTCATGGCATTGACAATCCGGACTTTAATATTCAAAAGTTGCGTGTTCCCCTCCGCGTCGGTAAACTGTAGCAGCTTTCCCGACAAAGCATTTTTCTCAGGGTCAAAAACGAACGAACGCACAACCATCTGCCGGTATTCACGTCCGAGAAACAGCACCATATACTCATGCTCCATTTTCTGCAATTCCTCATCCATATAGCGGATGCCTTTGCCATAATTCACTTCCTGATAACCTGTTAACAGATTAAAACGGCTGGTACGGATATTCTTTATCTGTTTGGCCGCATCCTCGGCACGCTGGTCTTCCGTAAGGTTCACCCAACCGGTTTTGTACAAAAACCGTTTTATGGTTACCGTGTCGATGGTTATTTTCCGGACAATGGTATCAACTTTTTGGGCACGCGTGTAACCGGCCTGCATGTCAAAACGCTTCCGGTAATCCGAAAAAACATACATCTCACTGGAACCACCTTTTGGGGATATCGATGTCCGGCTATCTTTCTTTTCAGGTTCCGGAGCGGGGCCAAAGCCGGTAAGCACCCCGTCACTGTTCAGCCGGAGGGCAAATTTCCGAATCTCCTTGGAGGAACGGTCCTCGGGAAAACGAACATAAAAAACCTGTGCCGGATCAGCCACAGTTACCGGGGCCACTTTCACCGACAGCAGCCGGTAATAAACCTTCCCGGCTTTTATATAATCAGTGGTTCCAAGATATTTGGTGGCATAAGCAGCGAAAGGGCCGGGGATTTCCTTTACCTGCTCCAAAACCAGCCTGACTTTAAAAAGGGTCTTTGGCAATGCGTAATAAATTCCTCCCGCCGGTGTGGGGACAATCTGCTTTCCGGAAGCTTTCGTTACCTGAAACTGATATTGGGCCTGTGCCCCCGCCTGCGTAAAAAACGCAAGGAGAGGTAATAACATCAAAAGCCGAAAAGTATGGATTCGTCTATTCATAACTGTGTTTGTTCTTTGTCAACGGACAAATTTACAAAAAAACAACCCCGAAAAAGTATCCGGGGGTTATTTGGCCTCCTGGCCCAAAGGACACATCCGCCCTTGACATGAATGCCCGGGCGGATAGCAACCACAATTTCACGCATGTTTATCTATTTGCAAGATTACCTCCTCAGCAAATCAATTACTTGATAAACAACAGCTCACGGTACTTTGGCAGCGGCCACAGGTTATCATCAACGAGCAGTTCCAGTTTGTCCACATGTCCGCGGATAACATCAAAACAGGGAAGTACCGTATCGCGATAAGCAACTGCCTTTTGTGCATAATCGGCAATAACATTGGCTTTTTTCCGCGCTTCAACCATTTCGACGACCCCTTCTTTGATACTGGATACATGTTCGGAAATTTCCTTGATGGTATTCAACTGGTTTCGCGAGAGCTGTACATACGTCTTGGAATCCAGCACCTCCTGCAGGCCTTTGGCATTTTCAATGAGCCGGTTTTGGTACTGAATGGCCGTAGGCAAAATATGGTTGACGGCCAGGTCGCCCAGTACGCGGGCTTCAATCTGGATTTTCTTAATATATTTCTCCAGTTTTATTTCATAACGGGCCAGCAACTCGGTACGGGTCATCACGTTGTGTTTTTCAAACAGGCCGATACTTTTCTTCGAAATAAAAGCCGGCAAAGCATCCGGCGTGTTACGGTTGTTGGACAGCCCTCTTTTCTCCGCTTCTTTCAACCATTCGGCACTGTATGAGTTACCCTCAAAACGAATATTTTTGGAAGCTTTGATGTATCTTTTTACCACATTAAAAATAGCGGCATCTTTGGGGAGCCCGTTTTCTATTTCATTCGATACTTCCTGTTCAAATTTATTCATTTGTTCTGCCACAATGGTATTCAGCACAAACATGGGCTTTGCCGTATTGGCAGTAGAGCCGACGGCCCGGAACTCAAATTTGTTTCCCGTAAAGGCAAAAGGGGATGTACGGTTTCGGTCGGTATTGTCCAATAAAATTTCAGGTATCTTGGGAATATTTTTAATCACATGCCGTCCGTTATGCCCGTTAATCTCTTTTAAAACAGGCATCCGTTCAATTTCATCCAATATTTCGGTAATTTGTTTTCCCAGGAAAACAGAGATAACTGCCGGGGGAGCTTCGTTGGCACCAAGGCGAAGGTCGTTTCCTTCCGATGCCACGCTGGCCCTGAGCAGTTCTTCGTAGTCATGTATGGCCATTAAAATATTGGCAAGGACCGTAACAAACCGAAAATTATCTTTTGATGTCCTCCCGGGAGAAAGCAGGTTTACACCAGTATTGGTAGCGAGAGACCAGTTGTTGTGTTTTCCCGAACCGTTTATCCCGGCATAAGGTTTTTCATGCAAAAGCACTTTGAAATGGTGCTTGCGAGCCACTTTTTCCAACATGTGCATGAGAAGCTGGTTATGGTCAACGGCAACATTTACCTCTTCAAACATAGGGGCACACTCAAACTGGCTTGGAGCTACTTCGTTGTGCCTTGTTTTCAAAGGGATCCCCAATTTATGCACTTCTATCTCAAGGTCTTGCATAAAGGCAAGTGCGCGGTCGTTTATGGTCCCGAAATAATGGTCGGAAAGCTGCTGGTCTTTGGCCGAAGCATGCCCGAAAACGGTTTTTCCTGTCAGTACCAGGTCAGGACGGGCAGCATACAAAGCTTCATCTACCAGAAAATATTCCTGTTCCCATCCCAGTGTGGGATAAACCTTGGTAACATTTTTATCGAAATAGCGGCAAATCTTTGAGGCAATGCTGTCAAGTGCCGCCACCGACTTCAAAAGCGGCGTTTTGTAGTCGAGCGATTCGCCCGTGTAGGAGATAAAAATGGTAGGGATACACAACGTATTGTCCAGGATAAATGCCGGGGAAGTGGGATCCCAGGCGGTATAGCCACGGGCTTCAAAAGTAGAGCGGATACCGCCACTGGGAAAGCTGGAGGCATCCGGCTCCTGCTGAACGAGTTCATTGCCCTGAAAATGTTCCAGTGCCAAGCCGTTGGAAAGCGGATTGATAAATGCATCGTGTTTCTCGGCGGTGGAGCCTGTCAACGGGTGAAACCAGTGTGTGTAATGCGTAGCCCCTTTGCTGATAGCCCAGGCTTTCATGGCAGAAGCCACCTGGTCAACCGCCTTGCGGTCAATGCTCTCGCCCATTTCAACAGCCTCCATGACAGCACGAAAAGCTGCTTCCGTCAAATACTCGTGCATAACAGACTGGTTGAAGGTCATGGAGCCGAAATAGTCGGACACTTTGTTAGAAGGATACTTTACCTGCTCAACTTTTCGGCCAAGGGTTTTTTCCAGCGCAATAAATCTAAATGTTGCCATAATTTTTTGTTTTTAATGGTGTTTTAATGATGTACAGCCCTATAAATGTAATCAGTCCATTAATCAACAAAATTTCAAACCCGGTTTGGTATCCCGAAAAAATAAATTCGAGAAATCTGCTCAATCCATATCCAATGACGGGAGAAAGAACGGCGACCACCGGAACCCATTTGTCTTTTACCGGGATATGTGTAAAAAGTCCGAAACCAAACAATCCCAGCAGGGGCCCGTATGTATATCCTGCAAAAGTAAACAACTGGGCTATGATAGCCTGGTTATTAATCAACTTAAACAAAATAATGACAAAGATAATGATTAACATCATGAGGAAATGCAGCTTTTCCCTTTTTTTCCTCAAAATATTCTGGTCATCGGCATAACGCTTGTCCAGTTCCAGTATATCAATCGTTAGCGTAGTGGTCAGGGCGGTGAGGGCACTGTCGGCATTTGAGTAGGCCGCGGCGATTAAACCGATGGTAAAAACCAATCCGCCGGCCATTCCAAGGTAGTCGAAAGCAATTTTCGGTAAGAGATGATCTGTCAGCCCGGAAGTATCGAGATGCAAATGGGCAGCGTAAAAATAGAGCACAGCACCGAGAAAAAGGAAGATCAGGTTGACAGGCACCAAAACCAAACTCAATGTGGTCATGTTTTTACGGGCATCTTTCAGGTTGCGGCAACTCAGGTTTTTCTGCATCATATCCTGATCAAGCCCGGTCATGGCAATGGTAATAAACATACCGCTGATAAATAGTTTTACGAAATTTTGAGAACTTTTAATGTTGGTGACAAGTATTTTTGAATAATCGCTGTGCCAAACTTTCGCCCACATACTACCCACATCGGTGTGCATTTGGTGTATAATAATCCCCACAATAAGCACCGCCGCCAGCAACATAAAAGTAGTTTGCAGCATATCGGTCCACACGATGGTTTTAATCCCCCCTTTTAAAGTATACAACTGGATGAGGAACATGAAGAGCACCACCGTAGCCCAAAACGGCACCCCGTAATGGTAAAAAACAAACAACTGCAACACGCTCACCACCAGAAACATCCGGAACGAGGCACCGATAATGCGCGACAACAGGAAAAAGGAGGAGCCGGTTTTGTAAGAAGCCCTGCCAAAACGGGTTCCGAGATAGGTATAAATGGAGGTCAGGTTCAGCTTGTAATACACAGGCAGCAGCACCAGGCTCACCACCGCGTATCCCGCCACATATCCCAGCACCATGACAAAATAGGTAAAATGCGTTGTCCCCACCCAGCCGGGAACCGAGATAAAAGTAATCCCCGACAGCGAAGCGCCAATCATGCCGTAAGCCACCACAAGCCAGGGCGATCTCCGGTTACCGATAAAATAACTTTCGTTGTCGGCCTTACGGGAAGTCCTCCACGATACCACAAAGATTAAAAGCGTATAAGCCAAAAAGGCACCCAGAATCAATGCAGGACTCACAACGTATTATTTTTTAATAAAATAGCGAAAGAAGCAAGATCAGCAATTTTAAAATCAACCGGGTCCCCGGAAACATTCTCCTTTCCAACCAACACGGTGAACATGCCGGCTTGTTTTCCAAAATCCATGTCACTTTTGGCATCGCCAACCATAATACTTTTCTGAAAATCTATTTCGGGAAACCGCTTCCGGGCTTCCAAAGCAAGAAAAGGAGAAGGTTTCCGGCAATTAGCAGGCTCTGGGGCCAAATCAGGACAATAAAAAACGGCATCAATCCTGCCGCCTGCCTGCGCTACTTTGGTAAGCATTTTGCGATGCACGGCTTCCAGTTGTTTTTCAGTCATGAACCCTTTTCCGATTCCCTGTTGGTTAGTCACCACGATAATTCTGCCAAAAACAGAACTAAAAAAAGCGAGGCTTTCCGGGACACCGGGCAATAATTCAAAGGCATCCGGATGTTGCACGTAACCGCCAACTATCCGTTGGTTGATGACACCATCGCGATCCAGAAACAAAGTCCAGTTTTTGTCAATATTTTTCAGGAAAGCCGTCATAAATTACCGGGGAAACAGGGTGGTTTCTATTTTTTCGCAAATGGCATGACCAATGAGAATGTGCATCTCCTGAATGCGGGCGGTATTCTCTGACGGAACGTGAATACAAAGTTCACAAAGTTTAGCTAGCTCACCTCCCTTTTTTCCTGTCAAACCGATGGTTATCATCTGTTGTTTTTTGGCCTGTTCCACCGCTTTCACCACGTTGGCCGAATTGCCGGAAGTGCTCAGGGCCACCAGCACATCGCCCCGGCGACCTACTGCTTCCACCATGCGGATGTAAACTTCATCATAGCCGTAATCGTTGGCTACCGCCGTGAGGAAAGAGGAGTTCACATGCAGTGCTTCGGCGTAAAGCGGTTTACGGTCATATTGAAACCTGCCGGAAAGCTCGGCGGCCAGATGCTGGGCATCGGCAGCACTGCCACCGTTCCCACAAAACAATATCTTACCACCCTGTTCCAGTGATTCAATACAGTATTCCGCGGCACTCTTTACCAACATCATTTGTTCAGCATCATCTAAAAATGCCTCTTTTACGCTGATACTCTCTTTAATAGCCTTAATTACAATCTCCATAATGACAAAGTTTTGGACATGCAAGTATAGGAAAAAGATAGCAGTTGCCTGAAAACAGCGGATATCATTTTTGATGAAATGAGGAAAACCAACAAAAAATCCGGTAAACGGCTGAAATTTCGCCACAAGGGACCTTACCACGATAGAACACGCTTTATTACCACGAAGGGATACGAAGGATTTTCACGAAGGGGCACAAGGTAAATCTTTCTCAAAAAGAGAAACCCCATATCTTTCAAGAAGATACAGGGTTGTCTGTTTTACATTGGAGAGCGGCAAATGGGGCTCGAACCCACGACCCTCAGCTTGGGAAGCTGATGCTCTACCAACTGAGCTACTGCCGCAATGTGGCTGCAAAAATAAAAAGTTTTGTGGTAAAAAAACCATCTTTATTTTTTTAAATCCGCTTTTCTCATAATGCCGTATAAACACATATCGAACTTGAACGCCTTTTTGAATTACAATGGGTATAACAGCCTACTGTAAAAGCGCGCCTTTCCTGCTGGTATGATGGCTGATGAGCCACAGGCCGACGTAAGTAATGAATGCATTTAACCATAATAATTCGAACCCAAACTTATATCCGTCAAACCAGGCAACCGAATAAATATTTATGATATAAGTGATTAAAGGCGATACCAAACCGATAAGCGGAACATAACGGTCTTTTATCTGTCGTTTGGTAATGATACCAAATGCAAACAGTCCGAGCAGCGGCCCGTAAGTATAACCGGCTACCTGGAAGACGGCCATTACTACACTTTCGTTGCTGACAGCCCTGAAAAAGATAATGACCAAAAAGAGTAAAAACGAGAACCCGATATGGACCATGAACCGGGTCTTCTTTTCGTTGGGGGCATCTGCTTTAATGTTTAGAAAATCAATACAAAAAGAGGTGGTTAACGCGGTCAGGGCCGAATCGGCACTGGAATAAGCTGCCGAAAGAATACCCAACAGAAACAAAACTCCGGCAAAGGTTCCGAAATAGTGCATGGCCAAAATCGGGAATAAATCGTCCGTTCTTTCAGGAAGCTGAATCCCCTTTTGTGAAGCATAAAAATAAAGCAAAACACCCAGGCTTAGAAAAAGCAGGTTGGCAATGATAAAAGCAAAACTAAACCAGAACACATTCTTTTGTGCTTCTTTCCGTGTTTTACAGGTCAGGTTTTTCTGCATCATATTCTGATCCAGCCCGTTCATGGCAAGAACAATTCCCAACCCTGCAATAAACTGTTTGAAAAAGTTAGTTTTTGATTTCCAGTCCCAGTCAAATATCCTGCTGTGTGGAGAATGATGAATAACGGACGCCATATCACTAATATTCATGTTGAGCTGGCTCAAAATCACCCAGATAGTGATGATTACCGATCCCAGAATAAAAATAGTTTGTAAAGAGTCAGTCCAGACTACCGTTTTAATACCGGCACTGTGCGTGTATAACCAAATAAAGAATAAAGTAAGCAAAACAGTCACCCAAAAGGGAACTCCCAGCGAATTAAAAATAGCCAGCTGAAGTACTCCGGCAGCCAGATAAAGTCGGAAAGAAGCACCGATGGTCTGTGAAACCAGGAAGAAAAAGGCTCCTGTTTTATACGAACGCACGCCAAACCTTTGGTCGAGATAGGTATAGATGGAAACCAATTTTAGCCGGTAATAAATGGGGATGAGCACCAGTGCCACCACCCAATAGCCTAAAAAATTACCAAAAAGAAACTCAAGGTAAGTCCAGGCTGAATGGCCCACTTCGCCCGGAACAGAAATAAAAGTTACCCCCGATATGGTGGAACCAATCATGCCAAAAGCAACCAGATACCACGGAGAGCGTCTGTTTCCTGTAAAAAAAGTTTCGCTGTTTGCCCCACGCGACGTAAAATAAGATACGCCCAGGAGCATCCCAAAAAATAAAACAATGACGATGAAAACCAGTGTTGTACTCATATTGATTGAAAGTTCTATAATAATAAAGCCGTATCCTGCATTGTAAATCTTTCATGTTTTAGCAATATCTGTTTGTAAACAAAAACAATGAGAACACGGAACGCCACAAAAATAAAAAGAAAGCAGTACAAAAAATGAAAGCAATAAAAAACCAACAAGTTTTTAATTTATTGTTCATTTTTGTTGACAAAGGAATGGCTAAACGCTGTTATGGAGAGCCAGCCGATTTAAACCACCTCCTCGCCCTCCTCGCGCAAGTCTTCCCGCCCGGCTTTTGCGGGGGCGAGACTTGGGCGAAGCCAGGGAGAAAATCTGTTGGAAAACATTATGCGGGATTTTAAAAAATTTACTTCTTCACAATTGATAAAGGCAATAAAAGAAAACCCTCACGAAAGCAGAAAAGAGTGGATGATGGAGATTTTTAAAACAGAAGGACGAAAAAATCCGAATAATAAAAATTACCAGTTCTGGCGGCAGGATAATCATCCTATTGAACTGACATCAAACAAAATAACGGATCAAAAACTGGATTATTTGCATAACAATCCGGTTAAGCAGGGATTTGTATTCAGACCGGAAGATTATCCCTGGAGTAGCATGACAAACTATATGGGAGAAAAAGGATTGATTGATGTTGATATTATTTTGTAACCGGGTTTCGTATATTTAGGTAGTTTTGAGGTGATCATTGGCCCAAGTCAGCCATGCGCATAGCTTACGCGCAAGACTTGCGCTAGGGGCTTTTAGGTTAGTTACGGCTTTTTAAGAAACTTTAACCTGAACCACACAGAAAAGAAATTACTTTTGATTTTACAATTAACCGGATTACCTTTTTCAAAAATTTTGATTCTGTCCGGATAATAACAATAATAAATGAAAAGCCTTTTTATCCTGCTTATCCTTTCATGCTTCAGCTTCTTATCAGGCTATTCCCAAAATCAGGAAAAAGCCGATACAACTGCTGTAAGCCACCACCTTACAAATGATGAGCTTTCGGGAATTGTCCTGGACTCCGATTCAAAAGAGCCGCTTTTATACACCAATATTTATGTTTTGCACAAAAACAGGGGAACCGTTACCAACGAGAATGGCAGGTTCACCCTGGACATATCGGGGCTAAACGAAAACGACACCCTGCGGTTTCAGTATATCGGCTACAAAGCCGGAAACCTGACCATCGGGATGGCGGACACAATGCCGGCGGTTTATCTAAAAAAAGAAAGTTACAACCTTCTCGAAACCGTGATTTTCGGCGGCAGCACCCCTGACCCCGTAACCATTGTGAAAAACATTATCCGGTACAAAGACTCGAATTACAGAACAGAACCAACCCTTTGGAAGGCCTTCATCCGGGAACGCAATATAACAGACGTTACCCAAATGCATTTCAATTACAAAAAAAGTTCCATTGAAAACCTGGACAAGAAAGCCATTGCAGCGATGGAACAAAAATTACCGAAACACAATACGGCTTATACCGACTTCCTCGGCACCCTTTACTTTTCGGGCCATAGCCAAGACACCCTGAAAATTGCCCCTGTCCGCACCGTGGAACTGAAAGAAAAAAACATGGCCGACCTGAAACAAATAGAGGAGGTATTCGATAACCTGGCAGCCAACACCTCAAAAAACGAGTACTGGAAAATGAGGAGCGGCATATTTGGGGGTAAGATTGATCTTGGAGAAAACGATTCAACATTAAAAAACGACACCCTGCGCCGCCATCAATATAAACTTGAATATTACAGAAGGGCCGTCTTCAACGAAATGAAATACCCGTTGTTGAGCGATAAGAAAGATTGGGAGTTTCTGTACAAAACCGGTAAGTATAAATACACACTGGCAGGCGGCATCCGGGTAAACGGCGAGAATGTTTATATTATTGATTTTGAGCCTGACAATGACGGAATTTTTAAAGGGAGAATGTTCGTTTCGGCCTCTACTTACGCCCTTATCCGGGTCGACTATGAATATGCACCGGGAAAGGAAGGTACTGATTTCCATATGTTTGGCGTAGGTTATTCGGAAAATTATTTTTCCGGTTCCATCTACTTTGAGAAAGAAAACGGTACTTACGCTTTGAAATACTTTTCACAAAAAACCGGAATTACAGTTGATTTCGACAGAAATATCATCCTTTTGAAGAAGAGAAAGCGGTTCCTTTTTGACAAAACGCTCAAAGAGCTGAAAATCGGTTTAAAATTCGCTGTCAACAGCGAATCATCTGTTGAAATGCTGGTGCTCAACCGGGAAAAGATACCCCAAAAGGAATTTGACAACTTCGAACAAAAAAAATATATGGACATTACTTATGTCGATCAGTTTGACGATTCCCTTTGGAAAGGCTATTCCATCATAGCACCCACCCGGCGTATGAAAGAGTATAAAAAACAGGGGCACTGACATGCAAATAAACGGAAAACGGTTTTTGGAGAAACAAGGGGCTTTCGGATTATCACAAAATAAAATCAAGATAATTATCTTTGTTGATTACCTGAAAATCACCTCCATAATTCTGCAACCAGCTTCTGGGCGGTTTCACTTTGGTTTTGCCGTATTTTATTTCAAAAGCTTTTAAGTGCCCGCCCGACTCTTCCACGTAATCAATTTCGCTGCCCGAATAAGTCCGCCAGAAATAGCGGTTCGCATATTTCCTTTCGTACAATAGTTTTTTTAACCGTTCGGATAAAATAAAATTCTCCCAGAGTGCCCCGGTGTCATTTCTCAGGGCCAGGGTATGCAGGTCATCAATCACAATATTCCGGATACCGTTGTCGTAGAAATAAAATTTTGGGGATTTGCTGATTTCTTTTCGCGGGTTGCGGCTGAAAGCCGGTAAACGGAAGATGACAAACGACTGTTCCAGCAGAAAAAGGTACCGTTCCACCGTTTCACGGTTGAGCCCCAACTGTCGCCCCAACTCGTGAAGGCTCACCTGCGATCCCAACTGATAGGCCAGCAACCGCAACAAATCCCTTATTTTAAAGGGATATTTGATGTTTTCCATCTCAAAAATATCTTTAAACAGATAGGAAGCACTTATGTCACGGAGATATTCCTCTTTTTCGGCGTAGCCGGTCAACTTAATCACTTCGGGATATTGACCGTAAATGAGCCTTTCTTCCAGTTGGCTGCCCAATTCAAAACGATTGTGGGTCTGGGCCAGTTCGCCCATAGAAACGGGGAACAGGGTGTAAACCTTTTTGCGGCCGGCAAGCGATTCGGTAACACGGCTGGAAAGCAAAAAAGAAGAAGAACCGGTAACCAGCACCTTCAAGCCGGGAATTTCATCATGCAGGATTTTTAAATTCAGGCCAATGTCGTTGATGCGTTGCCCCTCATCAATGAACAGAATTTCGTAACCGTGCACCAGCGCTTTCAACTTAGACAGGTCGCGGCTGGAAAGAATATCGGCATATTTTAACTGGTCGGCGTTTGCCCAAAGGGTTTTTAATCCCGTTTTTTCCAAAATAACCTTCGAAAGCGTGGTTTTGCCCGCCTGCCTGGGGCCATAGATCAACACTACTTTCCCCGATTGCACTAAATCAGTGAGCACATCGTTAGTTATTTGCCGCGGAATGAACATGGTTGTAAATTTTTTACAAAACTACAAATTTTTATGGTTAACCGTAAATTTTAGCGTTAATTTTTATGGTAAACCGTAAATTTTCGTTATCACTTTTTTTACTTGTGCCGTTCCCGCAACACTTCCAGCACCTCTTTAAACCGGAAGCCTTTGGCCTGCAAAAGCACCAAAAAGTGAAACACCAGGTCGGCCGATTCGTTCAGGAACAGCTCGTCATTTTGGTCTTTGGCTTCAATGACCACTTCCACGGCTTCTTCCCCCACCTTTTGGGCGATTTTGTTGATGCCTTTTTTAAACAACGAGGCCGTGTATGATTTTTCGGTAGGGTTCTGGCGCCGGTCGGCAATCACCTCCTCCAGCTCCGTCAAAAAACCACATTGCAACCGGTTGGTTTCGCCCCAGCAGGTATCGGTACCCAGGTGGCACACCGGCCCGTCGGGCAAGGCCTGCACCAGCAGGGTATCGTTGTCGCAATCGGATTTCAGGTCAACGAGGTGCAGATAATTTCCGCTGGTTTCGCCTTTGGTCCACAAGGTTTTGCGGCTGCGACTGTAAAAGGTTACCCATTGGGTTTCCAGTGTTTTTTGCAACGCTTCCAGGTTCATATACCCCAGCATCAACACGTTTTTGGTGTGGGCATCCTGCACAATGGCGGGCACCAGGCCGTTTTGTTTTTCAAAATCCACTGTGATTGTCCTGTTTTTAAATACGAACTTCGATTCCATCTTCTTTGAGTTTATGTTTTAAATCCTTTATTTTTATTTCACCATAATGAAACACGCTGGCAGCCAGGGCAGCGTCCACATCCGCCTGCAAAAACACATCGGAAAAATGATGTAGGGTGCCGGCCCCGCCGGAGGCAATGACCGGAATGCGGAGGGTTTGTGCCAATATTTTGTTGGCTCCCAATTCAAACCCGTCTTTTGTTCCGTCACGGGTCATAGCGGTAAACAAAATTTCACCGGCGCCCCGCTCCTGCCCTTCCCGGGCCCAGGCAAAAAGTTCTTTATCGGTTTCCCGGCGGCCGCCGTGGGTAAACACTTTCCACTTTCCGTTTACAAAGTTGGCATCAATGGCCAGCACAATGCACTGGTTCCCGAAACGGGCTGCCAGCTCGCTAATGAGTTCCGGACGGTAAACGGCTGCCGAATTGATGGAAACCTTGTCGGCGCCAGCCCGCAGCAGCTCTTTCACATCCTCCACCCGGCTGATGCCGCCGCCCACCGTAAAGGGGATATTGATTTCGCGGGCAATTTTTTCAACCAGCGATACCAGCGTTTTCCTTTTGTCGGAAGTAGCGATAATATCCAGAAAAACCAGTTCGTCGGCACCCTGTTCCGAATAAATCCGTCCCAGTTCCACCGGATCGCCCGCATCGCGCAGGTTAATGAAGTTGGTGCCTTTTACCGTCCTGCCGTTTTTAATGTCGAGGCAGGGAATAATGCGTTTAGCCAACATAATCTTTTATTTGGTCCATGGTAATTTTGTTTTCCAGCAAAGCTTTCCCCACAATGGCACCATCCAGTCGGGCCTTTTGCAGGGCGGCAAGGTCTCCTGCACTGTTCACCCCGCCGCTGGCAATCAGTTTCAGGGAGGGAAAAGTTTTTATTATTTCGCGGTAAAGCGCCACGGCGCTGCCCTGCAGCAGGCCATCGCGGGCAATGTCGGTACAAACCACCGTTTGGATGCCTTTTTGAAGATAAAATTCTAAAAACGGAAAAAGTTCCCAATCCGTTTCCGTTTTCCAACCGTTGATGAAGACCTTGCCCTCTTTCACATCGGCGCCAAGAATAATTTTTTCCGGTCCGAAACGTTCCAGCCAGCGGGTGACCGTTTCCGGCTTTTTCACGGCAATGCTGCCGGCGGTTACCTGCTGCGCCCCGGCATCAAATACCTGCTCCAGTGCTTCCGTATTTTTTACGCCGCCGCCGAAGTCAATCAGCAGGCCGGTCCGGGAGGCAATTTGTTCCAATATCTTCAGGTTGACCGGCCGGCCGGCTTTGGCGCCATCCAAATCCACCAGGTGCAAATAGCGAAAGCCCTGTTGCTCCAACTTTTCGGCCAAAGCCACCGGGTCGGCATCGTACAGTTTCTTCCGGGCATAATCGCCCTGTTCGAGCCGCACACAACGGCCTTCGATAATGTCTATAGCGGGGATAATTCTCATCATTTTACTTTTGAATTTCCAAAAAATTCCTCAAAACCTGCTCGCCCGTTTTCCCGCTTTTTTCGGGGTGAAACTGGCAGGCAAAAAAATTGTCTTTGGCCAGGGCCGCCGAAAAAGGCAGGCCGTATTCGCTTTGTGCCACCGTAAAATCGTTGACCGCCACATAATAGCTGTGCACAAAATAGGCGTATTCCCCCGCGTGCACCCCCCGGAACAAAGGGGATTTCAGTGCAGCCAACGTGTTCCATCCCACCTGGGGCACTTTTAAGTTTTCCGGAAAGGCCACCGCTTTCGCGGGAAAAATCCCGAGGCATTCGGTATCGCCTTCCTCCGAATAACTTCCCATCAACTGCAACCCGAGGCAGATACCGAGCACCGGCTGCTTTAGCTGTGGAATTACCTCGTCCAGGCCGTACTGCCGCAGGGCTGCCATAGCCGAAGAGGCTTCGCCCACGCCGGGGAAAATCACTTTATCCGCCCAGCTTATCTCGCCGGCATCGGCCGTCAGTTTTCCGGAATAACCCAGCCGTTCGAGGGCAAATTGCACCGACCGTACATTTCCGGCTCCGTAATCGATAATGGCTATGTTCATGTTTTTCTATTTTTTTCACCGGATTTATATCCGGCATTTTATTCATATTAAAGCCCTTCAGGGTTTTGTACTTGTTCAATTCCACCTTTCAGGTCAGGTTCGACCTGAAAGGTGAAGCCGTTTCAGGCGTCCGCATCCCTACCCACTTCGGGTGTCCACGCCCGAAGGATTCAAATCCTATTCTGCTTTTGGCGTGGACGCCAAAAGCGGTTTCAAGTTAGGATACCTTTCGTACTGGGCAATACATCGCTGTCGGCATCGCGTTGCACGGCCATTTTCAGGGCGCGGGCAAAAGCTTTGAAAACCGCTTCGATTTTGTGATGCTCGTTGGTGCCGGTGGCTTTAATGTTCAGGTTACAACCGGCCGCATCCGAAAACGACTTAAAAAAATGAAAGAACATCTCCGTAGGCATCTCCCCGATTTTTTCCCTTTTGAATTCGGCCTCCCACACCAGCCAGTTGCGCCCGCCGAAATCCAGCACCACCTGTGCCAGGCTGTCATCCATCGGAACATAAAACCCGTAACGGCTGATTCCTTTTTTGTCGCCCAACGCCTCTTTGACCGCCTGTCCCACCACCAAGGCCGTATCTTCGATGGTGTGGTGCTCGTCCACGTGCAAGTCACCCGTAACCTGCAAAGCCATATCCATCCCGCCGTGGCGGCTGACCTGTTCCAGCATATGGTCGAAAAAACCAATACCGGTGTGAATGTCCGCTATTCCTTCGCCATCCAAGTTCAATGTGAGCGAGATATCGGTTTCTTTGGTTTTCCGGTTGACCGTTACCCGCCTTGCCTTCCTCTTTAAAAAACGGTAAATCTCTTTCCAGGAAGGTGTTTGCAACACTTGTGTTTTCGAGTCAAAACCCGGTTTTCCGGGGCCGGCCAGCAAAATGCCTTTGCAGCCCAGATTGGCGGCCAGTTCCATATCGGTAAGCCGGTCGCCGATGACAAACGAATTTTTCAGGTCATAACCGCTTTCCATGTATTTTCTCAACAACCCGGTCCGGGGTTTCCGCGTGGGCGCATTTTCTTCCGGGAAACTGCGGTCGATGAGGATATCGGAAAACACAATCCCCTCATTCTCCAGGGCTTTCAAGATTTTGTTTTGCACCGGCCAAAAATCCTTTTCGGGAAAAGCATCCGTTCCCAGCCCGTCCTGGTTACTGACCATCACCAACTCGTAATCCAGTTCGGCAATTTGCGACAAGTAGCGAAAAACGCCGGGATAAAATTCCAGTTTTTCCAGGCTGTCCACCTGAAAATCTTCTGGCGGTTCGCGTACCAGGGTGCCATCGCGGTCGATAAAGAGTACTTTTTTCATATTTATTGTATCAATATTGTTTCGGGCGTCCGCGCCCGAAATGGTTATAAATCATTATTGTTCTGCTTCAGGCGTGGACGCCTGAAGCGGGGGCAATTGCAATATATTTTTCAATTCAAATAAGAGTCTTTCGTTTTCTTCCGGCGTGCCCATGGTAATGCGCAGGCACGAAGTGCAGTGCAAAATACCCGAACGGTTGCGCACCACAATGCCTTCTTCCAGCAGTTTCCGGTAAACTTCCGTTGCGTTTTTCATTTCTACCAGCAGAAAATTGGCATCGGATGGAAAAACTTTTTTTATGCCGGGCAAAGTTTCCAGGGCCCGCCGCATTTTTTCTTTTTCCTGCCTGACGAGAGCTATCCGCTCCTTTGTTTTTTCCGGGAGTGCCAGTTGCTTCAGCGCTTCCTGCTGGCTCATTAAATTGACATTGTACGGGGGCTTAATCCGGTTCAGCACCCGGATGATTTCTTTGCCGGCAAACCCTAGCCCCAGGCGCAATGCTGCCATTCCCCAGGCTTTCGAAAGCGTTTGTACCACTACCAGGTTCGGAAAAACGGAAAGCCTTTCGAGCCATCCCGGCTTTTCCGAGAAATCGGCGTAAGCCTCGTCAACCACCACCAGTGCCCGCGTGTTAAGCAGGATGGTTTCCACCTCTTCCGTTTCCAAAGCATTACCGGTGGGATTGTTGGGCGAACAAAGCACAATCAGTTTGGTGTTGGCATCGGCCAGTGCCAACACCTTTTCCGCATTCAGGCTGAAATCCGGCTCCAGGTCAGCTTCACGGCACTGCACATCGTTCACTTCGGCCAGCACATTGTACATCCCGTAGCCGGGACGAAGGGTTACCACATTGTCGAGCCGCGGCTCGCAAAAAGCGCGAAAAAGCAAATCGAGCACCTCATCGCTGCCGTTGCCGATAAAAATATTCTCCACCGGAACATCTTTCACTTTGGACACGGCTTTTTTTAGTTCCCTTTGCCAGGGGTCGGGATAGCGGTTATACCCTGTGGGAAAGGGGTTTTCGTTGGCATCCAGCCACACTTCGGCCGTATCGGAATAATCGTCGCGGGCCGAGGAGTAGGGCATCATCTGCGCCACGTTTTTACGGACAATTTTTTGAATATCAAATAACTTCATAAACAATATTTACAACTTTTTAAGCGTTTCAACAATCGTTTTTAAAGGGGCCACGGTCACATTTTCCCTCACCGGATAAGCCGATTCCACCGGTGCTGCTACCCAGGCCTGATTTATTTCCAAATCCTGCATAGCGTGGTAAAAGCCTGCCGAAAGCTTTGGCGCAGAAGAGAGTTTGCATTCAACGGCGTACCGTTTATTGCCTTTTTCAAGGATCAAATCGATTTCACTGCCATTGGAAGTACGGAAAAATGAGGGAGAAACACCTTCAACATTCCCCAAAATATTTTCAATAACCAGCGTTTCCCAGGAAGCCCCGGCAACCGGATGGCCAAAAAGCGTGTCAAAATCGTCGATGTTCAACAGTGCGTGCAAAATTCCGGTATCCCGGATGTAAACTTTCGGTGATTTCACCAGCCTTTTTTTCAGGTTGCCGTGAAAAGGCCTCAGGATGCGGACCATATACGTTTCGTGTAAAACATCAAGGTAATTCCGCACCATGGTATGGCTGACTCCCAATGAATTTCCAAGTTGGGCATAGTTTGCCAGTTGCCCTTGGGCATGGGCAATCATTTGCCACAGTTTTTTCATCATGAGCGGCGGATAGTAAATACCTAGGTTCGGAATATCCCTTTCCAGGAATGTTGTGATAAAACTTTTCCGCCATTTATAGCTCACCTTATTGTTTTCCGCCAGATAGCTACGGGGAAAACCACCGCGGATCCAGTATTTGTCGTTGAGGTTGTTGTTTTGCATAAACGGGATTTCCGAAACCAAAAACGGGGTCAGTTCCTGATAAACAATCCGGCCGGCCAGGCTTTCGCTGCTCTGCCGGATCAAATCGGGCGAAGCGGAACCCAAAATGAGAAACTGTCCGTTATGTCCCTGCCTGTCGATCACCCCCCTTAAAACCGGAAACAGTTCGGGAACACGCTGAATTTCATCCAGGCAAATCAACTTTCCGGCATACTGTTTGAAAAACAGGGAAGGTTCTGCCAGTTTGGCCAGGTCATCCGGATTTTCCAGGTCAAGGTACACACTGCCCGGATGTTTTTTAATCAACGACCGGGCCAATGTGGATTTTCCGCATTGCCGCGGGCCGAAAATGGCCACAGCGGGAAAATGCTTTAAATCTTCTTCAATGCTTTTTGAAGCTTCTCTGTTAATGAATTTCATGGCTTTTGTTGTTTAATCCCGATAATATTATCTTACGGCAAAGATACTAAAAAAGTATGTAAATTGAAATATTTAGTTTCAAATTACAACTTTTTTAAGGGTGTTTTGCGCTTCCGGATACCATATCTATCCCTTTCAAAGCTGCCAGCCGGAGGGTAGCGGCCTGCGCGTGCGCTTCCAGCCCTTCGGCTTTGGCCATCACTTCAATGCTTTTGCCCAGGTTGCGCATCCCTTCCGGGGAAATACGCTGAAAACTGATTTTTTTGGTGAAATCGTCCATTCCCAGGCTGCCGTAACTGCGGGCAAAACCGCCGGTGGGCAGGGTGTGGTTGGTGCCCGACACATAGTCGCCGGCACTTTCGGGCGTGTAACCGCCCAGAAAAACGGAACCGGCATTCTGCAGGTTTTTCAGGTAAAAGGCTTCCTCCCGCGAAACAATAATCAAATGCTCGGGCGCATATTCATTGACAAAATCCATGGTTTCCGCTTTATCGGAAGAAAAGAGGAAACGGGCGTTTTGCAACGACTTCCGGGCTATTTCCCTGCGGGGAAGTTTTTCCAGTTGTTTGTCCAGCGCATCGTTCACCGATTCCAGAAACTCCAGTGAATCGGAAATACACACCACCTGGCTGTCGGGGCCGTGTTCGGCCTGCGAAAGCAGGTCGGAAGCCACAAAAGCGGGGCTGGCGGTATCGTCGGCAATGACCAGCAATTCGGAAGGGCCTGCCGGCATATCGATGGCCACCCCTTCGGTTTGCGCTTTTCGCTTGGCGGCTGTAACATACTGGTTGCCGGGACCAAATATTTTATCCACTTTGGGAATACTTTCGGTTCCGTAGGTTAACGCAGCAATGGCCTGAATGCCGCCGGCTTTGACCACCTTGTCCACGCCGGTAATCCGGGCAGCAAAGAGTATGGCCGGTGCTATCCCGCCCCGGGTATCGGGCGGTGTGCAGAGCACAATCTGCCGGCAGCCGGCAATCTGTGCCGGAATGGCCAGCATCAATACCGTGGAAAACAACGGCGCCGTGCCGCCCGGAATGTAAATGCCCACCTTTTCCACCGGAACACTTTTTTGCCAACACCGGACCCCCTGTTCCGTTTCCACGGAAAACCCCTGCGACTGCTGTGCCTTGTGAAACGTTTCGATGTTCTTTTTGGCTTTTAAAATGGCCCGCCGCAAGTCTTCGGGCACCTGAACAGCCCCTTTTTCCCACTCTTCTTTACTTACGGTAAGCCCGGAAAGTGCCACCTTGTCGAATTGGCGGGTGAAATCCTTTACCGCCTCATCGCCCGAAACCCTGACCTTGTCAAAAACCCGGGAAACAAGGGCATCCAAATCACCGGTTCGCAACCGGGGCCGTTGGCACAATTCCGGCCATTCCGAACGGGGGATGTTTTTGTATATTTTCATAAACCTGTTTTGATAAATGATTAAACTCTAATTTTATTGCTCCTCCGGATTTGAAATCCGGAGGTTTCTAAACCGGGGGATTTTAAATCCCCCAGTCCTGTAACATTCGGATTACCCACCTGAATCGGGCAGGCAAATCCGAATGAGTAGGGCAGTTTGCTTAACTTTCGGGTTACAAACCCGAAAGAGCAGTTAGGGAGACGGAAAAACTTACAGCACCACCTTTCCAATGGGAATGGTCAAAATCCCTTCTGCGCCGGCGGCTTTCAGCTTGTCGATGACTTCCCAGAAAGTATCCTCTTTGATAACCGTGTGCAGTGAGCTCCAGCCTTTTTGTTTCAACGGCATAACGGTGGGACTTTTGAGCACCGGCAACAGGCCTGAGACCTCTTCGATTTTTTCGTTGGGCACATTCATCAGGATGTATTTGGTATTTTTAGCACCGAGCACGGCACGAATCCGAAACAAAAGTCGCTCCAGTATCTCATTGGTATCCGTGCCAATCTTTCCCGATTTAGCCAGTACAGCCTCCGATTTCAAGATTGACGCCACCTCTTTTAGTCCGTTTTTGAAAAGGGTGCTTCCCGAACTGACAATATCACAAATCCCATCGGCAAGGCCAATATTTGGGGCTATCTCCACCGATCCGGAGATGACATGGATTTCCGCTTTGACGCCTGCCCTATCGAGATAACTTTGCAGTGTGTAGGGATAAGAGGTGGCTATTTTCTTACCGTTGAAATATTCGGCTCCGGCATACGCTACACTTTTGGGAACCGCCAAAGAGACTCTGCAACGCGAAAACCCCAGTTTTTGTACCACTTCTGCTTTGTTGGGTTTCTCAATCAGTACATTTTCACCAATAATAGCAGCATCAACTACGCCATCCTCCAGATACTGGGGGATATCCCCGTTACGAAGAAATAAAATCTCCATCGGGAAATTTCCGGCAGGAGCCTTCAGCTGGTCTTTACCATTGTCGATAACGATACCGCAATCTTTCAGAAGTTTGATGGAGTTGTCGTGTAAACGTCCCGATTTTTGAACAGCAATTTTTAATTTACTCATCCTTTTTAAATTTATATCTGAGTAAACCGGCAATAATGGAAACAAAAAACCCATCCGATTTACTCAGATGGGTTTGATATTTTATTTATTGAGGCACAATATCATTCGTTCACCTGAGTAGGGAGATGCAAATGATGATGATGCATAAAAAGTGTGTTCATTTCTTTCAATTTTGAACCACAAAAGTAAACTATTTTTTAAATAAGCAAGAAATTCGGAAACTTTTTTAAACATATTGAAACAGCTTTCATATTTTTGCAAAAGAACATTCAAAACGTAAATATGGAAATTTCCAAAGAAAATTTAATCGATGCCATCGGACAAGTGGGGCACCCTTCCATCAATTTTTCGCTGGTAGAGCTGGGTATTTTGCAGGATCTGGATGTGGAAGACCATACCGTAACGGCCACCTTTGTCTTTCCGTTTCCGGACATTCCCATTGCTGATACACTGATTGCCTCTGTAAACGACCCGCTTGCTGCCATGGGATACAATTTTCAATATACCATCCGCGTTATGACCGATGAAGAACGCGAAAAATTTCTTGCCCTTGA
>WGCY01000048.1 GCA_015493525.1 Bacteroidales bacterium
ATTACTTCGCCACCTTACTGGCAACTGAAAGATTATGGAGCAGATAACCAAATTGGTTACAATGATAGTTATGAAGAATATATAAATAACTTAAATCTTGTTTGGAAAGAAAGTTATCGAGTGCTTGATAATGGTTGTAGATTATGTGTAAATATTGGTGACCAATTTGCTCGTTCAGTTTATTACGGTAGATATAAAGTAATTCCAATTCGCACAGAAATAATCAAATTTTGTGAAAGTATTGGCTTTGATTATATGGGAGCAATTATTTGGCAAAAACAGACAACTTCTAATACAACTGGCGGAGCTTCTTTAATGGGAAGCTATCCCACACCAAGAAACGGTATAATCTCAATTGATTATGAATTTATTTTGATTTTTAAGAAACTTGGCACACCAAAAAGACCAAGCAGAGAAATAAAGGAAAAATCTAAAATGACCAAAGAAGAATGGAAAACTTATTTTTCAGGTCATTGGAATTTTGGCGGTGCAAAACAAGACGGGCATATTGCCGTTTTTCCGGAAGAATTGCCAAAACGTTTAATTAAAATGTTTGCATTTGTCGGAGATACTGTTCTTGACCCATTTCTTGGAAGTGGCACAACTTCTCTTGCAGCAAAAAATCTCGGCAGAAATTCTATTGGTTATGAAATCAACAAAGAGTTTTTGCCATTCATTAAGAAAAAGTTAAATGTTGAGAACGATAAATTTAATCAATTTGAAATATTGGAAGAAACACCAACAATTGATTTTAAAGAAGAAATAGAAAAATTACCATATATTTTTAAAGACTTTCACAAATTCGATAAAAAGACAGACCCCAAAAAACTTCAATTCGGTTCTAAAATCGATAAAAACAGTTCAACTCAACGAGAAGAATATTACTCTGTAAAAGAAATAATTAGTCCTGAATTGATAAAATTAAATAATGATTTGATTGTTCGTTTAATTGGTGTAAAAGAAAAAAAAGAAGTAAACGGGAAAGCAACAGAATTTCTTAAACTGAAAACAAAAGGTCAAAAGGTTTTTTTAAAATTTGATGAAATAAAACACGATAAAGACAATCATTTAATGGCTTATGTCTATTTAAAAAACAAAACATTTCTAAATGCTCACCTGATTAAAAACGGATTGGCAGAAATTGAATTGTCTTATCAATACAAAACAAAAGAACGATTTTTAAATTATTTAAAGCAAGGATAAAAACAATGAATGAAGAACAAAGAAGAATATTAGATTATCTTAATAATAATGCAATTGGATATTCAAATCGAAAATCATCGACAGAAATTAGAGATGCATTAAATTTAGATAGTGGTGGACCAACAAATGAGCACGTAAGAGATTTAATTCGGGATATGATTTTTAATCACGGTTGTTTAATTGGCAGCTTAATGTTTAGAAAAGGGTATTGGATTATTGAAAACGAAGAAGAATTAGAAATGGTAATTAATCATTTGAATAGTAGAGCTGATGGCGTTAGACAGCGTGCTGATGCTTTACGTCAAAATTGGAACAATAGAAATGAGTAAAAAAGTAATAAAAAAATATGGAAAATCCTTTGGTAAAAAGGAAAAAGTATTGAACTACGCAAGCAACACCTATCAATTAACAAGACCAAGCAAGGTTGGTGAAGTTATGGCACTTATTCGAGAATGCCAACCCAAAGCGCTTGAAGAATGGGAACAATTCTATTTTGAAAAAGCATATACAAAAACAAAAGAGCCTGTAAAAATTACAAAAGAAACATTAGAAGAACTTGGTGAAAGATTATATTCTAAAATAACGGAAGTTGTAATTCCTGAATGGACAGCAGCATTTCAAGATTTATCGCTTGAAGACTGTAAAGAATACATATATCAAGTTACTATTGTAAGAACTTTTGATGGCTTCTTGCTTGAAAAATCAGTAGTAAACGATGGACTTGCAAAAATATTTCCGGAAGTTGTGTTTGAAGAAAGCGACCCTGAATTAGACCACGCTGGTGACATAGATTACATTGGAAAAGTTGGAGATAAGGCATTTGGTATTCAAATTAAGCCAATTACAGCAAATGCAAATTTTGGAAACTACAAAATAACCGAAAGAATGAGTGGTAGTTTTCAAGACTTTGAAGAAAAATATGGTGGAAAAGTTTTTGTTATTTTTTCTGCGAGAACCGGAAATAAAAAGGATATTGTCAACAAAGAAATCATTACTGAAATAAAAAAAGAAATTGAAAGATTAAAGAAAGCCAGCTTGTAACAAAAGCTATACGTAATGCGGGTAAAGTACTAAATATGAACATTGTAGCAGTAAATAAAATTAGTGATAAGTTAAAAGTGTAGAGCTTCAAAAACCCGCACTACGCATAGCCAAACCGTTCTTTGCGTGAGCTTTCAATACCTGCCGTGATAATACCTGCCACTGGGCAGCAACTATTTTTTTCTATTTTTGCACGTATGAAACCTGATACACAACTGTCCAAAAGAAATTTTTGGATTATTGTACTGAATTCTACCAGTGCTTACGTGTTGGCTTATTTGCTGGTTTTTTATATCAACCATTTTACCAAACTGATAACCGCATCATTATTTAGTATTCCTGCAGGTTTCGACTGGGACCAGACCTATTTTTATATCGAAAACTACCAATGGACCCACGACATGGTTACGACCATCTACTCCTCCGGGTTGCTGCTTAATTTTCTTTTGGGCCTCATCTCCCTCGGGATTTTCTATTCCATTTATGAAGAGATCACCCGCCTGAAAATTTTCCTAATCTGGTTTACGCTCCTGTCTTTCAATCTTTTTTTTAGTAATTTGCTGATTGGCAATCTTTTTACGAAGGGAATCGGGTACGTTTTTCAATGGGCATTTTTCACGGATACCACCAAAGTACTCATTGCCATGGTGGGATTTTTCGGGCTGATTGCCACCGCTTTTGTTATGAAAAGGCCCATTCTTTACTCTGCCAACGCTTACTTTGTAGCACTGAACGAACGCAATTTTCCCTTTTTCTTCACAGCCCAGATTACAGTTCCTTTTGTCGTTGGCACCCTTTTGAGTGTTTTTTATTTTTATCCGCGCATACTTTTTCAGGAACGCTATTCATGGTTAAGCCTTGCACTGGTACTTCTCATTCTGTTTTTGGGCATCAATGATGAGGAACCCATGATTTTTGACCCCGATGAGCCGCCGCCGCCCATCCGTATCTCAAAGATATTCGTCATCGCTGCCGTAATTCTTTATGTGGGATTGCGTATCCTGTTCAACAGCAGGCACACTTTCCCCTGATTTATTTCCGGATAAATTTAAAAAAACTAATTTTCCTGCCCGAAACAATCTTTAACAGATAAACACCCTGCGGTAACGGGCCCACGTGTAACGGTTTTCCCGGACGGATGTTTCCGGAAAACAGGATTTTCCCTGACAGTGCCATAACAACAGCCTTGCTGTCCGTCGTGCATCCCGTGCAAAAGAGCTCGTCCGTAACAGGGTTGGGATATATCCCAATGCGGTTTCTATTTTGTTCTCCGATACCGGAGGTATGTTCCGGGGCCAGTTGCACATTTAGCACAAGCGGTTTCCCGTTTTTTATCTGTACATTCCGGATGGTTTTTGTCTTGTATCCCGCAGCCGAATACCGAAAGTCATAAACTCCCGGATAAATGGGACGAAAATAACAACCGGTAACCGAGTCGGAAAAGACTTCCGAATGATGGTTGTCGTGGTTCACGGCAAAGACTTCTGCTTTCAACTTCCTGCCTGTAACGCTGTCCGTTACCGTACCCCGTAACCCTTTCAGCACCTGATGTATGTACTGGACCAACGAGCGGTAATTGTAATCCCAGTATTTGGGAAGCGAATCGGCCGGTGGCATTTTATTATACGACAGCTCCAGGGTAAACTCACGGTCGTGGCGAAAATAGTTCATATAGTCCTGCCGCCCGCCTGTAATACTGTACCAGTCGTAGCCGTTGGTAATCCCATTGTCCAAAGCGGTCAAATATCCCGCCCTGGCGTAAGCATGCACCGTATCTGCATATTGCCGGCAAACCTGCTGCCACCAGGCATCATCCGCCGTACGAAAAGACCACGTATCCCACGGATAATTAGCCACTTCCGAGCCTGTGTGCATATTACAGGACAACACAAAAGGATGTGCTTCGGCGAAAGCCATAAACGCTTTTGTCTCCGGCTGCCAGGCATTGCCATCCGGATGCTCCCCTGTATTCGGGTCGGGATAGTTGCGGTTCAGGTCAATGTGGTTGGCATTGAAACGGGTGGCCCCGTAAACCGAGGTATCCCCGCCGGCATAGGTCCCATCCGGATTGGCCAACGGGTTAATCCAGATATCCACACTGTCCAGCAAATGGGTGATTGTTGCTTCCCTGCCATAATTACTCAGCAGATAATCAATCAAATGCAGCATCAAAATATAGCCGGTGGTTTCATCGCCATGCATGGTGGAAGTGTACATAAACACCGGAAGCGCAGGACGGGCCGTATCCTGATGGCCCAGGTGTGCAAAAAGCAACGCCCGCCCCTGAACCGATTTTCCGATGGAAATAATCCTGCAAAGCTTTGGATAACCTTTCTGAAAACCCTGCATAAGCGTTACATACTGCCCATAAGAGGGATAGCTGTCCCACGCATGGCCGCTTTTAAACCCCTTTGGCGCAAGCTGTTGCCTTGTCTGCCGCATGGATGGGGGCGTAAGCAAAACAAAGGGGATGGCCGTACGCAAAAAGGAGGCAAAACCCCGTGCATTGGCATAGGCATAAACAGTATCTCCCCGAAGGTGATCCATGGAAAGATATTTATTGAGCTGGCTGATTTGCTGCCGTCCGGGAAAAGCAAACTTAAAAAAGACCTCTCCCCGCTGGTGCAACACCGCCGCGTAGTTTTGGGCATCCTGCTGCTGCGCCCGCAAAGGCTGAGAACCCATCACAACGGCAATCAACAGAAAGAAAAACAAACGTTTCATGGTCCTGACAGTATATTAAATTTCCTTTAATAGTTTCTGCAATGCATAGTAAACGGTTTTGTTGGCTTTCACCAGGGGCAACCGCAGGTTATTTTTTATGAGCCCTTTTATCTCCAGCGCCGCTTTTATCCCGGCAGGATTGCCATCGGCAAAAAGCTGGACAAAAACAGGCAACAATTCATAATGCAAAGCCCGTGCCTGAAGGTACTTTTTCTGCATCAAGAGGTGGACCATTTGTGAAAATTTACCGGGCACCACATTGGCTGCCACCGAGATAACGCCCGAAGCCCCCATACACATCAAAGGAAATGTGAGTGCATCCTCGCCCGAAAACAACTGAAAGCCTTCCGGTTTCCGCATCAATATCTCCATCATCTGCTGCATGTTGCCCGAAGCCTCTTTCACGGCCACTATGTTTTCTATCTCACGGACAAGTTTCAACGTGGTTTCCGCCGTCAGGTTGCTGCCCGTGCGCCCCGGGACATTGTACATGATGACAGGCACCGGAGAGGCGGCGGCCACATTTTTAAAATGGTTGTAAATACCTTTCTGGCTTGGTTTGTTATAGTAAGGCACCACCGAGAGAATGGCTTCTACCCCATCAAAATCGGTTTTTTTTATTTCTCCCACCACGGCGTGCGTATTGTTTCCCCCAAGGCCCATCACCACAGGCACCCTGCCTTTTACAGTTTCTTTTACAAAATTCATGACCGCCCCTTTTTCATCACAGGTGAGTGTGGCCGCCTCACTGGTAGTGCCCATGGCGACAATAAAATCGACATTCCCCGCCATAACGTGATGCAACATCCGCTCGAGGCTGCTGAAATCGATGGTCCCGTAATTATGAAACGGCGTAACAAGGGCCACGCCCGCCCCCCTTAGCCCGGTAGCAATTCTCATGATTATAATTTGATATTCAGTTGTTTAAAATATTGTTTCAACGCATTGTAAAAAGCATCATAACGCAGCCTTTCCCCGGGTTTGGAAAGGCTGATATCTATCAGCGGCATCCCCGTGCCTGTCCGCCAGCCGGCTTTCAGCTGCGATTCAACGGAAGCCACCATCTTTCGAAACCGCTCGTTGCCCTTTGGGTCAAAAACCAACAACAGGTCAAATTTCTGCCCCTGAAGCCATTGCCTCAACACCGGCTTTGCCTTCCCGAAAAGGTTAAAATCCGTTTTGTCTGCCACCAGCATGTGCATGGCTGCCGGTTTGGGTTCCATTTTGCCGCCGGCAAAGTATATCAGCACTTTCAGGTTGGGATACTCCTGCATGACCATTCGCATAAACGCCTCCGTTTCAGGCCATTCATCTGTTTCATAAAGACAAAAAAACAACCCGGGATGCCTTACCTGCTTTTTAAAATAAACTTCAGCGGTGTCCTTTTCGGCTGTTTGCGCCGAAACCCGCGCACTCCCCGCTTCTCTTTCTTTCATTCCCTCTGACTAATTTAATGCTTGCTTTGCGACGTTGTAAAAGTAATAAGAATTTGGAAAGATGAAAGGGTGAAGGGGAGAAAGAGTGAAGGGGCGAAGGGGAGAAAGAGTGAAGGGGCGAAGGGGAGAAAGGGTGAAAGGGTGAAGGGGAGAAAGGGAGAAAGAGTGAAGGGGTGAAAGGGAGAAAGGGTGAAGAAGAGAAAGGGCGAAAGGGAGAAAAAGGAAAAAGGAGAGGGATAGGCTTTGAAAAATCCTTGTACCGTTTACACAGTTTTTAGAATACAACCAATACTACCATTTAAGTTTTGCGCTTTCTGCGTGAAAGTTTTGCGCACTTTGCGTGAAACTCCCTTTTTGAACAGCCTCATAATCCGTTAAATTCGTGCAATTCGTTGGCTTTTATCAACAAATTACCCGAATTCCTTATCGGAAATTTGGAATTACAATGGCACTATTTGATGTCCCGTAGGGACAAAATATTTCTAGAAAAAAGCAAAACAAACGCCAAGTCCCGGCAGGGACGATATATTAACCTAATTCAATGGTTTTTTTATACCTGAAAAAACTACCTTTGCCGGGTTGTTGTTTAAGAACAAAAAAGAGCACGCATGAAGATTACTTTTCTCGGTACCGGTACCTCGCAGGGTGTTCCTGTAATTGCTTGTCCCTGTGATGTATGCACCCATGGGAGCAGCAAAGACCACCGGCTCAGAAGTTCTGTCCACATCGAGCAGGATGGCTTTCACATGAACATCGATGCCGGCCCCGATTTCCGTTACCAGCTGCTGCGCGAAAAGATTACAAAACTCGATGCCATCCTCATTACCCACTGCCACAAAGACCATATTGCCGGCCTGGACGATGTACGCTCTTTTAATTATATTTACCAGAAAGCCATGGACATTTATGCGCTTCCCCGCGACATAGAAGCCATCCGGCGCGAATTCTCCTATGCCTTTGCCGAAGTGCGCTACCGCGGCGTTCCCGATTTTCACACCCTTCCCATCGGGCACGATCCTTTCCGTGTGGGAGGCATGGAGGTTGTCCCGCTGCCGGCCCTGCACATGAAAATGGAGGTGCTGGGCTTCCGCATGGGCGATTTCTCCTACCTTACCGATACCAATTACATTCCCGGCGAAACGCTGGCACGCATGGCCGGCAGCAAAGTGGTTGTCCTCAATGCCCTGCGGTTAAAACCGCACCCCTCCCATTTTTCGCTTGGCGAAGCGGTGAAGATACTGGAATTCCTCCGCCCCGAACGGGCTTATATCACCCACATCAGCCACCTGCTCGGCTTCCACGAAGAAGTGGAAAAAACGCTCCCCGCTTTTATCCGCCTCGCTTACGACGGGCTGAAAATTGAAGTGTAAAAAAATTTTAAAAATGATTTCCCGTAATCCCCTCATTTGTAGGGGTGTAGGGGTGGGTATATAAAAAAGATAATCATTTTTAAAATTTTTCTAACCTTATTATTATTATTCAATTAGATTGTTTAAACCAGTTGTTATCAAATTTGTAAATATTTGAATTTACTTAATTTAAGCTGCTGAGTAGTAACTACTAATACCCTCCGAAAAAGACTTTAAAATACCGGAAAACCCTTGTTATACAATAAATCAAACAACTTAACAATTTATTAATATTTTTTTTTGCAATTTAAAATTATCCTTCCTATCTTTGTAAAGAATTAATTTTTTAGCGAAAGCTGTTATCGTTCTTAAAATTTGTTCATTATACACTCACCTAAAATTTTATATTATGAAAAAATTATTACTTATTTTATTCGCTTTTACCCTGGCCGGAAATGTGGCATGGGGACAAGGTTTAGAAGATTTTACAAATTCTAATGCTACTGGTAGTTATGCTGATAATAATTTTGTTGGACAAAATGGAATTACATGGTACTACGTACAATCTCGCAATGCCAACGGAGATGCGAATGGCTCAGGCATTACACTTCCTGCTTTAATGTTAAGGAGAAGTTCATCTAACAGCAAGGTTTATTCTGGAACAATTTCAGGTGGAATTGGAAACTTTTCTGTTAAACTTTATAAGGGATTTACCGGAGCGGGAAACAGGCAGGTTGAGCTATTTATTAATGATGTTTCTTACGGAACTTCAACTGCCTTTGATGATTATAACGAGCACGTGTTTACTGTCAATAACATTAATGTTTCCGGGAATATTGTTATAAGGATTGATGATATAACTTCTAAACAGGTTATAGTTGATGATATATCCTGGACAGGCTATACTTCATCAGGCCCAGATGACCCTGCCAACCTCACCGCCTCTGCCGGTGGGTCCCATAACGGGACTGATGAAATGGACTTGTCCTGGGATAAAAATGCAGCAGGCGACAATGTTATGGTCGCCTACAATACAACCAACACATTCGGGACACCCTCTGATGGCACAACTTATGCTGTCGGTGCCGATTTAGGGGGTGCAACGGTCATTTACAACGGAAGTGCCACTACTTACCACCATACAGGCCTTACTGCCAATACCCATTATTACTACAAAGCCTGGTCGGTAGATGGTTCTACCAATTATTCTTCCGGGGTAACTACGGATGCCACTACCTCGAAAGCAGAACCCACGAATCAAGTAAATAATTTCGCAGTAGGAACCCCTGCTTCTACAAGTATTCCGCTTACCTGGGGCGATAATGATGGTGCAGTGGTGGCCGATGGGTACCTCCTTATGGTTAACACCTCCGGTACTTTTACAGATCCCCAGGATGGCACACCGCAGAATGATGACACGGACGTTTCCGATGGCTCGGGCGTTGTAAATGTGGGGCATGGCGTTGGGGCTTATACCTGGACCGGACTTTCCTCAGACACACATTACCACTTTAAAATCTACTCCTACACCAACTCCGGCAGTGCCATCGACTACAAAACCGATGGGGCCCCCACTGCGGATGCATTAACAACTGCAGCAACACCAACCAATACAGACCTGATTATCTCCGAAGTAGCAGATCCAAAAGATGTTGCAAAAGCCAAATTTGTGGAAATTTACAATGCAGGGAGTTCTACCGTAGATTTTGGTTCGGAAACCTGGTACTTGTCCCGTCAGGCAAATGGAGGTAGCTGGGCTGATGTACCACTTTCCGGAACCCTTGATGCAGGCAAAACGCTTACTGTAGCATATAATACTAGTTCATTTAGTGATTCTTATGGATTTAGTGCCAACATAAGTTCAGGAAATATTTCCGGCAACGGCAACGATGGCTATTTCCTCTACCACGGCGGAAACCATTCATCGGGCACCTTAATTGATGCCTACGGCGTTATTGGTGAAGACGGAACCGGCAAACCCTGGGAATACACTGACAGCCACGCTGTCCGGTTGCCTACTGTTACCGGTCCAAATGCTACCTGGACTTCCAGTGAGTGGGTCATTACCGGTGCCAATGTGGCCAACATGACCCCGTCGGTATATAAAGCTGCCTTTACCTGGGCCGGCGGTACTTCTGCCGACTGGGGCAACAAAGCCAACTGGACCGTCGGGGGCAGTACTGCCGTATCCATTCCCGATGTCAGCTGTACGGTAACCATACCTTCCGGCACCACCAACAGCTGTTCTGTTACGGGAACACCTGATTTTGAATCGGATGCCTACTCGGTTACCATTGACAACGGTGCTTCCCTGGACATTCCGGCAGGCACGGCCCTCACTATCGGTAACCTGACCAACAACGGAACACTCACTGTTAAATCATCGGACGCCTCCGGTAACGGCTCACTGATTGTGCATGGAACAGCCACAGGTGATATAACCGTACAACGGTATGTTGCTAAATTCTCTTCTCCAAGTTCTCCGGATGGCTGGCACGAAATCGGCTGTCCGGTAACCTCTTTTTCTGTTTCCGGAACAGACTGGGATCCGACACATACGGGAACGAAGAATGACCTTTATTATTGGGATGAATCACAAAACCTTTGGAAAAATTACCGGGATGGTTCTTTTAATTTCTCTCCGCAAAAAGGATATCTTGTGGCAAATGATGCCAACCTGACACACAATTTTACCGGGGTGCCCAATACAGCAGATGTTTCAATATCCAATCTTAGTAAAACTGCCGGTCAGGGCAACGGCTGGCACCTGTTGGGCAATCCTTATCCCAGTGCCATTAGCTGGAACAATGGGAACAGCTGGAACCTGAACAATGTGGGTGGAACAGCTGAAATATGGGACGAAGCCAATGCCACTTATGCTCCTGTTGATGCCGGTGATATTATCCCCTCCACCAATGGTTTCTTTGTACAGGTTTCCACTGGAACAGGTTCTCTTAACATTCCGGCAGATGCCCGGACGCACGATGCTACCAATAACTTCAAGGAAGTTGCGGCAACGCCCAAAGAGACCCTTACTTTTAAAATCACGGATGATGCCAACAGCTATTCGGATGAGAGCATTCTTGGCTTTAAGCCCAATGCCACCGAAGACTGGGATATGGCCTTTGATGCCCATAAATTGATGAGCCTTGTTAAAACCGCTCCCCAGATTTGGACAGTGAGCAAAGACCAAAAATTCCTGGTAAACTACCTGCCCGAAACCACCACCGCTTACGATGTGCCTTTGCACTTTAAACCCGGTGTAAGCACGGTTTATCATTTGACCATCAAAGGGGCCGATAGTTTTGACAACACGGGGCTGGTACTCGAAGACCTGAAAACCGGAGAAAAGATAGACTTAAGCAACACCGGCAGTTACGATTTCAGTGCTAACAAAGGCGATGACGTAAACCGTTTTGTCCTGCACATCAACGGTGTTACAGCCGTTCCCAACGTAAACGAAACCGATGGCATTCAGGTGTTTTCCTATGGCAACACGGTTTATCTCCACGGACAGCACATGCTCAACGGGAAAGTCTCCATTTTCAACACGCTGGGGCAAAAAGTGTATGATGGTTTGTTAAACGGTGCTGCCAAACAGCAAATCCGGGTCAACCAGCACAAAGGCATCTACTTTGTACGGGTGGAAGAAAACAACCACGTGTTTACCAAAAAAGTATTTATTCAATAAAATTGTAACATAAAAAATAAGATAAAATGAAAAAGTTTCTCATCATATTCAGTTTGGCCTTCGGGCTTATGTTTTGGAGCAACAACACTTTTGCACAGGCCGACCCGCCGGCCAAACACGGTGTAACCGGAAACCAGCAGGGCGGTGGCGCCCCCATAGGCGGGGGATTGCTTATCCTTGCCGGAATGGGCATTGCCTATGGTGGCAAAAAAATGTTTGACCGCAACAAATCGCTGCCGGAGAAGGAATAACAACGGCAGGGAAGTTTTAATCAGAAAAACAGATAATTATGAAGAAATTGCTTATTGTACTTGTCCTTAGTTTTTCCTTTACCCTCATGGGCCATCGGGCTTATGCACAGGCATTTCCGCCCCCACATCATGGCTCTACCGGAGACCAGGGCAGCGGGGCACCCATTGGGACGGGAGCTGTCATTCTCCTCGGCCTCGGGGCTGCCTATGGTGGCAAAAAATACCATGAGATGAAAAACACGCAACGGGAGGAAGAATAACCCGTTGGCAGCAATTGCGCGTTCTGATGGCCGTTTCGGCCATCAGAACGCTTATTGTTTGGATAAAGGCTTTTTATATTTTCACAAATTCCCTAAAGTTTTTTGAACAATGCGTTATTTTGCATGACCTCCTCCGCTTTGCGGATACCGTGGTCGAGGGGGGCCATAACTTCAAAATAGGCATTTTGGTTGAACAGGTCGCGGGCAATCAGTGCTTTTATTTGAAGTTTATAAAAGGCTTTGTTTCGTTGCAAGACAACCGAATCTATTTTAACTTTGGCCTTGCGGGCATCTGCCAGAAAGGTGTCAAACAGGGCCGGTGAGAGGTTGAACCCGGCAATATATTCCTGCGTGTCAGCATATTTTTTGTGCAGCTTCCTGCGGTTGTCGTTGAGATAATCGTTGACGAAAGTGTTGAACGCCCCTTTGCGGACAAGTTCGGAATAGAACAGGTCATAACGGGATGAGTCGAGGGGGACAAAAATGTCGGGCATGATACCGCCGCCACCGTACACAGTCCGTCCGGAAGCGGTATGAAATTTCAGGGAATCAGGGAAATGGATACTATCGGGATGGATCAGTTCCCCGTGTTTCATCCGCTCTTCCAGGTCGTGATAATAAGCATCCACGCCGTGGTTGTAAGGTTTTTGTATCCAGCGTCCCGATGGGGTATGGTAGCGCGCCACGGTCAGCCGCACCACCGAGCCATCCGGAAGTTGAAACGGACGCTGTACAAGGCCTTTGCCAAACGAGCGGCGGCCAACGAGAATGGCCCTGTCCCAATCCTGCAACGCACCCGAAACAATCTCGCTCGCAGAAGCAGAGCCTTCGTTAATCAGCACAACAAGTTTTCCTTTTTCAAAATTTCCCGCACGGGAAGCGTAGAGGTCCTGGCGCGGGCTGTGGGCACCTTCGGTATAGACAATCAGCTTTCTGTCGCCAAGAAATTCATCTGCAATACCCTGTGCCGTACTCAGATAGCCGCCTGAGTTACCCCTGAGGTCGAAGACAAGGTCTTTCATTCCATGATTTTTCAGGCTGTCAATGGCCCGGTTAAACTCTTCCACAGAACGACGGGCAAAACGGCTTAATTTTATATAGCCCGTATTTTTGTTTAGCATAAAAGCGGCATCGATGCTGTGCAGGGGAATCACATCACGCACAATGGTAAAGTCGAGCAGCTTTTTCATCCCTTTTCTGTAGATGCTCACCACCACCCGGGTACCTTTTTTGCCCCGCAGGTGTTTCATTACCCAGTCGTTGGTAATGGCAGGGCCAAAAGCCTGCATGCCATCGACTTTGATAATTTTGTCGCCCGCAAGGATACCCGCTTTGTCGGAAGGGCCTCCCGGGACCGGTGCTATGACAAGGATGGTATCTTTAAAGAGTTGAAAAGTTATGCCTACGCCCTCAAAACTCCCCACCAACGGCTCATTGGCACGCTCCAGGTCCTTTTTGGAGATGTAAGCCGAATGCGGGTCAAGGTCTTTCAGCGTAGCGACAATGGCTTTTTCGGTCAGTTGCGGCATGTTCACCGTGTCCATGTAGTAGTTGTTGATAAGGAACAACAGGGTGGAGTATTTCCTTGTGGTAGAATTAGGGTTTAACGGTTTCCACGGTGATTGGCCCTGGGCATATCCCAAAGTGGCCAGAAACAGAAAAAATGCAGCAGCCAAAAATATCTTTTTCATAAAAAAACAAGGTTTAATAAGTGCGTCAAATGTACAAAGTTTAAACTATTCGGATTCCGCACTTTTTGTGTGAACTGAGTTCAAGATAAGACTTGCACTTATTTCAACCCGCTTAGTTGCCCTTCCAGTACTTTTATACGCGCTTCGGCATCGGACTGTTTCTGGCGTTCTTTTTCCACCACGGCGGAGGGGGCATTGTTCACAAAACGTTCGTTGGAGAGTTTTTTCTGTACCGAAACCAGGAAACCGCGGGTGTATTTCAACTCTTCCTCAAGCTTTTTGATTTCAGCTTCCACATCCACGCTTTCATTTGCCGGCACGTAAAACTCCTGCGAGCCTACCGTAAACACCATGACGCCTTCGGGTTTTTCGGCAACAGTCTCCACCGAAGAGAGGTTGCCCATTTTCATCACCACCGGGTAAAACTTACAAGAGGCCGTTTTTCCGGCTTTGGCTTTTAGCTCCAGCGGCTCTTTAAAAGCGATGTTTTTATCCTTCCGCAGGTTGCGCACAGCAATGATGATTTGTTCCGCCCGCTCAAAAGCTTTCAGGTTTTCCGCATCAAAGGATTGCGACACGGGCATGGAGGCCACAATAATGTCATCGCCCGCTTTGCGCTCGCGCAGCAGGTGCCATATCTCTTCCGTAATGAACGGCATGAACGGGTGCAGCATTTTCATCAGTTTCTCAAACAGTTCCACCGTTTTTTCCAGGGTGAAAGCGTCGATGGGCTGCTGGTAAGCCGGTTTCACCATTTCGAGATACCATGAGCAGAAATCATCCCAAATAAGTTTATAGGTGGCCATCAGCGCATCCGAAATGCGGTAGCCGGTAAAGTTTTTTTCGATGCCCGCAAGCGTTTCGTTCAACTTGTCCTCAAACCAGCTCACGGCCAGCTTGTTGTGTTCCGGTGTTTCCAGCGAAGCCTCCGGTTTCCAGCCTTTTACCAGCCGCAGGGCGTTCCATATTTTGTTGCTGAAATTGCGTCCCTGTTCGCACAACGCTTCATCAAAAGGCAGGTCGTTGCCGGCAGGGGCCGTCAGCAGCATGCCCACGCGTACGCCATCGGCACCGTGTTTTTTAATCAGCTCCAGCGGGTCGGGCGAGTTGCCCAGCGTCTTCGACATTTTCCGCCCGATTTTGTCGCGCACAATGCCGGTGAAATAGACGTTTTTAAACGGGATCTCTTTCCGGTACTCCAGTCCCGCCATAATCATGCGCGCCACCCAGAAAAAGATAATGTCCGGGCCGGTTACCAGATCGTTGGTGGGATAGTAGTAGTTAATCTCTTTGTTGTCGGGGAAACGGATGCCGTCGAACACCGAAATGGGCCACAGCCACGACGAAAACCAGGTGTCCATCACATCCTCATCCTGTTTTAAATCAGAAAGCTGCAACTCAGGCCGGTGAAATTGTTTCCGGGCCTTTTCCAGTGCCTCTTCCCCCGATTTGGCCACCACAAAATCGCCGTTAGACAGGTAGTAAACCGGAATGCGCTGTCCCCACCAAAGCTGGCGCGAAATGTTCCAGTCGCGCACGTTTTCCATCCAGTGGCGGTAGGTGTTCTTGAACTTGGCCGGGTGAAATTTGATGTCATTCTTTTCCACCACTTCCAGTGCCGGTTTGGCCAGCTCTTTCATTTTCAGGAACCACTGCATGGAAAGTTTCGGCTCAATCACCGCATCCGTGCGCTCCGAAAAGCCCACGCTGTTCACATAATCCTCAATTTTTACCAGGCTGCCCGCTTTTTCCAGGTCGCCAACAATCTCCTCACGCACGGCAAAACGGTCTTTACCCGTATAAAGCTGTGCCGCCTCGTTCAGCGTACCGTCATCGTTAAAAATGTCGATGCTTTCCAGGTGGTGTTTCTGCCCAATCTCATAGTCGTGGATGTCGTGGGCCGGCGTAATTTTCAACGCTCCCGTACCAAATTCACGATCCACGTATTCGTCGGCAATCACCGGCACCGCACGGTTTACCAGCGGCACAATCACCTTTTTGCCCACAAAAGACTTAAACCGGTCGTCTTCCGGATGCACACAAACAGCGGTATCGCCCAGAATGGTCTCCGGACGGGTGGTGGCAATGGTCAGGTAACCCTCTACGCCTTCCACGCGGTAACGCAGGTAATACAGTTTCGACTGCACCTCTTTGTGGATGACCTCCTCGTCCGACACCGCCGTTTGCGCCGACGGGTCCCAGTTCACCATACGCACGCCGCGGTAAATCAGCCCCTTTTCGTACAGGTCGATAAACACGTCAATCACCGATTCGTACAGTGCCCCATCCATGGTAAACCGTGTCCGGTCCCAGTCGCACGAAGCCCCCAACTTTTTCAGTTGTTCCAGGATAATGCCGCCGTGTTTTTCTTTCCATTCCCAGGCATGCGCCAGAAACTCCTCTCGCGACAGGTCGTTTTTGTCAATCCCCTCCTGTTTCAGCTTGTTCACCACCTTGGCTTCCGTGGCAATGGAAGCGTGGTCGGTACCCGGTACCCAGCAGGCATTTTTTCCCTGCATGCGCGCCCGCCTTACCAGCACATCCTGCAACGTGTTGTTCAGCATGTGGCCCATGTGCAGCACGCCCGTAACATTCGGCGGCGGAATCACCACCGTGTACGGCTCGCGCCCGTCGGGTTCCGAATGAAAATATTTCTTCTCTGACCAATAGCCATACCACTTGTCTTCCGTGGCCGCCGGCTTGTATTTGCTGGGAATCTCCATCTCTTTAAATGTCATAACAATGAACCGGCAAAAGTAAAAAAAATTACGCTATGTTTTTTTTGTTTTTGGGCAGCTTTACCGGCTGTCCGCTCATAGTCCTCGTGCCCGGGCGGTGTCGGCTAAGGCGGGGGCGGTAGCTTCCGTTGGTCGCTCTGCCCCCGCCAGCCTCCAGGCCGCCTGGGCCCTGCGGGCTACCCGCTTCCATCCGTGCTGCGGCGGTCTTTCATTCCGAATATCCATCTCTTTTCTGACTGAGCATCCATCTCCTTTCAGGTCGAACCAGAACTGAAAGGTAGTATTGAAAATAATATAATCATCTGGTTTCCTTTGTTTTATCCAACCTTTCAAGTCTGATTCGACTTGAAAGGTTAACCCCACCGCTTCGGGCATCCACGCCCGAAGAAAAAATTTCTTTCTAAAAGCTATACCCGAAACCAATTCCCGCATAAGGAACAACCGCATAGCCCATGTACAAATTCACCCCTGCAACATGAAGCAGGGGGCTGGCGTAAATGTTAAAAAGCAGGTGGCTTTTGAAGATTTTTTCTATTCAATTTTCATCACAAAGGGCAGCCGTGCCTGGACACCTTTCATCTGGCCAAAAGTCTGTATTCCCGAAAGGTACGGTTCGAAGACTTGCAGCTTGTTGGCTAAAATCCGGCTTTCGGCTTTGCCGCTAAGCTCTTCCATCAGCTCCTGCAGGAACTCTTTGCGTTTGGGATATTCCATAATCCTGTAATTTTTGCCCAGCTTAGCTTTTTTGGCGGCATAGGCAATGGCATCCTGCAAACCGCCAAGGCTGTCCACCAGCCCCAGTTTCAGCCCATCGCTGCCGGCCCACACATGGCCGCGGGCAATGCTGTCCACAAAGCTTTTGCGCAGATGGCGTGTACGGGCAACGAGCGAAACAAACTTTTTATAAATGGTGGTAATCCCGGCATTCAGCTTTTGCTTCTGCAACACATTCATGGGTGCCATTACATCTACGAAATCGGCATTTTTGTTGGTCATAACCTTGTCAAAAGTTATCCCCAGCTTTTTGCTCATAAATTCGCCAAAATCAGGAATAATACCAAACACGCCAATGGAACCGGTGATGGTGGTCGGTTGTGCAAAAATATAGTTGGCGTTGGTAGAAATCCAATAGCCGCCCGATGCAGCCACATCCCCCATGGAAACGATGAACGGCTTGGCCTTTTGGGCCAGTGCCACCTCGCGGCGGATGATATCGGAAGCCTGCGCATCGCCTCCGGGCGAGTTAACCCGCAAAACGATGGCTTTTACCCGTTTGCTTTTGCGGGCTTTACGAATGGCTTCTGCCAGCGTAGCCGAACCAATGCTGTTGTCTTTGCTTTCGCCCTGGCTGATTTCGCCAAGTGCATAAATTACCACCACACCATTGGGATTGATTTTCTCCTGTTCCTTTTTCAAAGTAACATTATCGTATTTGGCGAAAGCCAGCAGATGGGGTTTGGAGCCTGTAAGTTTCTTTATGGAATCCATAACCATATCGCTATAGGTAATGCCATCGATAAAATGGTATTTTAAAGCTTGTTGTGCATCGGAAAGTGTCAGGTTGTCGGCCAGCTTGTTCATTTCGGCAACGGAAATATGCCGGTTTGCAGAAATTGCGTTCAGCAGGTCTCCCCAAATGCTTTGCAGCAACACTTTGGTTTGATGGCGGTTGGCAGCACTCATCTTGTCGAGCAGCAGCGGTTCCACAGCACTTTTGTACTTGTTGTTCGGGCCGCGGATGACCTGTGCCTTAATGTCTAATTTATCCAGGAGGTTTTTCAGGAACATCACCTGTGCACTAAGCCCTTTGAAAAGCACAAGGCCTTCGGGGTTCAGGTAAATTTTGTTGGAAAGGCTGGCGAGATAATAAGCTTTCTGGTCGTAACTGTTGGCATAACTGACAATGAACTTACCGGTTTTTTTAAATGCTTTCAGCTTGTTGTAAATTTCTTCGGTGGTGGCTATTCCTGCCGGAACGGATCCCATGTCAAGAACAATTCCATCCACATTCGGGTCTTTGGCCGCTTTGTCAATATCTTTCAAAATATCATTTAGTCCCAGCGATTTGTTGGGCTTCATGGTGTTGAAATCAAAGTTTTCAAAAGGGTTTTGCGGCGTGCGGTCACGGATAGGTGCTTTCCAGGCAATACGCAAAACAGTGTGCGGCCCGGCTTTCACCTGGTGTTCTTTTGCCATGCTGGTGACAGACGCCACAATGCCGGCAAAAAGGAAAAAAATCAGGACTAAAACGAGTAAAGTGCCTGCAAAAGAGGCAAACATAAATTTAAAAAATTGTTTCATAACAGGGTAATGATTTAATGTGTATTAATTTACAATAATAGTGATTATGTGTGAACGGTTGGACAGTGGCCCGATATTATTTTACAGCAAAAGGTAAAGGTCTCCGGGGCTGAGGACTTTGTAATCTACAACATTGTATTTGTCTGAAAAAGATGCCGGGATTCCGTAACTGTTCAAATTTGAAAATATCTTTAAACAGATAGTCGTTACTTAAGGAGAGGAGTTTGGCCCTTTTTTCTTTTACATGACTGCCGATACCTTTTACCGCTTGTATTTTGTCAGGAAAAAGCTTTCGTTCATAACAATATAGAGGCCGTAGGAGTAATCCAGTTTGTGTGTCATAAGGTCGTAATAGCTTTCAAAACGGGTTTCCAGTTTGATGCTGCGGTAAATGGTTTTGTCAAACCATATTTTGGTGGTCAGCAGCTGGCGGTTGGCCTGTGAAAAATTATGATCTATTTCTGATACGGATTGAAACAAATATTCGCCATGTGGTGAAATAAACCGTTGGGCATACCAGTAACCGGCCATGACATGCAGGTTTCGGTATTGATAAGCAAGGGTGGTGTAACTTCCCCAGCCGTTTTTGAAAGGCTGCGCATTGATTTCGCCTGCATCGGGGAGATTAAGGCCTTCGTAAAGCAAAAACTGTGACTCAAAGGTGATGCTGCTTTTGGCATCAAACCGGTAAGTAAGCATGGCCCCCGTGAGTGCATTCAGGATGGTGGATACGGGCTTGTGCGGGGGCGGTGCCAGCTGTCCGCCATGGTGGGCCACCAGCATCTGAAACGGAATCCCCAGGCTGAATCCTTTCCTGTGGCGTATGATATGAAAAAGCGTGTTGTTCCCGACAAGCAGCTGCTCCTGTGCCGTGTCGCCTACCATAATGTAATGCTCCCAGCTGAGCCATAAATCGGAATGAACAGTGGCCGTATTCAGCAAAAACTGAAAGCCGTATTCTATGTGCTGCTGAAAATAGCGGTCGTAGCGAAAAAGCGGTTCTGCCAGCTGATGGTTTGCCGTTCCGTAAATATTGCCCATGACCAATTCCAGTGTCTTGGCTATTTTGTACTGCACACTGAAAATGGGAATGACTTGTGTAAACTTGTCCCTTCCCGAATATTTTAACAGGTAAACCCCGGCGTTGACTTTCAACCGTGGCGTAAAATAGTATTCCAGTGTGGGCTTGGCAAAAACGCCGATACCGGTATAGCCGTAAGCAAAACTGTCAAAATATTCGTTGTTCTTAAAAAAGAAACTGCTCTCAAAACGAAAGTTTAACGTTTTGCTGCAACTGTCGTATAGCGGCACATACGTACGAAATACAGATGATTGTGCCCTGGCTTCTCCCATGAGGGAAAGCAAAACCAGCACCATAATCCATCGGATGGGCCCCTCCTTGCCATGCAGGCAATGTATTTTTGTTAATCGTTTGATAATCTGTAAATTATTCGGTCTTGTAAGTAAACTTCAACAACTTGTCCGACAGGGGGATAAGCATTCCCATAAGCTTGAGGCGCACCGGATTTGACTGAAATATCTCCAGATTGTTGTCGTTTTTAAATTTTAACATCAGGCACTGGTCGTACTCTTTGCTGGCCCCCGTGTAGTCGATGCGTTTGCCCCATTCCACATTCTCGATGGTTTTGGTTTGTGATTTTAAATCCTTTATCAGTGCATCCAGCTCTTTTTTCTGGGCAGGGGTAATGTCTTTTTTAAATTTTACGAGAATAACCTCACGGATACCAGATTTTTTCCCAAATGGATTCATGGCCTGTGTTTCTACGATTCCTATCGTCAGTGCAATAACGACCAATAATATTTTCTTCATGACTCTTGTTTTATTTACGGCCGTAAATTTACAAAAAATGAGGCTGACGGAATGAACCTGAAAAAATATAGGCTGAAAGTGATATAAGCGGATGCTTATGCCAGGATGGGAGTTGACTTTCCCGGTCACCCGGGACTTGAAAGGCAGAAAGTCTTCTTTGTTTTACTTTATGTAAAGTTTACTTGCTATTTAATAAAGTTTTCTTTACTTTTGTTGCCTTATCTAAAATAGAATAAAAATGAAAACGTATTTGCCTCACGCTTACAAAAAGGTCGGGATTGTCGTTGTCCTGATGGCAATTGCTTTGTCTTTTTTGGCCGGTGCCAATGGAATGGAAAAGGGGTATATTAAAGGGTACAACCTTGGTTACTCAATTAATCCATCCACAAATACCGAAGAAACCCCATTGACTTATAAAGAAATCTTATCTCCCGGGACGGCCAACACGTTGAATTGGATAAGTATCGTATTTTCCATAAGCGGCTTTCTTATGTATATCTTTTCCAGCGAAAAAACCGAGGATGAATTTGTTCAGAAGCTACGTTACCAGAGCCTGGAAAAATCGCTGCTCATCACGTGGTTTGTGGCCCTGCTCTTTTTTATTTTCAGACAAGTGGAATTTGAAGCCTTTTACGTTCTGCAAATACAACTTATTACTTATGTATTTATCTTTCACCGTTATAAAACAAAACACCAAATAAACTAACTTAAAACTATCATCTTGAAGAATCTGTTAAAAGTTGAACGGGCAAAAAAGAACATGACACAAGCCGGGTTGGCCAAACGGGTATCTGTCAGCCGACAGACCATCAATGCCATAGAGCTGGGAAAATATGTTCCTTCCACCCTGCTTTCGCTAAAAATTGCCCATGTTTTCGGAGCAACAGTCAATGAAATTTTTAAGTTGGAAGACGCAGACTGGCAAGAGAAGTAATACCGATTATACATCAAAATGTCGCATATCTACACAAAGTTTGATCTGCTCCTTTTGCTGTAATATCGGCGTTAACCCTCGCTTAAACCGTCTTGTTCAAAACAACGGTAAATGCAGTCCACCCTGCTTTTCTTGCGTTGAGCAAAATATCCCCTCCCATAGTCAGCATGATTTGCTTGCTGAGGCTCAGGCCAATACCCGATCCGTTTCCTTTCGTGGTAAAAAAAGGCACAAAAACCTGCTCCTTCAACGAAGGCGGAATAGCCGGCCCGTTGTTGGCAAACTCTAACCTCGCCGTCCGGTCGGACCGCCATAGTTTTATCATCAATGTCGGATTTTCGTTACCATCCGACAAGAGGGCTTCCCATGCGTTTTTCAGCAAGTTAGTAATTACCTGTGCCAGGAGCTTCTCATCTGTAACAAAGTGAATGCTATCAGGGATTTCCCTTTTTATTTTTATCTTATCAAATCCGGGAAAAGCACTGACTGCAAGCAGGTTATTTTCAAATAAAGCGGACAGGTTTACTTCTTTTAAATGTGGCTCCGGCAATTTAGTGAACTTTCGATAGTTTTCCACAAAATTCATCAGCCCCACACTCCGCTCTTCGATGACATTGAGTCCTTTGACCGTATTCCGGATGGTCTTCTCATCAATTTTTCCGGCATCGACAATGGTGTTATTTTGCGTAAAATATCCTGAAATGACTTTTGACAAGGTGGTGATAGGTGCAATGTTGTTCATAATTTCGTGCGATAATGTCCGGGCCAGCTTTATCCATGCATCCACCTCTCTGTTATCCAACTCTTTGGTAATATCACTCACCGCCATCAGTTTTATTTTCTGGCCTTTAATGGTAATTTGCGATAATTTAAACAAAAGTTTTTGTCCGTGCCTGTTTTCAAAAATTACAGAGGCCGGATGGGAATCCGGATGGGATTGCATGATAAAGTCCGGCAGTGCCTTGTCCACAGCCGACAGGGCATTGATATGATGGTATTCTTTCAGGTTGACCAGTTTTTCAGCTTCCGGATTGATGTTGATGACCCTTCCCTTTTCGTTCACCGAGAAAAGCCCGGTGGTGGATTGGTTTATCACCAACCGAAAATATTGTTCACGGGTATTGATCTCCGTTTTGGTTTGCCGGAAAAGTTCATTAAGGCGGTTCATTCCTTTGTAAACTTCATCGATTGCATTATTACCTGATTTCGAGGGAATTTTAAGCGTTGTGTCTTCATTTTCGATACCGAGCAAAAAGAAGGAAATCCATCGGTTCAGATGGTTAAAATACCGGATAATATTGATTACCGCACCTGCCAGTAGCAAGCCGGACAGGATACTCAACGGATAGTTTTGTTTTTCAAAAAGCAACCAGGTTGTTGCCCCGGCAAGCAAAACAATGATAGCCAACCTGAATAAAATTGCCCGATAAAAATGTTTGTATGCCATCGTATAAATTTTGCATATCTTTTAATACCAACCTGTTAAAGGCTACAAAACCCCAACCTCGAAAAAAACTGTCATTTCGACCTCGCCTGAGGCGAGGGAGAAATCTCCCGGGAGCAGACTTTCTCTTTCAGGGGATTTCTCTCCACCAAAAGCGGATCTGCGCTCCTCCGGATTTGCAATCCGGAGGTTTTATTGCCGGGGATTTAAAATCCCCAACCTCAGCAGCTTTCGGATTACAAATCCGAAAGAGCGGAGTCCCTGCAATTTTTAAATAAGCCATAAATCATAACAGAAATCTCCATACTTTCCTGCCAAATTCTTAGATCTTCAAACTTTTCAATTTTATTTTCCATAACCGTATAGTTAATATTTCACCTTTCACTCCTTCCAACCCTTTCACCTTCTCACCTTCCTACCTTTCCACCTTTCCACCTTTTCACCCTTTTACCCTCTTACCCTTTTACCCTCTTACCTTCTCACCTTCCTACCCTCTTACCTTCTTACCCTTTTACCCACTTACCTTCCTACCCTCATACCATTCTACCTTTCACCCTCCTACCCTCAAATCTCATATTTCTTCAACTTATTGTACAGTGTCTGCCGCGTAATCCCCAGTTTTTTAGCCACAGCACTCATATTCCCTTTTTCTTTTTTCATAGCAGAATGTATCATATCGCGTTCCATTTCTTCAATAGTTTGAAACGGAAGGCTGTTTGGGTTGTGTTCCCTGCTGTTTATGGCAAAGCTATCCGCATCAAGAATTTTTCCATCTGAAAGAATTACAGCTTTTTCCACCGCATGTTGCAATTCTCTGACATTCCCCGGCCAGTTATATTTCAAAAGTTGTTGCTTTGCTTTTTGTGTGATTTTCAGCTCCTGTTTCTCATATTTCTTCATGTATTTGTGCAGGTAAAATTCAGCCAAAAGCAGGATATCGTCTCCCCGTTCCCGCAAAGGAGGCAACTCGATGGTTATGGTATTGATGCGGTAAAGCAAATCCTGGCGAAAAAGGCCTTCGGCCACCATGGCTTTTAAATCCCTGTTGGTGGCTGAAATCAGCCGGATATCTATGGAAACCGGTGTATTGCTCCCCAGCCGTGTTACGGTTCTGTTTTGTAAAGCCGACAGCACTTTTGCCTGAAGCGACAACGGCAGATTTCCAATTTCATCCAAAAAAAGCGTGCCTTTGTTGGCCAGTTCAAATTTCCCCATCCGGTCTTCACGGGCATCCGTAAAAGAACCTTTGGTATGTCCGAAAAGTTCACTCTCGAAAAGCGTTTCACTTATGGCTCCCATGTCAACACTTACCATTAGCTCGCTGTTCCGATGGGAAAGTCTGTGTATTTCGCGGGCAATGAGTTCTTTGCCCGTGCCGTTTTCACCCGTGATAAAAATATTGGCATCGGTAACCGCTACTTTTTTCACTATCTCCATCACCCGTTTCATGGGTTCCGATTGCCCAATGAGCCTGTGAGTGCCAGGATTAAGTTCCTGTTTCAGGCTGTTGTTGCTCCGGCGTAATGAAGCCGTTTCCTTCTCACTTTTCCGAAGTTTCAAAGCCGCATGGATTGTGCTAATCAATTTACTGTTGTCCCAGGGTTTTAATATAAAATCAAAAGCACCCTCTTTTACGGCCTTTACGGCCAGCGCGATGTCGCCGTAGGCAGTAATCATAACCACGCTGATGAGCGGATCATATTCCAAAATCCTGCGCAACCAGTACAGGCCTTCGTTTCCGGTATTCATGCCGGCTGTAAAATTCATATCAAGCAATACAACATCCACATGGTTTTTTCGCAAAGCAGATATCAGGCTGTTGGGATTCTTCAGTGCAATGACTTTGTCAAATTCAGATTGCAACAGCATTTCGAGTGCCGTCAGGACGCTTATGTTGTCGTCAACAATGAGTATTTCACTTTTCATGGGTTGGTCATTTTGCGTAAAAGCCGGTTAACAGTTCTCCTGTCTGAGGCTCCTGCTGTTCTGCGAAAGTAATCAACTGTAAATAAAACAAACACTCGGTGTAAAATATTTTTACATATTTTTTCGTCCGGCAAGAGATATTATTACACATAATACTGTTTGTTAACGTTTTACTGATTACGGCACAACCATTGGTTATTCTTATACCGGGAAGCATAATCCCATATTAAATTCGATTCAAATTATGGACAGACCGATAGAGAAGAAGCGGGGCATAAAAAAGAAACACATTTATATTGGCGTGGGTGTCATCCTGCTGTTACTCATTATTTACAAAGCTTTTTTTGCAGAAAATATATCCACTTTCCGGGTGGATGCCAATCAGCTGACCATCGACACAGTCAGGGAAGGTGTTTTTTACGATTACATTTCAGTGATGGGGACGGTGGAACCCATTTCCACCATCTTTCTGGATGCACAGGAAGGCGGACGTGTGGAAAAAAAGCTGGTGGAAGAAGGGGCCATGGTTAAAAAAGGAGAGGTAATTGTCCGGCTGAGCAATCCCGATTTAATGTCGGGTATCCTGTACAGCGAAGCCCAGTTGGCTGAAAAGAGCAACTTCCTGCGCAACACACGGGTAACCATGGAGCAGGAGAAACTCCAGATAAAACGCGAAATCCTGAACCTGGAATTTGAAGTCATCCGAAAAAAAAGGATCTATGATCAAAATACCGTGTTCTACAAGGATACTTTAATTTCAAAAAATACATTTCTAAAATCAAAAGAAGATTACCAGTTTGCCAAACGGAGTTACGAGCTCTATCTTGAACGCCAAAAGCAGGATTCTATTTATCGCACCATTCAAGTACAACAAATGAAAGGAAACCTGCACAACATGGCCATGAACCTGAAACTTATCCGGCAGCGTAAGGAAAGCCTCAATGTGAAAGCCCCGGTGGACGGACAGCTGACCACACTGGATGTGGAAACCGGACAGTCGGTGCCGAAGGGAGGCAGAATCGGGCAGATTGATATCCTGACATCCTATAAAGTCGTTGCCCAAATTGATGAACATTATATTGACAAGGTACGGGTTGGGCTGATGGCGATTCTGGATCGTAACGGAAAAGAATACATGCTGAAAATAAGAAAGATACTACCCGGCGTACGTAAGGGACGTTTTGAGGTTCAAATGGTTTTTACGGGAAAAAAACCGAAAAATATGCGTACCGGCCAGACCTATTACATCCGTTTGCAACTGGGAAACCCGGCGAAAGCACTGTTGCTGCCACGGGGTAGTTTTTTCCAGAATACGGGCGGACAATGGATTTTTGTAGTATCGAAAGATGGAAAATCGGCGGGAAAACGCAACATAACCATCGGACGGCAAAATCCGAAATATTATGAACTGCTCAAAGGATTAAAACCGGGCGAGCGGGTGGTTGTGTCGGGATATGATAGTTTTGGAAATAATGACAGGCTGGAGTTTAAATAGGTGGGAAGGGTAAAAAGGTGGAAGGGTGAGAAGGTGGAAAGGTGAAAGGGTAAAAAGGTCGCATTCAAACCCTCCAACCCTCTAACCCTCTTCTAACCCTCCAACCTTTCGACAAGATATAAATCTATAAATTAAATAATTATGATTAAAATAGAAAACTTAGTAAAAGTGTTTCGTACCGAAGAGATTGAAACCGCTGCATTAAACGGTGTTGACCTTCAGGTGAAAAAAGGTGAGTTTGTGGCCATCATGGGGCCATCGGGTTGTGGAAAATCCACCCTGCTCAGCATCATTGGCTTGTTGGATAATCCCACCAAAGGTAGCTATCTGTTTGATGGAATTGAGGTTGCCGGACTCCGGGAAAAAAACCGCACCAAATTACGGAAAGGGCACATTGGCTTTGTCTTTCAGAGTTTTAACCTGATTGACGAACTGAACGTTTACGACAATGTGGAGTTGCCCCTGTTTTATCTTAAAATGAAAGTTTCCGAACGACGAAAAAAGGTGGAAGAAGTTGTGCAACGCATGAATATCGGGCATCGTATGAAACATTTCCCGCAACAGCTTTCGGGCGGCCAGCAACAACGGGTGGCCATAGCGAGGGCTGTCGTTGCCAACCCCTCGTTAATCCTCGCCGACGAGCCAACGGGTAACCTCGACTCAAAAAACGGAATGGAGGTAATGAACCTTTTGTCGGAGCTTAACGAGGAAGGCACAACTATCATCATGGCCACACACTCCGAACGCGATGCCGCCTATGCACAACGCACTATCAATCTGCTGGACGGAGAAGTGATTATGGAGAAAACGAATAGTTGAGGAGAAGGTGAAAGAAAAGGGTAAAAAGGTGGAAGGGTGAAAAGGTGGAAAGGTGGAAAGGTGAAAAGGTCGCGTTCAAAAACCCTTCAACCTTCCAACCCCTCACCCCCCCAACCCTACACCCCTTCAACCCTCCAACCTTTCCACCCTAAAACCCTCCAACCCTGTATCCTTTCGACCCTACAACCAATAAAAAATACATTATGTGGACAAAGAACTTTAAAATATTTGCAAACCATTTATTACGCAATAAGTTATACACGTTTATAACCATATTCGGATTTGCCGTTTCATTGTCTGTTATCATTCTGCTAAGCTTTTATATTAAAAACGAGCTTACTGTTAACAGTTCACAAAAAAACAGAGCCAGCATTTACGGGCTTGCCAGTGAAGAGGAAAGTGCGTTTGCCCCTCCTGTCGGTGAATGGTTACAAAGTAAATTCCCGGAAATTGAAAGCTTTACCAGAACATACAACACGGGGGGGATCATTGCTAACAAAAAAGATATCAAATTAAAATTCAACTATTTATTAGCCGACTCCACTTTCTTTAACATCTTTACCTTTCATCTCATCAGCGGAAACAAGGATAATGCATTAAAAACAAGCCATTCCATTGTGCTGACCCGTGCGTTGGCACGGAAATTATTTGGGAATGAACCTCCCCTGGGAAAACGGGTAATGATAGACACACAAGTTCCTTGTACGGTTACCGGAATTGTAGATGACATCTCCAAAACTTCAGGATTTAAAAAGGTAGATGCCATTATTAATTTTCGCTGTTTAAAGGATATTTGGGAATCAAAAACTATATTAAGCAGCTATGACAATTGCTCGTTTGGACTGTATTTTCTGGCAAAACCGAAAACGAACCTGCCCGCCATAGCCCCAAAAGTATTGAAACTGTTTAAAAAAGATTTTTGGCTTTACCAAAACGGACGGACAAAAGAGGTAAAATTCATCCCCTTAACGGAAATACATTTCAGCAAAATTGGGTTCGAAGCATTCAGACAAAACAGCAAAACCCTGATTTTCGTTTTGTTTGCCATCGTCATCATTATTTTGTTTCTGGCGATTATCAATTACATCAACCTGACCATTGCGCAAGCCGGTTTACGGGTAAAAGAAATTGCTGTCAAAAAGTTGCTCGGAAGTTCCAAACCGAAATTAATCGTCCAACAGGTGGGCGAAACAGTCGTTGTGTGTATGATGGCATTTTTTCTCGCGGTGTTTCTCAGCTTTTTGCTACAACCGGCTTTTAACGCACTGTTTGTTACCCGGCTCAACCTTTCCGGCGAACTAAACGCCACTGTTGTCGTCATTGCTTTGTCAGCGATTGTACTCATCGGTCTGATTTCGGGAATTATTCCCGCTTTTATTGTTACCAAATTAAATGCCATCGAAGTTATAAAAGGGGCATTCCGGCGAAAAAACAAAAGAATATATTCCAGTATTCTCATAAGTTTTCAATATGTTGTGGTGATTGCATTGCTTATTTCCACCGCTTTTATCGCCAGACAAACCCGGTTTATGCAAAACTTCGATCCGGGTTTCAACACGAAGAATATTTTATGGATGAACAACAATATCGAACCCGGGCAGGAAAACGGTTTGCGAAACCAACTGCTGGCCATCCCAGGCGTAAAGCGGGTTTCATTTGTGGCAGGCAGCCCCATTGACGGGGGAAATAATAATTCTTTTACCTACAAAAACAAGCCGGTAAGTTTTCAGACCTTTGTTGTGGATTCCTCTTTTTTTCCCATGATGCAAATGAAAACAACCCCAACAGGAGTAGCCTATTCAAAAAAAGGTGTCTGGCTAAACCGTGCTGCTATCAGGGAGTTGGGATTGGATTCGCTTCCCAAATCATTTTTGTATTACAAAAACAAACTTCCGGTTCTCGGGGTGGTAAACGACTTCAATTATCGCTCGTTACGGGAGAAACCGGGGCCTATTGTCATCCGTCAAATAGATACAAGCAGCTATCCCTGGAGTATTTTGGTTCAGGTACAGGGAACAAATCTTGTCTCTACGGTTGACAGAATCAGGAAAACCTACAGCCATTTTACCGGCGGACTGCCTTTCGATTACGGATTTTTCGACCAGACCATCAAAAAATGGTATGAAGGGGAAAAACGAACCTCTTCCATCGTGGGGTATTTTGCGCTGTTGGCTATCGTCATTTCCATTATGGGGATTTACGCCATGTCTATCTTTTACAGCCAGCAAAAAACCAAAGAGATTGGTATCCGAAAGGTGAATGGTGCCACGGTCTCCGAAATAGTCAGCATGCTCAATAAAGATTTTGTAAAATGGGTTGTTGTTGCGTTTGTAATAGCCTGTCCAATTGCTTATTATGCCATGCACCGGTGGTTGCAGAACTTTGCTTATAAAAC
>WGCY01000049.1 GCA_015493525.1 Bacteroidales bacterium
AGGCTTTGGGTAGCATTCCAGTGGCTGTGTTTTTCAGAGTAATCGGAAATGATGAGTGCCGAGATGTGCACCTGCTCCGACTCAAAATGGAGTAGCAGGTTCTGGTCAACAATTTTTCCGGGTACACCATAATTACCAATGGAAGGATAGGTGAGTACGAGGATTTGTCCTTTGTAGGAAGGGTCGGTAAAACTTTCCGGGTAGCCGGTCATGGCGGTGTTAAAAACAATTTCGCCGGCCACGGCATTTTCGTAGCCGAAAGAGTACCCCGAAAAGGTGTTCCCGTCTTCGAGTACCAATGTGGCCTGGCGGTAGCGGTTGCTTTTCATAATGTGCATTTTATGGGTTGAAAAGTGCCGGGCACCTGTCCCGCAGTTTTATATTAATTTTCTCATTCCGGGGTTCAAAGATAAACGGATTCTTACGGCTTGAAAAAGATTTTTCACCTGCCTATTAACAGGTTATAAACAGAAAGTTATTATTTGCTGGCAGTCAATATTTTAAATTAAGCCGATAAGGAGTTCCCGTAAGGTTGTTTTTTGTTTCCGAAACCGATTGCGACAGCCCTTTTACTACGGTTTGAACGGTCTGAAAATTTGTTTGCTATGCTGGTCGGATTTTCTCAATAAAATTTTCCCAAAGCGAATCCTGACTGGAAAATTAGCGTGAATTTTTCGATTATACCTGAAAAATTCACGCTAATTTTTCGATTGTATTCGAAAAATTCGTGTTTTTGTATTCCGCTTCCGGCGTCCACGCCGGAAGAATTAAATTTTATATTTTCCCTGAAAAAGCTTGCTGCAACACTTTTAGGTTTTCCAGTGCTTTTTTTACGCTGCCCACCTTTTCAAAAACCAGTGTCAATTTCTCCTTGCGTTCTTTTATTTCGCAGCAGTTGGGATGGCTTTTTATAGCTTCAATAATCTTACCGAACAGTTCCGACTGGAAAAAGTCTGTTTCTTCGCTGCCGGTGAAAACGCCTACCATTTTGCCAAATTTAAGAATCAGCTTTTTAAAGCCCAGATGTTGTGCCTGCCAACGTAAACGCAACGCATCCAGCAAATACTGTGTGGCCGGGGGCAATGGACCAAACCGGTCTTTTAGCTTTTGTTTGAAACCTTCCAATTCGTCTTCCGTTTTCAGGCTGTCTAACTCTTTGTAAAGCATAAGCCGTTCGGTGGCACTGGCCACATACTCCCCCGGGATAAAAATCTCCAAATCGGTTTCCAACTGACACTCTTTCACAAAATCGCGTTGTTTGTTTTCTTCGGCAAACAGATCCTGAAATTCCGTTTCTTTCAATTCCAACAGGGCTTCATCCAGGATTTTCTGGTACATCTCGATACCGATTTCGGAAATAAACCCGCTCTGCTCGGCACCGAGAATGTTGCCGGCTCCACGGATATCCAAATCGCGCATGGCAATGTTAAATCCACTGCCGAGGTCGGCATAATCGGTAATGGCCTTCAGCCGTTTACGGGCGTCTTTGGGAAGTGATGCCAACGGAGGTGTGAGCAGGTAACAAAACGCCTTTTTGTTGGAACGTCCCACGCGTCCCCGTAGCTGGTGCAAATCGCTAAGGCCATAATTCTGCGCATCGTTGATGATGATGGTGTTGGCATTGGGGATATCCAGCCCCGACTCGATGATGGTGGTGGCCAGCAGCACGTCATAAAGTCCTTCCACGAAATCGAGCATGATTTTTTCCAGCTTGCGGCCTTCCATTTGGCCATGAGCCACGGCAATCCGGGCATCCGGAACAAACTTTTTCAGCATATCGTGCACGTGAGTAATATTCTTCACCCGGTTATGAAGGAAGAAAACCTGTCCGCCCCGTGACAGTTCATACCGAATGGCCTCGCTGATGGTTCCCGGATTAAACGACCGTAGCTCGGTTTGCACGGGATAACGGTTGGGCGGTGCCGTGTTGATGATAGAAAGGTCGCGGGCACCCATGAGCGAAAACTGCAATGTACGTGGAATGGGCGTGGCCGTCAGCGTAAGTGTGTCCACGTGTACTTTCATCTGCCGGATTTTTTCCTTGGCCGACACACCGAATTTCTGTTCTTCATCGATGATGAAAAGTCCGAGATTTTTAAACGCCACATCTTTGCTCAGGAGGCGATGGGTGCCAATGAGGATGTCAATTTTTCCATCCTTCAACCGTTGCAGCGTTTCTTTCTGCTGTTTGGTGCTTTTAAACCGGTTGATGTAGTCGATAGTAACCGGGAAATTTTTCAGCCTTTCCGAAAAGGTTTTAAAATGCTGTAACGCCAGGATGGTGGTTGGCACCAGTACGGCCACCTGTTTGCTGTCGGCAGCAGCTTTGAAAGCGGCACGAATAGCGATTTCTGTCTTGCCAAAACCCACATCGCCACAGATAAGCCTGTCCATGGGATGTTCCTGCTCCATATCTATTTTTACAGCCTGTGTAGCTTTCAGCTGATCGGGGGTATCCTCATAGATAAAGCTGGCTTCCAACTCGTTCTGCATATAACTGTCCGGGTCGAAAGCATAACCCTTTACGGCTTTACGTTGGGCATAAAGCTTAATCAAATCGCGGGCAATGTCTTTTACTTTGGATTTGGTTTTGTTTTTCAGCCGGTTCCAGGCACCGGAACCCAACCGGTTAAGTTGCGGAGGTGTACCGTCTTTCCCGACATATTTGGTAATGCGGTGCAACGAGTGAATGTTGACGTAAAGAAGATCCCCATTTTTATAAAGCAGCCGAACTGCTTCTTGCTTTTTGCCATTGTTTTCAATGACCTGTAAACCATCGAATTTCCCAACACCATGATCGATGTGTGTAACATAATCGCCCTTGCTCAGGTTGTAGAGCTCCTTGATGGAAATAGCCTCTTTTCGCCCGAAACCTTCACGCAAATGGAATTTGTGGTAACGCTCGAAGAGCTGGTGGTCGGTATAACAAAGTATTTTCAGGTCGTGGTCGATAAACCCGGCAGTAAGACTGAGCACTACCGGTGAGAATTGTACGGGAGCTTCCGACGGGCTCATATCTTCAAAAATGGCATGTAGCCGATCGGTTTGTTTCGGGTTACCCGAAAAAATAAACGGCTGAAAACCTTCCTCGGTTTTCTGACGCAGATTTTCGCTGAGCAGGTCAAACTTTTTGTTGAAAGCCGGTTGTGGAGATTGATGAAAAAGGAGTGTCTTCACCTTTTCAAAAAAAGAAGAAGAAGCAAATTCAAGCGTGTGCAGACCGGCTATTTTTTCCATAAAATGCTGGCCATCAATAAAAAGCTCTTCCGGTGGCAATCTGTGGCTGTTATCCGTTTCACCAAAAATGTTAAGGGCTCTCTCGTACTCGCTCACCAGCTGGTTATGAATAAGTTCCACATCGGTGAGCCACCAGGCAGTTCCGGCCGGTACATAATCAAAAAAGCTGATACGTTCTTCCTTCATCTGTCTGTCCTGCACATTGGGAAGCAACGTGATACGGTTCAGGTTTTGAAGCGAAAGCTGGTTGGAAGGGTCAAAAGTCCGGATGGATTCCACCGTATCGCCAAAAAATTCAATACGGTAAGGATGGTCGTTAGAATAGGAAAAAACATCCACGATGCCACCACGCAGGGCAAACTGTCCCGGCTCGGCCACAAAATCCGTCATCTCAAAATTAAATTCCATGAGCAGGTCGGTAAGGAAATCCTGTGAGATCTCTTCTCCCTGCCGGAGCTTCATCATGTTTTTGTTGAGCCAGGTTTTGGTTATGACTTTTTCGGCCAATGCTTCCGGATAGGTTACCACGATGGTTTTCCGGTCGTTGTTCATAAAACGCTTCAGCACCTCCGTCCGCGAAAGCTCATAAGCTTTGTCCAGTTTCTCCGGTTCGTAAGGCCGCTTGTAGGTGGTGGGATAAAAAAGCACCCGTTTTTTATTGTGGTCCAGATCGTTATCGCCCAACAGGGCTTCCAGGTCGTTGTAAAAATAGGCAGCTTCTTCTTTTTCTGATAACACCACAAGGTGCTGCTGTTTCCCGGCTTTATCAAAAAGCGCGGCAAGGGTGATGGCGGTGGCCGATCCCATGAGGCCTTTCAGGTGAATATGTTTCACATCGGGACGCAGCACCTCCTCCAAAATCTTTATTTTGGGATGCTGTTGAAAAAGATGTAAAAAATCCGTTGCGTTCACGGAACTCCTGTTTTTAGGCGGCAAAGATATTGTTTTTCTTCCGGCTTCCGCTTCGGCCTCTGCAGAATATCCTTGTATCCGCTTCGGGCGTCCTCGCCCGAAGTTTGGTTTAATCATGCCTGAAAGATGGCGTTGAAAAATCAAATGGCCGCCAGTAAGTATGTTTCCGGATTTATTGCGAAATTATAGATAGAATTGTCTTTTCTATAATGCAATTTTATGAATATTCTGTATGTTACAGAAGACGAAAGGATAAAAAATGAAAGGATTGGAGTTAATACAAAAAGCCAAACAACCACAGCGGAATTTTGTTTTTAAAACCATATTCGATATTGTCGGAAACTACGAAGGCATCTTTCAGGGCAGCAACCTGCTTTTTTATTTTGTTTTTTCCGCCCACTTCAAAAACCAGCTTATTGTCAATAATAAAATCGCCTTTCCGAGGCATTGCCACATGATGCCCCTGTAAAAGTTGACTGTAAAAAAAAGTTTCCCTGACTGTGCCGATATTTGTATTTTCCGGCTGTAAAGCATAAGACAGGTTTGCATTGTGCAGGTATATTTTGTCCGGTTTAGCCATTTTACTAAGCCCTTTGGTCCCGCTTTTCAACAATGCAACCAACCGTGCTTTTTCCAGGTAGTACAAAAACTTCAACAAAGTCTCCCTGGTAACACCTATTTTAATACTTAATTTACTGATGTTTGGCTGAAAAGGTACACTTTCACTGATTATCATCAGTAATTGCTTCAGCTTAACTATGGAAGAATAATCAATGGCAACGGAGGCGGGTAGGTCGGTTTCCAGCACCAGCCTGACAATCCTTTCCAAATGATCGGGATAATCTTCCTGACCGGCTTCCAAAAAGAAGGGGTATGCCCCGTAATGATTATAATTGTTGAATTCTTTGACTGGTTTTATTTTTTTATTTATGGCGCGGGCTACTTCAATATGGTTTTCGATAATTTCCCGAAGTGAGAAAACCCTGAATTTTATACCATACGAAATTTCAACAAATTCCCTTAATGAAAGTATCGGCAATTCATAGACCTTCGCCCTCCGGCTCAGGTCTGCTTCCCCTTTGTCTATTTCCAAAATGGAAGAACCCGTAAAGAAGATTTTCAATCCGGAATAATCATCGTATATATTCTTTATTTCCCTTGACCAGTGCGGATATTTGTGCACTTCATCCAGAAAAAGGTATTTTCCTCCCGATTTCACAAATTCATCAGCCAGGTCAACCAATTTGTTTTCAGTAAAATAGATATTATCAAGGCTGACGTACAGTGCTTCATCTGTTAGTCCGAAATTTCCTTTGATATACTGTAACATCAAAGTTGTTTTCCCGGTCCCGCGAGCCCCCTTTATGCCTGTCAATCGTCTGTCCGGATTTATTTTATCAAAAAGGAATCGTTTAAAATCTGTTTTAACACCATCTACCTTTTTTATAGACTTGGCCATTAACTTTTCCATAGAATTGTATTTTATATAATGCAAAAATAATAAAAAAATGTTTTATTAACAATACAATTATGATTCTGTTTATTCTTTCATGAAATTGTTTATCTTCGCTTTTTAATTTCCCCCACATGAGTAAAATGGAACTGAAAAAGAGGTTGCTGGAGGTGTGCATTGCCCGTCAGCAGGAGACGGCAGCGGAACTGCAGCACGAAGTAGACGAAACATTGCGGCTCTCCAACGAATACGGTGCGCCCAAAGACCGCTACGACCCTTACCGTACCAAGCTCATGAACCAGAACAACCTGTTTGCCCAACAGTTGAAACAGGCCAACACCCTGCTGGTAACTTTACAAAAAATTCCTGTTGACAGGGAAATCAACACGGTGGAATTCGGTGCCATTGTCATCACCAACAAGCAAAAGATTTTTGTTTCAGTGGGCATGGGGAAAGTGGAACTGGACGGGGAGACCTATTATGCCGTTTCACCTCAGGTTCCCATTTTTCAGGCCATGCGCGGTAAAAAAGCAGGAGATACCTTTACTTTTAACGGACAGACTTTTCAGATAAAAGAGGTTTTTTAAAAAATGGGGGTTCACGCAAAGTGCGCAAAACTTAAACCATTATAACAAAATGATTTGCGGCCTTTGCGGATGCTTTGCGCTTTTAGCGTGAACCTTCAAAAACTGTCTTTTTGAATACCTGTCTTTGTTAAGCTTGCTTTTTCCGGAGCTTAAAGTCCCGCAGGGACAATGCAAAAGCAGCCTCCAAATTCATATGGAGACGGAGCAAATTGTTCCCGTTTTGCTTATTTGTCCTCATTCCATATTTCTTAAATATTCATAAAGTTGTCCGTAAAAAAGCTCAAAATTTCTAACTTTGGGTTTTTAAAAATTATTACGCATGGACAATAAAATATTACAGACAAAACTCGAGGATGGCATTTTACTGGTTACCATCAGCAGGCCCAAAGCCATGAACGCGCTGAACACACAGTTTTTCAACGAAATGGATGAGTTATTGGCTTCGATGAAAAACGATCCCGAAGTAAAGGTTATGGTGATTACCGGCGAAGGAAAAGCTTTTGTGGCCGGTGCCGACATTGCCGAAATGGTCAACAAAAACCTGGAAGAAGGGGAAGCGTTTTCGCGCCTCGGGCAGCATACTTTTCGAAGTCTCGAAAAATTACCCATCCCTGTTATAGCTGCCGTCAATGGTTTTGCCCTTGGTGGTGGCATGGAGCTGACCATGGCCTGCGATTTTCGCATTGCCAGTACCAAAGCCAAATTTGGTCAACCTGAAGTAAATCTCGGCCTCATCCCCGGATACGCCGGAACCCAGCGGCTTTCACGCCTTACAGGTATGGGAAACGCCCTTTACCTGCTCATGACAGCCGATATGATTGGTGCTCAGGATGCTTTACGTATCGGGCTGGTGCAAAAAGTAGTGGAACAGGAATCTCTGATGGAAGAGGTGATGAAAATTGCTAAAAATATTGCATCCAAAGGTCCGCAGGCTGTCAAAAACGTCAAAGATGTTGCCCGCCGAGGATATGAATTAAGTCTGGATGAAGGTGCTGACCTTGAAGCCCGCGCCTTTGGTTCGCTTTTCGGCGATAACAGCGAAGGAAGGGAAGGGATGCAAGCTTTCCTGGAAAAGAGAAAGCCGGAGTGGAAGTGAGGAGATAAAAGTCGGAAGACGGAAGACAGAAGACCGAAGACCGAAGTCCGGAGTTTCATTTACGCTCATCTTCCGTCTTCTGACTTCCGACTTATAAAAAAAACAACATAACAATTAAACAAATAAAAACATGACCTACGACGAAAGATTACAAAACGTTTCGGTGATGGGTGCCGCCGGCAAAATGGGCAGTGGTATTTTACTGCTGACTGCCGTTGAAATGGCCGACCGTTCACTGCTGCCGGAAAACAAAGGAAAGACCTTTGTCCTGAATGCTATTGATGTATCCGACGAAGGACTGGCAGGGCTAATGAACTACCTGCGCGTTCAGGTACGGAAAATTGCCGAGAAAAAAGCAGTCTGGCTGCGAAAAATGTATGCCGACCGTGACGACCTTATCGAGAACTTCGATATTATTGATGAATACATTTTTGACGTGATGAACATCGTCCGTCCCACCACAGCCATGGGTGCTGCTTACGGCTCTACCCTCGTTTTTGAAGCCGTGAACGAAAACCGTGCACTGAAAGTGAAACTGTTTTCGGAAATCAAACAAAACAACAACAAAGATGTTTGGTTTTTCACCAACACCTCTTCCGTTCCCATTCATTTGATTGACAAAGAGGCTAAATTGGAAGGTAAAGTCATCGGGTTTCATTTCTACAACCCTCCGGCTGTCCAGCGTCTCGTGGAGCTTATCCGCACCGACAATACCAAAGACGAACTTGTTGAGTTTGCTTATGCGTATGCCAAGAATTTGAGAAAAATTATCGTTCCATCCAACGATTTTGCCGGTTTTATTGGTAACGGTCACTTTATGCGCGATGGCTTGCATGGAATAAAAGAAGCCGAAGCGTTGGCCAAAGAGAAAAACATGCCGCTTTACAAAGCCATTTATATGATAAATAAAATCACGCAGGAGTATCTCGTACGTCCCATGGGCATTTTCCAGCTCATGGATTATGTGGGCATCGATGTGATGCAGTTTATCCTGAACGTGATGGATCCCTTTGTGAAAGATGAAGACCTGCACAGTGATTTGTTGAATACTATGATGGAGCAGGGCGTCAAAGGCGGACAGTATTCCAGTGGAGCCCAGAAAGATGGTTTTCTGAAATACAAAGGCGGAAAACCGGTAGCCGTTTGGGATGTCCACAAACAGGAATATGTGGATATCGACAGCTTTAAAGACGAATGTGATGAGATGCTCGGCGACCTTCCCGATTCGGCGGTAGCCTGGAAAGCTACGCTGCGCATGAAAAACAAAGACGAAGTCTTTACACGTTTTTTCAACGAACTGAAAACCATGAACACGCTGGGAGCACAAATCGCTATCAACTATGGCAAACGCTCCAAAGCCATTGGCGAAAAGCTGGTGAGCGACGAGGTAGCCCAAAGCAAAGATGACGTGAACACGGTAATGCTTACCGGTTTTTTCCATGCCTATGGCCCCATCAATAATTATTTCGATTAAAAAATTCTGCATCATGAAAAAGCTAAGAAGAAAAGTATATATGACTGCCGGTTACAATACCGTTTCGCTGGGAACCGGCCGCAAGGAGTTTAACCCCAAAAAACCCCGTCCGGGAATTGAACATTATATCAAAGAAGCCGGACAAGGAGTCCTGAAACAAATCGGCGGAGCCAAAAACGTGGATGAGTCGGTCATCGGAAACTTTATGGCCGGACGTTTTAACAAGCAAGGCCATGTTGACGGGTTTATCCCAATGATTGACAAAGGCTTAAGTATGAAGCCCGCTGTTCATGTGGAAGGTGCCTGTGCCTCGGGTGGACTTTCGCTGGTAACCGGCATACGTTCGGTACTGGCAGAAACCTCAGAAGTAGTTTTGTCTCTCGGTTTTGAAGTACAAAATACAGTTAAAGCCATTTATGGTGCCGATATTCTGGCCTTGGCCGGATGGTTTCAACGCCGCAAAGAGGGGCACGCCTACTTTTTCCCGGGACAGTTTAGCGACCGGGCAGGTGCTTATTACGAAAAATACGGCTATGAGCGTACCCGCAAAGGGATGGCCCGTTGGTATGCCAATGCCATCGAAAATGCACGGCTTGACCCGACAGCCCAGGAATACCAGAATACCAATCCTGATCCTTATGCCACGGCTTTAAAAATGCAACCCAATGGCAAGTCTTTCGTTGATCACCTGACAGTGTTGGATTGCTCCAAAGTGTCGGATGCTGCTTCCGGAATTACCGTCTGTTCCGAAGAGGGACTGAAACGTATTGGTGTGGACAAGAAAGACGCTGTGGAAGTTATTGGGTTCGGCCATGCCGTTCGCGATATCACTTCTGATCCGACAGATCTTACCGAACTGGAAACCATTAAATTCGCTGCCCATCAGGCTTTGGAAAACGCCGGTATTACCATTGACCAGGTGGGAACGGTGGAAACCCATGACTGCTTCTCCATTGCCGGTATTCTGGCCGTGGAAGCCCTGGGGCTGGCAGCCAAAGGCGAAGGTGCCGACTACGTGGCTGCAGGCAAAACCGGCCGTAACGGGGAAATGCCGTTTAATACAACCGGTGGACTGATTGGCTGGGGACATCCCACGGGCGGAACCGGTGTACATCAAGCCGTAACCATTTGGCAGCAGCTCACAGGAAAAGCCGGAAAAGCCCAGATTGAGGTTTCTCCGGAGCGTCCTTACGGCCTGACCATCAACATGGGTGGCGATGACGTTACTGTTACTTCTGTCGTTTTCAAAAGAGGAGAGTAAATTTTCTTTTTTAATTAAGATGAAAGAGAGGCTGTTCAAAAAGGCAGCTTCTTATAGTTCACGCAGAGGCCGCCAAGAATACGCTAAGAACGCAAAAACACTTATATTTAGCTACTTAGCTTTGCGAATTTTGTATTAAATTTTGACGCACTTTGCGTGGGCTTTTCTTTTGATTACCCGCTTAATGAATGGATATTTATCCTAATCATGCATTATGGATTATCAGAAAATTTTGGATGAGATAACTTCCCAAACTGCTTATTTACAAGGAAAAGGAGAAGTTGCTTCTTATATACCCGAGCTGGCAAAAGTGGATTCGCACCATTTTGGCATTTCATTGCATTTTCTCGAAGGAAATCATTTTCAGCTAGGTGATGCCGAAACCCGTTTTTCCATCCAGAGTATTGCCAAAGTTTTCTCACTAAGCATGGCCATCAGGTTGTTGGATGAAACTATTTTTGAGCGGGTGGGAGTTGAGCCTTCCGGGACGGCTTTTAACTCACTGTTACAGCTGGACTACGAGCAGGGCATCCCCCGTAACCCGTTTATCAATGCGGGGGCATTGGTAATTTCCGATATCCTTGTTTCTGAACTTGAGCAACCTAAACAGGCACTGTTGGCGTTTGTCCGTAAACTTTCGGCCAATCCTGAAATTGGATTTAATCCGGCCGTAGCTGCTTCTGAAAAATTACAGGGATACCGCAATACCGCCCTTGCCAACCTGCTAAAATCGCATGGCAACCTGCACAACGAAGTGGAAGAAGTGTTGGATTTTTACTTTCACCTTTGTTCCATCGAGATGAGTTGTAAGGAACTTTCACGAACTTTTCTGGTTTTTGCAAACCATGGGAAAATTCCCGGCACAAAAGAAGAAATTCTTTCCACAAGCCAGGCCAAAAGGCTGAATGCGCTCATGCAAACGTGTGGTTTTTATGACGAAGCCGGAGAGTTTAGTTTTACGGTAGGCCTTCCGGGAAAGAGTGGCGTGGGCGGTGGTATCGTGGCCATTCATCCCGAAAAATACAGTATCAGCGTGTGGAGCCCCAAACTGAATAAAAAAGGAAATTCTGTTCGGGGAATGAAAGCACTGGAACTATTTACCACAAAATCAGGATTATCTGTCTTTTAAAGTTTTAAATATGCTCATCATCGGACATCGCGGTGCCAGCGGAACAGCTCCCGAAAATACCTTGGCTTCTTTTGAAAAGGCCATCCACATGGGGGTAAAAATGGTTGAGCTCGATGTGCATCAATGTGCCAGCGGTGAGTTGGTGGTCATCCACGATGAAAAGATAAACAGGACGACAACGGAAAAAGGTTTCGTCGCAGAAAAAACACTGGAAGAATTAAAACGGGCAGATGCCGGAGAGGGGGAAAAGATTCCTGCTTTGCGCGAAGTTTTGAACCTCGTAAACCGGCGGGCGAAAATCAACATTGAGCTGAAAGGTGCCGGCGTTGCCGTTCCCACTGCAGTTTTGCTCAACGAATACAGGGAAAACCATGGCTGGGAAATTGAGGACTTCTATATCTCATCGTTTGACCATCAGCAGCTGAGACAGTTTCGGAAACTGGATGATACCACAAAAATCGGCATTCTTTATGATAGAAAACCACACGGTTTTGTTGAACTTTCGCAAGTGCTGCATGCTGCTTCTGTCAATATCTCCCTGCGCACGGTAAACCCGCAATGGGTAAAAATGATACATGCCGGCAACCTGGAGGTATGGGTTTATACCGTAAATAAACTGTCGGATTTCAACCGGTTGAAACAGATGGGAGTGGATGCCGTTTTTACAAATTATCCGGAGAACTTTTTAGACGGAGAACCCGGGTAACCCAGATTAATGGTTTTGGTACAAAACCCGTGCGATGGCATCATGCCAGCTTGCAATTCCCTTTTCCACATCACGGGAACTTTTGACGGGTGCAAATGTTTTTTCAACCTGCCACTGGCTTTCTATTTCTGCCGTATCTTTCCAAAAACCGACGGCAAGACCGGCAAAATAGGCAGCCCCGAGTGATGTACTTTCCAGTACAGCAGGTCTTTGTACGTTGGTTTGCAAGACATCGGCCTGCATTTGCATAAGAAAATTGTTGGCTGCCGCACCCCCATCCACGTGCAGGTTTTCGATGACAAAACCGGCATCCTGTTGCATGGCTTTTATCACATCATAACTTTGGTAAGCTATAGCTTCGAGGGCAGCACGCGTAATGTGTGCCCGTGTGGTTCCGCGGGTTATACCGTAAAGCATTCCCCGTGCATCCTGATTCCAGTATGGTGCACCTAATCCCGTAAAGGCCGGAACAAAAAAGACGCCGTTGGTATCTTTTACCGAAAGGGCCAGCTTTTCACTCAAATCTGCTGATTTAATGAATTTCATCCCATCACGAAGCCATTGGATGACTGCGCCACCCACAAAAACGCTTCCTTCCAGCGCATAGGTAGTCTGGTTGTTCAGCTGCCAGGCAACTGTTGAAAGCATTCTGTTATTGGAACGAACAGGTTTTGTCCCCGTATTGAGCATGATAAAACATCCGGTTCCGTATGTGTTTTTGGCCATTCCCTGATGAACACACATTTGACCGAAAAGTGCTGCCTGCTGGTCACCGGCCACGCCTGTGATGGGAATTTTTGTCGAGAAAATCAATCCGGAGGTATCGGTAAAATGGGTACTGTTGGATTTTACTTCGGGAAGCATGGAAGCCGGAATGTCAAAAAGTTTTAACAAGTCATTGTCCCATTGCAGTGTGTGGATGTTAAAAAGCATGGTGCGTGAGGCGTTGGAGACATCGGTCAGATGGGCTTTGCCATTGCTGAGGTTCCACATGAGCCAGCTGTCCACGGTACCAAAAGCAAGTTCGCCGTTTTCGGCAGCTTTACGGGCACCTGAAACGTTATCGAGAATCCATTTTACCTTGGTTGCCGAGAAATAAGCATCGATTTCCAATCCGGTTTTTTCCGTGATTTCGTTTTGAAGTCCCCGGCTTTTTAACGCATCGCAATAAGCAGCTGTCCGCCTGTCTTGCCAGACAATGGCGTTGTACACCGGCTTCCCGGTATTCCGGTCCCAGACGATGGTCGTCTCGCGTTGGTTGGTGATACCGATGGCGGCAATAACGTTATCATGGATATCCAACTGTGCCAAAGCCTCTGCTGCCACGCTGATTTGGGAACTGTAAATTTCCATGGGGTCATGCTCCACAAATCCGGGTTTAGGGAAAAACTGCCGGAACTCTTTCTGCGCCGTGGACATTATTTTTCCTGCATGGTCATAAATGATGGCACGCGAGCTGGTTGTTCCCTGGTCCAGTGCAAGAATGTATTTTTTTTCCATGAAATGGGTATTTTAAAAACGGCCTATTCCAGAATGTAACCTTTGGCCAGAGCCGTATAATCTTCTATCTGTTCGCGGACCCAACGTCGCCGTAATCCCAGCTCTTCCGCCATTATTTTAGCCACGGCAGGAGCAGCTTTTATGCTGTTGCGCGCATCCAATAGCAAAAACCGGCTGCGGCGGGCCAGAAAATCCTCTACGGTACGTGCCATCTCCTCACGGACGGCCCAAACCACTTCGGCTTTGGTGTAAGGGAAACCTTCTACAAGTACTTCATTCATAGTTTTATCTGACAGGGCAAGGGCTTTTATTTTATCCCTGTCGGAGCCATAATAATGCAGTATGTCCGATTCATCAAAACTTTTCACATAGCCGTGAATAGGCATGTTGTCTGTAACTGATGCAGTTTCTTCAAGGCCGCCAATCAGGATGGCTTTTTCGATGACATCTTCACCCATTTTCCGGTAAGTAGTCCACTTCCCTCCGGTGATGGTGAGCAGCCCTGTGGCAGAAATGGTAATTTTATGGCTCCTGGAGATTTCCTTGGTTTTTTCCCCTTCTTCTTCCGGTGCTGCCAGCGGACGAAGACCGGCATACACGCTACGCACATCCGATCGCTTGGGCGGATAGACCAGGTATTCACCGGCAGTATTCAGGATAAAGTCAATTTCCTCGGGAAGTGCTCTCGGCTCAAGGCTGATTTTATCCATCAGCGTGTCGGTAGTTCCCACCACTACCTTGTCATGCCACGGAACAGCAAAAAGAACCCTTCCATCGGGAGTTTTGGGTATCATTATGGCAGCATCGCCCTGAAGAAATTTCCGGTCCAGGATAATGTGTACCCCTTGTGATGGGACAATGGTCTTTTTGGTTTCGGGATGATCCATTTGAATGATGCTGTCGGCAAAAACACCGGTGGCATTCACCACGGTTTTCCCCTTTATTTCATAGGTTTCATCGTTTTCTGTATCCAGCACCCTGACGCCGTCAACAAACCCCATCCTGTCTTTCAGAATATCTGTAACCCGGCAGTAATTCAGTGCTGTACCCCTGTTATCCTCCAGCGTTTGCGCCAGGCTTATGGCCAGGCGGGCATCATCAAACTGGCCATCGTAATAAATAACCCCACCGTTTAGCCCCTCTTTTTTCAGATTGGGGATGGCCCTGGTAACCTCTTCCGTGTTAATTCGCTCGGAAGGCCCCAGCCCCAGTTTGCCGGACATCATGTCGTAAACTTTCAGCCCGATGGTGTAGAACGGGCCATCCCACCATTCGTAGGTAGGGATGATAAACGCCTGGTTACGTACCAGATGAGGTGCATTTTGGCGTAAAAGGCCACGTTCTTTCAATGCTTCAAGTACCAGTGAGACATCGCCCTGTGCCAGGTAGCGCACACCGCCGTGCACCAGTTTTGTACTCCGGCTGGAGGTTCCCTTGGCAAAATCGGCCTGTTCAAGCAGCAGGGTTTTGTAACCGCGCGTAGCCGCTTCCACAGCTGTCCCAAGCCCTGTGGCCCCTCCTCCGATAACAATGACATCCCAAAGAGGCGTGTTCTTTAGCTTTTCTAAGTTCAGATTTCTGTTCATAATTTTGGAATAACAGGAATAAAGAGTAAAAGTATAAAATTTAGGTTAGCCGGATTTGTCCGGAAGAAAATAAAAGTTGTGGAAACCTATTCTCCAGTGTTCAGCCCTTTTTCTTTCATGAGCCGGCGGATAATGGCAGCAACGTCTTCTGCATTTTCCCAGGTAAGGAAGTGGCTTCCATCCTTAATGACAAAATCGGTGGAGGCTTTGTGAATGGGCATGATACGGTCAGCTGTACCGTTAATTTTAAAAAGATTCTCGGGCCTTTTCCTGTTCTGCCAGTGAACAATTTTATCCACTGCCCATCGGACAAAATCGGGGTCGGCATCGGTGATGATTTCATTAAACAAATTCCTCTGTTCAGGTTTATTCAGGCTGAACAGATAGTACTTCAGCCGATTGGGCTTGTTCAGCGCGGATTTTGGAATAAGCTGATGCAGGTTAAGCCCTCCTGCTATCCGGTAAATCAGAGGCAGCTCTTTGCGTGTGGAAGCACTGGAAATAAGAATACTAAGTGCCGGGCGGATAAATTTGTTGATTTCTGTAACCACCAGCCCGCCAAACGAAAGGCCAACGAGCACGTCGCCATCGTTTATCCTGTATTTTTCTGTCAACTGCCGGCAGTAAGCTGTCAGGGATTCCCGTTTTTCCGGTTTCAGCCAGTCAATAGGTATCTGCTGTAAAGAAGTTTTTATTTTAAGGTTTGAGAAGGCCCTTTTGTCAGCACCAAGGCCGGGAAAGAAAAAAATCCGGGGAAGCTTTTGTTGATTATTCATCATGGATAAAATGAAAAAAGCTAAAATTTACTTTTCCGTATTTGCGATGGCCGTGAAAAAAAGGCTGATCTGAGAAATCAATTTCTTTGGGATGCTCTATCACCAGCCATCCGTTTTCACTTAACAGGCCATTCTCAAAAACCTGATGGCTAATGTCTTCAAAATCATCCATGTTATAGGGCGGGTCGGCAAAAACAAGGCTGTATTTTCCTGGGTTTTGCCTGATAAACCTAAAGCTGTCGGCCTGCCTAACCTGTAAGTTTGATATTTGGAAATCGCTGGCTGCCTGCCGAATCCATTCTGCGCAATTTCGGTTTTGATCCACAGCAGTTACTTCTTTGCAACCCCGTGAAATCATTTCAAGGGAAACGGCACCTGTTCCCGAGAAAAGATCCAAGGCGACGGTTTCCCGAAATTCAATGAGGTTGTTTAAAATATTGAATAAGCTCTCTCTTGCTCTGTCGGTGGTGGGACGAACCGGCAGGTTGGCCGGAGGGTTTATCCTCCGGCTTTTGTATTTACCAGCTATAATTCGCATTGCAGCACATTAAATAATGTATAATATTTGTGTCGGCGAACGTTATCAAGGAGGTAAGCGTATAAAAAGTTTTTATTCTCTTCAACAAACTCTATCCGTCTGACATATTGATAAATAAGGTGATAACTCTCTTCTTCTTTATCGATGTTTCCCATAACAATCAGCCGTACTTCTTCGGGATTCAGCGAGAGTTGTTCCATGGCAGAAAGCAGGAAATAAGCGAAGTCCTCTTTGGTGCGGAACGAAAAGCTGTTGGCATAAAAAAGACGGTTTTCCTTAAAATAAACCAAATCGAAACTTTCGTCATGTACATCCAGAAAAAGGCCCTTTTCATCTAAATTGTTCTTAAAATTGACGGTAAGGCTTTCTATGAGAGCAGAAGTGTAATGGACAATCTTTGCGTTTGGCCACAATTCTTTTACCTTTTCTGAAAACCTCCCGGGAAGATAATAGATGTTGGCCGAGCCTGTATTTTTCAATTTGTCACAGGCTATTCGATGGTTCTCCTGAAAAGGATGGTTGAAGTTAAGGTACAGCTCTTTGTTTTCTTCATTGAAAAGGGGAAGTGGGACCAGGGTATTGAAACTATTTTGAATGAGGCAGTAAAAAGCCTTATAGGGAAAGGCAAGCCAAGGTAACTCATTCAGGATTAATTCAAAAACAGTTGTCAAATCAGCAGGTGTACTTCTTTTGTCCAACACGTAGTGTTGCAACCCCACAAACTTATTCTTATCAGGGTTGTATATGGAAAAAGCAAAGCCATGCAGGTTTATCTGCATGGCCATGATATACGAACGTGTATGTGATGTTTTAAAGGATCTGTCGAGGTAACTGATATGTGGCTTAATACTATAAGGCATAAGCCGTGTATTATTCCCAGTTGCCGTCAGTAGAAGGTTCGGTCATAGAGCCAACTTTCAGGCCGGCATATTTTTTCAGCTCTTTTCGACTGGCACTCAGGTTGACGATAAGCTGTTCATCCATACCTTTCAAATACGTTGAAAAAGGGGCCTTAACTTCAAAAACGTTCACATTGACGCCTCCTTTTTTTATTACGCCTGCTTTCAACTGGAATTTTTTACCACCGGAAAACGGAATAATATCAATGTGATGATAATCAACGTTTTTTTGTCCCCGGAACAAAGAGTCAGCGACCTTCACATAACCTACCGTATCGTTAATGGTAAGCGTATAGGTTGTATCGTTGGGGTCGGGAATCATTCTTACCACAGGAATCTGGGCACTGTCCATAAAATGGATGAGGGTATCAAACGAACCGGTATATTCGTTGTTCAGTTGCTTGTAAATAAACTCTGCCGAACGAATATCTTTAAGATACTGAATGACAACTTTTTCACGTGCCCTTTTTTGCTTATTAAAATTCACCGGCTGCATGATACTTGCATAAGTATAGTAAGCTAAAATTGCGGCTATTACGATCAAAATAATTTGAAAGATTGTTTTTTTCATATCATAAAAATTTACGGACAAATTTATAACTTTTTACCATTCCCAAGAGAAATTTTCTGCAAAGAAAACCATTTTTTTATTTAGATGCAATATACAAATATAACGAACTACAAATCAGTATAATCCGGTATGTTCCGGAGAAAATGATAACGCTGTTTTTCATAATCCATTTTGCAACAATAATGTAACAGTCCGTTGCTAATGATAAGGTAATGGGCATGAAGTGCCAGGTTATAGGCTGCTACCTGGTCAAAAACGGCCTGACTTAATTTCACTTCGGGGGCCTTAAATTCAAGAAGGAGGGCCGGTGTCCCATCCCGGTTAAAAACAACAGCATCAAATCGCTTCGGCATTCCATTTATCATCAGGCTTTTTTCAACACTTATCAGCGAAGCCGGGTAATGTTTTTTGCTACACAAAAAATGCAGAAAATGCTGGCGTACCCACTCTTCGGGTGTCAGGCGGACATATTTTCCCCGAAATGTATCGAAGATGTCCTCCCCTTTTCCTTCGTTTTTCCTGATTTTTACTTCGTAAGCCGGCAGGTTGAGTTGCATTCTTTTCAGTTTCAATTGAAAGTGTAAAAGTAGGGATAATTGAGCATTGGTCAAGCGGGAGTCAAACAATGGTCAAGCGGTGGTCAAGCAATTGTCAGGCAGTTGTCAGGCGATGGTCAGGCAATTGTTAAACAATGGTCAAACAATGGTCAAACAATGGTCAATCAGTGGTCAAGCAGTGGTCAAACAATGGTCAGAAGGTGGCTGGTTTGTGGCAGGGATGGAAGCGGCATCCGGTGGCAGACGGGGGCTTTGGTTTTTGCTGACAGGCGGAGGCTGAGGCACGAAGACCCCGTACTGGCATTGCAAAACCTGCCGCCGGCAACAGCGATACAGCGGACAGCCCGGTACGGTTCGCGTGGGCTTTGCGCGTGGGAACCGTAGCCACCCAATAAAATAAGTACCCGAATACGCCCCAAACCACGCATTGTTTTCACGGGCAAGCCACAATCTTTTTACTTTTGCAGGAAAAGAAAGCTTATGTACACAACAGAAGCCATGAAAGACCTGTCGGAACGACTCGCGGCCTTGAGGGGGTACCTTTGACGTGGACCGCACGTTGATGGAAATTGGAGAAGAAGAAGAGAAAACACAGTCGCCTGATTTTTGGAATGACCCGAAAAAAGCGGAAGTGCTGTTGCGGCAGATTAAAGCCAAAAAGAACCGCATGGAGGCTTTCGCCAAAGCTGAAGAAGCTTTTAATGACGTAAAAGTTTTGGAAGAGTTTTTTCAGGAAGGGGAGGTTTCGCATGAGGAAATGGATAAACAGTTTGGCACAGCGTTAAAGCAGGTAGAAGAGCTGGAGTTTCTGCAGATGCTAGGGGAAAAAGAAGATAGCCTAAACGCCATTTTGAAAATTAACCCGGGTGCCGGCGGTACGGAAAGCCAGGATTGGGCAGAGATGCTCATGCGCATGTACATCCGTTATGGTGAGCGTAAAGGTTTCAAAGTGAAGGAACTGGACTTTCAGGAAGGTGATGTGGCCGGTATCAAATCGGTGTCGCTGGAGTTTGAAGGGGATTTTGCTTTCGGCTACCTGAAAGGGGAAAACGGCGTTCACCGGCTGGTAAGGCTTTCGCCTTTTGATTCGGCCAACCGTCGCCACACCTCTTTTGCCTCGGTATATGTCTATCCCGTGGTGGACGATTCCATAGAAATTGCCGTGAACCCGGCGGACATCAGCTGGGATACTTTCCGCAGCAGCGGCCCCGGCGGACAGAATGTGAACAAGGTGGAAACGGCTGTTCGCCTGCGGCATGAGCCTTCGGGACTGGTCATCGAATGCCAGGAAACCCGCTCACAACAACAAAACCGCGAAAAAGCACTCCAGATGCTGCGATCACAGTTGTACGAAATTGAAATGCGGAAAAAGCAGGAAGCCCGGGCGAAAATTGAAGCCGGCAAGAAAAAAATAGAATGGGGTTCGCAAATCCGATCCTATGTTCTGCATCCTTATAAGTTGATAAAAGATGTGCGTACGGGATATGAATCTTCCAACGTGCAGGCAGTTTTGGATGGGGAATTGGATGGTTTTATTAAAGCTTATCTGATGATGAGCGGCGGGGATAAAGAGGAAGAATAAATGTTGCAATGGCACAACGGGTGCTGTGTTGTTAGGCAGGGCACAAGCGGATGCTTGCGCCAGGTAGTTGCATTATATAGCGGATGCTGCGCCATATAGTGCTTGCACCGGAAACACCAATTAGAACCCATTATAAATTAGCTTGCCGTTGATTATTTTTTCATAGGATTCTGTAATTTTGATTGTTCTAAAAAACAGTTAAGATGGTTACCATTTATCACAACCCGCGGTGCAAAAAATCACGTGCCGGATTGCAGTTTTTGCAAAACAAAACAGCCGATTTTAAAATTGTAGAATACCTTAAAAATCCCCTTACCGAAGCCGAATTAAAAGACATTTTAATGCGGCTGAACAAAAAACCGCAGGAGATGGTGCGGACACAGGAAGCGGTTTACAAACAGAATTTTAAAGGCAAAAATTTTACCGATGAGGAGTGGGTAAAGATAATGATTGAGAACCCAAAACTTATCAAACGTCCCATCGTGGTGAAGGGAAGCAAAGCCGTGTGGGGCGACCCGGCCGAAGAAATTGAAAAATTATTTTAAAATATTAATCTAACATAAATCATAAAACCATGGAATACAGAATAGAACATGACACTTTGGGTGAAGTAAAAGTTGCCGCCGACAAATATTGGGGCGCACAGACCCAACGGTCAAAAATGAATTTTCAAATTGGCCCCGCCGCCTCCATGCCACGGGAAATTATTGACGCTTTTGCTTACCTTAAAAAAGCAGCAGCACTCACCAATGCCGACCTCGGTGTACTGGATGATGAAAAAGCCAAGCTGATAGCACAAGTGTGCGATGAAATCCTTGCCGGGAAATTATACGACAATTTTCCGTTGGTCATCTGGCAAACCGGTTCCGGAACACAGTCCAATATGAACGTGAACGAAGTGATTGCCAACCGCGGACACGTAATAAAAGGTGGAAAACTGACCGACGAAAAGAAATTTCTGCATCCCAATGACGATGCCAATAAATCACAGTCGTCCAACGATACTTTTCCTACGGCCATGCATATTGCCGCTTACAAAATACTTATGGAAGTTACCATTCCGGGCGTAAAACATCTGCGTGATGTGTTGGCAAAGAAATCCGAAGAGTTTAAAGACTATGTCAAGACAGGACGTACCCACTGGATGGATGCCACACCGTTGACACTGGGACAGGAGTTTTCGGGATACGTTTCGCAACTGGATCACGGGTTGAAAGCTTTGGAAGCTACGCTGGGCCACCTGACAGAGCTGGCTTTGGGCGGAACAGCTGTGGGAACAGGCCTGAACACCCCAAAAGGCTATGCTGAAAAAGTAGCTGAGAAAATTGCCGAGCTGACAGGATTTCCTTTTGTTACTGCTCCCAATAAATTTGAAGCGTTGTCTGCCCACGATGCCGTAGTGGAAACTTCAGGTGCCTTGAAACAGCTGGCAGTAAGCCTGATGCATATCTCCAACAACGTCCGTTATCTTGCCTCGGGGCCTCGATGCAGCATTGGCGAAGTGAACCTTCCGGCAAACGAACCCGGCTCTTCGATCATGCCGGGAAAAGTAAATCCCACGCAAAATGAGGCCTTGACCATGGTTTGTGCCCAGGTGATTGGCAACGATGTGGCCATTACCACAGGCGGTATGCAGGGACATTTTCAGCTGAATGTATTTAAGCCGGTGATGATTGCTAATTTGTTGCAGTCGGCACGTCTGCTGGGCGATGCTTGTGTTTCGTTTGCCGACAAAGCCATTGCCGGTGCCCAGGCCAACCTGAAAAACCTCCAGTTTAACCTGGAAAACTCGCTTATGCTGGTTACCGCATTGAACACGCACATTGGCTACGAGAAATCAGCCAAAATTGCCAAAAAAGCCCATGCCGAAGGAACCACTTTGCGTGAAGCTGCCCTGGCTCTCGGTTTCGTTACCGATGAAGAATTTAACGAATGGGTTGACCCGAAGAAAATGATCTGACAAAATGCCTGAAAAGTAAAAGGTGCCTGAAGTACTTGATGCATTTCAGGCACTTTTTTTATCTGTATGCCAGATAAAAGCCCATGGAGGCGAGGGTGGCAAGGGTAGCCCATCCGTAATAAATCATGGCGTATTTGTATTTGGCATGATGGCTGATGGATTTGCTCGTGAAGATTTTTCCAATCTGGGCCAGAATCAGGGCAAACAACATAACACTGAAATGCTCAATGGACCAAAACCGTAACGACAAAATGCGGTTTACATCCGCTACTGATGTAATGGCGTATTTGTTGGCCGGTTCCATAAAAAAGTAGAGCAGGAATCCCAAAATAAGTCCGAGATACAGCAACAGGATAAAACTGTTTTCCAGATAGATACAGGTTTTCCCGTACAGTTCCTTTTTTAGAAAAAAGCCTCGCGTAACCCTTACCGTGAGGACGATAGAGATGACCACAAACAAAACGCTGGTCCAAATATGGATGTTCAGGACAAGGTGATACATGATTTTTTTGTTGCTCCAAAAATACACATAGATGGCTTACGAAAACCTGAACGGGAGATGCTTTGCGGATATTTGCATTGGCTTTAAGAAATCTTCCGACAATATTTCTCCGGGGTGTATGTTGTCTAATCTTTCCATGGTCATTATTTATGATAGTCTAAAATCGTTACTTCATATAAATTGTTGTTTTGCCAAATAAAGATAAGCAATTTATTTTAAACAGATAGAATTGTTTGAATTTATTGTAAAACAACAGGTTGTTTTTACTGGTTGAAACTATCTATAATCGATTGTTTTGTATATATTCAATGATTTTCTTACTTTTTAAATAGTCTTCGAATACATGGCCTCCGATGTTTTCAGCAACGGGTCAAAAGCCATGGCGATGTTGCGGACAATGAAGAACCCCTCTTTGTGAACAGTTATCTCATTCCCGTTAATACTGATAAGGTCGTCCCGCAGAAACTCGGCTAACTTCTCCGGCTGAAAAGCCACAATCTCCTTTACCTCGCTTGCCGTTTTACCAAACTGCCGGCCAATTTCCGCAAAATCCATCCGTCCGTTGCACATGATTTCAGCGATCACTTCGCGCACCACGAGGTTGTCATCAGTCATAAGATAAGCTTTGTCCGGGGCCAGTCCGTTGGCTTCAATTTCCTGTACGTATTGCCCTGATGTCTTGACATTTTGCACGTAACCACCCCACAATTGCGTAATCGATGAGCTGCCAAAACCATAAACCTGCCCGGTAGTTTCGCGGGTGGCATAACCCTGAAAGTTGCGGTGTAAGGTTTTATTTTTTAAGGCTGATGTCAAATCATCGTCTGCTTTGGCATAATGGTCCATCCCTATGGCAACGTATCCGGCTTCGGTAAGCAGTTTATGGCCTGTTTCAAACATTTGAAGTTTCTCGTCCGGAGTGGGCAGGCCACGTTTTTCCAGAATTTTCTGGGCCGCTTTCACCCACGGCACATGGGCATACGAAAAAGTGGCCAACCTGTCGGGCGAGACTTCAATGGTTTTCTGAATATTAAGGGCAAAACTCTCTTTGGTTTGCCCCGGAAGGCCGTATATCAAATCCAGGTTTACGCCACGGAAACCTTTTTCTTTCAGATAGTTGACCAAATCTTTAATTGGATATTTGGAAGGTGCACGGTTTACCAGCTTCAGTACCTCTTCATCAAAATCCTGCACCCCGAGGCTTAAACGGTTAAAACCGATGGCCGCTAACCGGTCGATGTCTTCATATTCGAGATAAGCCGGATGACATTCCATGGCAATTTCCGGTTTCTCAATAAATTGAAAATGCTTTTGAAAAGTGCCCATAATTTCCTCCACATAATCCAAATTGATGGAATTTGGTGTCCCTCCTCCCCAATGTATCTGGCTGACTTTCCGGTTTTTGTCAAGATATTTCGCCACATTTTCAATTTCGGTTATCACAGCACGCACATAACGCCGGATGACTTCTTCTTTTTGTGAGATACCGGTATTGCAACCGCAAAAATGGCACAGCCGCGGACAAAAGGGAATGTGAACATAAAACGACATATTTTGAGGCTTGTCGTCATTGGAGCGGATAAGCTGTTCGACGTATTGCTCCGTGGTAAAGCCGCTTTTGAAAAAAGTAGCCGGCGGGTAGCTGGTGTAGCGCGGGCCGGGCTTGTTGTATTTTTTGAATATATCGAGGTTCATCTTATTTTGTTTTTCTTCTTTGTGTTTCTTTGTGCTTCTTCGTGATGCACTTTGTGCCCCTTGGTGGTTTCTTCTTTTTACCATGAAGGCGAACGAAGGATGCACAAAGTTTCACCAGGTTATTTTAATCAATTACCATTTCTGTTCCTTTATCCAGTCGGTTACAAAACGGGCATTCTCAAAAGGTGTTCCGGGCAGGAAGCCGTGCCCGAGGTTGAAAATCCAGTTTTGATGTTTCCGTCCGAATTCCAAATATTTTTCCAATTCATGTTCAATGACTTTTTTGTCAGCAAACAAAAGCCTGGGGTCCAGGTTTCCCTGCAAGCCGATACGGTCATCCAAAATTTCTCTCGCCCTGTCCATGGGTGTCAGCCAGTCCACACTGATGAAATCGGCATGTTGCGGGCCAAGCATTTGCAGTCCATCGCCCATCCCTTTCGGGAAAAAGATAAACGGGATGCCTTCATCACGAACCGCCTGTGCAATTTTCTCCACCGAAGGAAGAAAAACCTGGCGGTAAAAATCGTTGGGAACCAACCCTGCATTGGTTTCAAAAAGCTGAAAGGCTTCGATACCGTGCCGGATTTGATTTCTGACATAATTCAACGTCATCTCCGTAACAGCATCTACCAGCGGCAACAAATCCTTCGGATGGGCAAACATCCATTTTACCGCATCCGAAAAGTCGGAACGGCTGCCCAGTCCCTGCAGCATAAAACTCAGCACGGTGAGCGGTGCCCCGCAAAATCCAATCAACGGCGTATTCTTAGGACGAACTCTTTTGACCTGCTCAATGGCTTCATAAATGTATTCCAGTTTTTCCGGATGCGGATCCATCCTTTTTACCGGATTATCAAACTGCTTGAGTGGTTTTTCAAAAACAGGCCCCTGATGGGTGAAATCGAGTCCCATGCCCAAAGCGTAAGGAATCACCAGAATATCGGAAAACAAAATAGCAGCATCTACGCCCAGATCATGAACAGGCAACAAAGTAACTTCTGCTGCCAGCTCCGGACTTTTCATAAGCTGCCAGAAAGTGTATTTCTCTTTGATTTTCAGATAGGAAGGCAATACACGGCCTGCCTGTCGCATGTACCAAACCGGAGGCCGCGGTGTGGGTTTTCCTTTTAATGTATCTAAAAATAGTGAAGTCATCTTTATCTGTCTCTTTGGTTTTTAACTTTTGTGTTCTCTGGTGCTATACTTAACATTTTAATTCTTAATGCTGGTCGGGATTTGCAATCCCGACCTATAGGGCAAGGGATTTTAAATCCCTGAACTTTTAACATTCGGGTTACAAACCCAAATGAGCCAGGGTTAGCATCAGGTCGCACGCAGCTATTCCCTTTCTTTCATTTTTATCAAAGCCTCCCTGTTGGCTTTAATGGCATAATCGATGTCGGCATCCGTATGGGCATCCGATACAAAACCAGTTTCAAACTGCGAAGGTGCCAGATAAATACCGTTTTCCAGTGAAAGACTGAAATATTCGGCAAACTTTTTCGTGTCGGAAGCTACTGCCTCATCATAAGAGGTAACCTGCTGTCCATCATTGAAAAACAGTGTCAGCATAGAACCTATCTGGTTTACCAATGCTTTGGTGCCGGTGTCGGCAATATTTTTCCGGAAACCGTCGGCCAGTTTTATGGCTTTCTGTTCCAGATGGCTGTAAATCTGCGGATTGTCGTTGAGGATATTCAATGCTGTGAGTCCGGCTGCCATGGCCAGCGGATTCCCCGAAAGGGTCCCAGCCTGATAAACAGGTCCGTCCGGTGCCAGCGTTTCCATGATTTCCCTCTTTCCGCCGTAAGCACCTACCGGCAGTCCGCCACCAATGATTTTTCCCATGGTGGTCAGGTCGGGATCAATGCCGAAAAGTGCCTGGGCACCGCCTCGCGACAAGCGAAATCCGGTAATCACCTCATCAAAAATGAGCAATGCACCGTATTTTCGTGTAATCTCACGCAAGCCTTCGAGAAAACCTTTCTGCGGAAGCACCAGTCCCATGTTGCCGGCAACCGGCTCCACAATAATGGCGGCAATTTTATCTCCGGTTTTGGCAAACAAATCTTCCACAGCCTGCAAGTCGTTGTAAGGTGCTGCCAACGTGTTTTTGGCCGTGGCTTTGGTAACACCCGGGCTGTTGGGAACGCCGAAAGTCATGGCCCCTGAGCCGGCATTGATGAGAAAACTGTCGGCATGACCGTGGTAATTTCCCACGAACTTCAGTACCAGCTCACGTCCGGTAAAAGCCCTTGCCAGCCGTAAAGCACTCATGGTGGCTTCGGTTCCGGAGTTGACCATGCGCACACTCTCCACCGAGGGCATCATCTCGATAATCCGCTCTGCCATTTGCGTTTCTATCACTGTGGGAGCACCAAAAGATGTCCCTTTTTCCGCCGTCTTTTTGATGGCTTCCACAATTTCTTCTCTGGCATGTCCTAAAATCAATGGCCCCCAGGAGGAGACGAAATCGATGTACTCGTTGCCATCGATATCAAAAATCCGGGCACCTTTGGCATGGTCTATCAGTACCGGCGGGATGCCCACGCTTTTGTAGGCCCGCACCGGTGAATTTACACCTCCGGGAATGGTCTTCCGTGCTCTTTCAAATTCCTGAATGCTGTTTTGATGGTTCATCTATTTTGTTTTTTATCCGGATTACAAATCCGTTTTTCATTTACATTCGGATTGCAAATCCGAATGAGCTGTATATATTTTCTATTTATCCGTTTAATTCTGATCCGCATAGGGCAGGAAATGTGGGAAGCGTGCGACGCGAGAATCTGCGGTGAAAATAATTGCTATTTCCAACTACCAAGACCCTCACGGCAATTTCCACGCACAAGGCTTACACCAATTGCCTCAGGGTTGAACGATAAAAAAACTAATTCCCTGGTGTTCTTTGTGCCGTACTTTGTGCCCTTTGTGGTTATTTCTCTCGTTTATCTATTGCAATTTTTCGGCAAAATGTTTGGCATGATAAGTCAGGATCATGTCGGTACCGGCACGCTTGATGGAAGTCAGGATTTCTTTAACAATCCGGTCTTCGTCAATCCAGCCTTTTTCGGCAGCTGCTTTTACCATGGCAAATTCTCCACTCACATTGTAAGCGGCAATGGGCATATTGAAACGGTCTTTGGCACGCTGGATGACATCGAGGTAACTCAACGCCGGTTTTATCATGATGATATCGGCACCTTCGGCAATATCAAACTCCAGCTCACGAATGGCTTCGTTGGTATTGGCCGGATTCATCTGGTAAGAATTGCGGTTGCCAAATTGCGGGGCACTTTCGGCGGCATCACGAAAAGGGCCGTAAAAAGCGGAAGCATATTTTGCAGAATAGGCCAGGATAGGCATCATGTAATAGCCTTCGGCATCCAGTCCCTGACGGATTTTCAACACGCGGCCATCCATCATATCGCTGGGGGCAACCATGTCCACACCGTGACGGGCAAAAGTGATAGACTGGGCTACAAGTGAATTGAATGTCAGGTCATTGTCCACATCGCCATCCACTACAACACCGCAGTGGCCGTGGGTGGTATATTCGCAATTGCAAACGTCGGCAATGACGAACATGCCGGGAACCTCTTTTCTTATGGCATCGATGGCGCGGGGAATGATGGCATCGTCGTGGGCGGCAATCATACCGGTATCATCTTTTTCTTCGGGAATACCAAACAGGATAATGGCACGGATACCCACGTCCATCAGCGATTTACACTCTTCGACCAACACGTCAATAGACATTTGGAAGTTACCGGGCATGGATTTAATGGGATTTTTTACGTTGGTGCCCGGGCAGGCAAACAACGGCATAATCAAGTCGTCAACAGTTACTCTTGTTTCGGTTACCATGTCGCGCAAAACCGGGTTTTGGCGCAATCTTCTTAATCTTGTCAGTGGAAAACTCATTGTTTTATGTTTTTAATGAAAATATTGTTTGATTTCGTGCAACAGGCCTTCGGTTCCCGGTTTTTTTGCGGTAAGCACAAAAGCCTGCGTAGTTTTTAAAATGGCCTGTGTTGTGATGTTGCCAATGGAGACCATCCGCAAACGGGCGTTTGTTTTCTTCTTTTGATAAATGTCGTAGAAACGGGCAAAAGCCGACGGGCTGCTGAACACCAACACACCGTATTGGCCATCCCTGATTTTTTGCATAAGCCCGGCATCATATTCCCTTACGGGAAGCGTACTGTAAACATTGATACGTTGCACGGAAGCCTGTGGCAACAGTTCATGCTGTAAAAAATCAGAAGCCAGGTTTCCCAGTGCCAGCAGAACATTTTCGCCGCCACGGAGTACATTTTGTTTCAGATAAACGGCAAAATCACGGGAGGTATTTCCCGGTTGGATAAAATCAGCTTTGCGGTAACGCGCTTCAAGTGTTGCGGCGGTTCCTTTGCCAATGACGGCAGTTTTCGTTTTTTCAGAAAGTGCCTGCCCGGACTGTTGTAATAAATTAAAAAATGCTTTTACCCCATTACGACTGGTAAAAATAAGTAAATCAATGTTTTGCAAACTGTCGAATACACTCCTGGTTTCACTGTTCAGTTTCTCTGTTTCGGTATAAATCATGGGCATGTTGAAAAACCTCAAGTCCGTGCCCCGGAGTGCTTTTTGCAATTCGGCAGCACGCTCAACGGGTTGCATACTTATGACGGTACGTTCCGCAGGGGCAATATTTTCGGGTTTACCTTTCAAGGCCTGCAATGATTTTGAGTGCCCCGCGTTCGAGAAAAGAGGTGGCGAGGTGACGGGCAGTTTCTACCGCAGCGGCTTCAGAAAAAGCACATTGTACACTTTCGGATAAATACTGTTTTCCATCCGGCGAAAGTACCATGCCGTTGATGGTCATCTGCTCACCGTTGGTTTCCGAATAACAGGCAATGGGCACCTGACAACCGCCCTGGATGGTTTCCAGAAAAGTATATTCTGCCCGGCCCCTGATCCAGGTTTCTTTGTGGCTGACCTGCAACAGAAGTTCATCGATAAAAGTGTCGTTTTCGCGGTTTTCGATGGCAATAATTCCCTGGGCAGGCGGTGGCATTATCAGGGATGGATTGACCAATTCAGAGATGTTTTCATCCAGTCCGAGCCGTTGCAAACCGGTGGCAGCCATGATCATGGCATCACAATAACCCGATTTCCATTTTTTGACACGCGTATCCACGTTTCCGCGAATATCTACGATGTGAAAGCGTGGATTTATCTTTAACAATTGTGCCCTGCGGCGCACGCTGGAAGTGGCGATAATATCCCCTTCCGTTAATTCCGATAATTTCCGGCCTCCCGTACTCACCAGTGCTTCACGGGGCTCTCCTCTTTCCAGCATGGCACCGAGTTTCAATCCTTCCGGGAAAAGGGTGGGTAAATCTTTCATACTGTGCACGGCCATATCAATACGGCCATCCAACAGTGCCAATTCAATTTCCTTGGTAAACAGGCCCTTGTCACCGATTTTAGAAAGTGCCACATCCAGAATTTTATCCCCTTTTGTACGGATAATTTCCAAATCAAAAGTATGTTCCGGAAAAAGCTTTTCCAATTCGTCTTTGGTACGATTTGCCTGATACAGCGCAAGTTTGCTGCCCCGGGTACCTATTTTAACCGTTCTGCCCATGATGTTTACAGTTCAAAAAATTCTTCGGCCATGGCGATAAAATCTTTTTTGTCGGCCGCTTTGGAAAGTTCCTTCAGGTTTTTGATAAAAACCCGTGCGAACTTCTCTGTGATATGGTTGGAGTACTCAGCAAGCAGTTTATCCTCTTTTATGGAATGGATTTTTTTAAACTCGTCCATTTCTGTTTTGTTGAGCAATTGGAAGTTCTCTTTTATCTTTAAAATAGTGGGCACCAATTCCTGTTCGTTTTTCCAGGAGACAAAAAGATTTTTGGCACGGGAAATAATTTCCATGGCAGCCGAAATCTCTTTCAATCTTTTATGGTTGGTGCTTTTTACGATTTTTGTAAGATCATCGATGGTAAACAATTCAATACCTTCCAGCTTACCAATTTTCTCTTCGATATTGCGGGGAACAGAAAGATCAAAAAACAATTGTATTTGAACGCGGGTTCTGTTTTTCAACGCTTTTTTTACAGCTTCCAGCTTCATCAGCGGTTCCGGCGAATCGGTGGCTATAAAGATGATATCACTGTCAGCAAGGTAATTGTCCACCTCAGTCAGCGCAATACTTTTTCCCCCATGAAGTTGCGAAAGTTCTTCGGCTTTGGCATAAGTACGGTTGGCAATATGCAAGGATTTGAAGGTGGATTTACGGAGGCTGTTGAGCACCAACTGCCCCGTTTGTCCAGCACCAACCAACATTACATTTTGGTTGCTCAAATCAGGGAAACGTTGATGACACAAATTAACTGCTGCCGAGCTGGCCGAAGCCGAGCCACGACTGATTTCTGTTTGGGTACGGACTTTTTTACCTGTCTCCAGTGCTTTGGCAAACAAACGATTCAGGATTTTATCGGTACTTTTAATTTCTTTTGCAAATTGAAATGCCTCTTTTACCTGACCAATAATCTGGTCTTCCCCCACAATGAGTGAATCGATGCCTGATACCACTTTGAAAAGATGTAAAACGGCCTGATCGTTTGTTTTAATGTAAAAATAGGGTTTCAGGATTTTGGTATAATTTTTCTGAGCCGAAAGAACATGAAAAATTTCCTCTAAGGCATCGCCGTTATGATTTTGCGGTGCATGGTAATAAATTTCTGTCCGGTTACAAGTGGAGATAACCACCACGCCCTGGATTTTCTCCGTTTTTAACAACTGTTCGGTGAAAGTGGCAATCTCCTCTTTGGAAAAGGCAAACCGCTCACGAATTTCCAAATCGGCTGATTTATAACTAATTCCTACAAGACCTGTCATTTTTTTCCTTTTATAGAGGCAAAATTACCGTTCAAATCTGTAGGAATTCTGAAAATTATAAGATAAAGCGTGTGAAAAGTGCAGTTTGGAAAAATTTAAAATAGCAGCCCTATTAAAGGACTGAATACCACACCAAGTCCCGGTAATTTGGCTTTATAATTTTTGAAACAGAACATCGGTTTTTATCATTTGTAGTTTCGGATATTCATGGTTTCCATTATGTCAAATGAATATTTTCTACATTCGCTAATAAATTGAAATGGCATATAAGAACTTCATGGAAAATATTTTTCTCGAATTAATATAAGAATCCAAATAGCCAAAGTGGGATTTTGTTCTTAAAACCATATTCCATGTCATCCAAAGCAAGATAAGCGTTGTCAACAGATTTAATTTGATCCAACGTTTTGGACTTACCACCAACCTCAAAAATAAACTTCCCATTTACCAGAAAATCACCTGTTTTGGGATAAGCAATCCTATACCCGACAGACAACTGATTTAAAAAGAAGGTTTCGCGAATAGTTCCTCTGCCTGCATTATCCTGAAAAACATATACTAAATTTGAATTACTGAAATATATCTTGTCCGGTTTTCTCAGTAAAGTATGTCCGATACCTTCCGTCGTAAGAAATTTGATAACTCCCGCTTTGTTCAGTAACGTGAGGTATTTCACGAGGACATCTCTGGTTGTCTGCAACTTTCGGCTTAATTCACTGATATTTACTTTAAACGGTGTAGCAGAAGCCATCATTAAAAGTAATTTTTTCAATTTAATCCTACTTTCAAAAGTGATATTTTCAATGGCAGGTATATCACTGTCAATCACCGTGTTAATAACAGCTTCCAGTTTGTCAAAATATTTATCAACCCCTTCCAGCACAAAAGGATAGGCACCCGAATAAAGATATTCCCTAAAAAGTTTGACACTTTTTATCTTTGCATTGATATCCATTGACAGAGGCTCGTGATGATTAAGAATATCTGAAAGTTGAAACGCGGAAAAATTTGTTTTGTAAGCCAAATTTAAATATTCACGAAATGAAAGTTCAGGCAGATCGTACACGGAAGCCCTCCTACCCAAATCAGCCTGGTTGATATAGAAGGCCAAAGCCGAAGAACCGGTAACAATCATTTGTAAATCAGGATAAAAGTCATAAATATTCTTTAGTTCTTCCGACCATCCTTTGTACCGGTGAACCTCATCAAGAAACAGGAAACGCCCACCATCCATCACAAATTTTTCTACCATATCAGACAATGTGTTGGCAGAAAAGTAGATGTCATTTAGGGATACATAGAGTGTCTCCGAGTAATCTGTAAAGGTGGTTTTGATATATTGTAGCAGTAACGTTGTTTTTCCTGTACCACGTTGCCCCTTGATAATAATAAGGCGATTTTGCCAGTTTATTTTGTCAAACAGAAATCTTTTTGATGAGACCTGAACTGAGTTGAGCAACCTAAAATATTTAACTTTCAATTTTTCCATAAGGCAAAAATACATATTTTTAGGTTACGACATGCAATTTATAGATTTTTTTGTATGTTACAACCTAAATTAATTAATAATATCTTTAGGTTACAACCTTCAAAATCGAATTTCAATTTGGTGAACTCCTTCATGATACTTGTATTGGATGTGCATGTTGTAATGCACTACAATCTTTTTTACAATGGACAGGCCAATGCCCATAAATCCTTTATCTGAAGCCCGTGAGAATTGTTCGAACAGCTCCCCCGTGGGCACATGTGGGTCATTCCCTGAATTTTCTATAACCATCTCCTCCAATGTCAGTCGGATACGGACAAAACCATTTTCAACATTATGAAGAACGGCATTTTTTATCAGGTTAGTAACAAGAATACCCGCCAAATCTTTATCCATCACTACTTTAGGCTCACCCGCAAAAGATGTTTGAAGTGTTATGTTCCGCGAGGCCATAAGCCCTTCAAAATTTTCAATTTGCTTTTGTATCAACGCCTTAACATCGATGTCTGTTTTATTAAAGAATTGATTTTTATCGATGCGGGCAATCAATCCCAGGCTGCGTACGATACCCGAAAGCCGGTTGGTAGCCGAGTAAATAGAACCTGCCAGTTCATACTGTTTTTTATTCAGCGATTCCTGGAAAAGCAGTTCCGTTTTGTTTTTTATCACGGCCATTGGCGTTTGTACCTCATGCGAAAGGTTTCCGGTAAACTCTTTTACTGCTTCATAATCCTGGACGATTTTATCCGTCATTCGCGTCAACTCCTCATTGAGTTGGTTAAACTCGATGATTTCGGAAGGTTGAAAAGGTTCTTTTTGCGGATTATCCAAACGAAATTCCTGCATGGTGTGTAAAGTGTCGAAAAAATCTGCCCATACTTTTCCAAAGAAATGCCGGTTAAGAACATAAGCCAACACAAGAAACAAAATTAACATGAGGGTGATAATCAACGCAATTTTTTCAATGAGATAATTGGAGGTAATCAACGACTTGTAAATGCGGACACGGTAAAAACATCCATCACTTTTTACGGTGGTACTTAACTGGCGATAAGGCATATATGCCTTGACACTCCGGTTATAAAGGATGGTGTCTTTCAAGCGAAAAGTTGCAGGTTCCGGTTGGTTTACTTTTTCAATATCGATGGGTTCAGTAGCAATAAAAGCAACGTTCTCCAGCGAATCAAGTTGCCGAATGTTGTTATAAAAATAATGTATGCGGCTGTACAGGTCGGCATCCACTTCGTGTTCCACCAGGTTCTGCATAATCTTGTAAAGGCCAATGCCGCCGGCAAAAAATACCACCAACGAAACGGTAACAAAATAGAGCGTGGTTTTGGTAAGAAGTTTCATTCTTTTTCAAATTTATAACCCACCCCGTAAATAGTCTTTATGTAATCTCCGGCTCCTTTTTCCCGGAGTTTTTTTCGCAGATTTTTTATCTGGGCATACACGAAATCAAAAGAGTAGGAGAAATCGGAGTCATCGCCCCAAAGCTGCCCTGCCAGGCTCTCTTTGGCAATGACACGTCCGGCGTTGGAAACAAAAAACAGCAACAGTTCAAATTCTTTTTTTGTCAACTCTATGGGCTGCCCTTTAACCAGTACCTGAAAACTGTCAGGAAAAACCTGCAAATCTCCCTGGACGATGGAATTGCTGCCCTGAAACTGCATTCGGCGGATAAGCGACTTGATACGGGCGTTCAGTTCGGCCAGGTTAAACGGCTTGACAAGATAATCATCGGCACCAAACTCCAGTGCTTTCACCCGGTCGGTAATGGCATCGCGGGCCGTAATAACAATAATGCCGCTGGGCTTCTTCAATCGCCTGGCTTCTTTTATTAAATCCAACCCGCTGCCATCGGGCAGGTTGATGTCGATGAGCAGGCAGTCGTATTCAAACGACTGTATCTTATCCAAAGCACTGCCAAAGTCAAAAGCTTGTTCACACAGGTAACCTTCCGGTGCGAGATACGCCATAATAGATTCCTGAATCTCGTAATCATCTTCGACAATAAGCAGTTTCATAGTCTGCAAAGGTAACGGTTTGGGAAATAATAGCAAATCTCAAAAAAGCAGCTTCTTCGAACGCCTGCCTGTCCGGCTGGACGGACTTTCCGTTATAATTGCCCCGGTCCTGCCGGCCATTGGTAGCCGTACGGGACATACTGGTATTCATTTATGGGCACAAAAAAGAGCCTCCCATGGGACTCGAACCCACGACCTGCTCATTACGAGTGAGCTGCTCTACCAGCTGAGCTAAGGAGGCATTGTTTTCGCTTTGCAGCGAAATGCGGCTGCAAAGATAAAAGAAAGATGCAAACAGGCCATCGCACAAAGTCAAATTGCTAAAAAAGGTATTTAAAAATTTTTAACATTTGCAAAATACAGGAATTTATTATCTTGCGGCACTTTTTATTTTTAATTTTAAAATTTACTGAAAAAGATGAAAACAGTGTTTAAATCCGCTCTTCTCGTGGGGCTACTGATGTTTGGACTGGGACTGTATGCCCAATCCGTTGCCGATGCCGGTGAAAAATTTAATGAAGGAACGGCACAATACAAAGCCAAAGCTTTCGGACAAGCTGCAAAACTATACGAGCAAGCTCTGGAAATGTGTAAAATGGCCGGGTCTGCTGCTGCCGATTTGAAGCCTCAGGTCGAATCACAACTTACCAATTCCTATTTCTGGGACGGTATCTCACTGTACAAAAGAAGAGAATTTGACCAGGCCATTGCCCAGTTGAAAAAAGCGAAAGCCATGGCTGCTTCCATAAAGAATGAAAAAATAAAAGGTTATGCACATCTTTATATTGCCAGGGTCTATTCTTCCAAAGGCCTGTCATTTATCAGAGAGAAAAAATATGCAGAAGCCGCCACTCAGTTTGCCAATGCATTAAAAGAAAAACCGGATTGTTACAACGCCTATTATGGAAAAGTTATTTTGGCCAAATCGCAAAAAGATATGACCGCCATGATGTCGGCAGTTGACCAGCTGGGAAAATTTGCTGTCTCCAGTGCCAAGGCCACCCAAAAATATAACGCAGCCAAACAGATAGCTTTCAATGCTTTGCTGAATAATGGTGCCGAACAATTGCAAAAATCCCATACGGCAAAAGCCCTTGAATCCCTGAATAATGCAAAGAAATACGGAACAGCCAATGCCGACCTGTTTTACTATATGGCACTGGCCAATGTAAACCTGAAAAAATGGGATAGTGCCATTGCTGCTGCCAAAAAAGCCCTTTCCATGCAAAGTTCCGATAAATCAGATATCTATTTTACACTCGGGCAGGCTTATCAGGGCAAAGGGGATAAAGCTGCTGCCTGTGGTGCTTTTAAACATGTCGTGAAAGGCCCCAATGTAAAAGCCGCCCAATATCAGAGAAAACAGGTATTGAAATGTAAATAACCTGAGGGTGGAAAACAAATAAAAAAAGATGCCTTTTGGCACCTTTTTTTATTTGTTTTTTTCTTCCAGTTTAGAATATTTTTTCAGGTAAACCTGATGCAGGATGACAGCAGAGAATTTGGGCACCGATTGGGCACCGCCAAGAAATTCTGCTTCAATAAAGGCTTTACAGGCTTTTTCCAATACTTCCGACACCACAAAGGCCTCATCGAGCGTACGCCCGATACAAACGGCACCATGGTTGGCCAACAGTGCAGCTTGTCTGCCTTTTAGGGCCTTTACGGCGTACCTGGCAAATTTTTTTGTACCGGCAAGCGTATATTTCGAAACCCTCACCGAGGGCCCGATAATCTGAACCATGTCATCAATAATGGGGGGTACTTCACGCCGGGCCACGGCCACAGTGGTGGCATTCATTTGGTGGGTATGGATAACGGCTTTCGCCTCTTTTCGCTGCTTATAAATTTCGGCATGAAGGTGATATTCGGAGGAGGGTTTGATTTTTCCTTCGTAAGTCAGTGTGTGGTAATTCATGAGCACAATTTCTTCGGGTTTCAGGCTCTCGTAAGTCCGCCCACTGGGCGTGATGAGCATATTTTGCGCATCCACGCGTACGCTGATGTTCCCCCAACTGCGTGTGATTAGCTTCTCGTGTACCAGCCGCAAGCCGGCTTCTATAATACGCTTACACTCCTCTTTATATTCCATGTTCATTCTGTTTCCAGCCAGTTTTCAATAATAGGTAATGACGCGACTATTTTTTGCAAAGGTAAGAAAGAGAAAGGAAATTGATTTTTCAATATCTTTGAAGCATCAACAACAAAAATATTCTCCAATGGAACTTACACATATTGAACATATTGGCATTGCCGTAAAAAACCTGGAACAGGCCATAAAATATTATGAGGACGTTTTGGGACTGAAATGCTATGCCATAGAAGAGGTAAAAGACCAAAAGGTGAAGACGGCTTTTTTTCAAATCGGGAAAACAAAATTAGAGTTGCTGGAAAGTACCGACCCGAAAGGGCCGGTGGGGCAATTTATCGAAAAAAAGGGCGAGGGGATTCATCACCTGGCTTTTGCCGTTCAAAATATTGAGCAGGCGTTGGAAGAAGCTGAAGACAAAGGCCTCCGGCTGATTGATCAAAATCCCCGCAAAGGAGCGGAAGGACTTGATATTGCCTTTCTGCATCCCAAATCAACCTTTGGGGTACTGACTGAATTTTGCGAAAATAAAAGCGAAGAAGGATAGTGCGGTATTATTTTTATCTTTTTCGCACAGCAACGGATATAATTTTCTTATTTTTGAATAAATTAAAAAAATAATTTCATGCTTATAATTGGTATTGCAGGGGGCAGTGGCTCCGGAAAAACAACGGTGGTAAATAAAATTGTAGAAGCTCTGCCCAAAGACTCCGTGGCTGTTGTCTCACAGGATTCTTATTATTACGATAACGGCGATTTAAGTCCGGAGGAAAAACTGAAAATCAATTTTGACCATCCCAATTCCATAGAATGGCCTTTGTTAATAAAACATATTCAAATGTTGCAGGAAGGAAAAGACATTGAAATGCCCATCTATTCCTATGTAACCTGTGCCCGTGCTTCTGAAACGCAGAAAGTCAGGCCCAAAGAAGTTATTATTGTGGAAGGGATTTTGATTATGTCCAATGCGAAACTCCGTAAGCTACTTGATATAAAGCTGTTTGTTTCTACAGACAGCGATGAGCGTTTAATGCGTATCATTCGGCGCGACATACAACAAAGGGGCAGAAATTATGACGATGCGCTGACCCATTATGCCACCTTTGTAAAACCCATGCACCAACAATTTATTGAGCCTACCAAGCTTTTTGCCGATGTGATTATTCCGCAGGGAGGAGAAAACAAAGTAGCTATTGATATGGTCGTTTCAAGGATAAAACTAAACCTGAAAGAGCAGGGATACGAGGTATAGGCCGGTCAATGAATTTTGTTATTTTTGCCCACCCGAAAATTATCTGCAATTTCACAAACACTCCCCGTTTATGCCAACAAAGAAAAATACCATAAAAAACCCCTGTATCCACGTTTGTACCCTCGATGAAGAAAAGATTTGTATCGGCTGCCACCGTAGTGCAGAAGAGATAAGAGGCTGGTTTACTATGACCGATGAGCAGAAACTGACCGTACTGGCCAACAGCAATGAACGCCGCAGGAAAAAAGATGCCAACCAATATGACCACTACGTTTAAGCACTTTTCTAAATACTTTCCGATTTCGTAATACATCTCTCTGATTACGACAAAATTCTGCCTGCAATAAAAGGTACTATTTTATAAATAACTGTTTATTATATTATTATAAAATTGTGCACAATATTTGCTGTTGGTTAAAAACAAAAAGAGAACACAATGTTAATTGTAGCCATTGGAATTTATTTAGTCATTACTTTTATACTGACGGCAATAGGTATTGAGCGACAAAACGAAGCATTGAAAATGTTTCTCATGGGTTTGGTTCTTACCCCTGCTTACGGCCTTTCCCTTTTGATAAAAGAACGGCGCAAATCGATGAAGATTCAATATTATTATTGTGAAGAATGCCATTACATTTTCCCTGTAAAACTCAAACATTGTCCTGTGTGCCACGAAAAAGGGAAAAAAGTTAAATTGATAAAATTTGAAAACCCCCATAAGCTAACAAAACTCTATAAACAGCTATCCCTTGCTTAAAAAAATTGCCCCAATGGGGCAATTTTTTTTTGCCTTTCCTTTTCCCGTACCTATTGAAAATGTTTAAGGTTAACCTGTTGTTTTTTGAATATAGAACATTGTAAATCATTTTTTAAAAATGATTACTTTTGATAAAATTTAAATGGGAATGTTATGATGAACAAAAATGTAGAAACCGCATTAAACAAACAGGTTCAAAAAGAAGAATTTTCATCCCGTCTATACCTTGCTATGGCTATCTGGTGCGAAGTAAACGGCTATCCGGGGGCTGCTGCCTTTTTATACGAACACACCAACGAAGAACGTATGCACCAGATGAAAATGATTCATTACACAAACGAGCGTGGCGGAAAAGCCGCCTTGTTTGAATTGGAAGCCCCCAAAGCTGATTTTGATTCTCTCGAAGATGTTTTCTCGCAGGTATTGGCACATGAAGAGTTTATAACCAACTCCATCAACACGCTTTATGGCCTTACCGTGGCAGAAAAAGACTATACCACAGGTAATTTTCTTCAGTGGTACATCACCGAGCAGGTGGAAGAAGAGAGTACTATGCGTACTATCCTCGATAAAATCAAGCTGGTGGGAAAGGACAAAGCCGGCATGTTCCATATTGACAAAGAGTTGGAAGCAATGGCACAAAGTAGTACCGCCGGTACTGCCTGATGCACTTCGGATGCAAAAGACCTGCTGACCTGAGTTATTCGTTGTCTTCCATGGCCCGGGCCAGTTTATGGTACCAGCTGTCCCCGAACTTTCTTATGAGCGGACTTTTCAGGTATTTGTATAAAGGCAGATTTTCCTGTTTCCCTTTTAAAAGGGCTGCTTTGCAGATAGGCCAACGGTCGTAGTTTACAGCAATGTGATGTTTTAGCTTTGTCAGCCTTACCGGATACAAATGGCAGGAGATGGGTTTTTGAAAACTGATTTTCCCCTCCAGCCAGGCCTTTTCAATGGCACAATAACTGATGCCGTTTTCAAAATAAACAAAAGCGCATTCCCGGTCGTTAACTAATGGGGTAACATACTCTCCATCAATATCATAATCAAATACACCGGTTTTTTCCACTACCTCAAGCCCCTTTGGGGCCATATAGGGTTTTATCTCTTCGAGAGCATCTTCCAATAGGGCTATTTCTTCCTCTTCCAGGGGTGCCCCGGCATCACCTTCTACGCAGCAGTCGCCTTTGCACTGCGACAAATCACAGGAAAAATTGATGCTTTTCAGCTCTTCCGAAACCAATGTATCATCAACTAAAATCATGCTGCAAAAGTAAACAATCGACAAACAAGCCCGGCATGGAAATATCAAGCCAGCCGGAAAATTCCCGAAACTTTCTTGAAAGATCTTTTTAATTGAGAAGTTATGGGATGCGCGGCAGCTTTTTCATCTTTTTCTAAATGTTCTACAAGCTGCAACCCTTCCTGATACCCTATATCGAAAATTTCCTTTGCTTTGTTGAAATCAAGTGTTGTATAACGGCGGGTTCCGGGAGGGTCCACAACGTAATCACAGTAACCAAGTTCATCACGGATTGTGTTGTAAATGGCGAGGTGATATGAACGTGCCGCAATATCTTTCATACGGCCGAAATTATTCTTTTCGGCAATATGGTTTACATGTACTCCAATGAGTTTATCACACTTATCTTTCAAAATTTGTGCTGCCATGTTTTTTGTCAGGCCCCCATCTACATAATAAATACCATCAATAATTACAGGGCTGAAAAGCAGTGGGATAGACCCGGAGGCGATGGTGAATTCAATAAATTTTCCTTCTGATCTTATTTCGTTGTACCCACTGTTGAGGTTGGTAACCGAAAGAAAAGTAGGTATTTTCAAGATACTGAAATCATCCTTTGGTGCCAGTTCCCTGAAAATATTTGCCACTTTCTGCATATTGAAGATGCCCAACCTGCGCATATTAATATTGTTCAGGTGAACCGGTTTTATTTCATTTTTTATAATGGAGAGCATTTCCAACACGGGAATTCCCAGTCCGTAACCGACAGCCACCATAGCCCCCATGCTTGTTCCGGAAATTACGGAAGGGTGAAAGCCTCTCTCTTCCATGGCATATAAAATGCCCAGATGTGCAATGCCTCTGGCACCACCACCACTTAATGCCAATCCGTACGATGGTTTCTTTTTCATACCAATGGGAAGAAAATTAGTTTCCCAAAGATAAAAAAAACAAAAGACAATTCCTGAATTTATTTTAAAATGGGACGGTACGGCTTCTCATCCGCAATGGAAATAACGCGTAACCAGTTGCATTACCTTTTCCTCATCGTTTTCAATCTCTTCCCGCAGATGCTCATCGCGAAAAGCTTTCAGAAAATCAATCAGATAATTCAACAGGCCTTCCGGGAACACGTTATATTTTGTGTAAACGGCCTTCTGTTTCTCCAGCATTTTTGCAGAAGCCACACAAGATGTGGGAAGATGTCCCAGCTCTTTTTGTGCTGCTTTATTTTCGTCTTTAAAGATATCGATGTCCACATAGGTATTTTTGGCCACCTGCAAGGGGTTTTTCAACTCGAAGCCATGACGTGCCGCTACCGTAATACCTGCCAGCAAAAGATACACATCCGCCGAGCCATCGGCATTGCGGATTTCGATGGTTTGTTTGTTGGAGAAATCGGTTTTCTTCGCCTCTTCAAGCGGGTTAACCTTGTGAACCATATTCATGGGGCGGGTCCATCCCAATGGCACACGTACCAGCACCGAACGGTTGCGGTCGCCCCAGCAAACGTTGGTGGGTGCTTCCTGATGGGGGACCAGCCGAAAATAGGATGTCGGGTTCATGTTACCGAATGCCGTGAGCGACGGTGCCATTTCCATGTATCCGGCAATGGTTGTTTTGGCAACATTGCTCAGAACACCTTCTTTAATCATCAGGTTTTTGCCGTCTTTCATCACGCGGCTGTGTATGTGCAGGCCGCTACCGGCTTTTCCCACTGTAATTTTGGGTGAGAAGGTAACCGTAACGCCATGGCGTGCAGCCAGCGTGCGGATAATCCATTTGGCTATAACAAGCTGGTCAGCAGCATCTTCCACATTGACCGGCAAAAATTCAATTTCGTTTTGTTCATAAACCAATCCATCGCGTGAGAAATTTCCCACCTCCGAATGTCCGTATTTTATATTCCCCCCCGATTCGGCAATCAGTTTCATGGCTTCGGTACGAAAAGCGGCCCATTTTGAAAAAGGCGATGACTCGTGGTAAGCTTTTTGGTCTTCTGCCTTAAACAGCCCGTCATCTTCGCTTATGATATAATATTCCAGCTCGCCCATGGCTTCAAAAGAGTAACCTGTTTTGTCTTTGAATGCCTGATGGGCTTTTTTCAAAATGTACTCCGGTGCACTTTCCACAGGGTTTCCCGTACTGTCGTAAAAAGCACAAAGAATATTGAGTGTGGGGATTTCAGAAAACGGGTCCAGAAAAGCCGTTTTAAACCGGGGGATCACATACAAATCGCTGGATGCGGCTTCCACAAAAGGGAACAGGCTGGAGCCATCCACACGCTCCCCGGCCGTAAGCAGGTTATCCAGATGCTGGCGGCTGCCAATAATAAAGTTCAGCGTTTTGAGCCTTCCATCCCAGCCCACATACCTGAAGTTGATCATTTCAATATCGTAATCCTCAATGAACCGGATGAGGTCTTCTTTTGTCAGCCGGTCTGCCGGTTTATTCAGATACTGAACCACCGGATTCGGGTTCATGGCTATTTTCTTGTCCATTTATTTCGAAATTTGATGTACAAACATAGGGATATTTTAGCTTCTCCCCCTGTATTAAATGCTTATTAAAGACGCTAACGGATTCTTTTCCCCCTGAAAAAACAGAAAATATTGGCTGCATCTTCATTATTTAGAATATTTCTTGTTAATTTTGCGCCCTTAACAAAAGAACTTTATGCAAGAATATATCAACCTTGGGATTGTAACCCTGATTACTTTTTTCTTTAACATGCCCTGGGGTTACTGGCGTGCTTCGGTAAAGAAATTTTCATGGAAATGGTTTCTTGCCGTACACCTGCCCATTCCGGTTATCGTTTTCCTGCGTTTTTATTTTAAACTGGGTTTTCAGCTTTATACCTATCCATTCTTGGTGGGTGCTTTTTTTCTCGGACAATTTGTGGGTGCCCGATATTATAAAAAACGAAAAATAGTTGTCCCGGAGATGGAAGCAGAAGAGTAAAAATTCTTTAAACTCTCTTAAAAAATCTGAATTAACGGCTTAAAGAAGCCGGAATCCCGTTGTATTCTTTACTTTTGCCAAAATTTTAGCGAATGAAAAGATTCTTACTCGGATTGTTTATTGTTTTTGGCTTTTACACTGTCAAAGCACAGGATACCATTACTTTCCTGCAATATAACCTGTTGAATTACGGGAATTTTACCAGTTATTGTCCTTCAAATATCAACAATGTGGCAAGAAAGACCGGTTACATTGGCGTTATTGTCCATTACATTAAACCCGACATCTTTACGGTGAACGAAATGACCGGGACACGCAGTTACCATGATTACCTGCTGAACAACGGGCTGAACAGCGATGGTGTGAAAATGTATGCCAAAGCCTCCGATACGCTTGCCCCCAAGGATGCTTACCTTGTCAATGTGCTGTATTACAATAAGAACAAGTTAGGGGAAGCCGGCCATGTGGTGGCACAAACCTATATACGCGATGTGGATATTTTTAAGTTATACTACAAATCGGCCAACCTGAATGAGGGGGATACGACTTTTATCTATTGCGTGGTGGCACACCTGAAGGCCGGAGGGGACTATAACGGCAGCACTTCCAACCAGGATAAGCGAAAGATTATGGCCAAAAATACCATGGATTACATTGCTGCCCACCATCCGGATGAAAATTACCTGCTCATGGGCGATTTTAATTTATATTCAGATCAGGAACCTGCATTTCAGGAATTTATCAACTACAGAACAGCGAGCATCCGCTTTAACGATCCGGTCAACCAGATTGGAGACTGGCATAACAATTACGATTACCGAATGGTCCAAAGCCAAAGCACGCACACGGCAGATAACGGATGTGCCTCTTCGGGAGGGCTGGACGACCGGTTTGATTTTATCCTGCTTTCCAATAATGTAAAACAGGGCAACAAAAAAGTAAAATATGTTTCCGGCTCGTTTCATGTGGTGGGACAGGATGGGAAACATTTCAATAAATCACTGCTCGATGACCCGACGAACACTACCGTTCCGGCCAATGTTTTAAATGCTTTGTACCAGAACTCGGACCATCTTCCAGTAACTTTAAAGGTAACGGTTAACCAGCCTACGGGCATTCCGCAGGTTCATTCCGATGTGGAGCAACTGAGTTTTACCAATCCCGTAACCCATGTCCTGAACCTTAAAATAAAAGCCGGTAAAGCCATTCCTTTGAAAATGGAGGTGTATTCACTGGTTGGGAAACGCGTTATGGGGCACACTATTTCAGCAAGAAAAGGCAGCTCCCGCCAATCGCTGGACATCAGCAGCCTGCCGAACGGGCTCTATATCCTGCGTTTTACCGAGCCAAACGGATACAATTTCAGTCGAAAATTGCTGAAATATTAATTTAAGCTACTGAGTAGTAACAACAGGGTTGCTTTTCCCAATCCTTATGCGTATTTTTACCTTTCGTTACCACATCAGATTTTACAAGATGGCTAAAATTAAAAAGAAAACAGCGCGTATTCTCGGATTTATTGCCCTTTTGATTATTATATTTGTTATTGCCTTCAACAGCATTGTTGCAAATATAATTGAACATAAGATCGATGCCTTTCTCAAGAATGAACAACTAAAACATTACCACATTGTCTACAAAAGGGCCGGTTTTAATTTTTTAAACCGTTCGGTCAGCCTGATTCAGTTCGGGTACCTTCCTGATTCCGCTTTCCTTGACAGTCTCGACAAGGCAAACCTGAACACCATGGTTCCCAGGATATCTGTTGGCAGGATAACGATCTCCGGAATTGATTTCAGGGAATTGATAAAAAGCCGGCATCTTATTATTCAAAAAATAACGGTCAAATCATCCGACATAAAAATGTACAAGTTTAACGGGAAGTTATCCGTTACAAAAAAGGGGACAAAACAGGATGTTTCTATCAAAGATTCTGTTAAACTTGTCGGGCTAAAAGGACTTTCTGTGAACGCCATTATTTTCAAAAACGCCCAATTCGAAATCTATAACTATAAACAGAAAAAATACACACTGGCCAGTAAAAACATTACTATTTCCATGCATGGGCTGACCCTTGACCCGGGCCCATACAACAACAACTATTTTTATCCTGTGCTACTTAATGCTACCCTGCTGGCAAAAAATAATGTATTGGAATTGGGAAATAAATTGTATGGAATTCAATTTCAACAGCTTATTGTTGATTTAAAAGGTCAATCGCTGACATTCAGGAAATTTCATTACAAACCACTCTATTCCAAAAAAGCTTTTTCCAACCATATTCGGTTTCAAAAAGAACGGTTCGACATGAAAGCCAGGGAAATAACTTTTTCGGGAGCAGAGTTTTATCGGTATTTAATGGAAAACGAGATACACATTAAAAAAATAACCATTTCGAATGGCTTGATTGACCTGTATCGTGATAAACGGGTACCTTTTAATCATAAGCAGCGGCCACTTTTGCCAAACCAAACACTCAAGAGGTTAAAAGGAAAACTTAAGATTGATACCGTGCGGATAAATAATACCCGGTTTGACTATGGCGAAATAACCGGTGCGAAAAGGAAACCTTTGTCCGTTTACTTTACAAACCTGTCGGGAACCATTACGGGAATCTCCAATTTCCCCTACTTATGGCGCAGAAAAAATTTAAACATGTCAATAACCGGAAAGTTAATGAAAAAGGCCCCGTTTCGTGTACAATTTCTTTTCCCGCTGGCTGCCAAGAGTGATACATTCTCGTTCAATGGGACAGTCTCCGGGCCGGTACCGTTTACCATTTTTAACCCGGCCATCTATCCTGCTGCCGGACTGCGGTTTACAAATGGCACGCTGAACAAAATCTCTTTTCATGGAAACGCCAATCCTTCCTATGCTTCCGGAACCATGACCATGCTTTACCAAAACATGACTTTTCAGGCCATGAAGAAAAAGGATAAAAATACTGCCAATAAATTTGTCAGTTGGGGAATAAACTCATTCGTACGAAAAAACAATCCCCAAAAAGGAGAAAAAAAAGAGGCAAAAACTGTTACTATGTTCTTCCAGCGTGATATAGAAAAAGGGTTTGGGAACTTTTTCTGGAAAACACTTTTCAGCGGGATGAAAGCCACCATGATTCCCAGTATCAACAACATAAACCGAAAGAACATGCAATCGATATCACAAACCGGATCAGGTAAATCAAAAACAAAGACCGGGAAGAAAGAATAAGCCTTAAATCCCGAACTATTAGTCTTCTTCGTCCTGTGAAGCTTCGTATTCTTTCAACAATTTTTCCTGAACATCGCTGGGAACCTGCTGGTATTGGTCAAAAGCCATGGAGAAAACACCTCTTCCGGAAGTAATGGAACTCAGGGAAGTAGCATATCTTGCCATTTCGGCACCCGGGACTTTGGCACGGATAATCTGGTTTTTGCCTTTGCTTCCCATGCCCATGATCATACCCCTGCGGCCTTGCAAATCAGTCATTACGGCACCCATCATGTCTTCAGGGACAATAATCTCCACATCGTAAACAGGCTCCATAATTTTCGGGCCTGCATCTTTAAAGGCCATACTAAAAGCATTTCGCCCGGCCAGTTTAAAGGAAATCTCATTGGAATCCACCGGGTGCATTTTCCCATCGTAAACATAGACAATAATGTCGCGGGCATACGATCCGGTAAGCGGGCCTTCGGTCATACGCTCCATAATCCCTTTCATAATGGCCGGCATAAAACGGGCATCGATGGCCCCGCCCACAATACAGTTATTAAAAATAAGCTTTCCACCCCAGGGGAGGTCGTGTTCTTCGGTACCCCGAACCGGGAAATCAGTGGGTTTTTTATAATCTTCCACATAAGGCTGAATGCGCATGTGCACTTCGCCAAACTGTCCGGAACCACCCGATTGTTTTTTGTGGCGGTAGCTGGCATCGGCAATTTTGGTAATGGTTTCACGATAGGGAACTTTCGGGACAAAAATTTCCACTTCGAGGCCATTGGCTTTGGTGAGGTACCATTTTACCGTATTTATATGAAACTCGCCCTGACTTTTAATCAGTAACTGCTTCAGCTCACGTGAAAACTCAATGCCGAGACTGGGATCTGTTTTGTGCATCTCATTGAGCAAAGCCCCCAGTTTTTCATCGTCCGCCGAGTTAACCGCTTTTATGGCAACCGTGTACAATGGATTAGGCAGGGCAAAAAGCTCAAAACCGGCTTCTGCATTTTTCGGGTCACACAAAGAATCACCGGTTTGCACATCTTTCAGCTTGATGGTCGATACGATGTCACCGGCAACGGCTTTCTCAACTTTATCGCGGTTTTTCCCGTTCAAAACAAACAGCTGGGTAATCCGTTCTTTATTTCCGGTACGCGGGTTGATGAGGTCAAGGCCTTCGGAAATTTCCCCTCCGTAAACTTTAAAAAAGGAGACTTCACCAAGGTGCTGCTCGATGGATGTTTTGAAAATAAACAAGGCTACCGGTTCTTCTACCGAACAGTGAAATTCTTTTCCATTTGTTGCCTTACGGGCAGGCATATCATCCGGTGCAGGGCACGATTTACTGATAAAGTCCAACAAGCGGGCAACACCGATACCGTGTTTGGCAGAAGAGACCATAACGGGGAAAATGGCGCGGGTGATAAGTCCCAGGCGCAGGCCTTCGCGCATCTCTTCAATGGTGAGCGTGTCATTCTCAAAATATTTTTCCATGAGGGCTTCATCCCCCTCGGCAGCATTTTCAATCAGTTTCAAATGTAACTCTTCTGCTTTGGCCATTTCACTTTCCGGAATGTCAGAAACTTCAGGTTCGCCACCACCTTTTTTATATTTCATCTGTTTCATCAACACGAGGTCAATAATGGTATCAAAATCTTCCCCGGCATTGACGGGATATTGAACGATGGTAACTTTATCCCCAAAATAGTCTTTTATGGAATTGACCGCATCATCAAAATTGGCCGTATGATGGTCTATTTGGTTCATAACAAAAACAACCGGGCTGTTGGCGGCAACCGTTTGCCTCCAGGCCGTTTCGGTGGTGGCTTCCACGCCTGCCTGTGCATTAACAAGAAGCATGGCCGTATCTGCAACATTCAGTGCGGCAATGGTTTCGCCCACATAATCAGCGAATCCGGGAACATCAAGTAAATTTATTTTTTTGTTGTCGTAAAAAGTGTGGAGCAGGGCCGAATGCACAGAATGTTCTCTTTCCTGTTCGATGGTTTTGTAGTCGGAAGCTGTATTTTTATCTTCTATGGTCCCTTTCCGGTTAATTGTTTTTCCTTCCAGTAACATGGCTTCGGCCATGGTTGTTTTCCCCGATTTAGCCCCTCCGATGAGTGCTACGTTTCTAATCTCACTTGTCTTGTAAACCTTCATATGTTCTTGCTTTTAAATCGAATAGTTTTAGTATTGCTGTAAAATAATGTTACGTTTATTATTAAATCCATCCTGATTTCTTCGTCGAAACATCCCGGCATTTCCACAAAAGGGAAACACGTCTGTTTTTGCTGAATCTTATCAGGCCGACAAATGTAAAAAAAATCAAATTAGTAATGAACTACTGTTTTTAAATTAACGTTAAAGTTCATTATTTGTAACAGTTAAAAATTAAAGGAGGTTTTTCACCAGGGCCATCTTTGCCTCTTACATCACAAACCGCCAGATGAGTTTAACCTGAATGGTGGTATATTTTGTGTCAAACTTGTGCTGCTGTGTATCGTATCCCTGGTTGACCACAAAATAAAGATTGGTGCCCGGTTTTGGAATCCAGTTAACCCGAAAATTCATAAGCATCTCATTCTGTTCATTGTTCCACTGGGCAAAAACAGAGCCGAATAAATCGGGGTTAACGGCAAAATCGACACGGCTGCTCAATTCGTGGACCACAAAATCGCCTCCAGGCAAAAAGACGTTCTGATGGGTATAATTGGCATTAAAACGAAGGTGTTTCGACACCTGCCAGTTGACAGAACCGGAGAGTACGGTGCGGTTTCCATCATAAAAGCCGCCCCAGTTTGAAAAGAATTCCGCATAGACTTTTCGTCCGCGGTAAGTGGCAAACTGCAACTCCCAGTCTGTAAACCAATATTCGCCCTGCGGAATAATAATGTTACCGTAAATATTAAAATCTTCGGTGAGGTTTTCTGCTTTCCGCTGGATATTAAATTCAAAATATTCTCCACTGCGGGTAGTAAAGCCCAAAGGCCTGAATTCCGACCAAAACGACTGTAATTTATGGGTAACATCGTCCACATACCAGTTAAAGTCAAAGAGCTTAAAGACAAATTGCTGAATAAAATGGAGGTGTCTTTTAGGCCGCGGTTTGATCCTCAAATCGGCATTATACATTTGGTAAGCCCGTCTGCGTTGGTAACCCACTTCCGGATTGAAGCCTTCGCCCGAGCGGTCCCATACGGCTGAGAAATCGATGAAATCGTTGGGATAATCAAAAAACAGCCGGCTGGCAAGGCCTGTTTTCTGTGTCCGGTCAGAAGTATAACTTTGCGCCAGTGCACCGCCAAAAGAGATATTTTTATCCCCGTGGAAATGGGAGTTAAAATAATTAAAATCAGCACCGTACACAAAATTTTGATGGCCGGGTTCCAATTTACTCACGGCAATTATCCCCACACTCGATTCTTTCAAAACATCCTGTTTCACCCTGACAACCGAGTAGTTGGTAGCCGGAAGCGTATCTTTTCGGGCTGTTTCGATACTCATGGCACCGATGGAAGTATTTCCGGTTTTTCCCATGACCCGGGCACCGGCAATAATCGGGACAATGGAGTTATCGGGGGCCAGGCCAATCCTTCGCGAATAAAACGGTTGTGTGCTGTGTCCCAAGCCGAAGTTAAAATAGTTTTTCCCTTCCAGAAAAAACTCTCGTTTTTCAGGATAATAAAGCGAAAACCGCGTAAGGTTTACCTGCATTTGATCCGATTCCACCTGGGCAAAATCTGTATTTATGGTCAAATTCAGTTTCAGTGTGGGAGAAATCAGGTAATTTACATCACCGCCCACATTCCATTTGAACTGAGGTTTTTCATCTTTTTTCATCTCCAGGCCGGTGATGCCATAAGGTTTTAACTCAATGAGCGATGTTTTGCTTTTTCCGGAAATCCCTGTCAGGAAGCCCGCATTGGAAACTTGTCTTATGTCCGAATTTCTCGACCATCCCTGCCAGTCGTCCTGTTCGCGTTTGCGCCGGATATTTCGTTCAAAATTGATACCCCAGACCTGTTTTTTCCCTTTGGTAAACCGCAGCGTCGAAAACGGAATTTCAAATTCGGCAAACCATCCCTGTGCCGTGCGGGTAGTTTTCACATTCCAGACGCCATCCCATGAGGCGTTGTTACTTTGCCCGTTTTGCGAAACGAGTATGTCTGTACGTGCTGCATTTGGGTTGGTAATAAACAGATATCCATTGCGTTTATCCCCGTAGGTATCAATAACAACCTGAAAATTATCGTCTGTTCCCGGATTAAAATCACGTTTCATCTGACTGGCAACAATTTTATCCGGATGGTCATCGTAACACCATACTCCCACGTAAAGATTTTTGGCATCATACAAAACGGCCACCTCCGTACGTTCAGTGGTCGGTTGGCCTTCGTGCAACTCGCGCTGGGTAAAGTTAGAAACCTTTCGGGCCTGTTGCCAGGCGGGTTCGTCCAACTGTCCGTCCAGTTTGACAGGTTGCTGAATTGGCAAAGCATGTATCGTATCAGGTTGCGAATGTTGTGCAGAGACCTGTCCTGCAGAGAACAGAAATACCATGCCAAAAAACAAAACAGCCTTAAATGAAGAAAACATACTTCCCCGGAATTTTAGAAAAGCAAAATTATAACATTGGCCTTTAAGGGCTTGTTTTACAAGCTAATTTAGTATTAATCCAGATTATTGACAACTCAAGACAGGAGCTACACCGTAATCCCCATTTTTTTCATAAGGAAGGTGGCATTCAGGTTTTGTGAAACGCCCTCTTTCAACCGGTAGTCAAACTGCAACTGGTCCTGTTCTATTTCAACTTCAAAGCGTTTGTTGATAACATTTTCGGGGAAATCTGCTGCCAGTTCGCCCAGGGTCAGGTCGTGCGTGGCAATAAGACCGGAAGCACCGAAACGGACAAACTGCCGGAGCAGGGCTTTGGAACCTTTTTGTTTGTCTTTGGAATTGGTACCCCGCAAAATCTCGTCGAGAATGATAAACAGCTTCTCCCCTTTCTCCAGCCGGACAATCATCTCTTTCAGCCTTTTCAACTCGGCGAAGAAATAAGATTCGCCATCCTGTAACGAATCGGACATCTTGATACCGGTGAAAAGCTGTACCGGTGTGAAAACAAAACTGTCCGCCAAAACGGGGGCACCGGTCATGGCCAGCACATAATTGATGCCGATGGTCCGCAGATAAGTACTTTTCCCGGCCATGTTGGCCCCTGTAACCACATGAAACCGGCCCCAGCCATCGATATCTACCGGATTGCCCACACACACTGCCGGGTCTAAAAACGGATGTTTCAGGTTTTTTCCCTTCACCCGAAAATCATCGGTAACAACCCGGGGAAACACGGCATCCGGATGTTGGAAAGCAAATCCGGCAAGTGAACAGAGTTCATCCACCTGTGCCAGCGTTTCCATCCACAGCGAAAGTGTTCGTCCGTATTGTCTTTTCCATTTTTCCAAACGAATGCTTTGGCGGATGTCCCACAGAAAAAAGATGTTCAGAAAAAATCCGGCAACCATATTCAACCGATAGTCAAAAGCTTTTGAGATAACGGACAGCTTATGGACGGCCCTGAAGGCAGAAGTCTCACCTGCTACAAGCGTTTCCACCGCCTCTTTCATAATCTTGCAGCTAAATTCTTTCTCTTCTGTTTTTTCAAAAAGAGCAGCGTACTGCTCCAACAAGGCAGTCCTTTTGCCCAAATGTTCATACACTTTGTTGATTTGCGTCAGCTTGGGCCCCAGCACAGCCAATGGCAACAACAAAAAAATCAAAAAGCCGCCAAAGGACAGCATGCCAAAAAGATTGAGGGCCAGAAGGCCAAGCCCCAGCAACGGGGTAACAACCAGCAACATCCTGTAAACAGGCTTGTTAAAAACCGTCTCCGTTGTCTTTGCCCAGTGCATTAAGCCGGCTGCCTTGTTTCTGTCTTTTTCTCCCGTGTTTCCCAGGGCCTGAAAAGCCTGCCGCCAGCGGGGCATTCCGGAAAGTTCGGCAATGGCTTCCTGCCGTGCTGTTATTTGCTTTTTTTGTTTCAACGGATACAACAATGTGAGTGCAAGATGTTCTCGGCCAATCTGTGTAGCACAGCGGTCAAGCAACTGAAAAAGCGACCGCTTCCCGAAAATATCAAGGTCTGCAACAAACGGATGGCTTGTCTCCATAAATTCCTGACAATCCGGCTGGTGTGAGGTGTCGCGCTTCAGCAGGCGCAGTTCATTTTCGTTGATTTGCAACAGGCTTTCCACCCATTTTTTCTGTTTGAAAAGGCGGATATGCCGGAAGACGAAAAAGCCAAACAACGAAAAGCCGGCAATGGCCACCACCAACAAACCGCTCAGTGAATGCCCGGCTGTGAGGTAGATGCCAATTACGGTAAGCAGGAACATCGAAATACGCAACGAAGCCACCCGCCGTATCTGCCGCTGCACCTGAGAGAGTTGCCGGCTGTATTGCCGAACCTGTTCCTTAAAAAACTGTTGGGGATGTTGTTCTGCCATGGAAGAAATTTGTCTGCAAAATAACAGAATTATCCCATACCAACCCGCTTCGGGCATCCCGTACCGAAAATTTGGCGTTCAGGTATCCCCCATTCGTTTCGGGCATTTCCGCTTTAACTATGCCCGAAATCGCACACTTGTGTAGGGAAGCCGAACACTTTACTCTTTCGGAAAAGAATGTACTTCCGGTAATAAATCTTGTCAAATGGTGATTATCAGCCAGTTCAAGATACCGGCACAGTTCATGACACGAATACTTCACTATAAAAATGAAGAATAGCTTATGAGGATTACAGGCAAAAAACAGACAAGCCCATTCCAAAAATATATTAAGAAATGATCAAGCTCGATAATATTCATAAATCGTATCAGATGGGGAAAAACAACCTCCATGTTTTGAAAGGTATTCATTTGCATATCCGTGAGGGAGAGCTGGTTTCCATTATGGGATCTTCCGGATCGGGAAAATCCACTTTGCTGAACATCCTCGGGATTCTCGACAGCTACGATGAGGGGAAATATCTCCTCGACAAAACCCTTATGGAAGGGCTGAACGAAAAAAAGGCGGCTTTTTACCGCAACAAAATGCTGGGGTTTGTTTTTCAGTCGTTCAACCTGATTCCTTTTAAAAACGCCATGGAAAATGTGGCGTTGCCTTTGTATTATCAAAAAGTTCCCCGCAAAAAGCGAAACAAAATAGCCCTGGAATATTTGGAAAAAATGGGACTCAGGCCCTGGGCCGAACATCTGCCCAACGAGCTTTCAGGCGGACAAAAACAGCGGCTGGCCATTGCCCGGGCCCTGATCTCGAACCCCAAAGTCATTCTTGCTGATGAGCCCACCGGTGCGCTTGACTCCAAAACATCCATGGAGGTCATGGAGCTGCTCCGCCAAATCAACGGCGAGGGAATTACCATGATTATTGTTACCCACGAACAGGATATTGCCGAGCAGACCGACCGCATCATACACCTGAAAGATGGCCGTATAGAAAATGATGCCAGCGACTCCGAAGAGAGACAAAAAGTTTTTGAAACACTGGAAAAAGAAGAGGCATTACAGGCATGATTATCGACAGAGATAAATGGCAGGAGATATTCAGTACCATCAACAAAAACAAGTTGCGTACTTTTCTAACAGGGTTCAGCGTGGCCTGGGGAATCTTTATGCTGATTATTTTGTTGGGTTCAGGCCGTGGTTTGCAAAACGGTGTGCAACATCAGTTTGCCGACGATGCCACCAACAGTCTGTGGATCTATCAGGGGCTGACTACCAAACCTTTCCATGGGATGAATGCCGGACGGAAAATTCAGTTTACCAATACCGATTATACGCGTACAAAGCGGCTCGACAAACATATCGACCACATTTCGGGACACTATTATGTGGGGAGCAAAACCATCAGCTACCAGTTCAATTACGGCTCCTACGATATCCGTGCGGTAAATCCCGGACACAAATACATTGAGAATACCGACATTACCAAAGGTCGTTTTCTGAACCGCCTCGACATGGAACATTTCAGCAAAGTGGTGGTCATAGGTGATATTGTGCGCAAAGACCTTTTTAAAAACGGTGAAAACCCGTTGGGAAAATATGTCAAAGTTGGTGATATTCCGTTTAAGGTGATTGGCGTTTTTAAAGATGCCGGCGGCAACGGTGAGATGCGAAAAGTCTATATTCCGGTAAGCACGGCACAAAGGGTCTTTAACGGAGGTAACAGGTTGAACCAGATTATGTTTACTGTCGGGAATGCCACACTGGGCCAGACCAAGCAGATTGAAAAAGAGGTGCGTACAGAATTTGCCAAAGTGCACCATTTCGACCCCGCCGACCGTCGTGCCATCCGTATTTCAAACAACCTCGATGAACACCAAAAGGTAATGAACCTCTTTCTTGGTATCCGGATTTTCATCTGGATTATCGGTATTGGTACCATCATTGCCGGCATTGTGGGTGTGAGCAATATTATGATGATTGTGGTGAAAGAACGTACCAAAGAAATTGGCATCCGCAAAGCACTCGGGGCTACGCCCAAATCTATTGTCGGGTTGATTTTGCTGGAATCGGTAATTATCACCAGCATGGCCGGTTACATTGGACTTATGGCCGGCGTGGGCCTGCTGGAACTGATAAACAAATACATGCCGCCTTCCGACTTTTTCAGAAATCCCGAAGCCAACCTCTCCATTGCCCTGACAGCCATGGTCCTGTTGGTAATTGCCGGAGCCATTGCCGGATTTATCCCGGCCAAAAAAGCCGCCTCCATAAAACCCATTGAAGCTTTGCGGGACGAATGAGGAACGAGGAACGAGGAATGAAAAATGAAGAATGAAGAATGAAGAAGGGATGAGGAGACGAAGAGAAATTGAGAAGTTGAAAAATGAAAAATAGAAAGATTGACAACCGTTTAACAATGAATGACAACTGTTTGACAATGAATGACAATTGCCCGACAACTGTCTGACAATGAATGACAATTGCCTGACAACCGTCTGACAACACAGCGAATGACAAATTAACAAATGACGAAATGACCATTACCAACCATGAAGATATTTGATTTAGACAACTGGCAGGAGATTTGGACAGCGTTGAAAAAGAATCCGGTGAGAACTTTTTTCACGGCTTTCGGCGTATTTTGGGGCATCTTCATGTTGGTGGTTATGCTTGGGTCGGGAAAAGGGCTGCAAAATGCCGTTTATCAGGGTTTTGGCGACTTTGCTACCAACAGCTTTTTCATGTGGGCACAAAAGACATCCATGCCTTACCAGGGATTCAAAAGGGGCAGAAGTTTCAATTTTACCAACAGCGACATTGAAGCCATAAAAAAGAATGTTTCTGAAGTGAAACTGGTGGCCCCCCGGCTTCAGGGTGGTGGTTACCGTGGTGCCAGCAATGTGGTACGCGGAAAAGAATCAGGGGGTTACACCATTTATGGCGACTATCCCGATTTTATGAAAATAGACCCTGTTGACATACTCTCCGGTCGTTTCATCAACCTGAACGATGTGCGCAAATACCGCAAGGTAGCAGTCATTGGCAAAGATGTGGTGAACGGACTTTTCAAAAACGGCGAAAAACCCATCGGGAAATATATTCGTGTACAGGGAGTCTATTTTGAGGTCATCGGAACTTTTAAATCAAAGAAAAAGGGCGGGCGGGCTGACCGCGACAACAACAGTATTTTCCTGCCGTTTTCCAGTATGCAACGGACCTTTAACTACGGAAACAAAGTTTTCTGGTTTGCCATCACCTCGCAGGACAATGTGCCTGCTTCCGTTACCGAGGCAAAAGTAATTGCCCTTATGAAAAAAATCCATCACATCAACCCCAAAGACACACAGGCCATTGGCCATTTTAATGTGGAGAAAGAGTTTAAAAAAATGTCGGGATTGTTTACCGGTATCAACGGCCTCATATGGATTGTAGGCGTGGGAACATTGCTGGCCGGTATTATTGGCGTTTCCAATATTATGTTGATTATTGTGAAAGAGCGTACCCGCGAAATAGGCGTAAAACGCGCCCTCGGTGCCACACCCATGAACATTATTTCGCAGATTATCCTGGAGTCGGTAACTCTCACTACCGTAGCTGGTTATGTGGGACTGGTGGTGGGTGTCAGCCTGCTTTCGCTCATCGATAAAATTATGGTGAAAAGCGGTGCCAGTTCGCAGTTCTTTCTGCACCCGGAAGTCAATTTCCATGTGGCATTGACCGCTTTGGGCGTATTGGTAATTTCCGGCATCCTGGCAGGGCTAATCCCGGCCAAACGTGCCGTAAGCATAAAGCCGGTGGAGGCATTAAGGGACGAGTGAGGAATGAGGAACGATGAATGAAGAATAGACGAAGAGATGAAGAGATGAAGAGACGAAGAGAAGTTGAGAAATGAAAAATAGAAAGATAGACAAACTATTCAACAATGAATGACAATTGCCTGACAATGAATGACAATGAATAACAACTGCCTGACAATGAATAACAACCGTTTAATAATGAATGACAACCGTCTGACAGCGCAGCAAATGACAAATTAACAAATGATGAAGAAACAAAGGGACGAAGAGAAATTGAGAAGTTGAGAAATGCGAGATAAAAATATTGACAACTGTTCAACGATGAATGACAATGATTGACAACCGTCTGACAATGATTGACAACCGTCTGACAATGATTGACAACCGTTTGACAATGAATGACAACTGTTTGACAATTGCCTGACAACCGTCTGACAGCACAGCAAATGACAAATTATCAAAATAGTATAAAACAATAAAATAGCACAAAACATGAAGACGTTTTTTAAAATTCTAGTGATTATTATCATTTTGGGTGTTTTCGGATATACCCTTTACTACTTGTGGGACAAATCAAAAGAGAAACCCGTCGTTTACAAAACAGAAACACCGTTTGTTACCAATATTATCAAGAAGACCGTAGCCACAGGTTCGGTGGTCCCCCGAAAAGAGATTGATATCAAACCTGTTGTTTCCGGCATCATTTCTTCCCTCTATGTGCAGGAAGGCCAAATGGTGAAGAAAGGAGATTTGATTGCCAAAATCCGGCTGATTCCCAATATGATCAACCTGAACAACGCCGTTTCGCGGGTTGACCAAGCTAAAATTAACCTGAAAGAAGCCAAGCGCAATTACGACCGTCAGCACGAGCTGCTGGTAAAAGGGGTAATTGCCCAGTCTGATTTTGATGCTGTGGAGACCAAATACAGCATTGCCCAGGAAGAGTTGCAAACGGCAAAAGAAAACCTGCAACTCATCAAAGAAGGACAAATCAAGAAAAAAGGTGCGCCTACCAACACGCTGGTCCGCTCTACCATTTCGGGTATGGTGCTGGACATACCGGTAGAAATCGGCAATCAGGTCATAGAAGCCAATAACTTCAACGCGGGAACTACCATCGCCACCGTGGCCGATATGAACGACATGATTTTCAAAGGAAAAATCGATGAAACGGAAGTGGGAAAAATAAGGGTAGGTATGCCGCTGATTCTTACTATCGGGGCCATCGACAATGCCAAATTTGATGCTGTTCTTACCAAAATCGCCCCCAAAGGTGTGGAGGAAAACGGTGCCATTCAGTTTGAGATACAGGCCGATGTAAAATTAAAGAAAAATCAGTTTATCCGATCGGGGTACAGTGCCAATGCCGATATTGTGTTGCAACGTGCCGATAAGGTGCTGGCCGTACCGGAAGGGTTGTTACATTTTGAAGGCGACTCGACCACTTACGTGGAAGTGGAAACCGCCCCGCAGGTATTTAAAAAACAGGTAATAAAAACGGGAATATCAGATGGTATTAACATTCAGGTACTCTCCGGTCTGAAAAAAGGCACAAAGATAAAAGTGCCGAAATAGGCGGCTGTCCGCATGGGCTGTCCATTTTAGACAAATTACCGTCCAAAAACGAACACTCTTCTTTTCGCCTGTTTTTGAATAATGAAACAACTGTTTGCAATTCAGTATATTCCGTTTTGTGGAACAATTTGTGTAAATTTGTAAAGATTTTTTAAATGTCTCACCAATTAAATTTAAAATGAAAAAAATTTCCTACTTTCTGGTAGCCGTGTTCATTTCTATCGGTTTCCAGGTAAAAGCGCACGAAGGCATGTGGATTCCCATGCTTTTGCGACAAAATTTTGCTGAAATGCAGCGTATGGGATTGAAACTTACTCCCGAACAAATCTACAGCGTGAACCATTCCAGCCTGAAAGATGCCATTGCCGGCCTTTCCAACAGTCCCAATCCGCAAGGTTTTTTCTGTACATCCGAGATTGTCTCCAGCCAGGGATTGCTCTTTACCAACCACCATTGCGGCTTTGAGTCGGTGCAGAAACACAGTTCGGTGAAACACGACTATCTGAAAGATGGCTTTTGGGCCATGAGTCAAAAGGAAGAACTCCCCAACAAAGGGCTTACCGCTTCTATTTTGGTACGTATGGCCGATGTTACCGACAGCATTGTCCCAAAGCTCTCCGATACCATGAGCCGGCAACAGCGTTCGGCTATTGCTATGCCCATTATTAGCCGGCTGAAAAAAGCCAATTCTGAAAACGGCAAATACAATGTGGTCATCAAACCCTATTTTGAAGGCAACAAATATTACATGTTGGTTTATATCGTTTACCGCGATGTCCGCCTGGTGGGTGCCCCGCCCTCATCCATTGGAAAATTCGGTGGCGATACCGACAACTGGATGTGGCCCCGCCAAACAGGGGATTTTACCATTTTCCGTATTTACACCGCACCGGATGGTTCACCGGCTACCTATTCCGAAAAGAACATACCCCTAAAGCCAAAATACCACCTGCCCATATCACTCAACGGGATAAAAGAGGGGGATTTTGCCATGGTCTGGGGATTCCCCGGAAGTACCAACCGTTACATGACGGCTCCGGAACTGGAATTCAGAATGGAACACTATTTCCCACCTTTGATTGAAGCTTTTGGCAAGAAACTGGAAGTATGGAAAAAACACATGAATGCCAATCCCGATGTGCAAATTAAATATGCTTCCAACTATGCCATGATTGCCAACAGCTGGAAATATTTTATCGGCCAGATGAGGGGCGTTAAAAAACAGCATGTCGTTGCCAAAAAAGCAGCTTTTGATAAAAGGTTTGCCCAATGGGTAAGCGAAAGCCCCGAACGCCAGGCCAAATACGGCGATGCATTAAAAGACATGACCGATGCTTTTGCTGCCGAATCCAAAACCATTGAGCCTTTGATTTATGCCAGCATCACCGGTGCGCAGGGTGCTGAGCTGCTGGGATTTGCACAAAAATACAGTGGGATCGAAGGCCTGCTGAAACAGGCAAAAGAGACCAAAGACAAGGCCCAAAAGGCCAAAAAAATGGAACGGGCCAAAAAAATGGCTTCTGCCATGGAAGAGAAACTTCAAAAATCATACAAAGATTACGACATGGCCACCGACCGGGATGTTTTTGCCGCCATGACAAAAATGTTTTTTGAGAAAGTCCCGGAAAACCTGCATCCCGAATACCTTGACAAGATGGTGAAAAAATACAAAAACAATTTTGATGCTTTTGCCAGTTATGTATTTGAAAAATCTCATTTCAGCACCGAAGCCAAAGCCAAAGCTTTCCTTGCCAATCCCACGTTGAAAGAGATCGAAAAAGACCCGGCATTTATCCTGTCGCAAGCTTACATGGCCAAGCTCATGGATGCTTCTTCGGGCTACCGGGCAGCCTCCGGAAAACTGGCCGAAGGCAAAAGGCTGTTTATGGAAGGTATCATGCAAATGGAACCCCACAAAGCCTTTTATCCCGATGCCAACTCCACTTTGCGGTACAGTTACGGAAAAGTGGAAGGCTACTATCCGCAGGATGGCATCCACGACCTGTTCCAGACACATCTGTATGGTGTCATGCAAAAAGAGGACTCCACAAATCCTGAATTTATCGTTCCCAAAAAACTGAAAGAGCTTTATGAAAAGAAAGATTACGGCCCTTACGGACAGGATGGGAAACAGGATGTTAACTTCCTGACTACAAATGATATAACGGGAGGAAACTCTGGAAGTCCCGTAATCAATGGTAACGGCGAGCTCATCGGGCTGGCATTTGATGGTAACTGGGAAGCCATGAGCGGCGACATTGCTTATATCCCCAAATTACAACGTACCATCGTGGTGGACATTCGTTACATACTGTTTGTCATTGATAAATATGCCGGCGATACCCGCCTGATTGACGAGATGACGCTTCACAAAGCCATGCCGCAGCCTGACCGTGTGGAAGCTGCCACAACACCTGCTGCCGTTCCCGGCAAATAAACGCTGAAACGGTTTTACTTTTTTTAATAAAAAAAAACAGCCTTCCAAATAAATACCGGAAGGCTGTTTTATTTTAGAAACCCGAGTTCGGGATAGTTTACATCAGTTTAACTTTTTAAGGCATCCCAGCCCTGTGCTTTCAGTTCGACAACCTGATTATCGGGAGTTATTAAATGGTTGCCTTCTGAGATGTCTGTTGCGTATCCAATCAGGCTAACCCCTGGCAAATCTTTTATCTTTTCATAATCCGCCTGGGCCACAGTGAAAAGCAATTCATAATCTTCGCCTCCGTTCAAGGCTGCAAGAGCGGGAATAAGGTTAAATTCACGGGCAGTATCAAACGTGTTTTGGTCAATGGGGATTCTTTCTTCATAAATGGTAATGCCGATACCTGAAGCTTTGGCAATATGCAAGGCCTCGGAAGCCAGGCCATCGGAAATATCTATCATGGCCGTGGGGACAACCTCTTTTTCGCTCAGCTTTTTTATCATATCCGTACGTGCTTCCGGTTTCAGCTGCCTTTCCAGGATGTATTCCTTTCCTGCCATTTCGGGTTGCATGTCCGGATTGGCCTGAAAAACTTTCTTCTCACGTTCCAACAACAGCAGGCCCATATAGGCACCGCCCAGATCGCCCGTAACACAAAGAATATCACCCTGTTTTGTCCCTTTGCGGTAAGCAATCTTATCTTTTCCCACTTCGCCCAGCACCGTAATGGAGATAAAAAGTCCGTGTACACTGCTGGTGGTATCGCCGCCTACAAAATCCACATGATACCTGTCGCAGGCCTTTTTTATCCCGGCATAGAACGCTTCGAGGGCTTCCAGCGTGTATTTGGACGAAACGCCGATACCGACAACAATCTGTGTCGGGATCCCGTTCATGGCGGCCATATCCGAGAAATTGACAACAGCCGATTTATACCCGAGGTGCATCAACGGCGTATAGGACATATCAAAATGAACCCCTTCGATGAGCAAATCGGTGGACACAAGTGTGTACTTTTTGCCCCCCGTATCCATGACGGCAGCATCGTCGCCTACCCCGGCAACCGTGGACTTTTGCGACAGTTTTATATCTTTCGTCAGCCGGTCGATTAGCCCAAATTCGCCCAACGCGGCAATATCGGTTAGTTTCTTTTCATCCATGTCAATTTTTTTTGCAAAAGTAACAAAACAGTCTTTTGTAAGTTGAACCTACATTTAGCCTAAATATTACATTTCTGCACCCGCCGTAAGGGATAAATTGTATTTTTGTTTTTTATGCGCTTTTAAAAACAAAACAAATCAGCGGTATGTACGAGTATTTCAGCGGGAAATTAGCAGAGAAAAATCCGACTTTTGTTATCATGGACATCCAGGGAATCGGTTATCTGATAAACATTTCGCTTAACACTTTTGAAAAAATCAAAGAGAAGGAAACGGCAAAACTTTTCATCCATTTTGTGGTGCGTGAAGATGCACAGATTTTATACGGATTTGCCGATGAAAACGAACGCTTTTTGTTCCGCGCATTGATTTCAGTTTCGGGGGTGGGTGCCAACACCGCCCGGCTGGTTCTTTCTTCCCTGACAACGGATGAAGCCTACAACGCCATATCGGGAGGGGATGCCGCTGTATTGCAAAGTGTCAAGGGCATTGGTGCAAAAACAGCCCAGCGCATTGTAGTTGACCTGAAAGACAAACTGATAAAACAGGGATTTATTCCCGATAAAATTGGCCTTTCTCACAATACAATGAAAAATGAAGCGTTATCAGGATTGTTAATCCTTGGTTTTAATAAAACCACCGCCTCAAAAGTACTGGATAAAGTATTAAAACAATCGGCTTTTGACAGTGTTGAGGCTTTGATAAAAGAGGCTTTGAAAAATTTATAGATACAAAAGGGCCTTTAACGGCTTCGGTTTGCTAAAAAAAATAAGTTGAGGGATATTGATTTTTACTTCTCGTGGAAACTATTTTTCGTTTTGGCTGTATCGGCAGTTGCCCTGCTGACAGTAAACCCCGTTATTGCCCAAACAGCCGACAGCCTCTCCGCAGATACGCTGCACCAACAGCTCATCTACCCTTTTCGGGACATGACCGGAAACCCTTATTTGGACACCCTCAACCAAAGCCCGTTATTCCTCAGGAACCCTGACAACATCAAAAAAGAAATCATCTACAACCCCAAAACCAATTCGTACGAATTTGTTACCAAAGTAGGTAATTTTGAATACCGTACGCCCACTACCCTAAATTTTGAAGATTATCAGCATCTGGAAATGAAAAAGGGGATTGAGAAATACTGGCAGCAGAATACACAAACAAAAGGGACAAACAAGGGGAAAAGGCTTATTCCCAAACTTTTCATAAAAGGAAAGGCTTTTGAGCAGATTTTCGGTAGCAATGCCATTGACATACGGCCGCAAGGCTCGGCAGAAATCAGTTTTGGCGTACTCTCCAACTTTCGCGATGACCCGGCTTTGGATGTGCGTCAGCGGCACACCACCAACTTCGACTTCAACGAGAAAATCCAAATGAACGTAACGGCAAAAATAGGTACAAAACTCACTTTTAAAGCCGCTTACAACACCGAATCTTCTTTTAGTTTTGAGAACCAGTTGAAGCTGAGGTACCATGGCAGCAAAGACGATATTATCCAGAGTATAGAAGCCGGAAACGTAAGCCTGCCGCTCAACTCAACACTCATCACCGGGGCACAAAGCCTGTTTGGGGTAAAGACAAAACTACAGTTTGGCAAAACTACCGTTACAGCTGTTTTCTCACAACAGCAAAGCGAAACAAAAAATATCTCCGTGCAAAACGGTGCACAGCAAAACAGCTTTAAGCTAACGCCCCTCGATTACGAAGACAACCGCCATTTCTTTATCAGTCAGTTTTTCCGCGATCATTACGAAAAAGCACTGAGTACGTTGCCCATCATTTCTTCGGACATAAACATTACCAAAATTGAAGTTTGGGTTACCAACATTGGGCCGGCCACCGAAGAAAACCGTAACATCATCGCCTTCACCGACCTTGCCGAAGGAAAACAAAAAGAAATTTACAACAAATATGTCCATCCGAACCCCAACGGCGTTATTCCCACAAACAACTCCAACAACCTGATCCAGCGAATGGACACTGCCCAGTTGCGCAACATCAACACCGTCTCCTCGTACCTCACCGGCGACCCGCTGGGCATAGGAAGAAACAATTATTTTGTCTCCGGCCAGGATTTTGTAAAACTCGAAAATGCACGGCGGTTGAAATCTTCGGAATATACCGTGAACAAAAAACTGGGATTTATCTCACTAAACACTTCCCTCAACCAGGACCAGGTGCTTGCCGTGGCCGTCCAGTATACGGTCATTGGCCACGACAGCGTTTTTCAAATCGGTGAATTTTCGGACCAGGGCATTACTTCTCCCAAAAACCTGATTGTTAAGCTACTGAAAAGCAATACCCTCAACACGCACATGCCCATGTGGAACCTGATGATGAAAAATGTTTATTCCATTGGTGCCTACCAGGTCCAGAAAGATGGTTTTATTTTAAACGTTCTCTATTCCGGCAACAACCGGGATGTGCCCACCGGGTATTTTACCGAAGGCCCGTCCAAAGTAAAAGGGGTTCCCCTGATTCATGTGTTGGGATTGGACAATTTAGACCAACAGCTGAACCCGATTCCGGGGGGAGATGGCTTTTTTGATTTCATCGACGGGGCGGCCACACAGGGAGGTACCTTTCAGGCCAGCAACGGTCGTTTGTTTTTTACGAAACTGGAACCTTTTGGAGAGTATATCCGCGATTCGGTTTTTCCCAACAATCCCGACCTTGCCAACAAATATGCTTTCGATTCGCTCTACACGCTTACCAAAACGGGTGCCGAGCAGTTTCCCGACAAAAACAAATACATCATCGAAGGCTATTACAAGTCCCAGTCGGGTTCCACCATCAGCCTCAACGCCATGAACGTTCCGCCCGGTTCGGTGAAAGTTACCGCCGGCGGGGTTCCGCTTACTGAAAACGTGGATTACACCGTAGATTACACCATGGGACAGGTAACTATCCTGAACCAGGGCATTTTAAACTCCGGGACACCCATTCATGTTTCGCTGGAGAACAACTCCATGTTCAACTTGCAACAAAAACGGATGATGGGGATTCATGTTGACCACGAATTCAGCAAAAACCTGCATCTTGGCGGAACAATATTAAACCTTCACGAACGTCCGCTGACACAAAAAGTAAACTACGGCGAAGATCCCATTTCCAATACCATTTGGGGACTGGATCTGGCTTACAGAAAGAAGTCCAGATGGCTTTCAAAAATATTTGCCAGCCTGCCGGGAACCAACCCGAAAACGAATTCTACCATTAATTTCAATGCCGAGATGGCACAGTTCCTGCCGGGCCATTCCAAAACAGTCGGCAAGTCAGGTACCAGCTATATCGATGATTTTGAAGGGGCCAAGTCGACCATTGACCTTATGAATGTCAGCAACTGGTTTTTGGCCAGTACCCCGCAGGGGCAACCTAACCTTTTTCCCGAGGCTTATTCGCGCAGCGGGCTGGATTACGGAAAAAACAGGGCAAAATTTGCCTGGTATGTCATCGACCCGACCATCTTTTACGATACCCGGGGCATTTACCGGCCAAAAAACATCTCCAAAGATGAGATTTCCAAAAACTCCACGCGGCAGGTGCTGGAAACAGAGGTCTTCCCGAACAAAGACATTCCCAATGGAACGGTAACCAATATTCCGGTGCTAAACCTGGCATTTTATCCTTCCGACCGAGGCCCGTATAATTACGATGTAAAACCTACACCTTATTCTGCCGGGATGAACTCTGATGGCAGCCTGGCACGCCCGGAAACCCGTTGGGGCGGCGTCATGCGCAGCCTCGAAACCACCGATTTTCAGGCAGCAAATATTCAGTATATCGAGTTCTGGATGATGGACCCCTTTACGGAAGACCCCAACAACAACGGGCAGTTGTACATCGATCTCGGCGATGTCTCTGAAGACCTGCTCCGCGATGGACGGAAAAGCTATGAAAACGGACTTCCCACTTCCGCCGATGTCAAAGATGTAGATACTACCTTATGGGGGCGTGTACCTACAAAACAGGCTCTGGTAGAATCATTTAGCAATGTTCCGGGTTCACGAAAATATCAGGATGTGGGATATGATGGCCTGAACGACAAAGAGGAAGATTCATTTTTTAATAAGGATTTCCTGAAGATGATCAACGACCGTTACGGAACCGGTTCTGAAGCTTATAAGAAAGCAGAGAAAGACCCATCGGAGGATGATTATCACTATTACCGGGGCACGGATTACGACAACAATCCCAAATATTCGAGTATTGCCGAACGTTACAAAAACTACAACAATGCTGAGGGCAACTCACCCACTGATGCTGAAAACCCGGAAGCATACAAAACCAGTGCCACCAACCTGCCCAATCAGGAAGACCTGAACCACGACAACACCCTGAACGAATCGGAGCGCTATTTTCAGTACCGGATAAATCTTGACCCGACACAAATGGTGGTGGGGAAAAACTACATCGCCGATGTACATGAGGCGGGAAACATTCGCCTTCCCAACGGCAAGATAACCAGTGTAAAATGGTACCAGTTTAAAGTGCCTGTGCAGTTGCCGACAAAAGTTGTGGGGAATATCGACAACTTCCAGTCTATCCGTTTTATGCGCGTGTTTATGAAAGGTTTTTCCAAACCGATTATTTGTCGCTTTGCCACTTTCGGACTGGTTCGGGGAGAGTGGCGAAATTACATGCACTCGCTGCTTGCACAGGGCGAATACCAGCCCGGTGATGCCGGAAATAACACAAAATTTGTTGTCTCCACTGTCAATGTGGAAGAAAATTCAAACCGGATTCCTGTCCCTTATGTCATCCCTCCGGGCATCGAAAGGGAAGTAAATTTCGGGACCACCAACTATGTCAGGTTAAATGAACAATCATTACAATTTACCGTTGCTGATTTGAAAGATGGAGATGCCCGCGGAGCCTATAAAAACACCAGCTTCGACTTCCGGCAATACAAAAAAATAAAAATGTATGTCCATGCGGAAAAACTTTATGCCAACGAAGACCTGAAAAATGGGGATTTGACCGTCTTTGTCCGGATTGGTTCCGACTTCACACAAAACTATTACGAATACGAAATGCCAATGAAGGTTACGCCCTGGTACACCTCCTCAGCAGATCCGGATGCCATCTGGCCCGAACAAAACCGAATGGAAATTGTTCTTGACAAGCTGATCAAAGCAAAACAAGAACGCAACACAGCCATGCGGGACCCGAACTCGAATGTTGAACTGAACAGGCCGTTTGTCGTTTATGATGGCGGGAACAAAATCACCATAGTGGGAAACCCGAGTTTCAGCGATGTGAAAGGAATATTGATTGGCGTACGAAACCCCAAACGCAAAGGCACCAACCTGAACGATGATGGCCAAAAGAAAGATGCCATTGTCTGGGTGGACGAACTTCGGCTTACCGATTTTAACAAAAAACCCGGATGGGCAGGTACCGGCAGGTTTGAAGCCAACCTCTCCGACTTTGGCCGCGTCATGGTTAACGGGGCCTATACTTCGGCCGGTTTTGGGAGCCTCGACCAGAAACTGAATGTTATTCCCCAGGATAACGTCGTCAATTATGCGGTTGCCACCGATTTGGACCTCGGCAAACTACTTCCCAAAAAGACAGGGCTGAAAATACCGGTTCATTTCGACTATGGGAAAAGCATTAATACGCCAAAATACAACCCGTTAAACCCGGATACCAAACTCAAAGATGACCTTAATACCTATGTTGAAAAAGCCAAACGCGATTCGGTAAAAGAAATGGCCGTTGACTACACAAGGCGTACAAGCTTCAACATTATGAATTTACGCAAAGAGCGAACATACAACGGGAAGAAGAAAAACAGAAAACCACAAATTTACGACCTGGAAAACTTTAATTTTTCATTTGCCTATTCGCAGATTTATCACCGGAACATTGACATCGCCTCCGACCGCCTGAAAACCTATCAGGGAGGGTTGGGATATAATTTTAATACAAGGCCCAAAAATTTCAAGCCCTTTGCAAAAAGCAAGTCCGTTTCATCGCCGTGGCTGAGATGGATCCGGGATTTTAATCTTTACCTCTGGCCCAAGAATTTCTCTTTCCGGTTTAGCATGAACAGGATTTTTAACAACCGGCTGTACCGCGACAAAAGCTTTGGGGACATCATCACAAAACCCACCTACAAACGCGATTGGAAATACAACCGCGATTACTCCTTCAAATATGATTTTACCCGCTCCCTCACACTGGATTACGTGGCCGGTGCCAAAGCCTATATTCGTGAGCCTCAGATATATCCGGACAAAAATACCGAAGAATGGGCAGAATACAAACGAGCAATCTGGGATCAGATACTGAGCATGGGGACACTCCAGAATTTTAACCAGTCGGTAAAAGTTACGTACCGGCTCCCGCTTTCCAAGCTTCCGCTTACCGACTGGCTGAACAGCTCGGCCAGTTATCAGGTGCAGTACAACTGGAACGCCTCTCCGGTGGCCATTCAGCACCGGCTGGGCAACACGGTGGAAAACGCCAGAAATATCCAGTTTAATGCCGGAGCTGATTTCAACAGGCTATACAATAAAATTCCTTACCTGAAGAAGCTGAACAGGCGAAAACAACCACGCAGACAGCAGGGCAGGGCAAATTTCAACCAGTCGAAAAAACAGGCCTCCGTCAACGATTCCACAAAGAAAAAACGCACCGGCCCGGGGGTGGGAAAAGTGATAGGTGAAGGGTTCTTGCGGCTGCTCATGCTGGTAAAAAGGGCCAATTTCGTTTACAGACGCTCTGATGGTACGCAACTTCCCGGTTTTGTTCCGGTCCCCGATATTGTGGGTATTAACGTTACCAATGGTGCCCCGGGCATGGGCTTTGTACTGGGCAGCCAGAAAGACATCCGGTTAAAAGCGGCCCAAAGCGGCTGGATCACTTACGATACCATTCTGAACCAGGCCTATATCACCAAACTTACCGAACACATGTCGTATAAGGTTAACACAAATATCCTCAACCTCATAAAGATAGATTTTGATGGCGACAGGGTCTTTTCTAAAAATTACACTTCCTATTATCGTTTTAACCCTTCGGAAAACGGTTTCGTGAATTACACACCGCAGGAAGCCGGAAATTTCAGCATATCCTACCCTTTTATTGCCACCTCTTTCGAAAAAACCAATTCGGACAACTTCTCCGCGACATTTGAACGCTTTAAAAACAACAGAAAAGAGGTGGCCGAACGCCTGGCAAAAGACAATCCGGCCTGGTCAGGGCAATATGTTTATGACAGTATTGCCGGGGATTACTATCCGTTGGGTTACAGCTCAAACCAGCAACAGGTCATGTACTATTCGTTCCTGGCGGCCTATTCCGGAAAAGATGCCGGGAAAATAGGGATATCCAACCCGTTCCCAGGTTTCCCCCTACCCAACTGGCGTGTTACTTTCAGCGGCCTGACCAACATAAAAGCCATAGGCAACCTGTTCAGGGGATTTAACATTAGCCACGGGTACCGCTCGTTACTCAGTATTAATGCCTGGAAAACCAACGTTATTTATGACCCGGAAAATCCCGGAAAAACTTTTAACAACAGCAACAACTTTGTCAACCAATACGACGTGGGCGTTGTCTCGTTTATTGAACAATACAGCCCGCTGATTGGGATTGATTTTACCATGAAAAACAGCCTCGGCGGAAAACTTGAATACAAAAAATCACGAAACGTGGTTATGAGCTTTGTGAACAACCAGCTCACGGAAATTGACAGCAAAGAGATAGTGATAGGCATGAGCTACCGCATAAAAGGACTTAAATTCTCTGTGGGAAATTTTATGGGGGGAAGGACAAAAAAATACAACACCGACCTCAACCTGAAATTAGATGTGGGCATACGGGACAACAAAACCATCCTGCGGCGGATTGACGAAAGCACCAACCAGATTTCGGCAGGTTCCAAACAATTTACGCTCAACTTCTCCGCCGACTACATGCTCAGTCAAAGCCTCCAGCTCAGGGCCTATTTCAATATGAACAAAAACGCACCGTATATCTCCTCACAACTGGCCAACGCCACCACCAGCGGCGGTTTTACCCTGCGGTTTAACCTGGCACAATAAGAATTAAACAGCCGGTACGGGAATAGCTCTATTTTTTCTATCTTTATTGAAAATTTGAAAATATTTACATTTCAAGATAAGATACTTTTATTCCATAAATAGTTGTCATTTAAGTTTATATCAAAAATAAAACCAATGAAAAAAATTACATTTATCTTTTTCATGCTGTTCAGCCTGACATTATCATTGAAGTTGTTTAAAGTTTCCGCAATAAAATAGCTGAAAAAGCCAGTAATAACAAGCCTTTCCAGTGCAAATTATTTGTTTCAAAACGTACCAAAACTGCTTTAAAGGAGTCCAGCCAGGCATTAGTTCTCTCTATTACAAAACGTGTTTTATAAAGCAGTTCATCAAAAATTGTATTGCTTTCACATGAATTTCCATTTCTTTTGTTATGGTCAATATTATCAAATATCTCATTCACATAACAATACGAACGAAAATCAGAAGTGTCAAATCCGGAATCTGCATTCAGGAACAAACCTTTCACAGGAATAGTTGCCGATTGGACTTTTCTTATCATCTTTTGGAATGTTTTTACCAGGTTAAAGGCATCATTATGGTTTCCGGCTATGGGATCACTACAGGCCAAGGGTATTCCCTGGCTATCTGTCAGGATAAGGGTATTAGTGGTTTTGCTCTTTTTACGCCCTTGATAAGCTACTGATTCCCCTCCCCGTTTTGCCGGAGTGTGTGTGCCATCAAGCTGGATACTTGATAAATCCAAAAGGTGTTTATGCCTTTTAAGAATATTATGCCAAACCCTTTCCCAGCTACCATTTTTACTCCATTTTTGAAAATGATAGTAAACACTGCGCCAGCTATATTTATCCCTGAAAAATTGTTTCATGGGCAATTGCCTCCATTGACAGCCCGTTTTCAACCGATAAAATATCGCCATAACCACTTGATAATCCTTTACTTTTGTGTTCTTGTTGATTTTCCCAAAGTCAAGATAGGGACAAATCTCTTTTTTATTATACTTTTGCTTAACAACATTGTTTTTTAGAAAGAATGATACAAATGATCGGCTTCCGGTTTTTTGATGTCATTCTTTCTTTTCAACATTTTTTTGTTAATTGATTTCTTGATAGTTAACTTTAAACAACTTCATTATCTCTCACGGCACAACAACTTGATTTATCCAAACTTAACGGATTAAAATTCCGGAATATCGGTCCTGCCGGGATGAGCGGACGCGTAACAGCCATTGATGTCAACCAAAAAGACCCGCGCATCATGTTCGTGGGAACAGCATCGGGAGGCGTATGGCGTTCCACTGACCGGGGAACTTCGTGGAAACCCGTTTTTGACAAACAAAAAGTGATGTCCATCGGTTCCATCGCCATCGACCAGCATAATCCGGATATTATCTGGGTGGGAACAGGCGAGGGCGACCCGCGCAACAGCGTTTCTTCCGGTTATGGATTGTACCGTTCGCTGGATGGCGGCGACACATGGCATCTCATGGGACTGGAAAAAACCCGGAATATCTACCGCATCATTGTTAGTCCCGACAACAGCAACGTGGTGTATGTGGGAGCCATTGGTTCACCGTGGGGTGCCAGCGTTCACAGGGGTTTGTACCGTACAATGGACGGTGGCAAAACATGGCAGAAAATCCTTTACGTGAACGACCAGACCGGTGTGGCCGATATGGTTATGGATCCAACCAATCCCAAAAAAATATTTGTCGCCATGTGGCAATACCACCGCTGGCCCTGGTTTTTCAAATCGGGAGGCCCCGGTTCCGGATTGTATGTTACGGATGACGGTGGCAACCATTTTAGAAAGATAACCGCCAAAGATGGTTTCCCCAAAGGAGAACTTGGCCGCATAGGTGTTGCCGTGGCCGCCAGCAACCCAAAAGTGGTTTACGCCCTCGTGGAATCGAAAAAGAACGGCCTTTACCGCTCCGAAGATGGGGGTAAAACATGGAAACTCCGTACGACAAAGAATATGGGCGGGCGGCCTTTTTATTTTTCAAATATCTATGTGGATCCAAAAAACGAAAACAATGTCTATACACTCTTCACCCGTGTAAACAAAAGTATCGATGGCGGCAAAACATTCCAACGGCTTATTGGCCGCAACATCCATCCCGATCATCACGCATGGTGGATTTCGCCGGTAAACCCGAAATTTATGATGGATGGCAACGATGGCGGACTGGCCATCACTTACGACCAGGGAAAAACATGGCGTTATGTGCAAAATCTGCCGGTCGGACAGTTTTATCATGTTAACGTGGACAACGACCTGCCTTATCATGTGTTTGGCGGCATGCAGGACAACGGCTCCTGGCGTGGTCCCGGCTATGTGTGGGCACGTGGTGGCATCGTAAATTCCTACTGGCAAAACCTCATGGGCGGCGATGGCTTCGATGTGGTTCCCGACCCTTCAAGTGACCGCTACTGTTACGCCATGTGGCAGGAAGGCCACATCGGACGTGTAGACCTTAAAACAGGTTATGTCAAAAATATCCGGCCGGTGCTACAAAACGGAAAACTTTTGCGTTGCAACTGGAACACAGCCATTTCTGCGGATCCTTTTGACAAAAACGGCCTCTATTTCGGGAGCCAGTTCCTGTTTCACACCACCGACCACGGAAACAGCTGGCAAATCATTTCACCCGACCTTTCCACCAACGATACAACCAAACAAAAACAGGCCCAAAGCGGTGGATTGACTTATGACGCCACGGGTGCCGAAAATTACACCACCATTACGGCCATTGGCCCCAGCCCTGTAAAAAAGGGGATTATCTGGGCAGGTACTGATGATGGCAATGTTCAACTGACAAAAGATAGTGGAAAACACTGGGAAAACACCGTCAGAAAAATGAAAGGCCTACCCGAAGGAAGCTGGACAGCCCAAATTGACCCTTCCACCTACCATGCCGGGGAAGCTTTTGTGGTGATGAACAATTACCGGCAACATGATTTCTATCCTTATCTATACCACACAACCAATTATGGCAAAAGCTGGGAGAACATGGTAAGCAAAGACAACATTTTTGGCTATTGCCTGTCATTTGTCCAGGACCCGGTGGAACCAAAGCTCATGTTTCTCGGCACGAGCAGTGGCCTGTATGTTAGTATTGACAGTGGTAAAACATGGACTCACTGGACAAAGAATTTTCCTGCCGGAGTTCCTGCCCGCGATATGGTTATCCAGCCACGCGAAGCAGATTTGGTGGTAGCTACATTTGGCCGTTCTATTTTTATTCTGGACGATATCCGACCTTTACGTGAACTGGCAGCCCAAGGAACAGACCTTCTCGATGATTCCATCCATGCTTTTACGCCACCGGTAGCTTATGAAGTAAGCTGGAGAGGTGAACCCGGCGTTTTTGCCGGCGGGGCAAGTTACTTCCACGGTCAAAACAAACCCATGGGTGCACTGCTTTCATTTTCGGTCAATGCCGGGGTTAAAAAACCGGTGCCGGGCAACAAGGCAAACACCGGGCAAATGAAACATCCGGAAAATATGCATTCAAAACCAAAATCGCCCCCGGCAAAAAAGGTAACCATCAAAGTAATCGACGAAAATGGCCGGGTCGTCCGGACACTTTCCACCGTTCCCAAAGCAGGCATCAACCGTGTCAACTGGAGGCTCGACCGCAAGGGATACCGCTTCCCGGGAAGCCCGAAACCAAAAAAACACGCCAACGAAACCGGTGGTGGTGGTTATGTCATCCCCGGAACTTACAAGCTCGTATTTTCCTACATGGGACATTCGGACTCAACAAGCCTGACGGTAAAATCCGACCCGCGCCAAAACATTTCGGCGGAAGCCATGAAAGCCAACTATGCACTGGTACAGCCCGTATTGAAAAAATTACAGTCGCTGGCCGAAGCTGTTGACAGATTGAAGGAAAGCAAAAAAACCATGCAGATGGTGAACAAACTGTTGCCACAAAACAAACCGGAGGGTTTTGCAGATTTTAAGAAGTTGTGCAAAATTACCAGCGACACGATAAAAGCGATAAATGACGATATTTTCCCGCCGAAAAACGTGCAGGGTTTATACAGCAATCCGAAACTGGTTATGTCAAAACTCCAAAATGCTTACGGGATTATCTTTGAAAAAGAGCCGCTGAATACCACGCAGAAGCTTGTCCTTAAACAGTCTGATCATATCATTAGCAGCATGTTGCAGCGTATTGATAATTTTTACAAAAATCAATGGGCAGCTTATAAGAAAGCAGCGGAAAGCATGAACCTTTCCCCTTTTCACAAAGAAGGGGAAAAATAAGGACACTTGAGGTGAAGAATCCTTCAAAAGGGAAACCGGTGGTTGACTTTTCAGGTCGGAAAAAGACCTGAAAAGTCGAAAAACCATAGTGTTCTCTGGTGGGCAGGATAATTTAAAAACATGGGATTCTAAAGGCCTTTTCATGGTATGAAATGAATTTCTTTACCACAATGAGATATGATGAATATCCATGAGAAGCCAACCTTTCAGCGCAGATTCGAGCTGAAAGGTTAACAAAATCCTTTTTGTGGCTTGGTGGTTAGCTCATTCGTTCGCCTTCGTGGTGAAAAACTTCCAGCAGCGTAATTTCGGGAAGTATGCCGATGCGGCCGGGATAACCGATGGAACCCAGCCCCCGGTTGACATAAATCTGTCTTCCGGAGGACTTATCGGTATACAACCCTGCCCACTCTTTGTACATGTACTGAGCGGGACTCCATTTGAAATCTTTAGATTCGATACCAAACTGAAAACCATGTGTATGGCCGGAAAGCGTCAAATCCATATCGAAATTTTCAGGAATTACCACATGATCCCAATACGATGGGTCGTGCGACATAAGCAATTTGAAGATGTTTGGCTCCAGCCCGTGAGCAGCTTTTTTCAGGTCTCCCCTTTTGGGAAAACGTGGATGTGCACCCCAGTTTTCCACCCCAACCAACGCTATCTGCTGGTTGCCACGGGTAAATTTCATATGCCGGTTGTTGAGCAATTTCCAGCCAATTCGCTTGTAAAAAGCATACAACTGGTTCATGTTCCGTTGTTTGGCGGCTTTGCTGGGCCAATTCACATAATTTCCGTAATCGTGGTTGCCGAGTGTAACGTAAACGCCCATAGGCGCTTTGATCTTTGCCAGCGTTTTCTCAAACCGGAAAGCCTCTTTGGTTGTGAAGTTGACGAGGTCGCCTGTAAACAAAACCATGTCGGGTTTAAGCAGAAGAATCCTTTGTACGGCTTCTTCCAACGGCCTCTCCGATTTCCAGGTTCCCAAATGCAAATCGGAAATCTGTACAATGCGTAAACCATCAAAGTTTTTCGGGAGCCGGTCGAAATGAAGTTTTTCGCGGGTGGTGTTAAACTCATAAACCCATTTGAACATACCGGTCAACATTGTCCCCAGCACCAGCCCTCCCGTAAGGTAACCCATGTACTGCAAAAATTTACTCCGGCTGATTCCCTCTTTCTGTTTAATGATATCTTTGCGCTGCGTTTTGCTGATAATCACCGGAACTTTTTGAACCACACGCCACAAATCGGCAATCAGCAAAAAAAGCAGCGGAAACATTTTCGCCGTGTAAAACACCAGGATAAAACCCACCCAGTAAGTGCGAAGCACATCGTTCCAGTCCTGTACCGGACGAAAGATGCTTCCTGCAATCAGCACAGCCACCATCATCAACGGCATCCAGAAAAGAAACGTTATGAGGTATTTGTGCCAGAAATGATAATTGAAAATGGTCTTGCGCAAAGCAGACCAAAGGTACAAATCGGCAAAAAAGAGCACCACAAGCAGCAGGTATTGGTGTTTATACAACGGAAGTTGATGGCCCACTACAAAATAGCCGGTAATGATAAGCAGGAATCCGGCGAGGGAAGCTATTTTAGCATTTATTTGTTTGATAGGACAGCGTTTTAACAGTATTAAGTATTGTGTTCGCGAATGTAGTTGACCAGGCCATGTGCCTGGAAAATACCCATGAGTTTTTCCGGTAACGGGGCAAAGGAGAAACTTTGACCATTAATTTTCAGTACACCGATTTTAAAGTCAATGGTAACAGTATCTCCGGGATGGTAGGCATCCACCGCTTCCGGAAGCAGGATAATCGGCAGCCCCTGGTTCACCGACGAACGGTAAAAAATCCGGTTCACCGATTTACAAATCACAGCCTGCACACCGGCATAAGACAATCCCACAGCGGGATGCTCACGCGAGCTGCCACAACCAAAATTGGCACCGGCAACAATCATATCACCTTTCTGCACCCGCTCGGTAAAATGCACATCAAAGCCTTTGAAAAGGTAGGGCATAATCTTCTCCGGTTCCGAACTCAAGACACTGTACGTCAGGTTACCGGCAAACATTTGGTCGGTATTCAGGTCGTTGACATCGGCATAGTTCCAAACCCCGTTGATGCGGCGGTCGTCATCTTCGTCAATGGTTACCGTATTGGTTTGCTGGACGGAATAGGGAAACTTCTCATCGGTTTCCAGGCCGCGCGGGTCGGTAATTTCTCCGGCCAAAGCCGAAACAGCTACCGTGGCCGGCGAAGCAAGATAAATGGACGCTTCTTTGTTGCCCATGCGACCTTTGAAATTCCGGTTGGCAGTAGAAATCACATGGTAACCATCCGCCGGAATCCCCTGTCCTGTGCCAAGGCACGGGCCGCACGAAGCCGACAGCACATTGGCCCCGGCATCCAGAAAAATGTCAATCAAACCCTCTTTCATGGCTTGCCGGTAAATTTTTTGCGAAGCCGGCACAATCACCATTTGAAAATCCTGTGGCAGTTTTTTGCCTTTCATAATTTTTGCAGCTACCTGCAAGTCTTCCAGCCGCCCGTTGGTGCAGGTACCAACCATGGCTTCCTGGAGTTTAACGCCCCGTACTTCTGCCACGGCTTTCACATTGTCCACCTGATGCGGAGCAGCCACCACAGGGAAAAGTTCCGATAAATTAATTTCTATTTCTTTGGCATAAACGGCCTCTTCGTCAGCCCAGACACCTTTGCCGGAATAAGTATCGCCAAGATACTCTTTTAACATGTCGTCCATGGGAAAAACCGCATTCTTGGCTCCCATTTCCGAAGCCAGGTTGGCCAGTGTCATCCGCTGCGAAACGGTGAGGTTCTTCACCCCGTCGCCGTGATATTCAATGGACATGTAATCGGCACCGCGTGCACCAATCATGCCGATAATCCACAGCGAAATATCCTTGGCATACACACCCGGCTTCAGCTTGCCGTGCAGCGTAATCTTCAGCGATTCCGGAACACGAAACCATGTTTCGCCCTGATGCCACAATCCAGCGGCCTCGGTACGGTCGATACCGGCAGCAAAAGCGTTGAAAGCTCCCGCCGTACAGGTGTGGCTGTCGCTGCCAACGATGACCATGCCCGGTTTGGCATAACCGGCCATAATCTGGTGACAAATTCCTTTACCCGCATCATGAAATTTTGTAATACCCTGTTCATGAACGATATCACGTATTTTCTGGTACTGGTTCGCCAGCTTGGCCGTGGTGGGCGGCGCGTTGTGGTCCAGCACAATAAGCAGTTGTTCAGGATATTTCACCTGTTCGCCGTTCATTTTGCGGAACGTATTGAAAATGGAAGCCGTATTGTCGTGCGACAAAATAATATCCGGTTTTTTAAAAACGATACTCCCTGTTTTGGCACCCAGTATTTTCTCTGCAAATGTTTGTCCGCTCATGGCACGTGGCTTTTCATGTTTTTTTGTCAAATGATAATTCAAACAGTAATTAACCAATTTTCCAATTTTGGCCGCAAAGATACAAGCTTTTGATACACGTGATTTTAAGAAAGGTGATTTTTTGGGTGGCTGCGGTTGCGGCCCACCAGGCCGGCACCAACCTGTCAAGCTGTTTGTAAACAGGATTACAAATCCTTGTTCCCTTTTAAATTCGGATTACAAATCCGAATAAGCAAAAATTCGTGTAACTACTCCTCCTCCGCGTTTGAAACGCGGAGGTATTTCTATTGCTTAACACAGTACAAACATGAAAGTAAATACGCCCGCGTTGCAAACGCGGGCGAGAAGAATAGTTTGGATAATATCGGGCAAAAAAGGTGCTGTAATAAAGTGGTTTTTAGAACTTTGCAGGCCTATTCCTCCTCCGCGTTTGAAACGCGGAGGTATCTCTAAATAATATTACAATAATTTTCATAAATTTGCTGTATGTCAGGCGACAGCTATATTATTTCAGATCAAAACGGATTGTATTTCCTCACGTTTACAGTCATCGACTGGGTGGATGTTTTTACAAGAAAAGAATACAGGTTTGTTCTGACAGATTCCATGAATTATTGTGTTGAGAAAAAGGGTTTGATAATTTATGCCTGGGTAATAATGAGTAGCCATGTCCATGTTATCTGGCAGGCGAAAGAAGGGTTTAAACTCTCAGATATTATTCGGGACTTTAAAAAATTTACTGCTAAAAAGATCATATATCTGATTGAATCAGAACCGGAAAGCAGAAGGATATGGCTTTTGAGAAAATTTGAATATGCCGGACGGAGGATTAAACGTGTTTCAAAATATAAATTCTGGAAAGACAGCAACCATGCTGTACTTCTCGAACCTAATCAAGTCAATATTATCGACCAAAAACTTAATTATATCCACCAGAATCCGGTAAGGGCCTTGATAGTTGAAAACCCGGAAGAATATATTTTCAGTTCCGCAAAAGATTACAGTGGAGAAAAAGGCTATGTCGGTATTTCTTTGTTGCGATAAACAAAATTTTCAACGCCCCACTCAATTCTCCTCCGCGTTTGCAACGCGGAGGTATTTCTAAAATATTTGTCTTTCATAAAGTCCATTTTTGAAAAATGAAAAATGTGAAAAATAAATACGCCCGCGTTACAAACGCGGACGAGAGTAGAACGAGTAAAAGACGAGTAGTTACAAACGCGGACGAGTAAAAGAGACGAGTAGAAGTCAACCTGTCGGGCTGCCCGCTTCGGGCGTCCACGCCCGAAGATCTCCTATCCCTGCTCTTCCATCAACTTCATCAACTCCACAAACTTTTCCCGGGAAAGCTGTCGGATAAAATCCATGTCCTTTTCGGAAAGCCGGGTTAAATCGCTGGTATTTAGTTTGGCCTGTTCCGGTGTTTTAATGCCCGGAATTACCGTGGATATTTCTTCATAGCCAAGGATATAGCTGAGGGCAAGTGCCGTTTTGGAAATACTTTTCTCCTCTGCCTTTTCCCAAATGGGTTCCAGGGCATCCAGTGATTTTACCAACAAAGCCGGGGGCAGACGAAAGGCACGATGGTCATCTTTGCCAAAACGGGTCTCTTTGGCAAATTTTCCGGTAAGCAAACCAAACTGCAAAGGCATGCGGGCAATGATGCCGTAACCGGCTGCATGGGCTTTTTGTATCACCGGAAGCCCTTTTTGGTTGATGATGTTGAAAACAACCTGAAAGCCGTAACCCAGATTTCTTTCCATCAGAAAAGCAGCTTCCGTTTCCGGATGGAAAGTGTTCAGTGACAAGCCCCAGTACCGGATTTTCCCTTCTTTTTGTAGTTGTTCCATAGCTTCGATACATTCACCTTGTTGCAAGTGTTCGATGCGGGCCGAATGGAGTTGGTAGTAATCAATAGTTTCCCTTTTCAGTCGTTTCAGGCTTGCTTCGCAGGCTTTGATGATATATTCTTTGGAATAATCAACCGAAAATGCTCCCTGTTCATTTAACACATGTCCTGCCTTGGAAGCGATAATCACATCCGGATGGTTACCAAATGTTTTGCCTATCAGCTCTTCGGAATGGCCCAGTCCGTATATATCAGCAGTATCATAAAAGTTCACACCTTTGTCCATGGCCGTTTTCAATGCTTTCACCGACTGGCGGTCGTCCACTTCTCCCCAGCCGATGGGGATATTACCGGCCATGGCCGGCCCGCCAATGCCCCAGGCACCAAAGCCAATACTGCTGACTTTCAAGTCTGTTTTGCCGAATTTTCTGTATTCCATGTAGTTTATTTTTTACAAATATAAAATTTTGCACAGTTCTGCTTATCCCTTTGCCAATGGGGATTCTTTACTGGCCTTTGCTGGTCGGGATTTGTTATCCCGACCTAAAAATGCAGCAGGATTTCAAATCCCACACCCTAAACTTCCTGATTTCAAATCAGGAAGAGCAGTATTGAAATTGATAATCGTAATATTTCGGGCGTGGACGCCCGAAATGGGGATGCACGAAACAGCTTCATCTGCAATAAAACAAAGGAGCACCTTTCCCGTAAGAAAAGTACTCCTTAAAAATAGGTCCGCGTTGCAAACGCGGACGAGTAAAGAGTGGACAAGCATAAGATATTCATTCGTGGCATTACCTTCAAAAAAAAGCAGGACACCCTCACTTTGGGGATGCCCTGCAAAATTTGAAATAAAGTTGTATCGGTTTAATTCTCAAAGACGAAATCATCGCCTTTCACCTCTACACGGATGGGTTTTTCTGCGTTAACTTTTCCGGCCAGTATCATCTTTGACAGCTCGTTCAGTACCTCACGCTGGATAACCCGTTTCAGCGGACGGGCACCAAACTGCGGGTCGTATCCCATGGCGGCCAGCTTGGTTATGGCACCCTCTGTGATTTCCAGCCGGATACCATTTTTGGCGAGCATCTGTTTCACACGGTCAAATTGTAGTTTGACAATGCCATGAATTTCCTTCCGCGAAAGCGGTTTGAACATGATGATCTCATCAATCCGGTTCAGGAACTCCGGGCGAATGGTTTTCTTCAACAACTCAAAAACCGCATTCCGGGTTTGGTCAACTACCTGATTTTCATTGGTATCATTCATTTTACTGAAGTTTTCCTGAATCAGGTGCGAACCAATATTTGAGGTCATAATGATGATGGTATTTTTAAAGTCCACCACACGGCCTTTGTTGTCGGTCAGCCGGCCATCATCCAATACCTGCAACAGGATATTGAACACATCGGGATGTGCTTTTTCAATTTCGTCCAGCAGCACCACCGAATAGGGTTTACGCCGCACAGCTTCGGTCAGCTGGCCACTTTCATCGTAGCCCACATAGCCGGGAGGTGCCCCCACCAGCCGCGAGACCGAATGGCGTTCCTGGTATTCAGACATGTCGATACGTACCATGGCATTTTCGTTGTCGAACAGAAACTCGGCCAGTGCTTTGGCCAGCTCCGTTTTCCCCACGCCGGTGGTACCGAGGAAGATAAACGAACCTATAGGCCGCTTTTCGTCCTGCAAGCCGGCACGGCTGCGGCGGATAGCATCGGCAATGGCCCCAATGGCATCCTCCTGTCCCACCACGCGCCTGTGCAGTTCATCTTCGAGGTGCAGCAGTTTCTCGCGTTCGCTCTGGAGCATACGGCTCACCGGAATGCCGGTCCACTTGGAAACCACCTCCGCCACTTCCTCAGCGGTAACCTCTTCGTTAATCATGGGTTTGTCGCCCTGGGCCTCTTTTAGTTTTTCTTTCAAAGTTTCAATTTCCGATGCGGCTTTTTGAATTTTTCCGTAACGCAACTCGGCTACTTTTCCGAAATCGCCATCGCGTTCGGCACGTTCGGCTTCAAGTTTGTAATCTTCAATCGTTTTTTTGAGTTGCTGGATTTTTTCCACCACCTCTTTTTCTGCCCGCCATTTGGCTTGCAAATCGTTATGTTTTTCGCTCAGGTTGGCCAACTCCTCGTTGATACGGCTCAGCTTCCCCTTGTCTTTTTCACGTTTTATGGCTTCTTTTTCAATTTCTAATTGCCGGATACGTCTTTCCACCGTTTCCAGTTCTTCCGGCAGGGAATTGATTTCCAACCTGAGTTTGGCCGCTGATTCATCAACCAGGTCGATGGCCTTGTCGGGAAGAAAACGATCCGTAATATAGCGTTGCGACAGCTCCACTGCTGCAATGATGGCCTCATCCAGGATACGTACTTTGTGGTAAGTTTCGTAACGCTCTTTCAATCCGCGCAGGATAGAAACAGCCGATTCGGTATCCGGTTCATCCACCATCACCAGCTGGAAACGGCGTTCAAGTGCTTTGTCCTTTTCGAAAAATTTCTGATATTCTTTCAGGGTTGTGGCTCCGATAGCCCGCAATTCCCCGCGGGCCAGGGCCGGTTTCAAAATATTGGCTGCATCCATGGCCCCTTCCGATTTCCCGGCACCCACAAGGGTATGAATTTCATCGATAAACAGGATGATTTCGCCATCGGAATCCAAAACCTCTTTTATTACTGCTTTCAACCGTTCTTCAAATTCGCCTTTGTATTTGGCCCCGGCGACGAGTGCCCCCATGTCCAGCGAAAACAATCTTTTGGTTTTTAAGTTATCCGGCACATCACCGTTCACAATTCTATGGGCAATCCCTTCGGCGATGGCCGTTTTTCCCACACCCGGCTCACCAATCAGTATTGGGTTGTTTTTGGTACGGCGCGAAAGAATCTGCAAAACGCGCCTGATTTCATCGTCCCGTCCAATCACCGGGTCCAGCTTACCACTGGCGGCCATTTCGTTCAGGTTACGGGCATAACGGTTCAATGCGTTGTACTGGTCTTCGGCACTTTGGCTGTTGACCGTGGAGCCTTTCCGTAAATCCTTTATGGCTGTAATCAGGGCTTTTTTTGTTATCCCATTGTCTTTCAGTAGGTCAGATGCCGTACTTTTTACTTCAAGAATGGCCAGTAGCAGGTGTTCTACCGAAACAAATTCATCCTTGAATTCGGCAAGATAAGTCGATGCTTTTTGCAACACCTCGTTGGCATCGTTGGACAAATAAGGCTGTCCGCCCGACACCTTGGGCAAAGATTCAATAATGCGGTCTACAGCTTGTGAAAAGACCGGATAATCCACATTGAGCTTTTTTAACAGAAAAGGCGTGGCATTTTCATCGACCAGCAAAATCCCTTTTAAAAGGTGAATGCTTTCGATGGCCTGCTGGCCATGTTGCACAGCCAACTCCTGCGATTTCTGTATTGCTTCCTGCGATTTTATGGTGAATTGATTTAAGTTCATATTTTATTCCTCCTTTTTAAATGTTTTTCCCCATATAAACAAATTTACAACCACATCCGGAAAAGGGATAACATTCAGACTTTCTGTCAGTTATAATCGATTATAACTGTCATATTGACCGTAAATTATTTGGTGGTCTGAAATATTTTCCGATATTTGCCGTTAATCTGTAAACAGTAAATTTATGCTATCGAAGAAGACCCTTGTCGTAGGTGCCAGTGAAAAACCGCACCGTTACTCAAACAAAGCTATCCGAAAACTCTTACGGTACGGCCACGAAGTAGTTCCGTTGGCCCCGAGGCCCGGACAGGTAGCCGGAGTCTCTTTTGTTACCGGATTTCCGGAAATAAAAGACATTCATACAGTTACGCTTTACGTTGGCCCTGCCCGGCAACCTGCTTTTTACGACTACCTGCTCGCGTTAAAACCCAGTCGCATCATTTTCAATCCGGGTACTGAAAACGACACTTTCAGGCAAAAAGCGAAAGCACAAGGCGTTGAGATTATTCAGGATTGCACGCTGGTGATGCTGGAAACCGGCTTGTTTTGAACCGGATAATTTTTATGATTTTTTATGGAAAATCATCGCTTTGTCAGCCCTTTTAATTCACCAAATTCTTGTATTTTAGCCATTGACAATTTAAAACTTATCTCAAGTAAAAAATGGCCCTATGCAGTATCCTAAAAAAGTAGTCATTGGTGATATTACCGTCCGGGACGGTTTCCAACACGAAGAAAAATTTATCCCCACGGAAGCAAAGGTCTGGGTGCTCGAACAAATGATATTGAGTGGCGTAAAGCATCTGGAAGTAACCAACTTTGGAAACCCCAAAGGCATGCCCCAGTTTAAAGATGCCGATGAACTCTTCAAACAAATTCGTTCCAGCAAAAAGGTAAAAGACCTGTTGGATGATGTAATGCTGACTGCCGTAACCATCCGCGAACGTGCCATCGAACGGGCCATTGAAGCAAAAAAAGAAGGCTACGGCCCCGACAGAATATTGTTAATGGTTTCTACCAGCGAATCACATCAAATAAAAAATTCGGGACTGACGCTAAAAGAATATTGGAAAATGGCCGAAGAGTGGATTCCCAAAGCCAAAGCAGTGGGCATTAAAATAAATGGTACAGTCAGTACCATCTGGGGTTGTCCCATCGAAGGCCCCACAAAGCTGGAGGATGCCATTACCTTTACCAAACGATGGTTTGAGATTGGTGCCAACGATGTGGAACATGCTGACCATGACGGTTCCGCTTCGCCGGACCGGGTTTACCGTTATTTCTCCATGTTGCTTGACAGCGTGGACAATCCGCACAAACAAATTGCCCATTTCCATACCACGCGCGGCTGGGGCCTGGCCAACGTATTGGCTGCCTTGCAGGCCGGTATGACCAACTTTGAATCCACGCTGGGCGGTATCGGCGGACAGCCGGCCAACTTTGTGGATGGTGTTCCCGTGGCAGGTACCGGCGATTACTATTACAACGACCCCAACGATGTTGGTTTGGTCAGCACAGAAGATATGGCTGTTATGATGGACGAGATGGGCATTGAAACAAACCTTGATTTGGACCGGATATTAAGAGTTGGAAAAATTGTGGAAAAAATAGCAGGCCGTCGCCTACGTTCCAAAACGGTTAACCAGGGACGTATTCCCAAATCAATGACGGGAAGGAAATAGGCTTTCCTATTTCGGAAAAATTTTACTTTTGGTGAAAAAATTTCTTTATGGAAAAGAACAGCCTCTTTACTTGTGAATTAAAATATTTTCTCCTTTTTTCTCTATTTTTCCTATTGCTTACCAACTCCTGTAACCTTTCCAAAAGGAAGCAGCTCATAGGACATGTTTATGTTATCAAAAAACGTATCCATACACCAAATGATATTGTGCCCATTCCCAATTCAATGGTAACACCTTACGTCTATACCAGCACATGTTCTTTGGACACACTACCTGTCCCGGAAAAAAAGCAGAAGTTTTTTGATATGATGCTACCTGCTATCCTGGTGGCCAAAACGAATCTTGACCTTACAAAAAAACAGGTTGAAATATTAAAAAAGAAGCAAAAGTTATCTTATTTGGAAAAGAAATTACTAAACCGGTTATTGAAAAAGTTCAACACCAACAATACCGACGTACTCATCAAGCGTTTACATACTTTTCCGGTAAGTATTGTGCTGGCACAAGCGGCCATTGAAAGCGGCTGGGGAAGTTCCCGTTTTTTCCTTCAGGCCAACAATCCGTTTGGCATCTGGTCGTTCAGCACAAAACACAACCGGATCGCTGCCTCTTCTACACGCGATGGTACCAAAGTATATCTTCGTAAATTCAATAATCTGGAACAGGCCATTGATGGCTACTACCTTATGCTGGCCACAGGGAAGCCTTTTGTTGCTTTTCGCGAAGCCCGGTTGAAGACCAACAACCCGGACACGCTAATACAAGCACTGAAAATGTATTCTGAAAGAAGAGAATCCTATATTGCTGATTTGGCTCAGGTTATACGCACAAACCAACTTAAAAAATACGATGTTTATCATATCGCCCCGAACTATTTAAAGAATAGCATCTTTCCGGCCAATATCCCGGGTCAATAAAAAATCACTTTGGTCTTTGGATGTTTTTGTTCAAAACTTTTCACCTTTCGCTCCCTCAACAAAGTGTGGTCGCAACGCAACAAGGTAAGCCGCGGTAAAAGCATAACATATTTCAGGCTGTTTACCCGTGTGTTATTGATAATCAACTCGTGCAAACCGGTCAGTTTTGCCAGCGGTTTCAGGTTTTTTATCCTGGTCCCCGAAACATTCAGCTTTTCCATATAACGTAATCCTTGTAGCGGATATAAATCTTCTATGGATGTGTTTTCAAGGTTTATACTTCTCAGTTGTTTCATGGCAGCCAACGGCGTAATGTCCCAAAGCGGACTGTTGGTAACCGAAAGTACTTTTAACCTTTTCAAACCGGAAACAGGTGTTATATCGGTAATACTTGTGTTATCCAGTTTTAAAACTTCCAGATGAACAAACACAGTCAACGGTTCTACACCCTTAATATCCAAATGATTGCTTATGTCCAGCTCTTTCAGGTTGACCAGTTCCTGTAGCTGTTCGGAAGTGGGTGGTCTATCCAACTCCATCTGTTGGGAAAATGCTTTTTTCCAGGATAGCCCAAGGCTGTCCCACCACAGTTTGAGCCGGGGTGTCTGAAACAGCACCAGGCACTGCGGGACGTGTTTTTCGAGTGCAAATACATCCTTTTGCCTTACCTGCGTGCTGTCGGCCAAAACAAGTTTCAAATAGCGGTTGTGTGCAAGTGGCATAAGGTTGTGGATGCCGGTATTCCGAATATCGATGGATTGAAGGTTTTTTAAGTTTTGCAAAGGTGCCAGCGAACGGACTTTTGTATTGCTGATATTGAGGTGGCGCAATGTCGTAACCTGGGCAAGTGGCTTCAGGTCGCTTACGGCCGTCCCCGAAATGTTTAGTTCTTTCAGCTGAATAAGTATTTCCAACGGTTTCAGTTGATGTAAGCTGTTATTGTTTTTAAGATTTAACTTTTTAATTAACAATATTTTATGGAGTTGCTCTTTGGTAACAGGCCGATGAATACCGGCATGGGAAACAAAAACATTCTTCCATGGCCCTGGCAATGTTTTCCACCACTTCTCCAACTTCCCGGAATTATAAATAACCTGGCACTGCGGATTAATTTTGTTAAAAGCAGTAGCTGACCGCCCGTCAATACCTGAATTGTCGCAATAGATATATTTTAATGCCGGTAATTTTGCAAGGGGCAACAAATCGGAAACACGGGTCCCGTTAATTTGCAATATGGAGAGTGAGTCGAGTGTATTCAGCGGATGCAAATCAACAATAAAAGTGCTGTCGAGGTTGAGGCTTTGCAACGCCGTAAGTTTGGCAAGCGGGGCAAAATCTTTCACCGGACATTTGGCCAGGTTCAGGTTGGCAAGATGTACCAGTGAAGAAAGGGAATCAACGTTTTGCAACGAAGTGCCATTTAGTTCAAATGTTCGCAGGTTTTGCACCGCTTTCATGTCAGGAAGGGCATTTATCAGTGTATGGGCAAGGTTAAGCATCTCCAGATTTTTCAGGTTGCCGAGAACACTTACTTCGCTTAAAGAAGTATATGCCGCATCCATTTCGCGCAAAGCGGAAACATAGCGCAAGGGATTCAATGTTTCCACAGGACATCCGGTAATATCCAGTATTTGTAACCGGCTAAGGGTACGCAAAGGGGTCAAATCTCCGATAAGGGTATGGGCACAATTCAACGAACGCAGGTTATCCATTTCACTTAACGGTGCCAGGTTTTCAATATCCAGGTTATCGGAAATATCTATTTTACGCGTATTTCGTAAATAACGAATAAGCTGGACCATCAATTCCGTATTTGTAATTGCCAGTGTATCGTAAACAACAGCCGTAGAATCATTCCTAAACAGTAAGCTGTCTTCAACTTGCCGGGAAGAGGTTGTATCCTGCGGCAAAGAATCGGCAGAAATTATCTTTGTTGTTTTTACCACAAGGTAATCATTGCCAAAGGCACTGATATTGTTTAGCGGAATACTGTCATATACCCGGACAGACTTCCCAAAATAATCTTTCCAGGCCGGCGAGAGGTTGTTCCACCAATATTGGACCTCCCGGTCGTTGTTGGGTTTGTCGGTGTAAATACTGGCGATTTTCAGGCTGTTTTTTTCCAGGTCCAGGTTGATTTCCACATAACGCAACTGGTTGTTGTCCACCGTATCGCCCTCCACGGTAATGCCTTTCAGATTCCGGTTTAAAGTTACCTTGAAATAAATTTGGCCATTTTGTGCCAGCAGGGGATTAATGCCCGTTACGTAAAAGGAAAAAGTAACCTGCTTATAGAAAAAGACAACATCTTTTAAATAGGCCTGTACATCTTTGTGGATAGCTACCGCGCGATGGGCGTCGAGGTCGCCTTCTATCTGCACCTTGTCATTTTCAAAGATTTTCAGGTAGCTGTCGTCAATGATAATCTCTTTTTCAGCCGGCGGGTTGCCCGGATCGCCCAGAAAATTAAGTGTTCCCTGCAAATATTCCATCATTTGGCGGCATTGTGTTTTATAGGCAGCAACCTCTTTCGGGCTGAGTTTAACGGCACTTTGTTGAGCTGTCAGGCTGCCAAAGGAAAACAGTCCTATCCAAAAAAACAGGTTTATTTTGTTGAGCATGAGCGGAAGAAGTTAATGAGTTGTGTTTTTTCATTTCCGGAAACATATTTCAGGTTGGAGATGAGCCATCCGGAGTTGCTGGTGTTCCGGTTGAAATAGCTCAACTCAAAATACCAGTGCGGTATTTGAAGAAAATGGAATTTTACCGCATCAATACTCTTGAATGTCAACTTTCCGGTTTTCATTAAATAGAAAAACAGGGTCAGGTAATCGGGATGGTAATCCGTAGAAGCATAATATTCAATGTGCCTGGGGTCATCAAAAGCTTTGTTCAGGTTCATAAAATCCAGTTCGTGGCTTTGGGGATGCAGAAAATATTTCATATGGCCTGCTTTATTCTCAACCGGAAACAGGTTGTGCAGCGCATTGTCGTAAACATTGCTGATAATCCACTTGGAACCCAATCCGGCTTTTTCCACCGTAAGAAACAGTATCAAATGTACCGGTTCGCCCTCATTTTCAAAAGTAGCAGAAACTTCGGCATACCAGTTTTTGTCCAGAAAATTAAGAAAAACGGGATGCTCCTTATTGGTAACATCTGCAATGAAAAATTGCTGTAATTTTCCGGAGGTACGTGGGTTTTGCCTGTCGAAAAGATAAGGAAACAACTTTTTGCGCAGTGCGTTGTTGTGGTAACGTTTGTCTGTTTTTTCCAAAGGCTTCCCATCCGGCGATTCTTCCATATTGAAGCGGTGAACAAACTGGTTTACCTGTTTGTTCATGGCGTACAGGTTGTGTTCACCACCAAGCTGGCCGGAAGGGGCCAATGTTTGTGCCGAAAGGCTCATCCAGCCAAACGATAAAAAGGCAACTATCAAAAAATGAATTTTATAATTTTTTATTCTCATATTTTTATTAAGGGGGGTATCCAATATTAAAACCGCTGGCGTATTGTTTCCGTTTCCTTCTCAAAGCCGGGTTTTCCGAGCAAAGCAAACATATTGCGTTTATAGGCTTCCACGCCCGGCTGGTTGAACGGGTTGATACCGAGCAGGTAACCACTTACGGCACAAGCCATTTCGTAAAAATAGACCAATTCGCCCAACACTTCTTCCGAAATTTCGGGAATGGTTACCTTCAGGTTGGGGACCCCGCCATCCACATGTGCCAGCGTAGTGCCCAGCTCGGCCATTTGGTTTACCTCGTGAATCCGTTTTCCGGCAATGTAATTCAGCTTGTCCAGGTTGGCCGTATCGGATGGGATAATTAATTTATGCTTTGGTTTTTCCACCGAAAGCACTGTTTCAAACATAATCCGCATTCCCTCCTGAATGTATTGCCCCATGGAGTGCAGGTCGGTGGTATTGCTCACACCTGCCGGGAAAATACCTTTGTTTTCCTTGCCCTCACTTTCGCCATAAAGCTGTTTCCACCATTCGGTAAAATAAAACAGCTGCAGCTCATAATTCACCATGATTTCCGTGGTTTTTCCTTTGGCATACAGCGCATTGCGCACAGCGGCATAAGCGGCAACAGGGTTTTCTTCAATCCGGGATGACGTAGCCGAAAATTCTGCCATATTTCGTGCCCCTTCTAGCAGTTGGCGTATGTTAAAACCGGCAATGGCAATGGGAAGCAATCCTACCGGTGTAAGTACGGAATAACGGCCCCCCACATCATCAGGGACGACAAACGTCTCATAATTTTCCTCATCGGCAAGTTGTTTTAACGCGCCTTTTTCCTTGTCGGTGATGGCGATAATCCGCTGTCTGGCTTCGGTTTTTCCATATTTGTTTTCCAGATGTTCGCGAAGAAAACGAAAAGCCAGGGCAGGCTCAGTGGTCGTCCCCGATTTGGAAACAACCGTTACCGTGTAGTCTTTTTCATCCAGTACCTGCAACAACCCGGCAAGATAATCTTCGCTGATGTTATTGCCCGCAAAAAGCATGATGGGGTTTCCGGCTTTCTTTTTTAGCAAGTTGAAGCTTGGGGAAAGGGCCTCTATGATGGCCCTGGCACCAAGATAGGAACCACCGATACCCACGACCACGCTTACCTCCGACTTCTGGCGGAAACGGGCCGCGGCAGCTTCTATTTTGGCTATCAAAGCTTCCTCAACAGAAAAGGGCAGGTCAATCCAGCCCAAAAAATCATTGCCTTTGCCGGTACGCTCACGCAGTGCAAGAAAATGGCCGTCAATGGCTTCCTGGAAGTTGAAAATCTCTTGTTTCCCCACAAAATTCAGGGCATTATCGTAACTAAATTTCAGATTCATTTTGGTATAAATTTAAGGAAACAAAAATACCAAATTATACGGAAATCATGGCTTTACTTACGGTAAAACCACAGCCAACCGGCAGTGTATTTTTGTCTGTTGGGTTTCTAAAGTCATTCAATACCCGCTCCCAGCGGATTTCTCTTATTTCCGGCATGCCTCCTTTTATGCATATACCTTTTTAGAAATTCCATTCGCAGCGAATCCATGGCCTGCATCTCATGCTTCATGTCAAAGACCTCTTTTTGCCACTCGTCAAAAAAATGGGCATTGTTGAAGAAGTTCAACATCATGGCCGAATCATTCAGATTGAAGTCAGGATTGCCAAAGACCTGCGACAATGAATCGGGAAGGTTTTCCCTGAAAAAAGGCATGAAATGACCCATCAGGCTGTCTAAGTTAATGTTGCCCTTACTGCTGTGGTTGCTGTATGTCCACTCATAAGTGGAATCGTAACGAATAATGTTTCCATTTTTGTCGTACGCCTTTTTTACATTTATATGAACCTGTGGTTTGTTGGCATGGCTGTCCTGTTTGTCAGTATGCACCCTTTGGGCATGCACTGCCATTCCGGCCAACAACAATAAAACTGACAAAATGATACTTTTTATCTTTTTCATGGCATTTGGTTTTTGGTTTAAAACAGCATCACAAAATTAACGCCAGTTTTACATTACTGTTGTGGGATTTTCATCCTAAAGTGCTGGATTTAAGATTATTTAACAATCTAAACCGGCTATTGTCATCCGAAATATTCAGGTACGGCACCGATATGTTCCCGGTTTATCCGGTCATTGACAGTTTATCCCTATCTTTGCCTGACCAGCCGGAAGCGGGCTGGTTAACAGACACTGAATCGATAGAAATGAATGACAATCTGGATCCTACGGGCATAACACTGAGCAAAGCTGAAAAAGAATTGGAGAATGTGCTGCGTCCCGGGCGTTTTGAAAGCTTTGCAGGCCAGCCGAAAGTGGTGGAGAACCTGAAAATCTTTGTGCAGGCTGCCAAAGAACGCGGTGATGCGCTGGACCATGTGTTGCTGCATGGCCCTCCGGGATTGGGAAAAACCACACTGTCGCACATTATCTCCAATGAACTGGGCGTAAACATCATCACCTCTTCCGGACCGGTACTGGACAAGCCCGGCGACCTGGCCGGACTGCTTACCAACCTCGAAGAAAATGATGTACTGTTTATCGATGAAATTCACCGGCTCAGCCCGGTGGTGGAAGAGTACCTTTATTCGGCCATGGAAGATTTCAAGATTGACATCATGATTGAAACCGGCCCCAATGCACGCTCGGTACAAATCAGCCTAAACCCGTTTACGCTGGTGGGTGCCACCACACGTTCGGGGCTGCTGACGGCACCACTACGTTCACGTTTTGGCATTACTTCACGTCTTTCCTATTACAATACCAACACACTGGCGGGGATTGTCAAGCGGTCTGCTTCTATCATAAAGGTGGAAATAGACAATGATGCAGCGATGGAGATTGCCGGCCGCAGCCGGGGAACGCCGCGTATCGCCAACCTTTTGCTACGCCGTGTCCGTGACTTTGCACAAATAAAAGGCAATGGCAATATTGATATGGCCATTTCAAAGATTGCACTGGAAGCACTGAATGTGGATAAATACGGACTGGATGAAATGGACAACCGCATCCTGACCGCCATTATCGAGAAGTTCAAAGGAGGCCCGGTGGGCATCACCACTATTGCAACAGCCGTGGGCGAAGAAGCCGGTACCATCGAAGAAGTTTACGAACCTTTTCTCATTCAGGAAGGCTACATCATGCGTACACCACGCGGACGGGAAGCTACCGAACTTGCTTACACACACCTCGGGAAAACCAAAAACCCCGGGCAGGGAAAATTGTTTTAAAACTTTTTTAATTGAAATTGCCTGAAGTTTAATACATTCCTATTCACAAGATTAACTTTAAACAACTCAATGGTTAAAAACAGAATGAAGGGACACATTTTCGAATGAAATTCGTAACACAGCCACCATGCCTGACGGGATAAAAATCCGTTACAAAAACGCAACTTAAAAAAAACTTTTGCAGATTGATAATGTTTATTAATTTTGCCGCCTGATTTTCGGGGTGTAGCGCAGCCCGGTTAGCGCGCGTCGTTCGGGACGACGAGGCCGGAGGTTCGAATCCTCTCACCCCGACTACTAAAAGGGATAACTTGTTGAATGACAGGTTATCCCTTTTTCTTTAAAAGGCTGAATAATGGGAAAGAGCGACTTTTATTGTACCAGCAGGTTGCATCCCCGCACATCGCTGTTGTCGAACCGGCCGAGGACTTCGAAATCGGTGGGGGTATGGAGCTTGCCCAAATCCTGTGTGGCAAGGAAAGAACAGCTGTGAATGTTGGTTAAATCAATCACGTTTATGCCACCGCTTTTGCTTTCCGGCATAAGGCCCAACGGGTCGTTTACATCACGAATAAGCACTTTCATCCAGGGGGGTGTTGAAAAAATCCCCTGACCTTTTGAGTAAGCCTGCGACAATAATTCTGTCATTCCGTATTCCGAATAAATATTCTTCACCCCAAAGGCATTTTGCAATAGCAAATGTAATTCTTCGCGCACCATTTCGCGCCGCTTGCCTTTCATTCCGCCTGTTTCCATGAGCATCAATTCAGGGAAATCCATGGGAAACTGTTCGGCCAAATCCAGTAAAGCATACGTTACCCCCAACAGGATCACTTTCTTTTTCTGCTTTTTCAGTTTTACCAAAATGGCTGCCAGTTTATCGTAGTCGTGAAGATAAAAACCACTGTTTTTATCCCTGCTCAGATGGATGAGCCGGTCGGCCATGTACACCAGCGATGAGCCTGAACGCTCAAGATAAGAGGGCAACAAAGCGAGAACAACATAGTCCTGTGGATCCCCAAAAAACAACTCAAAACCGCGTATCATGCTTTGTTCGTACAACTTAAGGTTTTTAACAAGATGGTGGCTGGTCATCATTCCTGTGGTGCCACTGCTTTGAAAATCGGCTTCCGGTTCAAAGTCTCCGCAAACAATTTTATGGGTTTTAAAAAATTCGATGGGCAAAAAGGGAATTTCCCGGTAATCATTTACAGAAGCGATGTCCACGCCGAGCCTATCCACAAATTCATGGTAAACTTTGTTATTGTCATATTGAAAATAAAAAATCTCCAATGCCAAAGCTTTAAAATCAGCTTCTGATTTTATGTTGAAGATTTTTTTCTCTATGGCGGCTGTTTTGTGCATTCTGTTCGGTGATTGTTTGAAAATATGTATTTTTACCCCGTAATGAAAACAGCCACAAAAATAGTTTTTATTCTCGTCTTTCTCTCGGCACAGCTACTGCTTTCCTGTCAGAAAAAAGAGCAGTTCCCCCTTATCCCCGTAATTCATTACAGCCGCTTCCTCGTTGAAATGGATACTGCTACCCATGTTGCCCAACGCGGGATACTGGAGTTTACTTTTAAAGATGGCGATGGCGATATCGGGCTGCGTTCCACAGATATTTACCCCCCGTTCAATCCCGGAAGCAAGTATTATTACAACTTGATTATCAAATATTTCGAAAAACAATACGGTAAGTTTGTCGAAGTACCGCTGTTGGCATGGGACCCCGATTCCGCCCGTTACGACACCATGACCTTTAACGCGCGTATTCCGTGGCTTACGCCAAATCTGGGAAACAAGGCCATCTCGGGGACCATTCAGGATACCCTGTTCATTAACAACCCACTCTCCAAATTCGACACCATCAAATTTACTTTTTTTATCTACGACCGGGCTTTGCACAAAAGCAATGTGGACAGTACGCCGGAGATTATCAGGAGATACTGACCTGAAAAACTACATGAATTGTAATGCACGGGTATTTCTCTTTACCTTACCTTTGTAAGAAAATACTCCATGAAACGCAAAGTTGATTTTCTGGTTATCGGATCTGGCAGTGCCGGGCTGATTTTTGCTTTAAAAGTAGCCCCTTACGGGAAAGTGCTTGTCCTGACCAAAGACAAAATGGAATACACGGCCACTTCGTTTGCCCAGGGAGGGGTGGCAGCCGTTATGTATTCGCCTGACAATTACGAAAAACACATTAAAGATACCTTGGAGGCCGGAGCAAACATCAACGATAAAGAGATTGTGCGAATCACTATTTCCGAAGCAGCCGACAGGGTAAAGGAGTTGATTGAATGGGGAACACAATTTGACAAAGAATCCTCCGGAAAGTACTCATTGGCACGTGAAGGGGGGCACTCTGAATACCGTATTTTACATCATCAGGATAACACAGGATTTGAAATCCAGCGTGCTTTGAGCGAGAAAGCCCGGCGGCATCCCAATATTGAAATTCTTGAGGAGTATTTTGCCATCGATTTAATTACACAGCATCATTTAAACGAAGAAGTAAACCGGCGGCGGAAAGACATTGCATGTTTTGGTGCTTATGCCATGAACATGAAAACCAATTGGGTGGAGACTATCCTGGCAAAAACCACTATGGTGGCCACCGGCGGTATGGGAAATATTTATCAAACCACCACCAACCCGCTGGTAGCTACCGGCGATGGCCTGGCCATGGCCTATCGTGCCAAAGCTTATCTGGAAAATCTGGAATTTGTGCAGTTTCATCCTACCTCCTTATACAATCCCGGGGAGAAACCTTCCTTTTTAATTACGGAAGCCCTGCGGGGGGCCGGTGCCATCTTAAAAACCAGAAAAAAGAGAGCATTCATGAAAAAATACCATGAACTGGGTTCTCTCGCACCACGCGATATTGTGGCCCGTGCCATCGACAATGAAATGAAACTGTCGGGAGATGAGTTTGTGTACCTCGATGCCCGGAAGATCAGCAAGCACGAAATATTGCACCACTTTCCTACCATTTACGCCAAGTGCCTGAGTATCGGCATTGACATTACCAAAGAGATGATTCCTGTGGTCCCGGCAGCACATTATTCGTGTGGGGGAATCAAAACAGGCCCCTACGGGAAGACCACCATTCATCATCTTTATGCTGCCGGTGAGGTAGCCTGCACCGGTTTGCATGGTGCTAACAGGTTGGCTTCAAACTCTTTGCCCGAAGCTGCCGTTTTCTCCCATCGCGCAGCCTTAAAGGCGGTTGAGGAGGCAAAAGACATTGACTTCATAAAAGAAGTTCCCGAATGGGATGCCAAAGGCAGGGTGTTAAACGAAGAGATGATTTTGATTACACAGTCCAAAAAAGAGTTACAGTCCATTATGAGCAACTATGTGGGCATTGTCCGTTCCGACCTGCGCCTGAAACGGGCACACGACAGGCTTGAGATATTATACAAAGAGACAGAAGATTTATACGACAAATCCATTGTCTCCAAAGACATTTGCGAACTGCGCAACATGATCAATGTAGCTTATCTTGTCATCAAAATGGCCATGAGCCGCAAAGAGAGTATCGGACTTCATTATTCCATTGATTATCCTGAAAAAAAGAAAGAATAAAATGGCTTTGATAAAATCCGCAAGAGGAAAAACCCCTCGTTGGGGCCGGGCGTGTTATCTCGCTGAAAATGCCACCCTGGCGGGGGATGTGGTCCTTGGCGATGGGTGCAGCGTATGGTTCAATGCCGTACTTCGCGGCGACGTGCACTATATCCGCATTGGCGATAATGTGAACATCCAGGATGGTGCTATCGTTCACTGTACCTACCAAAAATATCCCGTGAATATTGGGAACAATGTCTCCATTGCCCACGGGGCCATTGTTCACGGCTGCACCATTCACGACAATGTTCTCATCGGCATGGGGGCCATTGTCATGGACAATGTAATCGTTGAAAGCAACTCGGTGATTGCTGCCGGAGCGGTGGTGGCGAAAAATACCGTGGTAAAATCCGGAAGTGTCTATGCCGGCATCCCTGCCAGAAAAATCAAAGAGGTTGACAAACGGACACTGGAGGAAGATGTGCTGCGGATAGCAAAAAATTACAAGATTTATTCCGGTTGGTACCGGGAAGGGTAAACGTTGCCTTTTCATTCTCCGGCAAAAGATATTACTTTTGCCCCAAAAATAATTGTCATGCAGGTTGTTTCCATCATCATCCTTTTTATACTGTCGTTTCAGGTAATGCCTGTGGCCGTAGGGATAAATACCAAAAAGACACCGGCATTTCAATGGATAAGCGGCGTTTTGTTGATTGTTTTGGGGCAACTGTTGCTGTTCCTGATAGGAATATGGCTGGGAAACCGGTTTATGCACCTGTTGACAGGGATAAAAACATATATACTTTTCATCGGATTTTTCCTGATGTCCGTGCGTTTCAACATGGAAGCTTTTAAGGTGAGGAAAGGAGAGCGCACCTATGCCATTGGCAAAAGCACAAGGTATATCATTCCGGCGGTTGCACAGGCAGTCAATACCTTTCTTGCAGGTATTTTGTTTTATTTTATGCCGGGGACACCGGGCAACGACGTGGCTTATCTTGCCGCATTTTCTTTCGTGCTCGCTGTACTCTTTGCGATAATAAAGAATAAAAAGCTGGCTTTGCCTGCTATTTCACTTTTGTATATGATGGGCGGCGGTACACTCATGGCCGTCTCGTTTTATTTTATTTTTGTTTAATTGTTAATTATCATTTTATGTTTCGTTTTTTTTACAAGTTAGTCTTTGTTTTTCTAACATTCTCAGTATCCGCCCTTTACGCGCAAATACCGGCAGGATATTATGATGCTGCCCAGGGTAAAACCGGAGAACAACTCAAAGCAGCACTTCACAACATCATTAAAGGCCATACAGAATACAGCTATAAACAGTTGTGGGATATATTGAGTGCCACGGATGAAGATCCGAAAAACCACAACAATGTGATTTTGATTTACACCGGTATTTCAAGGGCCAAGTCAAAACACGGTGGAGACCCAGACGACTGGAACCGTGAGCATGTATGGGCAAAATCGCATGGTAATTTTGGGACCACTCCACCTGCCGGCACGGATGCCCATCACATTCGCCCTGCCGATGTAAAAGTAAACAGCCTGCGTGGCCATCTCGACTTCGACAACGGGGGGACGCTTGTGCCGGGAACCGACAGCTGTTACAAAGACGACAACTCTTTTGAACCCCGCGATGCCGTAAAAGGCGATGTGGCACGCATGATTTTTTATATGGCAACCCGTTACGAAGGCGACAACGGAGAACCGGATCTTGAAGTAGTTGACTATGTCAATACTTACCCCAAACCGGAGATGGGAAAGCTCTCCACCCTGCTGCAATGGAATGCACAAGACCCGCCCGACAATTTCGAAAGGCACCGCAACAATGTGATTTACAACGATTATCAGCATAATCGCAATCCATATATCGACCATCCTGAATACATCAGGGCTATCTGGGGAGGCCCGGAGGCCATCAATAAAAATCCGGAACTTTCCCTGTCGGTTTACCCCAATCCTGTAGTGGACAGGCTGACCATTGAAAGTGGCGAGAAACAAACCATGAATTTTAAACTCTTTAACAACCTGGGACAAGTGGTTGCCTCGGGAAAAATCCTGAACGGACGTAACCGGATTAACCTGAACAACAAAACTCCCGGGCTTTATTTCTTAAGGCTGACCGAAGAAAACGGCCGGTGGACAAAACAATACAAAATCCTAAAAACGATTTCTTACTAATGAATTACCAAAAAAATATACGGATTACCAAGGCTTTCCGGTTTGAGATGGCCCATGCGCTCAAAGGTTACGATGGCCTCTGCCGAAATATCCACGGCCACACTTATGAGCTCATGGTAACTGTTCTCGGAAAACCCATTTCCGATGAAAACAGCCCCAAACTGGGCATGGTCATGGACTTTGGCGATTTAAAAAAGATAGTCAAAGAGGTGATTGTGGATAAACATGACCATGCGCTCGTGCTTTACAATAAAATGCCCGAGCGTTTATTGTCCGAACTCAATCATAATTTTGAACGCGTTGTCCTTAAAGATTATAACCCCACCAGCGAGCTGATGCTGTTAGATTTTGCAGAGGCCATTCAAAAACACCTGCCCGAAAATATAACCCTTAAACACATGCTCCTTCGCGAAACGACCACCTCTTTTGCAGAATGGTTCGACGAGGGATAATGTAAAATGCCCGTGGATATTTCGTATTTTTATTCCCAAAATCATAAAACATGAACGACACCATTTATGTAACCAAAGGGAATGGCGACCGCGTCCCCTTTGATGAAGATAAACTCAGAAGGGCACTGAAAAATTCAGGGGCAGGAACTTTGGATGTGGAAAGGGCACTTGCCGCCGTGAAGAAAAGCCTTTATCAGGGCATCGGGACCCACAAGATTTACCAGACGGCTTACCGTATCCTGAAAAAAAGTTCACGCCATTCTGCCGGTCGTTACCGGTTGAAAAAAGCCATCATGGAACTGGGGCCTTCGGGATATCCTTTTGAGAAATTTGTGGGCAGGCTGATGGAGTCAAGGGGCTATCAGACCAGGGTAAACCTCATTATACAAGGGAAATGTGTTCAACATGAGGTGGACGTGGTGGCGAGAAACCAACAGGAACAAATTATGATTGAATGTAAATTTCACAGCGACAGCAAACGCAACAGCGATGTGAAAGTTGCCCTGTACATACACTCCCGCTTTCAGGACGTGGCAGCATCCTGGAAACAGGATGAACCGGATGCCAACATACAATACAAGGGAATGGTTGTCAACAATACCCGTTTTTCGGACGATGCCACCCGCTATGCCAAATGTGCCGGATTGCAACTGGTTTCATGGGATTATCCCAACGGCAACAGCCTCAAAGACTGGATTGATCAATCGGGATACCATCCCATTACCAGCCTGAGTTATCTGAAAAAAACAGAAAAACAACAGCTGCTCGACAAGAATGTCGTCCTTTGCCGGGATATAGAAAAAAACGAACCGCTGCTGAAAACACTGGGTATTCCTGATTACCGGATTAAAAACCTGCTTTCCGAAGCACGCCAGCTTTCGGGAAAATTATGAAAAAGAGATGACAAAAGGGAAAAAACAATTCTGGCAGGAAAACCATACAGTTTCCTGGGAAGACACAGCATTAGACAATCACCTGAGCATCACCGCCATGAACAGGTTCCTGCTGCAAGCGGCAGTAAACCATGCCGAACACCTTGGATTTGGTTTTACCGATACCAGCAAGCAGGATTTATCGTGGGTACTGCTACACATCAACCTGCAAATAAACAGGCTGCCGGCATGGAAAGAGAGATTCAGTGTGGTTACCTGGCCCAGCCGCGTAAAAGCCATTACTGCTTTCCGTGAGTTTGAAATAAAGGGAGAGCAGGGCGAAATACTTTGTACAGCCACATCAGAATGGTCAGTGATCAACCTGAAAACACGTCGCCCGCAGCGCATGAGCAGCCTGGATAACCTGATAAACAATGTTACGGACAAAGTCAGCCTGGACATGCCTTTTTTTAAGCTGGATGCTAAACTGGCGTTTGAAGAACTGTTTTCTGTAAAAGTGCGTTACTCGGACATGGACATGAACGCGCATGCCAATGCCGGGAAATATTTCGACTGGCTGTCGGATGCTATTTATGAAATCTCCGGTACCAACGATGTGGCTTTTATCTCGTTTAATTATCTCCACGAATGTATGCTCGGCGATACGCTGACAATTGAAAAAAGTAAAGAAACTCCCCTTTTTATCAGGGGACGCAAAACCGGCGAAAACAAGATGGCTTTCTGGGCTAAAATTGAACTGAAAAAAAGCCCGGCCCCTCTTTGAAAAATAATGGATATTTTCACAAATATGGAAGCAGAAAACAGTTTACTGAAAGATTTTGCCGTACTTATCCTTGCCGCCGGATTTTCCGGTCGTATGGGCGTTCCCAAGCTCTCTCTACGCTTCGATGAGAACCAGACTTTTGCCGAAAAAATCGTTCACACTTACCGGTCTGCCGGATGCAAAAAAATTGTGCTGGTGGTAAACCGGCAGGGGCAGGAGTTCCTCCGCCATCAAAAACTTTTTCTTTCCGATAACAAGGTGTCGGTGGTTTTTAATGCTTACCCGGAAAGGGAACGGTTTTTTTCGTTGCAAACAGGATTGAAAAGCCTTCAAAACGGAATGCCGGTTTTCATTCAAAATATTGACAATCCGTTTGTCCGGACGGCTACCCTTCAAAAACTCACCGGGGCTTTTAAGCCGGGGGCATTTGTCGTTCCACGCTACAACCGGCACGGCGGGCATCCCATATTGCTTTCTGCAAAGGTTGTCAACGATCTGGTTGCTTTTCCCGATTACCGGCAGAACCTGCGAAACTTTTTGCAGGCATATCCCAAAATTATCTGTCCGGTAGAAGATAAAAACCTTCTTGCGAACATCAATACGCCGGAGGAATACAGGAAGTATTTCGGACAAGTGTCAGGCTGAAATCAAGGTAAAACATACTTGCGGAAAGGCTGCAAAATGCAAGGTTTGGAGTAAGAAACATAAAATTGCAGGCTATTCCAAAACACCGACCACAACCTTGGAAGCGTATTTTTTGGAAAACCACACACGCTGGGTGGCTTTTTTAAAGTCGCCCGGTTCGGCTTTGTAGATGTTCGTAAAAGTCTGTGGATTGACATCGAAAAACGGAAACCAGCTGCTTTGGATCTGGACCATTATCCGGTGTCCTTTTTTGAATGTGTGCAGGACGTCCTGCAACGGCAGTTTTATCTCTGTTACTTTTCCGGGGACAAACGGCGCAGGTTTTTCCGGATTGTTGCGGTATTTTCCACGCAAAATATCCCCACGGACCAACATTTGGTAACCGCCCATTTTTACTTTTGTCGGATTGGGCCTGGGGTTAGCGGCACTGTCAGGATAAACATCAATGACTTTTACCACCCAATCGGCATCCGTTCCGGTGGTGGAAACATATAAATCGGCAAGCATAGGCCCGGCCAGTGTAACCTCTTTTTCCAAAGGCTGTGTTTCAAAAACCAGCACATCGGGCCTGCGGGCGGCAAAACGCTGGTCTTCATTCATATAAGGGTGATAGTAAAATGTTTTCGAATCCATGACGTGTGCAGTATAAGGCACCGGTTTGCGGGGGTCGCTTACATATTGTTCAAAATCAGTTTTACTTTTGGCCGGCTCTCCGAAAGTCAGTTTATGGCCTGCTTCCAGCGAAAGTGCCTTTTTCTGAACAGCCTTTGGCGGCCACTGGTCAAAGGAACGCCAGCGGTTAGCTCCCGTGTTAAACATGCGGGCTTCGGGTTCGGGAAATTTTCCTTCCCCTTTTAGGTAATATTTAAAAAACGGAAGCTGGATTTCTTTCCGAAAATAATCCCCGGTATTGGAACCAAATGGTATATCCCCCAGCCGTTCATCCTCATAGCTGCTCCACCAGCCATGCGGCCACGGCCCGATAACCAGCATATTTTTGGCATGTGGATTTTTATCTTCAATACTTTTATACGTGTGCAGTGTCCCGTAGAAATCCTCACTGTCGTACCAGCCCCCTACCGTCAGTACTGCCGGTTTAATATTTTTGAAATGCGGAAGCGTGTTGCGCTTTTGCCAAAAAGCATCATAGTCGGGATGCCTTTTTACCTTTTCCCAGAAAGCAATGTCGTTATGAAAATAGTTTTTGTCCACATTGGGCAGCGGCTCTAGGGACAAGAAAAAGTTATATGCATCCGGCGACACACGGGGAAGGCTATGGGGCCAGTGCGATGTCAGGCTATCGCGTTTTATACCAAAAACGGCAAAGAAATTAATGGCCATTTGCATCGAGAATGCCCCATGGTGATGCATGTCGTCGTCCACAAACCAGTTGGAAATGGGAGCTTGAGGCGAAACGGCCTTCAAAGCCGGATGGGCATCAATACAGGCCATGGCGGCGTAAAAACCCGGATAAGAAATGCCAAACATACCGGCTTTTCCGTTGTTGTGTTTTATGTTTTTGATAAGCCAGTCCACCGTGTCCCAGGCATCGCTGCTTTCGTCCGTTTGTTTTCCGGTTTTATTTGGAATATAAGGCCGCATGTTGACAAATTTGCCTTCCGACATAAAACGGCCCCGCACATCCTGATAGACAAAGATAAACTTCTCTTTGGCCAGTTCTACCGGAAGATGGCGAAACTTGTCTTTGCCGTAAGGCCAGCAGGAATAGGGCGTCCGCCAGATCAGAATGGGATAGTTGCGGGTTGTATCTTTGGGCATGTAAACCACCGTATAAAGTTTAACGCCATCGCGCATGGGGATGCGGTACGAAGCTTTTGTATAATGATCTTTTACCGAATATGTTTCCTGTGCAGATAAAGAGACCGATGAAAAAAGCACAACGAAAAAGAAAAGAAAAAACCCTTTCGCAAGATTTATTTTTGTTTTCATTAGGTATGTTTTTAAACTTAATTACTATTGTATTCAACTATCCTTCAGGAAAATAAACCAACCGGACAATTTTCTCCAGTTCGGCAGCATCAACCTCATCAAAACTATCCAACGACCTGCTGTCCACATCCAACACGCCACGGATAATCCCTTCCCTGTCGAAAACCGGCAGCACAATTTCAGATTTGGCCCGCCCATCACAGGCAATATGTCCGGGAAATGCATCCACATCAGGGACAATCAATATTTTTCGTTGGCTAACGGCAGCCTGGCAAACGCCGGTTCCGGCAGGCAGGTTGATACACGCCAGCGCGCCCTGGTAAGGGCCGACCTGAAGTTTGCCATCCTGAAAAAGATAGAAACCACACCAAAAAAAGGTTTCCATTTTGTGGTACAGTACCGCATTGATGGTGGCCATGTTCGACAACGGATTGTTGCTGCCCTTAACAATTAAATCCTGAATCTGTTTATACAACCGCCGGTAGCGTTTTTCTTTTTTGTTTTTATCCATGGTTTAATCTTTGGATTTTCAAAAATAGAAAAAACCAGAGAAAGCTTTCCGGGGAATTTATTTACTGATTTCCAAGCTACTTCGTGAGTACCACCTCCTCTATTTTTTCAAAGGTATCAGGATTTATGACACGAAGGGTAACTTTTTTCCCGGCCACATCAAAAAGCATCAAGGCATGTTGCGTGGTGTATTTTTTCACAAAACCGGTCCAGGGCATTTTTTGCAAACCATAATAAGGTGCCCCTGCCGAGCCATTGGTTATTTGCCATAAACCACGCGACAGTTTAACTTCCGGCTTGTTGTAACCTTTGGGATAACGCGGTGTACTGTCATTAATCAACATACGGGTATAATTATGCTCATCGCCACACAACAGGGCAAGGACTTTTGGATTTTTGTTGATGAGCAGGTTCAGGAACTGGTCACGCCGTTCGATAATTCCTTTTTCAACCGGTTTGCCGGCAACCCACGGCCTGATTTGGTTGTTTCCGCCATACCACATGTCATCGCCCCCATGGCCTGCGTTGGGAAAGGCAGGGGTATGCAGGGTTACAAAAATATGGTCGATACGGTTATCGTTTTGTAATTTTGCCAACGTCTTTTTAAGCCATTTCAGTTGGTTGTCCATGATATAGGCATGAACATTCCCTCCCGTCAATGGAATTTGATGCGGGTTTGGGGTGTACCAATAGTTTGAATTCAAAACCACCATGGCAATATTGCCATAAACGTAGTAATAGGCTGTCTCTTTATAAGAAGGGAAATCCGTGGTCTTTTTATCGGGATCGTAGGTGGCACCATCTTCACTGACGGGACCGTTTTTGGGATTGACAAATTCGTCAGAAAAAACTTTTTCCGCCGAAACCTTGTCAAAAGGAAAATTATCTACCGAAACGCCGTAATGGCTTCCGTTGTCAAAGACTTTTAAAAAAGCCTCATGGTTTCCGGGAGCAATCACAAACGGCATATAATGCCAATAAGGTTCAACCACATCTTTCCAGTTGGCATACTCCAGTTGTTGTTCCCCCAGATCAGACGAATAACCATTGATAAGGTCTCCCGTAAATTGCATAAAAACGGCTTTTTCTTTGGCAGCAAGGACAGCCATTCGTTTCAAAACATAAGCATTTACCCCGTAAATATTTCGTTCGCCACCTCCGGTAGCTTTTCTGGAATCGCTGGCATAAGCAAAGGTAAAAGGCTTGCGGCTTCCCTCTTTGGGGGCTGTTGTAAAAGAATATGTTTCAGAGAAATGGCCATAGTTTACAGTATACCGGTAAGTTTTTGACGCTTCAAGGCCGGTGATGCGAATTTCGTGATGGAGACCGGTTTCCGAAGAATTGACATATTTCTTCCCGTTTACCACAACATTGGGCTTGCAGGGTTTGTTTGTTTCAAATGAAACGACGGCACCGTCAGTGGAAAGCAGGTTGAGCAGGGGCCCTTCGGTAATCGTTAAATCCGGCACAAAAGGCCCTTTTCCACGCACATTTATCCTTCCATCGTAAAGGATGACCCCTTTGCTGTCAACAATACGGTAGCCCAGCTTTAACTGTCCGGTTTGTTCCCAGTGGGCAATGTCATAACGCCCGGCAGTTTGTTTCAGGTTTATGGTTGCTTTACCGTTTTTTATTGCTGCAAACTTCTTAAAATATACGGGGTAGGCATATTTTTCCGGCAATACGGAATACAAACCATAATACAACGTCCCGCTAAAAGAAGCATTCCCGAAGTCAAAAGTGATGCCATTTTCTGTTCCGACAGGCATAACACCCAGGTTTTGCATCTGTTCAAAAGGCCTGGCCTCTTTTTGTGGTGCGAGTTTTCCGGTTTTGGGATTTTTAAAATAGAGCTTATTCCCTTTATGAATAATATTTGTGTACGGTTTGGGTATTTTCACAGCAGTGTTCTGGCTGAGCAAACCACCGGAAACGAAAAAAAATAAAAGAAGGATAAAACTATTTTTCATGATTGGTCAAATTTTTTGATGATGGATGTTTAATACATTTACTTGTTTCTCAAAAACGGATGAAAATCACCGGAGAGGCCCAGAGGCTTTAGTGTCCGGATATTATGGACAATCTCGATGCTGTTACGGGCTTCTTTAATACCAAAGCCCCTGCCGGCCAATATGGCTTTGTAGCTCTTTGTATGCAAATCAGTAAACCCGCCGCTAAATTCTATCTCTTTGTTGTCCACCGTAATGGAACGATATGTCGGCAGGCCTTTCTCTACTGCCTGTGGGGGCAAATCGCTGCTGTCGAGGCTTAAGAACCAACGGACGCGTGCATGTTTAAGCTGTAAAAATCCGGCAGCTTTATTTTCCTGATAAACATGCACTTTACTCTCTTCCACCTCACCGAAAATCCAGCTCAGCATATCAAAAAAATGAATACCGATATTGGTAACGAGGCCACCTGATTTTGCCAGGTTTCCTTTCCACGAATAGAAATACCATTTCCCGCGAGAAGTGATATAAGTCAGGTCAATATCATGTATTTTATCATTGGGCCCGGAAGCAATTTGCTTTTTCAAAGCAATGATAGAAGGGTGCAGCCTAAGTTGCAGGATATTGAAGATTTTTCTTCCATTTTCCTTTTCTATCTCCTCCAACCCTTTCAGGTTCCACGGGTTCAATACAAGCGGTTTTTCACAAATGGCATGGGCACCGTTGCGCAAAGCCAGCCTGATGTGGGCATCGTGCAAATAATTTGGGGAGCAGATACTGACATAATCAACCTTTTTAGTCCCCTCGTGCCGGAGTTTGTCTAAATGCCGGTCAAAACGTTCAGGCTCAATAAAGAAATCTGCTTTCGGAAAAAAGGAATCTATGATACCCACACTGTCGAAAGGATCCAGTGCTGCAATGAGGTCATTGCCCGTTTCTTTTATGGCCTTCATGTGCCTTGGGGCAATGTATCCGGCAGCACCAACAAGTGCAAAATTTTTTGACATGGAAATATTTCTATTTTTTTGCAAAGATGCAAAATTTCTCTATGCCAGCCGGGAAGATCTTACGAAAGAAACTGTTCTGATATTACAGAACCCATCAGTATTTAAACCCTGTTAAGAAGACGTTTAAAAAAGCTGTTTCTGGTTTTCGGCGAATCGTCTGTATAATAGCCATTTCCCCGTTTTCCATAACCGTAGCCGTAACCATAACCGTAGCCGTAACCATAACCGTAGCCGTAACCATAGCCGCCTTCCATGCTAATATCATTAATAACAACGCTTACCTTCATACCGCGGTCTTCAATATCCTTGGACAAGGCACCAAATATCCGTTTGTTTGTAAAGTTCTGACGAACAAGATAAACATTCACATCGGTAAAAGGCATCAGCAGAAAAGCATCGGTAACAAGGCCAACGGGGGGAGTATCAATAACAATATAATCATACCGCTTTTTCAACTCTTCAAAAAGAACTTTATTCTGGTCAGAGGCTATCAGCTCTGCCGGATTAGGCGGAACCGGACCGGCCATAATAATATCAAGATGTTCAATAATGCCCGAAGGCTGGATTATGTCATCAATCGTATCTTTACCAATGAGATAAGAAGTAATTCCCTTGTCATTGTGCAGATGAAAATCATGGTATATTTTCGGCTTGCGAAGGTCGAAGCCAAGTAAAACCGTCTTTTTCCCAAATTGGGCATATACCGTGGCAAGGTTCATGGAAACAAAGGTTTTCCCTGTATTGGACATGTCAGCCGTTACCATTACCGTAACCGGCATCTTATTGCGAACCATATATTGCAGGTTGGTACGCAGCGAGCGGAATGATTCGGAAACACTGGATTTCGGATACTGGGCAACCACAAGTTGAGAATCTTTGTTGCTGTGCAGTAAATGACCAACAATGGGGAAATTTGTCAGGCTTTCCACATCTTTCCGCTCAACAATCTTATCGTTCAGATAATCTTTGCCCATAACGTAAACGACGGGAAAAACAATTCCGAGAATTAATGCAATCAGGTAATTTAGCGATTTCTTGGGAAAAACGGGAGCATTGCTCAGGTCAGCCCTTGCCTTGTCAATAATCTCATTGTCAGGCACGTTAGATGCTTTGGTAATTTGGGCATCCGAACGTTTTTTTAGCAAAAAAGTATAGATGTTATCGGCAAGGTTGAACCGCCGTTCATAGTTGAGCAATTCTCTTTGTGTTACAGGCAGCACATTCAGTTTTTGACTTATTTTCTCAATTCGCCGGTTGATATCGGCGAGTGATTCATTTGAATTTTTAATAATGTTGGAAACATTCTCAATGATGGCCAGTTTTGTGCTGCGTATCTGGTTGTTAAAGGCAATGATTGTCGGACTTCGTTCTGTGGAATAGAGCAGTGCCTCTGATTTTTTGTTAAACAAGTCGATCAGCTGCGCCACCAAAGCATTCAAAACAGGGTCATCGATGCCCATGGCCGAAGGGGCCACAAGGTTGGTTTGGTTAGATTCGTTCTTTTTTATGTAGTTACTCAGGTTGTTGTAATACTGCGACTTTATTATCAGTTGCGCTTTTTGGGTTTCCAGATCACTCAAATAGTTGTAAACCTGCTGTGCCTGAAAAGAGATGTCCATAACCTCATTTTTTGACCTGAACTCCTGAAGGTTTTGCTCTGCTGCCCTTAATGAATCGGAAATTATCTTTAGCTGGCCGTTGATAAACTTTATCGTATTTCCGGCAATCATGTTTTTAACCTCCAGGTTCCTGTTGAGGTATTGTTTGGTCAGCATATTTATATAATCTACCCCTTTTTGTAAATTGGGGGTCTTTATGGTCAGTTTCAAAATTGAGGCATCCCTGTCGATGGGTTCAACCTTAATGCCCATATAAAGTTTTGTCAGTGAGATATAATCGTTAAAAACAAACTGATAATCTTTATCCACATCCTTTTCGGGATTGAAATTACTGTTCAGGATAATCTTAAAATCATTGTATGGGATATGGACCTTTTCACCAAAACGATGTTTCCCGGAATAATCAACTTTGTTTATGGTTTTGCCCGTTGCAAATTTCCTTTTGGCATAGTTATATTTTTTAATATGTTCGCCCTGTGCAACCAGCATATACTCGTTATTGTTTAAGATTTTCAAATTGTACGTCAATCCTACTGCCTGGGGCACTGTACTGTCATAAACAACCTGAAAAGGGGCTTTGTTGTATATTTCGGTTATCATCAGCCCATCTTGTTCAAGATAAGTTACTTCAAAATGCAATTTTTTGATGGACCTGTACGTAAGGCTAAAGGAGGTTAACCTGCCTATTTCATTGCTGATATTTTGCTTGTTGTTTACCAATCCCATTCCCAGTAAAGCCGATGGCCCGAGGTTGGAAGTGTTGTCTTTCACAAGCACTGTTGATTCCACCTGATATACCGGATTTGTATATTTGTTAAAAAGGAAAGCAACAAAAATTGCAACAAAAATTGAGATTCCAAACAGATACCAATAACGAGAGAACTTATAAAACAGTGCTTTTATATCGACCCTGCTTCCCTGCTGTTGTATTTCATCAAAATTTTCCAAGGCTTTTTATATTATTTTTTAAAGAAACTGATAAGAAGAAGTGTAGTTGATATGGCACCAAAGATAACACCATAAGGGAAATTGGCAAAAGTAAATTGCTTACCTTTCAACGGTGGGACATAAACAATATCATTTGGCCGGAGATAATAATAGGGAGAGGATAAAACATCTTTTTTTGTCATGTTGACATGAACCACCCTGGATCCCCCTTTGTATTGCCTGATAATGGTAACATCACTTCTTCTTGCGAAATCAGTCAAATCACCGGCCATGGAAACTGCTTCAAAAAGATTAATATTGTTCTGGTAAACCTTGTACTGCCCCGGCCTTTTCACTTCACCCAGCAAGGTTATATTAAAATTGACCAGTTTCACAATAACAACCGACTCTTTCAGGTATTGTCCCAGTTTTTGTTGCAAGGTATCTTTCACCTGTGCCACGGTAAGCCCTTTCACATACACATCGCCCGTCAACGGATAATGAATCATCCCCTTGGCCGAAACCATGTAACTGTCCAGATAAACCGATGCATCATTTGTATTGCTATTACCACCCCCCATTGAATTTAAAAAGGAGTTGGTCTTTTCATCCATGCTGATAATCCGGATATACAAATTGTCGCCGGGCTGAAGGCGATAATCAATTTTTCGCTGGTTTTTAAAGGAAGAAGTGGTATCGGTTTTTTCTGCCGACTGCATATACAGTATTTTCTTTTGCGGCACACAGGAAGCAAGAAACAAACTGATCAAACCAATAAGAAAAATATATTTAATACTAATGAACGTATGTTTTTTCATTTCATGATGACTTTTGCCAATTGTATTTATCCGGATATGATTTGGCCACAAAGGTAAATGTTTTGCAAAAAACGCCAACTTTTTCCGAAAAATTCTATACTTCTGCCTGTAGCTTCTGTTTATCCGGCCAAAACCTTTTCGATAACACCCGCAAAATAGTTGTATTCAAGCTGATGTATTTTCTCTGCAAGTGTCTCTGCGGTATCCGTTGATTGTACCGGAACCTCTGCCTGAAAAATAATTTTTCCCTCGTCGTAGTGTTCATTCACATAATGAATGGTTATGCCGCTTTTCTTTTTACCGGCGGCAAGGACTGCTTCATGCACGTGCATGCCATACATGCCTTTTCCGCCAAATTCGGGCAGAAGTGCCGGGTGCAGGTTAATTATTTTTTCAGGGAACTGCCGGATGAGTGCCGCAGGGATCTTCCATAAAAATCCGGCCAATACAATAAGGTCTGTCTCTATTTTAATAAGATGCCGGACGATCTCTTCGCGCCGGGAGAAGTCCTTTCCTGAAAAAAATCGTACCGGAACATCCAGTTTTTTTGCCCGTTCTACAACGCCGGCTTCAGGATTGTTGGTCAGCACTTCGGAAACCCGAATACGCTTGCTGTGTTGGAAATAGCGGATAATATTTTCGGCATTGGTTCCGTTTCCCGAAGCAAAAATGACAATCTGCTTCATTTTATCAACCTTTTTCCGACAAAAATAACCACTTTTACACTTCCGGATGTTCCCCATATTGTCTGCTTTTGAATAAAGGTTTCAACAGCCATTTTAAAATAAAAATAAATTAGCGCAGAAATATACTTAACCCGCTGACATACAGGAATATTATTTCAAATTAACATTGAATTGTTATCTTTTTTTTGGTTTTTATTTCATTAATGCATTACTTTGCACCCTGTTTAACTAAAAAAATTAATCATATGTCAGACGTACGTTCAAAAGTTGTCAGCATTATCGTTGACAAATTAGGAGTAGAAGAAAGTGAAGTTACCAACGAAGCAAGTTTTACTAACGACTTGGGAGCTGACTCTCTTGATACGGTTGAGTTAATCATGGAATTTGAAAAAGAGTTCAACCTTTCTATTCCTGACGAAGAAGCAGAAAAGATTGAAACAGTGGGTGATGCTGTAACTTACATTGAAAGTCACCAGTAAAAAAGGAGAAGTGTTTTTATGCAGTTAAAGCGAGTTGTTGTTACAGGTATTGGTGCAATTACTCCCGTTGGAAACACTGCAAGTGCGTATTGGGAATCGTTGCTACAGGGGAAAAGTAGTGCTGTTCCCATTACGCATTTTGACGCATCAAAGTTTAAGACACAGTTTGCCTGTGAGGTAAAAGATTTTGATCCCACGCAGTATTTCAACAGGAAAGAGGCACGCAAATACGATCGTTATACACAATTTGGCCTGGTAGCCGCTACCGAAGCCGTTGAAGATGCCGGCCTTTTAGATCAGGATATTGACAGAAACCGTGTTGGCGTCATCTGGGCTTCCGGAATTGGTGGGATTCAAAGTTTTCATAATGAAGTGAAGAACTTTGTTGATGGTGACGGAACACCCCGGTACAATCCATTTTTTATTCCCAAGATGATTGCCGACATAGCCGCCGGACATATCTCCATAAAATTTGGTTTCAGGGGGCCTAACTTCGCAACAGTTTCCGCTTGTGCTTCTTCAGCTAACGCTTTGGCCGACGCTTTCAACTACATCCGGCTGGGGAAAGCCGATGCATTCATTGCCGGTGGCTCCGAAGCAGCGATTACCCAGGATGGCGTAGGCGGTTTTAACGGCATGCATGCCATATCCACACGCAATGATGACCCGAAGACAGCTTCCAGGCCTTTCGACAAAGACCGCGATGGCTTTGTAATTGGCGAAGGCGGCGGCGGACTGGTTTTTGAGGAGTTGGAACATGCCCTGAAACGCGGGGCTAAAATATATGCCGAAGTGGCCGGGTCAGGCCTTTCGGGAGATGCTTATCACATGACTGCACCGCACCCGGAGGGATTGGGGGCTTTCCTTTGTATGCAGGATGCCCTGAAAGACTCGGGCTTGCAACTAAAAGACATTCACCACATTAACACACACGGGACTTCTACCCCTGTGGGTGATATTGTAGAGCCTAAAGCCATTGTCAGGCTTTTTGGTGAGGACGCTTATAAAATTAATATCAATTCCACAAAATCAATGACGGGCCATTTGCTGGGAGGTGCCGGTGCCATAGAGGCCATTGCCGCTTTGCTTGCCGTAAAACACGACATTGTGCCACCTACCATTAACCATTTTACGGATGACCCGCAAATTGATAACCGGTTAAACTTTACTTTCGGTAAAGCTGTGGAAAGAGAAGTCTTTGCGGCACTTAGCAATACTTTTGGCTTCGGTGGCCACAATGCTTCCATCGTTTTCAAAAAATTTAAAAAGTAAGACACGCTTTGTCTGTTCGCAATTTTTTAAGATTTTACCTTTCTTCCAACAGGGAGATGCGACAAGCCATAAAGAATATTTTCGGGTTTTATCCCGGGAATATTTTTTTATATAAACAGGCTTTTCGCCACAAATCTGCCAGCCTGAACCACAAAAGCGGTTCTCGTATCAACAACGAACGGCTTGAATATCTCGGCGATGCAGTCCTTGGTGTCGTGGTAGCCGATTATCTTTTCCGGCGTTACCCTTTTGAGAATGAAGGCTTTCTCACCGAAATGCGTTCTAAAATTGTCAGCCGCTCTTCGCTGAACAAACTTTCCAATAAACTGGGATTGAAGAATTTCATGCATTTCGCCAATGCCGATGTGTCACAAATGAAATCCGTGGGGGGAGATGCTTTCGAGGCTTTTGTCGGGGCTCTTTACCTTGACAAAGGGTATCATTTTACCCGAAAAATAATTATCAAACGTATTGTGGAAGTGCATTTCGACCTGGACCAGCTGGTGCAATCGGAGATAAGCTACAAAAGTAAAATTATCGAATGGGCACAGAAAAGCCGAAAAGAATACCGGTTTCAGGTACTCAGCGAAAAAACCATCAAAAACAGAAAACAGTTCAGGGTAGCTGTTTTTATTGAAGATAAAATGTTGGCCGAAGCCTTTGACTATACCATAAAAGGAGCTGAAAACCTGTCTGCCGAAAAAGCCTGGAACGTACTTTCAGAAGTATAACCGGCAAATATCGCCATCCACTGCTTTTATACTTAATTTTGGAAAAAATTCTCCATGACAAAGAAACGGTATCTTGAAGGTAACTTTTTTGAAGGATATTCCCTGCTGGGCATCATTTGCGGGCTTCCCGATTTCCGTGCAACACATTTTATCAACCAATACGCCAGTGTTGATTTCAAAAAAAAGGAAAATTTCTCCCTGTCGCAGGAAACGAAAGTAACTTTTTCGTGGTATTTTTTTCGCAACGAAGAACTCCGGCGCGACTATTATCTGATTCAAAACAAGAACAATACCGAAATCCTTCTTCCCGCCCTGCACAACTTTGATTATCTGCTGCTGATGTACGGAAATATCTCAGCACAATACATGGGGAAACTGCTTGCCGCCCTGCGTAAAATGCCGTATGTAACCGCTGTATTTGAACAGGACTTAAACACCCTAAAAAATGGCGATCTACTTATTGAAAAAAATGAACTTCACGCCCTGAAACAGGGAATACAATAATTTGAAAGACAAACTGTTATTAATTACGGGCTACAATTCCTAAAGTACCAACTAATGAGCAAAGAGGAAAAATTGTCGGGTTACGATAAATATTACGATGAGGAGAAATTTCTGCGCAAGTTGAAAAAGTTGATTTTCAGACTGGGGGAGGAAGTTGTTGTTCGTATTCTGATGCTCTGGTTTTTACTTAACTCCGGAAAAGTACCGGTAAAAACCAGGTTGCTTATTATGGCAGCACTGGGATATCTCGTTATGCCCGCTGATTTGGTTTCCGATTTTATTCCCGTGCTGGGATTTACCGATGATGTGGCTTTCCTGACTTATGCCTTTAACCAGACCGCACACTACATGGACGAGAGCATCCGTAAAAAAGCGGAAGCGAAATTACAAAGCTGGATGGCCCCCGGTAAAAATCCGCAGAATACAGAGAACCTTCTCCCGGAAACCTGAGCTGGGGATGAAACCTGCTTACGGTTGTAAAATACCTCTCAACGCCCGGGCAAAACCCTCAATGTCTTTTTCGGTAGTATCCCACGAACACATCAGCCGCACTTCCGAAGTGGCTTCATCCCAAATATGGAAAAAGTAGTGTTGCTGTAACCGGGGGATAATTTCGGGCGGAATAATGACAAAAACACCGTTGGCGTCTACGCTGCGGGTAATTTGCAGCTGCGAAAACTGTTTCAGGCTTTTTTCCAGTAACCGGGCCATCCGGTTGGCCGTTTCAGCATTTTTCTTCCACAAACCATCCGTGAGATAGCGGTCAAATTGTGCCGAGATAAACCGCATCTTTGAGTGCAGCTGCATCCCCTGCTTCCGCAAATATTCAAAATCTTTTGCCCGTTTTTTATCAAAAAATACAATGGCTTCACCAAACATCAACCCGTTTTTTGTACCACCGAACGAAAGCACATCCACACCGGCATCGGTGGTCAGCTGACGAAAAGTGGCCCCCAAAGCTGCCGCCGCATTACTGATACGTGCCCCATCCATGTGCAACAACAGGTTGTGGCCATGGGCAAAACCGGCCAATGCTTTGACCTCTTCGGGAGGGTAAACCGTTCCTTTTTCGGTTACTTCCGAGATAGAGATAATACGCGGCTGGGCATGATGCTGAAAGCCGATACTGTGCAAAAACGGTTCTACCTGTCCGGCATTTATTTTTCCATCTTCCGTTTCAATTTCGAGAATTTTTGTTCCGCCAAACTTCTCCGGGGCCGCACACTCATCTTCGTTCAGGTGTGCACTTTTTGCCGAAACAATGGCCTGATAGGAGCGCAACAAATGGCCTGTTCCCAGCACGTTGGCTGCCGTACCGTTGTAAACAAAGAACACGGAAATATTTTCCCCGAAAAGCTTTCGGAACCGGTCAACAGCCTTTTGCGTAAAAAAATCGTTGGCTTCGCCATAGGCTTCCACATGGCCTGTATTGGCCTGCTGCAAGGCTTCCATAATTTCAGGGCAAACCCCTGACCAGTTGTCGCTGGCAAATGCTTTATTCAACTTTTCCATAGCCGTTATCCTTTTTTCAGTTTCTGTGCCTTAATTTCCTGTTTCATCTCACGCGTGCTCAGCAAACCACAAGCTGCATCAATATCTTGTCCGCGGGATGCCCTGATGGTCGTGATAATCCCCTTGGCATTCAGGGCTTCTTTGAACTGCATAAGCCGTTTCTCATCCGTTCCTTTCAACGGTGTGTCCGGGATAGGATGAAAGCGGATAAGGTTGATGCGGCAGTTAATGCCGTTGAGGATACGTGCCAATTCCCTGGCATGCCGCGGCGTATCGTTCAGCCCGTTGAAAACAATATATTCAAACGAAACCCGCCGTTGCCGGCCAAAATCATGCTGTTTTAATTCGGAAAGAATGGCCTGGATGGGATATTTCCGGCTAACGGGCATAAGCGTACGCCGCTCTTCTTCAAAAGGCGTGTGCAGGCTAACAGCAAGATGACATTCACTGTTTTCAAGGAAATAACGCATGGCAGGCACAACGCCAATGGTACTCACCGTGATTTTCCGCGGGCTGCGGGCAAATCCCCAGTCAGCCGTTAAAATCTCCAGGCTCTGCATCACTGCTTCCGGATTGTCCATCGGCTCACCCATGCCCATGTAAACAAGATTGGTAACGGTGTCTTTTTCCGGCAGGCTGCGTATTTGGTTCAGGATTTCTCCTGCCGTCAGGTTGGCCTGGAACCCCTGTTTTCCGGTCATGCAAAAAAGACATCCCATTTTGCATCCCACCTGCGAGGAGAGGCAGAGCGTAGCCCGTTTATTTTCAGGAATATAAGCCGATTCGATAAAGCCGCCCCCGGCCTTGAAAAGATATTTTTTGGTACCATCGGCCGAAGCTTGTACGTTAACCGGTTTCTGCAAGCCGAAAGTGAATTCTTCAGACAAGACACCCCTTATCTTTTTTGAAAGATTGCTCATCTGGCCTATTTCGCTGATTTCTTTTTTGTACAGCCATCCGGCTATCTGTTTGGCCACAAACCGGGGGGCGCCCAGCGTGTCTGTAATTTCCTGAAGTTGCCATAGTGTTTTGCCGAAAAGCGGTTCCCGTGTCATTCGTTTTGTTTTGCCCGGCAAAATTACAAAAAGCAACGGGAAAAGTGTGTACCAGGGAAATCGCAAGGTGCTGAAACGGTTAACTGAATATGTTTATTTTTGCAGTTCATAAAAATCGAACAGAGACTTCTATCAGGATGCCCCATTCTTTAAAAATAACGCAGGTATTTTTCCTCGCTATGATTAAATATTTTTATGCCCCACTTTACGGTGTGGCCATAGGAATGGGCTTCTGGGAGAATTTCCTCTCACTGATTTCCGGAGGAGTGCTGGCCTTTACTGTTTATTACTTTTTTTCTGATCTTGTTTTACTTTATTCCAGGCATCTGAACCCCCTGTTCATAAAAGTAATTCCGGCAAGTTGGCATCATGCTTATCTCAGGAGAAAAGTCAAAAGGCGTATCAAACGCCGGGGCAGAAAGAAATTTACCCGAAGGACAAAATTTATGGTAAAACTACGTCGCAATTACGGCATGTGGGGCATTATCCTGCTGACACCTGTTTTACTTTCGCTCCCCATCGGAGCTTTCCTGTTAAGAAAATATTACCGGGATAACAGTACCGCCCTCCCATTTATGATTACCTCCATTATTGTGGAAGGGTTTATCCTTTGCCTTGCCTACACCGGGGCATTCAGCCTGTGATTTTTTTAGTCTATCGTAAAAGTAAAAGCGAAAGAAAAGCCGGTAAAACGGCCAACATTTTTCCCTGCCAAATCAATGGGTGTGTAAAAGACAATCAAAAACGATTTTGCCGGTTCAATAGTAACTCCCGGATGAAAGCTCAAACCATAAGAATCGGTGCCATCGGTAACAGGTTGGTGATACCAGAAACTCCATCCTCCGGAAAGTTGTAATGTGTGGTTAAAAACATAATATCCGGCATCACAATACAGAAAATAGTTGTTCGACAGTGCCCCATCATAACAAAAGGTGTATTGATATTGCGGTGTTACATCCAATGATAAACGGTCAGTAAAATTCTCCGTAAAGGCCAACCCGGCAGCCAATCCCATATATTTACCAAAAAAACCTGTTTTTCTGGCCCCAAGATTAGAGCTGTTGAAAAAATTAAACCCCAGCAGGGCCACAGCCAAAAATTTCTTATGCTCTACGAAACGGTATTTTGCCCCAAAAGAAAACGAACTCAGCGTTGAAGTGATAAACGTCCCTATCTCCAGCCGCTTACCGGCACCATAGGTAAAACGGAAAAACAAATCTTTCAGGATAATGGCACTGTCCTGATTCGGAAAAATGTTATGCAGTTTTCCTCCCCCGTCAAAAGACTTTCGTGCATACAAATAGGCAAAAGAAGGTTCTGCCTCCAATGTCCTGGCCGATACCAGCGTAGCGTCTGTAGCGGTCAGCTTAGAGGCAGAAACGCCCAACACCTGCGCCGATACAGTATGGAAAATCATCAGAAAGCCTACCATCAGAAGCCCTCCCAGCCGGGAAAAACTTAAATATCTTTTGTGCTCAGTATTCATTATTATTCTCTGTTTTTTATTGCACAAAAATAGCCATGAACCAGAATATTCAAAATACCTACTTCACGGTAAATTTTCTCAACGAAGTTCAACGATAATTCATTCAATATTTTAGAGACAAAGTAACCGGTAGTTATTTCGGGTTATAAATTTCATCTATCAGAATTTGGTATTTCTTTTTAATTACCCGTCTTTTCAGTTTGAGTGTAGGCGAAAGCTCACCTGTTTCGGTACTCCAGTTTTCAGGGACCAGCCGAAAGACCTTGATCTGTTCCACATGGTCCAATCGTTGGTTGTATTTGTCCACTTCCTCCTGATAACGGCTGACCACTTTCGGTTTTTTTACCAGATCTTCGTTGTCGCGATAAGTGATGTTGTGCAGATGGCACCAGGTATGGAGATAATCAAAATCGGGAACAATCAAAGCTCCTGTAAACTTCTGGTTTTCACCAATTACCATCAGTTGCTCAATAAACATGGATTCTTTCATGGTATTTTCCACCAGCTGGGGGGCCACATATTTCCCTCCGGAGAGTTTAAAAATTTCTTTTTTCCGATCGGTAATACGCAGAAACCGGTCTTTGTCAAGCTCGCCAATATCGCCGGTATGAAACCAACCATCCGGTTCCAGCACCTGTCGTGTTTTTTCAGGGTCTTTGTAATAGCCTTTCATCACATTGTCGCCGCGCACCAGGATTTCGCCATCATCGGCAATCTTTACTTCAATTTCTTCCGGAACGGCACCCACCCAGCCAAAACGAATGTAGGGAAAATAGGAACGATTTCCGGCCACTACCGGCGATGTCTCCGTCAGGCCGTAGCCTTCCTGTACCGGAATACCGGCAGCCCAGAAAATCCTTGATAACCTTGGCTGGAGTGCTGCACCACCCGAAACTACACTTTTCAGCGAGCCGCCCAAAGCCTCCCGCCATTTGTCAAGCACCAGTTTACGGGCAATGGTTAGCTTCAGGTTATAGGCAGCCGTGCGATTTGCCGGGTTCGGGTCGTATTGGTCGCCAATTTTTACCGCCCAGAAAAAGATGGTTTTTTTAATCCCTTCCAGCTCCCTGCCTTTCAAAATAATTTTGTCATAAATTTTCTCAAAAACCCGCGGAACAGTAATAAAAGCATTGGCTTTTATCTCAATCATATTTTCCACAATGGTTTCTATGCTTTCGGCGTAATACACTGAAATCCCCAACGACTGCCACACATAACTCCCCGTACGCTCCAGTACATGGCACAATGGAAGAAAACTCAGGGCACGGTCGCCCGGCTTAAGGGCTGTAACCATCTTTTGAGACATCAGCACATTGCTTACCACATTTTTATGCGAAAGCATGACCCCTTTGGAAAGGCCGGTTGTGCCGGAAGTATAAATCAGTGTCAACAAATCCTCCGGTTTTACCGCCCTGCGCCTTTTTTCCAGCAGGGGCCTCAAAGAGGTCTTTTTGCCTTTGGCCTGTGCGGGAATTTCACGCCAGTTTGCCGCTCCGTCCACTTCATCGAAAGTATAAATGGCTTCCAGTTTGTCAATTTCATCCACAAAATGATGCAACCTGTCGAAAAGTGCCTTGTCGGCAACCACCAGAATCCGCGAATCGGAATGGGAGAGGATGTGCCGGTACTCTTCATCGCTGATAGTGGGATAAATACTCACATGGACACATCCTATCTGGCCCATGCCAAAATCCATGAAGTTCCACTCCGGGCGGTTGTTGCTGACGGTGGCAATTTTATCCCCTTTTTCAAATCCCATGGCCAGCAAGCCAAGGCTGACGGCATCCACATTTTTACGGTAATCGGCTGTGCTGAAGGTTTCCCATTTGCCATAGCGTTTTACGGCAAGGGCCACATCCATGGGAAAATTTTCTTCGCTGTAAGCCAGCAGGTCGAATATTCTTTTTATTTCAGTCATCATCCGTTTTTTAGTAAAATAACACCGTTTTAGCACTTGAAGCAGAACACATTATTGCCCGACTAAGATAAGGAATTTTCGGATGGTTTCCACGTAAAACTGAAAAATGTTTTATGGATGGAAGCAGGAAGACAGAAGTCAGAAGAGCGAAGCAGGAAGACGAAGTCGGAAGCCGGAAAACAGAAAACAGAGGCTTTATTATGAATGCAGTAGGCTATCCATTGGCCACGGCCAGATCTATCTCATCCTCACCGGAGGCAATGATGCTGGCAATGGCAGTATCCCCTGTTACATTTACGGCAGTCCGTAACATATCCAGGGGACGGTCAACGGCAAAAATCAGGGCAATGCCTTCGGTGGGGATGCCCACAGCCGTTAGTACAATCACCAGCATAACGATGCCTGCACCGGGAACAGCTGCCGAGCCTATGGAAGCCAGCGTTGCGGTAACAATAATAGTAAGTTGCTGTGCCAGGCCAAGATGCATCCCATAAACCTGTGCGAGGAAAACAGCAGCTACTGCCTGGTACAAACTGGTCCCATCCATATTGATGGTGGCACCCAACGGAAGTACGAAGCTGGCCGTTTCATTGGAAATACCCAGTTTTTCTTCGGCAGTTTCCATGGTAAAAGGCAGCGTGGCAGCACTGGAACTGGTAGAAAAAGCCAATAACTGGACCGGCGAGATGGCCTTCAGAAAATTTCTGTACTTCACCTTTGTAAATATTCGGATAAAGAAGGGATAAATAACAAAAATCATCACCAGCAGGCCAATCACAACCGTTACCGCATACAGTCCGAGTGCCGCAAACAGCGAAAGCGTATCTCTGGGATGGCTGCCGGCCACATCCACCATCAGTGCGGCAATAAGGGCAAACACACCATAAGGGGCCGCTTTCATAATGATATCTATAATCTTCAGTACCACATCGTTCATCCCGTTGATAAACTCTTTTACCGGTTTTACCTTCTCTTCCGGAACGAAAATCATGGCAATACCAAAGAGGATAGAAAAGAAAATCACCTGGAGCATTTTGGTATTGTCCGTGAGCGAACTGAAAATATTGGAAGGGACGATGTCCACAATGGGTTGCAATGGGGAAACATTTTTCATCGCTACAGCCTCCGTTTTTTTTGAGGCCACATTTTCCGAGAACTTCTGTCTGAATTCGGCAGCTTTATCTTTTGGGAAAACTTTTCCCGGGTTTGTGATATTAACGATAATCAGCCCAACAGTAATGGCAATCACTGTGGTCAGGATATAAAATCCCAGCGTTTTCAATCCGATACGCGACAACTTCGAAATATCGGTCAGGTTACTTACCCCGCTGATGAGCGAAACAATAATCAACGGTACGGCAATCAGTTTCAACAGGCTGATAAAGATAGTTCCCCACGGTTTGATGTAAAAATCAGTAAACCGGAGCCATTGATAGTGTATGGCCAGCAGGCCCCAGATGACGCCAAATGTCATTCCCAGCAGGATCTGCCAGTGGAAAGCAAGTCTTTTCTTTTTCTGTCTCATAAAAATCTGTTAAAAACTATTCGAGGTATCCGGTTTGGTGAAACATCAAAAATAATAAATTTGTGATACTATTTGCTATGTAAACATTTACAAATATGGGAAAACAAAAAAAAATCGGTATCCTGACCGCCGGGGGCGATTGTCCGGGACTCAATGCCGCACTGCGCGGCGTGGGAAAAACAGCTATTTTAAAATACGGGATGGAAGTCGTGGGAATATCTTCCGGATTTCTCGGCCTGCTGCACAACGACTATATTCCGCTGGATGAGGCTTCTCTTTCCGGGATTCTGACACTGGGAGGCACTATCCTTGGGACTTCGCGCGAGAAACCCTTTAAGAAAAATCATCAGCTGGCCAACGAAAAGCCCCAGCTCATCAAAGAGAACTACCAAAAAGAAGGTTTTGACTGCATCGTCTGTATTGGCGGCAATGGCACCATGCGCACGGCTTCGCTGTTGGCTGCCGAAGGCCTGAATATCATAGGTATTCCCAAAACCATCGATAACGATGTGTGGGGCACCGACCAGACTTTTGGTTTCGATTCGGCACTTTATATTGCCACGGAATCCATCGACCGGTTGCATTCTACCGCCAACTCTCACAAACGCATCATGGTGATTGAAGTAATGGGGCATCATGCCGGCTGGCTGGCCCTGTATGCCGGAATGGCCGGCGGGGGCGATGTAATTCTCATCCCCGAACTGGAGTATGACATAAAAACCATCAACAATTATTTGAAAGCAAGGGTAAAATCAGGAAAACCTTATTCGATTGTGGTGGTAGCCGAAGGGATTAAAAAACCGAAAAATAAAAATGCCGCCACTTTTATTGCCGAAAAAATCGAAGAAGGTGTGGGCATTGAAACCCGAAAAACCATTTTGGGATATATCCAGCGCGGAGGCAGCCCCACCCCTACCGACCGTCTGCTGGCTTCGAGCTACGGTGCTTATGCCGTTGACCTGATTGCCCGCGAGGAGTATGGGAATATGGTCATGAAAAAGGGAGAGAAAATCAGTGCTTTGCCGCTGAAAAAAGTGGGTGGCAAACTGAGACTGGTTCCCAAAGATAATCCATTGGTTGAGAAAGCCCGCGGACTGGGAGTTTGTATGGGAACGCCCGCAAACAGTTAGCGACAATGCGGTCAAATCAGCATTCTGTATATTATTATTGTGATAATGGTCAATATTAAAAGCGGTTTCGAGATGAAATCAATTTTTAATCCGGCATCTTTCAAATCCAGCTTTTTATACCTTTTCATTGTACTAATATAAGTCATCGGCATAAAAATAGTGGGCAATAAGCTAATCCAGGTAATGACGGGCAAGCTTAAAACCGTCATAAACACAATGGAACTCCAGATGGGATAAAGGAAAAGTTGTTTCCTGTTTTCGTCCTGTTTAAACAAATCTTCATTTTTATAAAACCGGAACTCTTTTGAAAGGTTTGAAAACAAATAGACAATGACAATAAATGATATGATGGCTATGAAAACAGAAACGTAAACCGGAATATTAAAAAAATCGAAAACTTTGCCCGTGTCCCCCTCTTTTGCTATTGGGGCTATCAAAATATATCCTAAAAACATAAGAATACCATTCATCCCAAGCCATAATGTAAAAAGCTTAAAGAGAGATGGTTTGGTGATTTTAACGGAGATGAACAGAACAATAACCCCGAAAACAAGGCTAAACAGGGGGCCGGCACCGGCAACAATCATATTCTGTAATGCGGTTGCATTGGCAGATAAATATTTCACGTAATTATGGTGCAATTCGGGTTTTAGCCCAAAATAACCTGCCATGAAAAAGTGGGCCAGTTCGTGTAAAATAGTTCCAATAATGGTCGTAGAAATAACAATCATGATTGAATTAATGGCTAAAGAGTTGTTTTTTATTTTCATGATGTTGCTACCTTTATGGGGAAAATTATGTTGGGCCGGTGTTGTCCATTACGAATAATCAAAACTGCTGCCATCCAGAAACTCCCGTAAAATAGACGTGGGCGGAATTTCTTTCTCGTTGATACAAACCAGATATGACAGAAATTTTAACAGCCGCCGGGCTTCGGAATATTCCGGAACATTGGGCGGTACTTCATGCAACAGGGGTTCTGCCATACGTTTCAGCACACCAAGTTCAAACAACAAAGCCGTATTGAACATCACATCCGCTTCTTCCTGATAAGGGAAAATATTTTTCTCCTCCCCTTCGCGAACACTGGGCCACCGCTGCAGGGTTTCCAAAGCCGAATATCCCCGGTAACGGGCATCGCGTACCATGCGGCGTATCAGGCGGTTATCCGTTGTCGGAATGCGGTTGTTGGCATCGATGCTCAGCGGTGTCAGGGCCGAAACATAGACCTTAAATTTCCGTTCCGCGGGTATCAGTGCCGATATCTCCGGGTTCAGCCCGTGAATGCCTTCCACCACAATCACACTGTTGTCCTGCATTTTTAGCTTGGTACCATCGTAAAACCGTTTTCCTTCCTGAAATGAAAATTTGGGCAAATCGATTTCTTTCCCGGCAAGGAGGTCATTTATGTTTTCATTAAAAAGCTGGATGTCGAGGGCATGGGGGCTTTCAAAATCGTAATTGCCGTTTTCGTCGCGCGGGGTCAGCTCGCGGTTCACAAAATAGTTGTCCATGGAAATGACCACCGGCTTAAAGCCGATAACCGCCAGCTGTACGCCCAGCCGCTTGGCAAAGGTGGTTTTTCCGGAAGAGGAAGGCCCCGAGATGAAGACCACTTTGGCCGTCTCTTTTTTGTGGATCATTTCGGCCACACAAGCCAGTTTTTTCTCCTGCAGGGCTTCCGAAATCTTGATAATATCGCCTATTTTACCTTCCTGCGTTATCTCATTCAACCGTCCCACGTTGGGAACACCGATAATTTCGACCCACTCCTGAAACTCCTGAAAAATGTCGAACAGCTTGTTTTGGATAACAATATCCGCCAGCTCACTGGGGTTTTCCTTTTTCGGCAACACCAGCAACATGCCTTTGTAATATTTCACCAGGTTGAAATTTTTCAGGTAACCAGTGGAGGGGACGAGGTATCCATAAAAATAGTTGACCACATCATCCAGTTTGTAAACCGAACTGTAAAACTGTTTCCGGGTACGCATGAGGGTGCATTTGTCTTCGAGCCCGAACTCTTCAAAGATGCGCAAAGCTACTTCCGTACGGATTTCTTCGCGTTCAAAAGGAATGTCCTGTGCGATAATTTCCTGCATGCGCTTGTGCAACGCTTCCACCACTTCCCCGTGGTTTCCGTTCACTTTCATTCCCTCCAGTTCACAATATAGTCCTTTGGAAACAGTGTGTTCAATCCTCAATTTCAGATTGGGATAAAGATCAACCACCGCCTTGAAGAGCACCATGGACAGCGAACGTGTGTACATGCGCTGTCCATCGGGATGGCCGTAACCGATAAAACGGACCGTTTTAGGCTTATAGAGCATGTAATCCAGCTCCTTCAGCGTATTGTTTGCCATGGCACCAAGGATGTCTTCGCCAATGTCAATTTTCTGGTCTTCGACAATGTCGGCCAGCGTGGTGCCGAACGGATATTTTTTTTCCGTTTTGGTGTTTTCACAATAAACGGCAAATTCTTTGTATTTTTTCATAACGCACTTTCTGTAAAAAAGCAAAAGTAGAAAAATTTAAACGTATCGGTAAAACATAATCATCACACGTAATTTCACGTAGTTTCAAACCACCAACGTCCCCATCCTGAGAAATCATTTGGGTAACCGCCTTGCGGATGGTGATTTCGTGAGGATCTCAGAACGCCGTGTTTTGTTGGGATTCTTTCACCGCTGCTTCCCACAGGGCTTTCGCAGTAGCGGTTCAGAATGACGGCTCATGGTTTACCCGCGGGCCAGATGTTATTGCTGTCATTAACATCAGGAAGCACCTTGTCTGGGTCAACAATTACCTTTTTGATAGCACTTGTTGGGTTAAAATGCAAAGTATATTTTCCACTCTTTTCCCAAATCTCCACCGGAAGCCTGACCGTATCGGTTTTTCCGTTTTCCTGAACGATTTTCAGGGTAACCGGCATGACCAGCCGGTTGAGGTTTTCCAACGTGATGAGCGCACCCTGTGCCGGATCGTTGTGTGCGTATTTTACGGAAGTTACCGCCTGGTCCAGCGTCCAGTTGTGCACAAACCAGCCTTTCCAGAACCAGTTCAAGTTTTCGCCCCCGGCATTGTTCATGGTGCGGAAAAAATCAAACGGCGAAGGATGTTTGTAAGCCCACCGCCGGATGTAAGTCCTGAAAGCATAATCGAAACGGTCGGGGCCGAGAATGTACTCGCGCAGCAAAACCAGTCCCAGTGCCGTTTTGTAATAGCTTACCGGATGCGAAAACCGGTGCGGAAAGGCATCGGCGTAAGTGATGATGGGCGGAACTTTCGGGTTGAGCATCAGGGGGACGATATCCCGTCCCGGGCTGCCGCCCTGCGGGTTGTATTCGTGGTCGCTTTTGGGGGCAAATCCGCCGTGGTTGAACGCATCGGTGGCATAAATATCGATAAAAGTGTTGAATCCCTCATCCATCCAGGCATTTTTCCGTTCGCTGGAGCCCACCATCATGGGGAACCAATTGCGCATCAAAAAGCGGGTCGAAAGCCTGGTGCGGATCGTAACTTCCTGACTGGGCAAACAACATCCCGGCAGGCAGAAGCCAAAGCATAACAATAACGGAGAGAAACAACTTTTTCATCTTTTCGGTTTTGGTGATTTTGCACTGTGAAAATTACACAAAATTTTTATCCGCAACGATTTCTTTTTACCGGCAACGGCCCATCATGCCCCGGTAAGGGGGTGCTTCCTTTTCCAGCGTTTTCAGCCACAGGTAAATGCTGTTTTTTTCCTCCCGGGTCAAAAATTCAAACGACGGCATGTTGTTGCGGCCGGTTTTTAACAAGGTGGTGATTTGTTCCTTTGTCATGTGCGATTTCACTTCTTTCAGGGAAGGGAAAGCCGGTGGCCGGCCTTGCAGGTCGGTTCCGTGGCAGGCAGCACAGTTTTGCTGAAAAAGTGCTGCCCCGGTAATGCGTTGGGTAGTGTCCTGCTGCGAAAGGTTTTCGCCTTCGGGAAGGGAGTACGTTGTGAATCCAAACACCAGCATCAACGTGCCGGTAACGAATCCAATGAGTAATGTTTTCATTTTCTTTTTTGTTTTGGTTAAACTTTATTTTTTTCGGATTAAAAATCCTTGAACTTTGAAACTTTCAGGTTACAAACCTGAAAGAGCACCCAGGCAATGATTTGAGCTGCCAGACAAATGGATTTCACGCAAAGTGCACAAAACTTTAACGCTGAGTACGCAAAATTTAAATCATTGTAGCAAAATAATTTGCGATCTTTGCGGAACCTTTGCGCTATTAGCGTGAACTTTCAAAAACTATCTTTTTGAGCACTTAGAAATTATTTGTGAAAAGCTATACCTTTAAGGGCATTGGAATAATCCGGTTTATGCTTTTTTCGGCGGGTGCCAAACGGGGTGGTAAACGGAAACGTCAATGAAAATGGGATTTTCTGAAAAAAGACGTACCGGGGAAACCTGAAAATCAATGAAAAAACTTTCTGATTGCACAAAGGCGTTGTGGCCGGTATGGCAAAAGAAAAAGGGATTACAGATATCAAATGTGGAAGCCGGAGCTTGTTCCATGGTGAGTATCACGGTTTGGTTTTGGGTTGCCAAAATATCGTCCTGATCGCTGCAGGGCACAGCCGAGAGCGTGAGAATAATCAGGGATAATATGACGGACAAAACCTTTTTCATGATTCGTTGATGTGTTCCGAAACCAAATCCAGCAACTGACTGATGTGCTCATCGGTGAGCGAATACCAGGCCAGTTTGCCTTCTTTCCGGAATTTTACAATGTTTTTGTTTCGCAGGTAACGCAACTGATGCGACAGTCCCGATACGGAAATACCGGCCAGCGAAGCCAAATCGCAAACACACAACTCAGCATGGTGCAGGGCCTGTATCACCTTTAACCGGGTGGGATCGGCCAGCGCTTTCAGAAAATCGGCCATAGCCGAAGCAGAAGACCCGGAAGCCATCGCTTTGGCCACGCGGTCTATCTGGTCCTGGTGAATAATCGATATGTCGCAAACGTCACTGCTCATGTTTTTCATTTGAATGATTGTGCAAATGTACAACTATTTTTTAATCTGCCAAATTTTTTTTACCACGAAGGAACACAAAGGATATTCACAAAGGAACACAAAGGTTTTTTTCCCAACGAATTACACGAATTTTTGTTTTCGCCTCACCTGCGGCTGGGCAAAAACCTTTTACCGTTCAACCCTGAGGCAATTAGGGTAGGTTGTGGGTTAGCATTGCCGTGAGGGTCTTCGTAATTGGAAACGGAAAACATTTGTAGCAAAGATTCTCACGCCGCACGCTTCCCACATTCCCGGCCCCGTACGGCTCAGAAATAAACGGATGAGTGTTTTTTACCCGTTATATGACTCAAAATCAGCTTTTTCGGCACCACAAACCGGACATGCCCAGTCATCAGGCAGCTCTTCAAAAGGGGTTCCCGGTGCGATTCCTGCTTCCGGGTCGCCTTCGGCAGGATCATAAACATGGTCGCAAACCAGACAAATCCATTTTTGACCTGCTGCTGTTTCCGGTTTTTGCACTGCCTGTTCCGGCGGCTTTTCCGTGACAGGCCTGATGTAGGTCGGTGCGTTTTTGGGCGAAAGCCCATGACGTTTTTTGTGGTAATAATCGTAAGTCAGCGGCGTTTTCCCTTTTTCAAGAAAATCACCATCCAACACTTCGCCGATAAAAAGCAGATGTGTCCCCACATCAATGGTTTTCACCACTTTGCAGGTAAACCAAGCTACGCAGTTTTCCGTAACCACCGGAATACCTTCCGGACTTTCAAAGAACTGCGTTTTCTCAAATTTGTCAATCTCTTTTCCGCTTTTATAGCCAAAGCGGCCGATAATCTCTTTGGAGGCATCCTGCGCGAGTACCGATACGCTGAAAAATCCGCTTTCAGCAATAACTTCGGCACTCAGGTTATCTTTGTTGCAGCTGATAGCCAGTTGTGATGGCTCTGCCGTTACCTGAAAAGCCGTATTGGCCACATAGCCGTTTTTCTTCTTTTTGGTTTGCGCACTGATAATGTATAGCCCGTAGGAGAGGGTATAGAAAGTTTCTAAGTTCATGTCAAGCGTATTTTAGGTTTCTGTTATTTAAAAAAGTCCGGTGACTGGTATTCGGGATGAGGATATTTGTAAAATCCTTCGCCGCTGCTAATGCCCATTTTCCCTTTGTCGATGAAATTGGTTTTGATGGCTTCGGCTCTTTTTAATGCCGATGCATCTCCCGATTGTTTGGCTTTCAGCATCATCACGTGGTACATGGTCTGCATTCCCACCAAATCCATGATGCCAAAAGGACCTGACTTGGCCCCTGTGCTGATAATCCATGTTTTGTCGATGGTTTTGTAATCGGCCACACCATTAAAGTACAGGTTTCCGGCAGCTCCCAGCAAAGGCGACAGCAATGTGTTGATGACATATCCGCTCTGCTCTTTGAAAAGGGGAATGGGAACCATGCCAATGGCCCTGGCAAAGTTTACCACCTCATCAAAAATATTTTTATCCGTGCCCGGATGTCCCATAATTTCGGCAATATTGGCTTCCCATATCGGATTGGCAAAATGCATGGCGAGAAATCTCCCGGGGCGGCCGGTTTCTGCCGCGTACTGACTGGGAACCATAAGTGATGAATTGGTGGTAAAGATGGTTTTTTCAGGAGCTACGGATGCCAGTTTTTTGTAAAAGTCTTTTTTTATCTCCAGCACTTCGGGCACCGATTCGCTGGTAATATCGGCCTCTTTTACGGCTTCTGCCAAATCGATGGTGTAAGTCAGGCGGCCAAAAGTATTTTGGATGTCCTCATCGGTGGCACCATAATTTGCCTTAAAATAGGAGGCATATCCTTTGTGCTTTTCTCTTGCGGCATCAAGTGCTTTGTCATCAATGTCGTAAACGGTAACACGAAAACCGTGAAAGGCTGTTTGCCAGGCAATTTGTGAGCCCAACACACCGGCTCCAAGAATGGTTACATTTTTAATCTCCATTTGTTTTGTGTTTTTCTATTTGGGAGTGCAAGTTAGTAAAAACATCAGGCTGTCCGGCAGCCGCTGGAAATTACTTTTGTTTTTTCAATAACTTTGCAGCCACAAAACCAGAAAAAGGGCATGGACAGAAAGAAAGCCAGGATACTGCGGGAGAAAAAGACCGTCGAAGAGATGATTCGGCTCTATTGCCATGAACATCACGGAACAACGGGAAAAGAACTTTGTCCCGATTGCCGGGATTTACGCGGCTATGCTTTTTTGCGGGTGAAGAAATGCGTTTTCAAAGAGGACAAACCCACCTGTAAAAACTGTACTATCCATTGCTATTCGCAACAGCAAAAAGCACAGATTAAAGAGGTGATGCGGTATTCAGGGCCCCGCATGATGTTTCACTCGCCGGGTTTGGCCCTGATACATTTAATCGATGGCTGGAAAGACAAAGCATTGATAGAAAAATTCCTTGAAGCCAAAGAGAAAAAACGGTCAGGAGGAGAAGAAAGCCCAAAATGATAAAAGACATTTTTTCCGAAGTCTTGCGCGATAACTTTTCCGGGTCGGGCCAGGTTCTGCTCCGGGTACAGCAGGCCCTTGTGCGGTTTGGGCAGGAAAAACAAAACCCTGATTTATCGGCCCTTTTAACACAGTTGGAGAGGCTGGAACGACATTTTCCGCATTTTGCACTCCTGTTTCACTTTCTGGGCGAGATAAAAACGTTTCTTGAAAGAAACCCTCATGCAAAAGGGCGGCAGGTGGAGGGATTTGTCAGGCAATATCAATCCGGGTGGGAAAATGTCCAGCAAAGGGCCGCCGAAAACCTTCTGCGAAAGCTCTCCCTTTCCGGGAAAAATATTTTGCTGCACAGCAACAGCTCTGCCATTCACAGCCTGTTCCATGTGATGGCCGCGAAGGGAATAACTGCCACCGTATGGCAGACGGTTTCATCGCCGGCTGATGAAGGTCTGATACAGGCCGCTTTTTTGAAAGGCCTCGGTTTTGATGTCCATGTTTTTCACGAAGATGCCGTTTCACACTTTGTTCCCCCCATCGATTTGGCCATCTTTGGTGCCGATTTACTGTGGGAGAAATTCTTTCTGAATAAAATCGGAACGCTCCCGCTGGCGTTGGCCCTTGGCCACTTTCACAAACCGGTTTATGTGCTGGCGGAAAGCCGGAAGAGAATTGATAACCAGGATTTGAGTAGGGAAAGGCTACGGCTATTTATTGAAGAGCCGCCAAAGCCGGCGAAAGAATTAGCCGAAAACCCTGTCCCCGAATTACAGTTGCACAATTATTATTTTGAGAAAATACCGTTGTCGTTAACGAAGGGCGTTTTCATGGAAGAGGAGAAAGAAAGCCCTCTTTCCTGACACCTTTTTAAAATATATCTTAAGTTTGCCGCATGGATTTTCTGCTGACCGTCATCTTAACCGTTTTTATTTTTCTCATGGGATTAATTCCCTTTTGGCTGCTCTATGTCATTTCCGATTTCCTGCATTTTGTGCTGTACCGTGTTGTCGGCTATCGCAGAAAGGTTGTGGAAGATAATATCCGTAGTTGTTTTCCCGAATTATCGGAAGAAGAACAGGAAAAGCTGGTTAGCCTGAGCTATAAGAACCTGGCTGATATTATTGTGGAAGGAGTCAAAGGCTTTACCATGTCGGGCAAACAGGTCGTTACGAGATACAAATATGTCAACCCGGAGTTTTTACTCCCCTACATAAATACCGGGAAAAGTGTTATTTTGCTCCCGGCGCATTATGGGAATTGGGAGTGGGGAGGTTTGTCAACGCCTTTGCAAATAGGTTATAAGAAAATAATTGTTTTGTATAAACCGCTGAGCAACCATTTGGCAGACCGTATGCTTAGAAAAAACCGTTCACGAACAGGCATTTCCATGGAGTCTATTTATGAAACTGCCCGGCTGTTTAAAACATATTCTTCCCAAACGTCCTCTTTTTTCCTGATTGCTGACCAAAGTCCTTCCAATGTATCAAAATCCTACTGGGTCAATTTTATGGGGCGTGAAACAGCGTTTTTACATGGCCCCGAACAATATGCCCGGCAGTACCATTTACCGGTAATTTTTGTTGATATTCAGCGTGTCAAACGCGGACACTATGAGTTGGCGTTTTCCCTGATATCCGACAATCCTGCATCACTTCCCGAGGGGGAAATTACGGCCCGCTATGCACAAAAACTGGAAGAGATTATCCGGAAGAAACCTGAAAACTGGCTCTGGTCGCACCGAAGGTGGAAACATAAAAAGGAAAAACAGGATGCCTGATTGACTGTTGTATCGTGCCGGGTCATTGAATATTTCTGCTGCTTATCCAAAGATACTATTAAATTTTTGTGAAATATTATAAAATATATTTCGTTTGAATAGTTCATTTTTGCATTTCAATATTACTTTATAAATCAAAAGAATAAGTATGCTTCATTACTCAAAAAGATATTTCAGCGTATTGACCGGAAAGATTAAAGGCTTGTTGGTTATATTATTTTTAATCATGTTTATCAGTCCTGTATTGGCGCAGAACACGCTCGTAACGAATACCTTAAATAAGGCAAAGACGTTACGCAATGAGAAAAAATTTGGCAAGGCAGCCACTGTCCTGCATAATTTTGAGAAAAAATATCCCGGCAACCTCTGGATTGAACAGATGTATGCCCAAACACTCTTTTGGATGAAAGATTATGATAAAGCCGGAGTTATTTATAAAAGGGCCATTGGCTTTCATCCCGACAACATGGCATTGAAATACGATTATGCGGTTATGTTGTTTGCAGCAAACAAACTTGACCCGGCCAAAAAGCAACTGCTAACTTATATACGCAACAAACAGGATAATGTGGGGGCCGAAACCCTTCTGGGAAAAATATTTTACTATCAGGCAAACTTCAAAAATGCAGAAAAATATCTTGGCCGGGCAGTACAACTGAGCCCGGGCGATGAAGAACTCGAAAAGCTCTATCGGGAGGTTTACCGGATTGTCAGCCCGCAACTGCTGTTTTCAGCCGATTATCTGAACGATGGCCAGCCCATGCAATCCCTTGGTTCTACGTTGAAATTTCAATGGTATCTGTCCGATTTGCTGCACTTTGATATTTCCGGGAATGTATTTAATTATACCAACATCCCCGATGCAGGTTTGATTTCCACAGCCGAAATTGGCAACCGCTTTCATTTCCGCAAAGCCGGTCTGCAACTGCGTGTTGCCGGGGCCTGGTTCTATGCAAACACGAGCAGAACAACAGATTGGGGTGGTACGTTTCAGTTGGACAAGAAGATAGGGAAAGTTTTTAACATCGCGTTGGAAGCGGGGCGTACCAACTATACTTATACTGTGGCGAGTGTGAATAACAACCTGCTTATGATGAACCAGTTCTCGTTGGATTTTACAGCTGGCAAAACCAGTAGCTGGAACGGGAAAGCCGGGGCACGCTACCAGTTTTTCCCTGACGACAACTATGTCAGTGCCTTTTATGCCTGGTTTTTGAGTAAACCCTTGGACCTTTCAGGTTTTAAACTTGCTTTTGGCTATGCTTTCAATTTCATGGACTCCAAAGAAGACCGGTTTGAACCCAAGACAATCAATGGCAATGGAAATGTCAGTACCGAAGGGGTTTACGTACCTTACTTTACACCGCACAACCAATATGCTAACTCGGTTTTAGTGAATTTCAATTTTCAGGTTGCTCCTTATGCTGCCTTTTATGGTCATGCTTCCGTAGGAGTCTTTTCCAAAACATATGCACCAGGATTTTATCTTTCAACTGGTGGAACACTGGAAAAATCCTTCTCTTACCAAAAATATACGCCGCTTGATTTGGGTTTGAGTTACCAAATGGATATTTCACGGAAGACTTCCCTGAGCCTTTCTTATACCTATCTGCAAACCTATTATTACAGCAGCCATAATGTTAACTTTGCATTCAGATTTTATTTCTAAATATGTTAAAGCGAAACAGAAAAAATAAGGATTACTGGCAGTTTTGGGAGGCCAAAGACGTTACCTCCGCGGGACGGTTTTTTTTCTTGATACTGGTTATTGCCGGTGTCATAAGCATTGTCCGTTTTTTCGATTGGTGGTTTCGCCCCGAGCATGTGGCTTCCATTCCTCTTTTTGTCCTGCTTTCGCTCATTATCTGGTACGGCATTGTCCGGATTGTGGTCATTTGGATTAATTATCTCGGCATAAAAAAGCCGGAACGTATTGAACCGGAGAAAGGCCTTAAAGTGGCTATTTTCACCACCAGTTCTCCCGGTGAGCCGTTGAGTATGTTTGACAAAACACTGGAAGCTTGTGCCAATATTACCTACCCGCATACCACCTATTTGTTGGATGACACGCAGGATGCACGGTTTAAAGCCATGGCCAAAAAGCATGGTGCCGTTTGGCTGGAGCTGGTGGGTCTGCCCGGTGCCAAAGCCGGAAAGGTCAACAAAGCCCTGCAAATGATTGAAGAGGATTTTGTTCTGATTTTAGACCCCGACCACATACCTTTTCCTAATTTTCTAGATGAGGTGTTGGGATATTTTAAAGATGAAAAGGTAGGTTTTGTTCAGGTATCGCAGGCTTACTACAACCAATACAGGTCATTTACGGCACGGGGTGCTGCCGAGCAAACCTACACTTTTTACGGTCCTACCATGATGGGGATGTACGGATTTGGTACCAGTGTGGCTATTGGGGCCAACTGTACTTTTCGTAAAAAGGCACTGGAATCTATTGGCGGACACGGTGTTGGCCTTGCTGAAGATTTGATTACGGCTATTCGTCTTCATGCGGCTGGATGGAAATCGGTGTTTCGGCCTGTGGTTGTCAGCCGTGGACTTGTTCCGGAAGATTTTGGCTCTTTTTGTAAGCAGCAACTCAAATGGTCACGGGGTGTTTTTGAAGTGCTTTTCAGCGAGTGGCCCCGGCTTTTTAAAAACCTGACCGGCTGGCAACGGCTTTCGTATCTCGCTATTTCAACTTACTATCTTGTGGGGGTAACGACATTTTTATATGTTGCCATACCATTTCTCTATTTTTGGGCAGGATGGTTGCCCGCCAATATGGACTTTGGTGAATTTCTGGTGAAAGGTACGCCTGTGGTTTTGGTTGCGGTATTTATCTATTTGTATGTCCAGCGATGGATGAGCCATCCTCCTACCGAAAGAGGTTTGCATTGGCGTGGGATGATTTTGAAATTTGCTACCTGGCCGGTCTTCTTTCTCGGGGCAATGCTGGCCGTAGTGAATGCCGAAATTCCATATATTCCGACGGCAAAGAAAGCCGTAAAAGGGCTTAGTCCTTACACCCGCCCGCTAATTTTTCAGGTAATTCTCTTTGTGCTCACACTGGCTTATGTGATTTATGACCGTTTGTACGTGGTTTCGGAAGGGATGCTGGCACTCACCAGTCAAAAAGTGTGGGGTATGTTTGCCTTCGCTTTTGTGGCCATTATTATGGTGGCGGGAGGCATTTATGCGGCTTATGAATCGCGCAACCTGGAACCGGAGGAACCCTGGGCGAAAATTGATGTTCAAAAGATTAAAACAGATAAAAATGAAAAGTAAAATAAAACGTTTTGCCTTTGTCAGCGGTGCCACCCTTTTTGGTATTGTCCTCGTGCTGATTTTCGTTTTCCTCGGAAAACAATCCAGCGGTCCTGTTTCGGAAGTGCTTAATACACTGGGGAATAAAGTTACAGATGTTGAACATGATTTGCTGATGAAAAGTCGTGAGCCGGTGCGTTCCAAAGAGCTGGCCTGGTTTAATAAATACAGAAACGATACAGTGCTGCTCCGCCATCCCGATACCATCCTGTTAGGGGTGTTTGATAATAATTATCAGAAAGGCTTTGACAAAATACTGAAACTTGACAAGATGCTGAAAGAGCCGTTGCCACTGATACAAATTTATACCGCCTGGGGTGACAAAGACAATGAACAATTTCCCATGCTGTATGCCAAAGCTATTTACGACTTAGGCTCAACACCGATGATTACCTGGGAACCCTGGCTCAGCGATTTTAATCGCGAAGAACATAATTTGCCGCCGGTTGTTGACCCTGACAAAAACGGAATGGCTGCTGTGGCACGCGGCGATTACGATTTTTATATCAAAGCGTGGGCAGCGGATGTGAAAACATTTGGCCATGAGGTATTCATTCGTCTGGGACACGAAATGAATGACCCCTACCGTTACCCGTGGGGCCCGCAAAACAATAAACCGGCACAGTTTGTTGCTGCCTGGCGGCATGTGGTGAATGTATTCAGAAAGATGAATGTGCGGAATGTACTTTGGATTTGGGCACCCCAACCTGCCTATTTGCATTACAAAGAGTATTTTCCGGGAAAAAGTTACGTGGACTGGGTTGGCGTGGGGGTACTCAATTACGGAACGGTAGCCCCCTGGTCAAAATGGTGGACTTTCAAAGAGATTTTCGGGAACTTTTACGACCGACTCGACACTTTCCAAAAGCCATTCATGGTTACTGAAATGGGCAGTTTAACGGTTGGCGGAAACCGTAGAACATGGTTTAAAAATGCATTTACCAACCTGCCGAAGAAATATCCACATCTAAAGGCCATTCTGTTTTTCGATGACACCAGCGACAACACTACGTTGAATAAATCGCTAAACTGGAGTATTGTAGATGACTCGGCAACCTGTAAAGTTATCCATGTGGCCATAGAAACAACCTGGAAGAACCGTGTTGAACCTGTACAAAACAATGGAAAAAAAATGGTAAAGAAATAAGGTTGTGAAATGAAGCAGGTAACCATGACACATTAATCAGGGACTAATTTTGTAAAACAACTATTTTTGCAGAAAAGAACAAACCTTGCGCAAACGTATCCACACATATGCCCGTTATTTTTTGGTTGCCATAGCCGCTATGCTCTTTTCTTTTCCGGCTTTTGCCCAGCGGAAAACACGTATTCATATCTTACATGCCGATCATTATCTGTATAATGCCGATTTTAACAAAAATATTCAGCAGCTTTTAGGACACGTAAAACTTCGGCAGGATTCCACAATCATAACCTGCGACAGTGCTTTCCTGAATGACCATCTCAATAATGTGGATGCTTTCGGGCACGTGCATATCAATGTAAATGACACATTAAACCTCTTTGGCGACAGGTTACATTATAATGGTAAAAACCGGATGGGCGAATTTTTCGGAAAGGTGAAACTGGAGGACACGAGAGCTGTCCTGACTACGGAACACCTTGTCTTTAACCGTATTACGGGAATGGCATTTTATGATGTGGGTGGGACGATAGTTTCCGATTCCAATGTGCTTAAAAGCCGGCGGGGCGATTACGACACAAAATCAAAGGTGTTTTATTTTAAAAAAAATGTTACCCTGACCAATCCGGATCAGGTTACCCATGCCGACACCTTGATTTACAATACGGTAAATAAGACGGCTTATTTTAGGGGGCCTACACTTATCAAAGGCAACAAAAGCATTGTAAAATGTATAGATGGCTGGTACAACACACAGAGCGACAGGGTTATTATGCGCAAACACCCGGAAATATCCGGTAGCGAACAACAACTTTCGGCAGACAGCATTCATTATAACAACCATACCGGGTTTGGCCGTGCTTTTGGCAATATCCGCGTGCTTGACACAATGCACAGTCTGTTGATTAAAGGGAATGTTGCAGAATTATGGAACAACCAGGGGGTTACTTTTGTTACGGACAGTGCCGTTGCCATAACCTACGATGAACAGGATTCCATGTTTTTGCATGCAGACACCCTGTGGGTTTATTTTGACCGGAAGCACCGGGCCAAGAAGATGCAGGCTTATCATGCCGTTCGCTTTTACAGGACGGACCTGCAGGGGAAATGTGATTCGCTGGCTTATGCCGTAAGCGATTCGGTCATCAGGTTATACCATTATCCGGTTTTGTGGACCGGGAAAAATCAGCTGACTGCCGATTCGGTTTTTCTCGCTATTCACAACAACCAGATGGATTCCCTGACACTTTTTAACACGGCATTTATCATTTCATGCGATAGCGCAGACCATTTTAATCAGATCACAGGCCGCAACATGGTAGGCTATTTTCATCACAACCATCTCTATAAATTAAAAGTGGATGGCAATGCCCAGTCTGTTTACTGGGTCAGGGATGATCAGAAACGGTTAATCGGGATTAATAAGGCAGAATCCAGTTATATGTCTATCGGGGTGAGAGATAACGAGATAAAAACCATCAACTATATTGAGAAAGCTTCCGAAACCATGTACCCCCAACAAGACCTTCCGCAAGAGGGACGTATTCTGAAAGGATTTTCGTGGCAGGCAACATTACGGCCCTATTCAAAGTATGACATTTTTAGAAAACCGGAAAAGTAAAAATTTAGAAGACGGAGAATTTCAGGTACCGGTGCGGGTTCTCACGTAAATCTTTCAGCAGTTTGTTCAATTCCAACGCTGATTTGTTCAATTCCATGTACAAACTGTCATTGACAACCAAAGCCCCGATGGTCCCCTGCCCTGCGTTAATATTTTTAAGCAACAGGTTTATACGCTCCAGCGACATTTTTGCCTGATGGATGGTTTGGCTAATTTCGGCTTTGGACAATGTATCGCTGATATCTTTAAAATTGTGAATGGTTGCCCGCAAATCCATACGGCTGTCGCTCAATGCACCGGATAGCGAATCCAGGTTGCTCAGCGTACGGCTGACATGCACACTGTTGTCTTTTACCATTACTTTCAGCTCGGCTGTGGTTATGTTCAGGTTATGAAGTGTACCGGCCACATCGGCAAAACTTTTGTGGATGTTTCCCTGTGCATCATTCGAAAATAATTTAGACAGGCCCCTTACCAGTGTATCTACATTGGATAGTAACCTTTCGGCCCGCGCTTTCATCGGTGCCAACGCTGAATTTACCTCATCTTTCAGTGTTACCTCCACGCTCCCTTTCAGGGTATCTCCGCTTTGGACCATCTCCTTTGAATTGCCCAATCTCAAATCAACCGATTTGGCACCAAGCAAAGTGGCGTTGATGATACGGGCTACCGTATTTTTGGGAATGGGGAACTTGTCTTTGATAATAAAAGTTACGATTAAATCGCCGGAATGGTCAGGGGCAAAAAAGATTTTGTTTACCGACCCTACCTGTTTACCGTTTATCATAACCGGATTGGCCGTAACCAACCCGTCAATCTTTTGGTAACGGCTGTAGAGAATTGTCTGTTTGGAAAAGAGATCCTTGCCTTTCAGATAATTGTATCCCCAGATAAAAATGAGAATGGCCAGAACAAAAGTAACCCCGATATATATGATAGTAGTTTTTTTCACAAGTCTGTTTTTTTTAAAACGATTCTATGGCTTTATTGTTTTAAACAAAAGTATAAAAAATTTACTTACCTGCTTTTTCAATTTCCCTGGCTTTGCTGATGCTGATACGATGATGCTGATAAAAAGCAATTACAAAAGCATCGTGATACCCTTTGCCCCTTATAAAATGTTGGCGCATAACAGCCTGGGACAAGGTTTTAAAATGGCCCGATGTGTATTTTAAAATCCCATTATGTACATAATGGCCCACATCCGGAATTGATTTGAATTTTTTGGCAGGATTTTGGACCAGATGTGTGGTAGAATAAAACTGAACACGGTAGTCGATGACAGGTTTCGTGCTTTGGCTTTTGTGCGAAACAGTTTGTGTGGAAATTGTGGTATGGCTGACATTGGCCACGGCATTTTCTTTTTCAAATTCTGTCTTATAGGCTTTAAATGCACGGTAAATAGCAGAGGCTATGTATGTCTGGCCATTTTTCGATAGCAGATAGGCCTCTTCTTTGGGATTGCTTAAAAAACCGGTTTCTATGAGGACGCTCGGCATAGTTGTACGCCAAAGCACCAGAAACCCGGCTTGAAAAACGCCCCTGTCCTTTCGTCCTGCACGCAAATGCATCTGCTGCTCTACTTTGTTGGCAAAATTCAGGCTCTCTTTAAGATATGGGCTCTGGAAAAGGCTAAGTGAAATGTATGATTCGGGGGAATTGTCAAAACCATTGTATTCTTTGGGATTATCTTCATAACGGATAGCGGCATTTTCTTTTTGCGCTACGGAAAGATTGGCGGCATTTTTGTGTAATCCCAACACAAAGGTTTCGGCACCATAAGGCTTGGGGCTGGTACTGGAGTTACAATGTATGGAGATAAAAAGATCAGCGTGGTTCTTGTTGGCTATTTCTGCCCGTCTGTACAGCGGGATAAATCGGTCTGTTTTACGGGTATAGATTACTTTTACATTGGGCAAATACTGCTGGATATAATGTCCCAGCTTCAGTGCAATGGCCAGTGTGATATTTTTTTCGTGGGAGTGTTTTCCTGAAGCACCCGGATCTTTTCCCCCGTGGCCGGCATCAATAACAACGGTTGATATTTTTACTCCCCGCTGGGCGAAGATGTTTGAAGAGAGTAAAATAGCAGCTCCCAACACAATAGTTAAGAAAAGCCTGCGTTTGAAAAGGCCTGATTTAAATATAGACCCTATATTTGCAAAAGATGTCATCGGCGTGTTTTATATAAACAAAAGTAAAAGATTCATTTTGTTCAGGAGAGGTTTGTCCGGGAAATTATTAACATCCGTTTGGTTTATATGTTTGCTTTTTACTGCATCCATTCATTCGGAAGCGGTTGCATTGCCTGTTTTCCAGGATACTACTTTGTTGCCACAAAGCGATACATTGGCTGTTAATGATAGCCTGAAAACCGTTGATTCAACCAAATTATCCCCGCCTATGACGCTGGAGGCTAATCTGATACGCCATGCCGATGACTCGATTGTACAGGATATCGCCAACAGAAAAGTTTATTTGTACGGAAATGCCGAAGTTACTTATGGCGATATTGATTTAAAGGCAGCTTTTATCCGTGTTGATTTTAACAACAATACGGTTTATGCCCGTGGTGTAAAGGATTCCACCGGAAAAGTTGTGGGCAAACCGGTTTTTAAACAAGGCGACGAATCTTTCAAAACAAAAGACATAACCTATAATTTCACCACCAAAAAAGGGATTATCCACGATGTGCGCACCAAACAGGACCAGGGTTTTCTGCATAGCAATATTGTAAAACGAATGCCCGATAATTCTGTCAATGTTAAAACCGGCTATTTCACCACCTGCGACCGGCAGCCTCCTGATTATGAGTTTAAATTTGGTAAGGCAAGGGTCATACCGCAAAAAATGATTATTACCGGCCCTGTTTACATGGAAATAGAGGGTGTTCCGGTGCCATTGGCCCTGCCTTTCGGCATTTTCCCCAATAACCCCAAAAGACAGAGCGGGTTTATTTTGCCCACCTATGGCGAATCGGCAAACCGGGGGTTTTATCTCGAAGGTGGCGGGTTCTTCTGGGCTGCAAGCGACTATTTTACCTTAAAAGTTACCGGAGATATTTATACCGGCGGGAGCTGGAAGGTTTCACCTGTCCTTACTTACAGAAAACGTTACAAATACAGTGGTGCCCTCTCTTTTTCTGTTGCCCAAAATGTGATCAACACCATAGGTGATCCGGATTACTCAAAAACAAATGATTATAGAATCCGGTGGACCTACCATCAGGATCCCAAGTCGCATCCGAACAGTTCGTTTTCGGCCAACGTGAACATCATCACCAGCAATTATGTAAAATACAATACCGTCAATGTCAATACTTACCTCTCTAACGAGTTCCAGTCCAGTGTGGCATACCAAAAAAGCTGGGCAGGGAAATATTTTCTCACGGCAAGTGCCAGCCACCGGCAAAATACCAAAACGCATGCTGTACAGGTTACCCTTCCGGAGCTTACTTTCACGGTCAATCGTTTCTATCCTTTTCGCAAAAAAGATGGCAGCTCGGCAGGTGCTTTTTCCAACCTGAGTGTCTCGTACTCCATGGCAGCCAAAAATACCATTAGCACGACAGATTCCATGCTCTTTAAGCCCACCACTTTTTCGCATGACATGGAAAATGGCATCCTTCATAAAATTCCCGTTAGCCTTCCGTTGAAAGTCCTTAAATATTTTACGCTCAGCACATCGGTTAACTTCACCGACCGTATGTATTTCAGTAGTTTACGAAAATACTGGGTGGATACTTCCGCCACCAGCGGATATACTGCCGTTGATACCATCCCCGGTTTTAATAATGTTTTTGATTTTGGCGTGAGTACTTCCCTTTCTACAAAAATCTACGGAATGCTCCGTTTTAAAAAAGGTTTTTTGCGGGCTGTCAGGCATGTGATGACCCCCTCGGTGGGGTTTTCCTATGTTCCTGATTTTGGTGATGAAAAATGGGGCTACACAGGACATTATTACGATTCGTTGGGCAGGCCTGTTACCTATTCAAAATATGAGGGTTACGTTTACGGGGCACCGGGCACACAAAAAGTGGGGAACATAAATTTCAGCCTTGCCAACAGCCTGGAGGTTAAAGTCCGTTCCAAAAAGGATACGGTTACCGGGTTAAAAAAGATTCCGTTGATCCAGAATTTTACTATTTCGGGAAACTATGACTTTACAAGAGATTCATTGAGAATGTCGAATCTGTACCTTTCCGGCAGGACCACTTTGTGGAAAGGTCTTACTGTACAGTATGCCAGTGTTTTAAACCCTTATGTAACAGATTCTCTCGGGCGGTCAATTAACAAAACCGAATGGCAGGTAAATCGCCGGCTTTTCAGGGTGGACAATACCTCGTGGAATGTTAGTTTCAACTTTAACCTGAGCGACAAAGACTTTAAAAAGGGTAAAAAGAAGAAGAACGAAAAAAAAGCAGAAGAGAAAAAAATACCAAAAGGCACCCCTGAAACGGAAGCAAACGACATCCTGAACAATCCGCAAAACTATGTTGACTGGAATGTATCGTGGAGCCTGAACCTGAGTTATCACTTTACTTACACCAATGTAAAAGATTTTGTGAACCAGGTATGGACACCGAAAAAAACCCTGGTACAGACTTTGGGATTCTCCGGCCAGGTGAACATAACACCTAACTGGAAATTTACTTTCCGCTCGGGTTGGGATTTTACCAATAACCAGCTTTCGTACACGTCGGTTAACCTTTATCGAAACCTGCATTGCTGGGAAATGCGCTTCAGCTGGATTCCCATTGGCCCGCGGAAGAGCTGGAATTTCAGTATAAATGTGAAAGCTTCTATCCTACAGGATTTGAAACTCACCAAAAAGAAAGATTTTCGCGATAGCTACTAAGCTTACAAACAGCCCATTAACTAAAAACAGACACAAAATACATTTACAATAAGGTAATAATAAGATTTTTTCTATTTTAGCATTTCTAAACGAAAGTGAATATTACTGTGTTTTCAAAATCCACAAAGTATCTCTATTTATGTGTTGCAATGTCTGCGGCAGTGGCTACATATGGCCAGCAGGCACCGGCTTTTACACAGTATAGTGCGGCTTACATGTTTGTTAATGCAGGATATGCCGGAATGGGGGAAGGGATTTGTGTGAGTGCCCTGGCCCGCCAACAATGGGCAGGATTTAAAGATGCCGAAGGGAACAAAGTCTCTCCCCAGGATTTTCTGATTAACGCTGATGCCCCCGTGAAAGTAATTCATGGCGGAGTAGGTGGTGCCATTATTCAGGATAAACTCGGATTTGAGACCAATGTGGCCATACGGCTTGCCTACGCTTACCACCTCCGGATTTCCGCCGGAACGTTAGGAATGGGGGTCGGGGTTAACCTTATCAACCGCAATATTGATTTCTCCAAGTTTCATCCCGTACAGCCCAACGACCCTGTTTTGTTAAGTGCCAAAGAAGGGGCTATGATGTTTGATGGAAATATTGGCTTTTTCTTTCGGGGCAACAGTAATTATTATGTGGGGTTGTCGGCCACAAATATTCTTGAATCGAAAGGCAAAAATCTGAGTACTTCCGGAACGACTATCCGGTACCAGACAGACCGTACCTTTTACCTGATGGCAGGTTATTCATTTGTATTTCCCAACCATCCCCGGTTTGAAATTATCCCCTCTTTGTTAATACAGTCTGATATTGTCTCCACACAATATAATGTATCGGCTGTCGTTAATTACAATAGCAAATTCTGGGGTGGCGTAAATTATCGCTATCAGGAATCCATCGGATTCATGGCAGGTGTATATTTTAAGCAGTTCCGGTTTGGCTACTCCTATGATATATCAACACTTTCGATGGGCATTCCCGGCAGCCATGAGATTACCCTGAGTTATTGTTTTAAAATTAAAGTGGACAAGAACAAAACAAAATATAAAAATACAAGGTTTCTGTAATGCTTGATGAAGCAGAAAAAACCAAATGATAATAAAAAAATAATAGTAGAGATATAAAATACGATGATAATGAAGAGAAAGTGGTATTTAATTTTGCTTTCGGTTTTTGCTATAGCGAGTTGTAGTAAATCGAATACTGGTGAATTGGTGGGCGCACGGCCTAAAGCAAAACCATTTTATCAGCCTCATCCCTATGGTATGGTTTTTATTCCACAGGGAAGCTTTACCATGGGAGCTGGTGGAGAAGACATAACCCATGGCCATTTAATTCAGCCGAAAACTGTTTCTGTCGGGGCTTTTTATATGGACCAAACAGAAATTACCAATGATGAGTACCGCCAGTTTGTGGACTGGGTACGCGATTCCATTGCACGTACACTTCTTGGCGATGTGCGGCCCAACGATTATCTTATCGAAACAAATGCCAAAACAGGAGAAACCTATGATCCGCCCAAGCTGAACTGGAAAACAAAACTTGACTGGAACAGCCAGGACCAGGATGTGCGGGATGCACTGAATGCAATGTACCTTCCTGAAAATGAACGTTTTTTCCGCCATAAGGAAATCGACAGCCGAAAATTAATTTATTCTTATTACTGGGTTGACCTGCATGCTGCTGCCATGGACAATCTTCGCCAGAGAACCCGGTCTAACCAGGGAAACATCCCTCCGCACAACCGTTCGGCTTATGTACACAACGAAACCATTAGCGTCTATCCCGATACGTTGTGCTGGATAGCCGATTTTACCTACTCATTTAACGACCCGTTGACAGAGAAATATTTTTCTCATCCGGCATACGACCATTATCCTGTTGTCGGCGTAAACTGGAACCAGGCACGTGCCTTTTGTGTATGGCGCACGGAATTGTTGAACAATGCCCTGGCGAAGAAAAAAGGAGGTGTCGTCTTATCAGAATTCAGGCTTCCCACAGAAGCCGAATGGGAATGGGCCGCACGGGGAGGAAACCAATTGAACCCTTACCCATGGGGAGGTCCGTACACACGTAACGTACAGGGCTGTTTTCTGGCCAACTTTAAACCTTTGCGTGGCGATTATAATGCAGATGGTGGCCTGCGTACTACTATTGTCGGGCATTATCCTCCCAATAGTTTTAATTTGTATGATATGGCCGGAAATGTTTCCGAATGGACAAACAGTGCCTACGACCCGTCATCCTACAATATTATCTGGGACATGAACCCCAATTACACATACAATGCAAAAAAGGATGATCCGCCTGCCATGAAACGAAAAGTTATCCGCGGTGGTTCATGGAAAGATATTGCTTATTACCTTGAAGTTACCACAAGGGCTTACGAATATCAGGATACTGCAAAATCATACATCGGTTTTCGCTGCATCCAGCCTTACCTTGGCAGGGGTGAGAATGATGGTAAGTCTAAAAATGCTTCCAGGGTTTATCATTAACCTTAAATAAAAATAAACAAACCTTAATACAATAAAATTATGAAATTTTCTGAATTTAACAAAACACCATTTTATCGCAATATGATGGCGAAAGTTTATGGTCTGGGGGCTTCTGTTGTTTTAATGGGTGCTCTCTTTAAGATAAACCATTATGGCGGTGCCGACATTATGCTGATGGTTGGTCTGGGAACAGAAGCCCTTATTTTTGCTTTGTCTGCCTTTGAGGACCCACACGTTGAGCCTGACTGGAGTATGGTTTATCCGGAATTGACCAGTATGTATCATCCCGATAAAGGCGATGTTGTCGGGAAAAAAGCAGGTTCTCCCACCCAGCAGTTGGATGAAATGTTGCGCAAAGTCAATGTTGATGAAGAAGTTATTGAAAGATTGGGCGCAGGGATGGAAAAACTATCAAAAAATGCTGAGAGCCTGGCAGATGTTACTGATGCTGCTGCCGCTACTGAAGATTTTTCCATAAATATGAAACAGGCAGGCCAGACCGCCCAGCGTCTCGGTGAAGTTATGAACGATGGCGTAGAGGCTTCAGAAAATCATGTTCAGAATATTAGCACGGCGAATAAAAATGCCGAGATACTTTCTAATGCATATGTTCAGACAGCTGATATCCTTAAAGGTAATATGGATTCTTCTGAAGAGTTTGTGGGATTTGTTAAACAAGCTTCTGCTTCTGCAAAGAACCTGGCAGAGAATTTTGAGAAATCGGCAAAAGCACTTGACGAATCAGCTGAAGCACTTAACTTTTCTTCTGTTAACAGCGACGAATATAATGCCCGGGTAAAAGAAATTGCTGAAAACCTGGCAGCCCTTAATACAATCTATGAAACCCAGTTGAGAGATTCGCAAAAGAGTATGGAAAATTCCAATAAAATGGATAGTACCGTTAATAACCTGCTGGAATCTTTGGATAAATCCACATCACAAACGGGTGTATTTATTGAGCAAATGGAGCTTCTTACCAAGCGGATGGAATCTTTGAATAAGGTGTATGGCAATATGCTGAATGCTATGAATATTCAAGGATAGATTTTATGAATTTATTCCATTACAAATTTAAAAAAGAGATATAAATGGCTGGATATAAAGAAACTCCACGGCAGAAAATGATTGCCATGATGTATTTGGTACTTTATGCCCTCTTGGCATTAAACGTATCAAAACAGGTATTGGACGCCTTTTTAGTGGTCAACGAAAATATTGAGAGCACCAATACCAGCTTAAGCTCTAAAATTGCCGCTACCTACGATCGTTTTGAAACGCAATATCAGTTGAAAAAAGAAAAAGTAGGCCCCTTCTGGAAGAAAGCCCAGGCCATTAGAAAAGAGTCCGATGCCATGGTGAAGTACCTGCAACATCTTAAACTGAAACTTGTTGAGGTATCGGAAAGAAAAGACTCTGCTTTTGTTATGAACCATTATTATTTTGATACCCTGGTTCCCGATGTGTTTCATCCAGGTGAAATGAAAAAGGTCAAAGAACTTAACCTGCGTATTGTCCCTACCAAAGACCGTTACAACGATGTTACCAACTATCTGGTTGGGCAGGGAATTTCTAAAAAAGGTGAGGCTTATGTGCTAAGCCGGAAAATGAATGATTTCAGGAACCATGTTATAAAACTTATGCATCTGCCTCAAAATACAACTAAAGTGGGTCTGGTAACCAATTACCTGGGAAATCATAAAATCATATATCGTAATGCAGACAGACAAAAGCAGGATTGGGAGAACCATAATTTCTATTATACTATTCTTGCAGCTGACATTACCCTGGTAAATAAGATTGTTTCTGAAGTGAAAATGTCCGAATTTGATGTGCTGAACTATCTTTTTAGCTCTATTACGGCAAAAGATTATAAATTTGGCCATGTCGAAGCCAAGGTTATTCCAACCAGCACTTACGTACTTGAGGGAAACACGTATAAAGCCCAGGTATTGATAGCTGCCTATGATGTCAAGTCGAAACCCACTGTCCGTATTTTAGCAGGTGCCGATTCCATTACAGACGAAAATATCGGTAGAACAAAATTGGTTCAGGGGAGAGCAGGTTTGGTCAATATTGAGTTCCCTGCTAAAAAACAGGGTATTCAAAAGTATGCCGGAATTATAGAAATGATAGATCCTGCCACCAACCAAACTGTAAAGTATAATTTCAATGGTAAATACATTGTAGCTCCCCCCTCCTTAACGGTGGCCCCGCTTAAAATGAATGTCTTCTACATCGGTGTTGAGAATCCTGTTTCTATTACGGCACCAGGCTTCAGCCCTGACCAGATTCATCCGCACATCTCCGCTGGTAAACTTTACAAGAAAAAAAATTCATGGTTTGTTATGCTTAAGCATGCTGTTCCCGGTAACAAAGTTTATGTCTCGGCTACAGCGGAAGTTGATGGCAAAACGGTTTCGCTGGGGAAATCGGAATTCCGGATTAAAATGGTACCCGACCCGACTGCCGAAATTGGCGGGATGTCCAATGGTAAAATTGACAAAGGACTGTTGCTGGCATCGGGAGGTATTATTCCCGATATGAAAGATTTCTTATTTGGAGGGTATAATTTTACCATTCTTTCATATTCTTTCATTACATTCATCAACGGTGACCTGGTTAAAAAACATGTAAGGGGGAAACTCTTTAATGAAGCGGTCAAAAATATTATCCGTAACAGCCGGCATCAGCAAAGGGTGTTTTTTGAAAATATCCAGGCCAAAGGACCGGATGGTATTGTAAGGACCTTAAATCCTGTTAACTTAGAAATAAAATAGAGACTATGAAAAAATTAATTCAATCTGTTTTTTTGATCTTTTTGTTTGTTGCCCCATCTCTCTCATTCGGACAGATTGCTGCAAACTCTCCGGACGATGGGCTTTATAAAAATCAGGGGATAGTGAATAAAACGCCCATGCCCCTGCCACCGGTTCGTAAAGCAGATGTTATGTGGTTCAAAAGGATTTGGTGTACGATAGATTTTCATGAGAAAATAAACAATGTATTTTATTTCCCGACAGTACCGCAACAGAACTGGAAATCGTTTATCACGGTAATAATGGATGCATTGCGTCAGGGCCAAATAACAGCTTATGAGATAAACAGTGATGGGACCGATGAACTGAGGACCCCCATTACGTACAGGCAAATTATTGATCAGTATAAAGATACGATGAGCAGGAAGATGAAAAGTGCCTACACAGGCAATGATACCATCGTGAAATATTATCATCATTTTGACCCGACACAGGTTACCCGCCTGCGCCTGAAAGAGGACTGGTATTTCGATTCCAAGCGATCGGAAATGATGGTGCGTATCGAAGCTTTGTGCCCTGTAATAACAAAACAGCTGAGCGATGGACAGGAATCCAAGCAGCCGATGTTCTGGATTTCATATGCCGATGCCCGAAAAGTATTGGCTAAAAACCTGGCTTTTAATCCGGCAAATTCAGCGGCACGACTGAGTTATGATGATATCTTTATTAAACGACTTTTTGAAAGTTTCATTTACAAAGAACAAAATACATTTGACCGCCGTATCAATGCCTATGCAACGGGTGTAGATGCTATCAGGGAATCAGACCGGATTAAAAAGGATATGTTTAATTTTGAACAATATCTTTGGCAGTATTAATCCGTAAAGGATATTCCGGTTTTCTTAATTATTAGACTTAAAAATTAAAATAATAAGCCGGGACGTATTTGTATTTTTTGGAAACATTTATCACCAGCTGTATCATGGGAATACCGGCCCACAGCCAGGTGCCTTTCCGGTTTTCCACCCCTATGAAGTAACTGAAATTCAGTGTGTGCTTTTCATCGAATTTATAAGTTACCCCCGGCCCGACACGGATGTATTGAAACCCGTTCCAATCGGACCACCAGCGGTAAATAAACCCACCCACCAGCGTGGTAATAATCTTTTCTTTGATGGGGTAATTTAAAAAAACCACTTCGCGGGCCGCATTGCCAATCTTTCCGTGGCTGTCCACATCCAACTGCCATTTTACCTGGTTGACAAACTGTACTTTGGATGTGGTTTTTTTATACAGGGCACCTAACCCCAGCCGGTATTCCGTCCGGTCGGGTTTTACGGTAAAACGAAAATCCGGAACAAATTCAAAATGTTTGGAAAACATGTAGCTTGACACAAACTCGATGTACCAGTTATCCAGATGCTGAAAGTTGTCTTTGAGACGTACCTGCATTTCCAGCGAGTATTTCCATTTGTATTTGCCGAAAGCCACTTTGTTGCCCAGATAAGCCTGGTTGTCCCAACCGGTGTTTTCCTGTGCCATGGCCCCTGTTGTTGCAAACAGAAAAAAAACAAAAAGGAGATATTTGTATTTACGATTCATAACTCTGAATCCAGTCACCTATCCTTCCATTTGCCTGAAGAAATTCTTCATCTTCATGGCTATGATTATTAAAACGGTCCCAACCACAATGGCCAGTATCCCAGTGAGTACCAAAACAAACACGGCTGCCTGAAAGGGGTTGAAAAACAACACTACGCCAAAAAGCAATGTAAGCCCGCCGTTGATGAGCAGGGTATTCTTCCCGTTTAAATCGGGAGATACTTTAAAGGCAAAATAAAGTTGTAACAAACCAATGAGCACCGCCCAGCTGCCAATAACGATGACAAAAACTTTCAGCGATTGCTGGGTATAGAATGTGAGCAGGACACCAATAATAATCAGGACAATGGTTTCCACCAGGTCGGTGCCGTAACCCAGGCCGTTGCGGATATTCAGGACAACCCCCACAAGCATGGCAATACCAAGCAGCAAAATGATAATGCCAAAGTAGGTAACAATGGTAATGAGTGTGGGGCCCGGAACAAAAATGGCCAGCACACCAAAAATAAGGGCAATAACACCATTGGCGGCCAACGTGGCCCACCGTTGAGAAATATCTGTTTTCATCTGTTTTTTTGGGGTAAAGGTAAAAAACTTTTCCAACGGTTTTTTCTTAAAAATTCAGTAAGTTTACCCCATAATTATAAAATACAAAATTATGAAGCATACTTTATTGTCCGGAATTATTTTAGCTTTACTGGCTGTGGTAGGATATGTACCGGCAAAGGCACAGCATGCCTTATCCTCTTCGCAGTTGGCCACTGCCCGTAAAAAAGCAGTTGCAGAAGCGGCCATGTACCAAAAAAAAGGATTCAAAGTTTATCATTCTTCGGCAGGTATGCAGACTTTGATTGAGAATTTTTACAAGGATACTTACAGGGAAATCAGTCCCGGCCAAAGGGTTTATCTGTGGGCCATGAGCACCGGAAAATCTTCCACTGCTACCGGTGCGGAAACGCAGGCACTGCAAAAGGCCAAAAAACACCTGCCCGGCCTTGTCCTGATGTATTTCAACGCATGGACTTCCGCCAATACCAACCTGTCCGAAAGTGATAAAAAGCTAATGACAAGTGCGATAAATAAAGCCGAAAGCGGCATTAACGACAAAATAATGGCGTTGCCACCCAACAAAAAGGTTACTTTTATCAAAAGCAAAAAGGGCCAATATCAGGCAGCAGTACGGGTTTTGTACAAACAGCTTCCCCTGCGCGAGCTGGCCAGGACGGAAATAAAAAAGCAACTTCGCAAATCGACCCACTGGCCCGAAAGTAAAATGGACCAATCACTTCATTTCGAAAAATAACGGCTACCGGCAATATTTTTCTCCCGTTTTACTTTTCGCTGTTTGTGCCACATCCAACCTGTCCCCGAAATAATTTATATTAATTCAAAATATTAACGAGATAAAAATTGCCGATAAGAAACAAACCGCGTTTTCCATCTGGTTGTGTCAGTTAACAAGTTGAACCTAAACTGATAAAAGCCAATGACGTTTCATTGTGAAAAATGTCGCTAATCCATTCTTAAATGCTAATTTATTTATATCAATGATAAATTAGCCGGCGATATATAAAGGAAGACGCTATATCATACCATTTTCTATATTTTTGCCACATCTTTTAAAAGCAATAATACAAAAACGTACGTTATGGACTTATCAGTCAGTTATTTAGGGTTGAAACTTAAATCACCTGTTGTAGTAGGTAGTTCCGGCCTGACAGCTTCGGTGGCCAATCTGAAAAAGATTGAAAACAGCGGAGCCGGTGCAGTTGTTTTAAAATCTATCTTTGAAGAAGAAATCTACAACGAATACCGTAGCATTCTGGAAAAGGAAAAAGACATGGAGTTTCCCGATGTCCGGTTTCTCGACTATTACGATTACAAAATCAAAGATGATAACATTAAAAAATATTTGGGCCTGGTCCGGGAAGCCAAAGAAGCGTTAGATATTCCTGTTATCGCCAGCATTAACTGTGTCAGTTCGTGGGAATGGAGTTTCTTCGCCAAAAAGCTGGAAGATGCCGGTGCAGATGCCATTGAAGTGAACCTTTTCATTCTCCCTTCCGATTTTTCAAAGAGCTGTTCGGATATTGAAGAAACCTATTTGTCCATTCTTGGAAAAATCAAAGCGGCCGTTTCCATTCCGGTTGCCGCCAAGCTGAGTTACTATTTTGCCGATCTCGCTGCCTTTGTCAAAAGGGTTTCCGAAAGTGGTGTGGATGGTTTGGTGTTGTTCAACCGCTTTTTCCATCCCGATTTCGATATTGACAATTTTAAAGTAATTCCCTCCAACGTACTCAGCCGTTCTTCCGATTTGGCCATTTCATTGCGTTGGATGTCCATTCTTTCGGGCCGTATGGGATGTGATTTGATTGCCTCCACCGGTGTGCACGACGGGGCATCTGTCATCAAAGAAATTCTGGCCGGTGCCGATGCCGTTCAGGTGGTTTCCTCACTGTATAAAAACGGTATTGAGTTTGTTTCGGACATGCTCCAGGATGTAAAAGAGTGGATGGCAAAACATGAATTTGAAAAACTGGATGATTTCCGTGGCAAAATGAGCCAGGTGAACAGTCCGAACCCTGCCGAGTACGAAAGGGTCCAGTTTATGAAATACTTTGAAGGAAAAAAATACAACTTAGGATAAATCCTTAAAAAATTAACTTTATGCAAAGTTTAACATTTAATCAGAAACTGGGACGGTTTATTCTCAACTGGATACTTCTGATGCTGGTATGGCTCATGTTTACCAGTACGCTTTTTTGGCAGGAAGTTCTGGTGGGAGCTGTTGTCTCCATGCTGCTTTCGTTGGCCAGTATCAGAATTTTCACCTGCTGTGATTTTTCTATTTTGCGTCCCGACCGGATTTTTTGGATGATTTGGTACTTTTTTGTTTTCATCAAAGCACTGGTGGTGGCCAATTTTGATGTGGCACGAAGGGTTATTTCTCCTTCCCTCCCCATTAATCCGGGTATTGTGAAATTCAAAACCAAATTGAAGACCAACTATTCAAAAATGGTTTTGGCCAACAGTATCACGCTTACACCGGGTACCTTGTCGGTAGATGTGGTAGGTGACACTTTCTATATCCACTGGATTGACGTGGAAACAACAGATCCGGAAGAAGCTTTTAAAATAATTGCCGAACCTTTTGAGAAGATTCTCTTAAAAATTTTCTAACTATGACCTACATTATATATTATGCCTTTATACTGATGGCACTGGGAATGATATTCTCGGCTATTCGGTTTGTAAAAGGTCCTACTGCTGCTGATCGCACGGTGGCACTTGACACCCTGACCACCATTGGCGTGGCCGCACTGGTGCTTTTAGGATATATGTTTAAACGTTTTATTTATGTTGACGTGGCACTGGTTTATGCCGTTCTCGGTTTTATTGGTGTTATTGTCATCGCGAGATATCTGGAGGGAGCCTTATGAGTATCATGGATATTATTGGCGGAATTCTGCTCATCATAGGTAGCACATTCCTGTTTCTCGGGGGGCTGGGAATTTTCCGTATGCCCGACGTGTTTAACCGCCTGCAGGCCGGAACCAAAGCTACCACACTCGGTGGAATGAGTTTGGTACTGGGTGTTGGGTTTCTACAACCTGATTGGATTTGGAAATCATTGATTATCATTATTTTCATTGCCTATTCCAACCCTATCAGTTCGCATGCACTGGCACGGGCTACCTACCGCAGAGGGCATTACCCGTATATCAAAAGTGAAGACAAAGAAAATATGGACGCTTACCAGGAAGTCGTTCCCCACACCAAAGAAAAGGAGGACAAAGCATGATTTATTTTATTTTAATTTCCCTATTGCTTTTGCTTATGATTGCTGCCTCGGTGTATTCTATCGCGCAAAAGGATTTACTGTATGCCACCATGGCCACCGGTATTATTAGCCTGATATTATCGATTTTATATTACCTGCTTCAGGCTCCGGATGTGGCATTGACAGAAGCTGCCATTGGCGTGGCGTTGACAACCATTATTTTCGTTATTACCATTCGCAATACTGTGCGCATGGAAGACGAAACAGATAAAAAAGAAAAATTTAAATCTGCTGTGAAATGAAAAAAGTTTTAGTCATACTCCTGCTGGCAACAATGGGTTATTACATTGCCGGTTCCTATTTTGATATTGGCTTTGGACAGCCTCATTTCGTTCAGGGGGTAAAACCTGTCAAAGATATTTACCTGGCCAAAACCGTCAAGCCGCTTACCGTTTCCAATGCAGTAACCAGTATCGTGGTTAACTTCCGTGGTTTTGATACACTGGGAGAAGTTACGGTTCTTTTTCTTGCTGTCACGGTTCTTGGAAGTTTGCTTTACAAGAAAAGGCACGCCGTTGGCGAACGTTCGGTTTTGTTTTCGGCCAGTAGCATTGTTACCTCCGGATCGAAGCTGTTGTTCCCGGCTATTATTTTACTGGGTGCTTATGTCTTTATCCACGGCCACTTGTCGCCTGGTGGAGGTTTTCAGGGTGGTGTAATCATCGCCTCGGGATTTTTGCTAATGTTGTTGGCGTACGAAAATTATTCGGTGAGCCACACCGCGTTGTCCGTGGTAGAGTCACTGGCAGGGATCACATTTGCCGGTGTTGGATTGCTTGGATTTATGCATGGCGGAACTTTTCTTCAAAACTTCCTTCCTGTAGGTGTGCTGAACAACCTGTTTAGCGGTGGTGTCATTCCCATTATTTATATTGCCGTAGGCTTTAAAGTGGGGGCTGAACTTACCGGTGTTATTTATACTGTTTTACACGAAAAAGGGCAAAGCAATGGATAGTACATTATTTAGTTATTTAGACTATGCCGTTTACGGTACCGCCGTTCTGGTGATGCTGATTGGCTTTTATGGCGCGATGGTAAAAAAATCGCTGTTGAAAATTGTGATTGGTCTTTCCGTGATTGATTCCGGCCTTAACCTGCTGATAGTAGCCATTGGCTATTACAAAGGCGGAACGGCACCTATTTTCTCACAGGGATTTATTGACAACTTTAAAACCGTGAGTAAAATGACCGACCCTGTTCCACAGGCGTTGGTACTGACGGCCATTGTGATTGGATTTGGTGTTACTGCCGTGGCACTGGCACTGGTTATTCGCTTATACAGACATCATGGTACTTTAAATATTGACGAAATAAAGGATTTGAAATGGTAGGAACTCCTGTATTATTTATAGCAATTCCCCTTATGGCGGCTTTTTTGATTCCGCTGCTCGGGATGATATGGAAAGAACTGGTCAGAATTGTACCGGGTCTGGTACTCACCTATTTGTTGATACTGGCCATTAACCTTCTGAACCATGTGTTGGTTCACGGTCCTATTGTAGAAGTTATTGCCGGATGGGTCCCCCCCATAGGGATTAACCTTGTATTCAACGCATTCTCCGGATTTCTGGTTACCCTGATGATCTTCCTTGGCCTCTTGGTCTGGGTATATAGCTACCGTTTTAAAAGAAACGTAGATTACGAACCCGCTTTGAAATATTTCCTCATGCTCATGATGCTGATTACCGGCTCGGTGGGTATCGTACTTACGGGCGATATTTTCAACATGTTCGTGTTTATCGAGATTACCAGTATCTCAGCGTATGGTCTGACGGCGTTTTACAAAGGACGTAACAGTGCCGAGGCTTCTTTCAAGTACGTGATGATGGGTTCTATCGCCTCTACGTTCCTGTTGTTGGCGATTATGATTATTTACGCGCAGCTAGGCACCTTAAATATGGCCGATATTGCCAGTAAGATTCATCTTATGGATCCGAAACTGAAGATTGTCTCTTATATCTTTTTTGTCGTGGCACTGGGTATTGAAGCCGAAATATTCCCGTTAAACGGATGGGCACCGGATGCTTATGCCGAGGCTCCCGGCCCGGTGGGTGCTGCTTTTGCCGGTATCGTTGTAAAAGCCGCTGTTTACGCCATTATTCGATATACTTATACCATATTTGACCTTTCCGGCTCTTTCAGTTTCCTGATCCTCATCGGGATGATTACGTTAATCATTGCTGAGACAGCAGCCATTCGTCAGGAAAAACTCAAAAGGATGCTGGCTTATTCCAGTATTGGTCAAATGGGCCTCGTGCTGGTAGCTTTCGGTTTTGGTACCAAAGAAGGTGTTTTTGCCGCTTTGTTCCTCATGTTGAACCACGCGATTATCAAATCGTTACTCTTCTTCTCCGGAAGTTATCTGACATATAATTCTACAGAGAAAAAAATAAGTGAGGTTAACGGCATGTCGAAATACCTGCCGATTACTTCGCTGTTGTTTGCGCTGGGTGCTTTTGCCATTGTCGGACTCCCGCCGTTTGCCGGCTTCTGGAGTAAGCTTGCCGTGTTAACAGCTGCTGCCGACAGCAACATGATCCTGATTATGGTGCTGGTACTTATGGTCAGCGTGGTTGAGCTGGTTTATTATTTGCGTGTTGTTAACCGGGTTTATTTCTTCAAAAAAGAAGCGGCTGTTAAACCGCAAAAGCCAACTTTTAACGGGTTAATTGTGATGCTTGTTTTAGGGGCTATTATTCTTCTTATCGGATTTTATCCGGATGCCGTCACCGGTATGCTGCATAAAGCCACCAACAGTTTAATGGATAAGGGCCAATACATTCAGAATGTTTTGTCTTTAAAATAATTTTAATATGGAAATGATACATATAATATTTTTAATTTTTCTTGGTGGAGCGGTTTTGACCTACTTTGCAGGAAAAATAAGCAAAGTGCTTCAGGATATATTTTTCCTGGCTTCAGTGTTGGTTCCTACTTATCTGTTTTTTGCCAATGTGGCCATCGCTGATAAGGTTACCCTTTCGTTGGGCGGGATAAACCTCGCCTGGGGTGTCAACCATTTCAGCTGGCTCTTTTCGCTGATTGTCCTTGGGCTTGGTTCTTTGGCAGCTATTTATGCTATCGGTTACATGAAAGGCAAAGAGCGTAAGGGATATTTCTACTTTAATTTTATCCTCAGCATCATGGCCATGATGGGAATTTTACTGAGTCTTGATTTGGTTTCCTTCTTTATTTTCTGGGAAATCATGACCTGGTCTTCTTACCTTATGACCATTTACAATGGAAATGACACACAGCGTATCGGCATCAAATACTTTGTTTTTAGTGCTATTGGTGCTTATGCCATGTTGATGGCCATCGTGATTGTTCATCATGTTGCCGGCTCTTTTATGATTGGTGATATGATTAATTTCTATCCCAACATGGGGTTGAGCATGCAAATATGGATTCCCATTCTGTTTTTGATGGCATTTGGCGTGAAAGCTGCCATGATGCCGTTACACGTTTGGGCTCCCGATGCCTACAGCAATTCTCCCATGGCTTACACTGCTGTATTCTCAGGTGCTTTATCAAAAATGGGTATTTACGGAATGGTTATCGTTCTGGTTACCATGATCAACCAGATTCCGCAGGGATTTTGGTTTCGGGAAGTCATTGCCTGGCTGGGTGGTATCACCGCTGTTCTGGGAACACTTTGGGCTATCAAACAGGATGATGCCAAAAAACTACTGGCCTACTCTTCGGTGGCTCAGTTGGGATATATCATTACCGGTATTGCCATCGGTACCGAACTCGGCATGTTGGCCGGATTGTTCCTGGCTGTGATGCACTCGCTGTTTAAAGGTACTTTATTTATGGTTACCGGTGCTATTGAAAAACAAACCGGAACCACAAACTTTACGGAAGTAACCGGACTTATCCGCAAGATGCCCTGGACATTTGTGGCTGCCCTGTTTTCGATTATTGCCCTGGCAGGAATTCCTCCATTGGGTGGGTTTGTGGGAAAATGGATGCTTTACGAATCACTCATTACCAGCAACCATTACCTATTGGTTATCGTTATTTTCTTTTCCAGTACGGCAGCCTTTCTCTATTGCTACAAGTTCCTGTTTGGTTTCTTCCTGGGTCAGGAAGAAAAAGAGTGGGCACACGTAAAAGAAGCTCCCGTTGTTATGTTAATTCCCATGCTCATTATGGCTGTTTTGATGCTCGTTCTCGGTACTTTCCCCGGACTTATTCTGAAACCCATAAACAGTGGTTTGATTGATTTGGGTTATATTGACACTTTCAAGCATTTGTGGAATACTTCGATTATACTGAATGCATGGGGCGACAGCGTAGTGTTGCAACCTATTTTGTATTACATCATCTCAATCTTCGTGTTTTTCGCTCTTTTCATTACATGGAAAGGGCACAAGAGCACCCGTTATGTAACCACCAAAGATATTAGTTCTTCAGGTGAAGTACCTGCCGATGATGAAAACCTGACATTCTCTGTTGGTTTTATGCAGCCTTTCCTGAGGGCCGTGGCTCCGGCTATGCGCCGCCAGATTGATAAATATTATACCGGATTTGCAGACGGATTAGAGTCCTTGTTTGAATTTATGCGCAGGATTTACACGGGTAACGGGCAAACTTATGCCGTGTACGCGATTGTTTTTGTAGTAATTGTGTTATTGTTTAAGAGCGTTTTGTTCTAATATAAATATAGATCAATGGAAACAGTATTAATGAATATTTTAGGTGCGGTCGCCACGTTTCTCGTGGCCTTTGTAGTGGGGATGACCTATGGTGGATTGAGCCGCAAAATTACAGCGCGTGTACAGAACAGGAAAGGACCGCCTTTTTATCAGAATTTTATCGATGCTTTCAAATTGGGTTCAAAAAAATCAGCTATTCACCACGGTGCGATGCACCATCTGGGGCCTGCCTTTTTAATGGTTTCATCGGTAATGACGCTTATGCTTGTTCCCGTCCTGACCCATAACAACTGGTACCCCAACCTGAACTTTAAGGGAGATTTGATTTTTCTGCTCTATATCATGACTTTCGGTCCATTGGGTATGGCACTGGGAGCCGGACAGACTGGTAACCCTAACTCGGCCATTGGTGTAACCCGTGGTTTGAGTCAAATGGTCGGTTTTGAAATCCCGTGGGTATTGGCTTTGGTATCGTTGATGATTCAATATCATACCACCTCTATCACTGGTTTGATGGCTGCACAGGCGCATACCGGAACATGGCTTATGTTCTCCTCGCCGTTTGCATTTATTGCTGCCGTAATGGCCATGCTCGGAATGTTTAGGTACTCACCTTTCGATATTGTGGGGGCCCCTACAGAGTTGGCTTCAGGGCCTATTGCAGAGTCCGGTGGAAAATACCTTTTCGTGATGATGTCATCAGGATCGGTATTTACTTTTGCCAAACTTACCCTGTATGTTGACTTATTCATGGGAGGTGCTGATAACCTGGGTATCTTACTCATCAAAACATTTGCCCTTTACTTAATTCCCATGCTTTATGGTGTAACCACTCCGCGTTATCGTACCGAGCAAGCTGTTAGATGGTTTTGGGGATGGCCCAGCTTTTTTGGCCTGCTGGCAATTCTGCAAGCTGTAATATTTTAAATCTGAAAGATTATGATGAACGATAAGAATTCTCAAAAGATAGTTGATATCATCCAAAATTGGGCGCGTAAGCATTCCATTTGGGTATTGGCTTATGGTACCGGTTGCGGGGCTATCGAAATTCCCCCCACCATGACTTCCCGTTATGATGCCGAGCGACTTGGGGTAAGGGGTGCAGCCACACCACGACAAGCCGATGTGTTGCTGATTACCGGTTATCTTACCGTAAAAACCATGAAAAGGGTCATCCGGGTTTACGAACAAATGCAGGATCCCAAATACGTGATTGGCTTTGGCTCCTGTACTATTAACGGCGGTATGTATTACGATTCGTACAATACCATTAAAGTACTGGACAAATACCTTCCCGTGGATGTTTACATCAATGGTTGTATGCCACGACCGGAAGCTGTTTTGTCGGGATTTGCCCAACTACAGAAACGCATTGCCGAAGGGCGTGCCAACGGTGCAAAGGAATATAAAGAAAATCTCGAATGGTACCGTGCCAACCAAAAGAAGATCATTCCAAATTGGGTTATGCCCGAATACAACTGGTAAAAAATTGAAATGATGAAAGAACTCAAAGAAAATATTGTGGGGCGTATCAAAGCCAACTTTGCGGATGCCGTAGAGAAAAACGACTTTAAAGATAACCGCCTCGACTTCACTGTAAAAAAGGAAACTGTTCCTGCACTTCTCTTTTATCTAAAAGATGAAATGGGTTTTATCCACCTTTCGCACGCCAGCTGTGTTGACTGGATCGAAGAGGGGGAACTGGAACTTGTTTTTATCGTTTGGTCACCCGCGGATAAGGTAAAGGTTTTTGTTCGTACCAGAGTAGATCGCGACAATGCTGTTATGGACAACATGGACATGATTTGGCGTCAGCTGAATACTTACGAAAGAGAATTTCGTGAAATGTTTGGCGTACAATTTACAGGCCTGGTAGCTCCCGATGAATTTATCCTTGAAGACTGGCAGGGCCCGCCTCCATTCCGCCGCGATTTTGATACGGCTGCCTACGCCGAGAAAACGTTCTGGCATCGTCCGGGCCGTGAAGACGCCCAGGATGTACGCGAGACGATAGCCGGTCGCGATGGCGAAGAAATTCCTGATTTTGCAAAAAAATACTCGAGATAAAATGAGAGAAAAGGCAACAACATTATATATAGGACCTCAGCACCCCGGTATTACCGGAAACATGATGGTCAAAGTGCAGGTTGAAGGCGATACCATCGTGAAAGCACGCACCGAAGTAGGTTACCTGCATCGTGCATTTGAAAAATTACAGGAAAGAAGAAACTGGCTCCAGAGCTTTACGCTTTTGTGCCGTTTTTGTGTTCCCGAACCGGATCCGGTAGAAGAATCTTATGCCCGTGCCGTTGAGTTACTCGAAGGTCGCGAAGTGCCCGAAAGGGCCAAATACATTCGCGTGCTTATGCTCGAATTAGCCCGTATCGGTTCCTATATGCTTTGGTTTGGTGGCCAAAACGGTTCGCTGGGACTTTATACCATGGGACAGTGGTCTGTTGGTGACCGAAACTATATCCTTGATCTTTTTGAAGAACTTACCGGTGGCCGGGTTTATCACATGTATATCTGGCCGGGCGGTGTGCGCCGCGACCTTCCCGAAGGATTTGCAGATAAAGTGCTGCGTACCATGGACTATCTTGAAAAAAGGCTGAAAGATTATGATGACTTGATGTTCGAGAATACCATTTTCCAGAAAAGAACACAGGGTGTGGGTATCATTTCCAAGGAAAAAGCGGTAGAATGGGGCGTAGTTGGCCCTGTCCTTCGTGGTTGTGGTATCAAAAGCGATATCCGTATTGACGATCCTTACGAAGTGTACGATAAACTTGATTTTATTGTGCCCACACACGAAGGTGGCGATATCTGGTCACGTGCTTTGGTTCGCCGTCAGGAAATCAGGCAATCCATCCACATTATCCGTCAGGTGATTGAAAAAATGCCTTCCGGAGAAATTTACAACCGTATTCCTAATCCCCACAAATGGGCACTTCCCAAAGGCGATGCTTATGCACGTACCGAAGCTACCCGTGGAGAAGTGGGCATGTATATCGTGAGTGACGGCAGTACGCATCCCCGCAGGGTACATTTCCGTGGTGCAGCTTATGTACACGCCATTACATTACTCGAAGATATTTTAGTTGGCGAAAATGTGGCTGATATTTCGGCCATTATGAACAGTCTCGGTACCTGTCCTCCTGAAATTGAGAGATAATAAGGATTATGAAATGCTATGAGTTATGAGTTAAGTGTTAGGGGTTAAGTGTTAGGGGTTAAATGTTATATGTTAAGAGTTAAGTGTAAAAAGAATGAGTAATAATGGAATACATAGTTTTGAAGATCTCGAATGCTGGAAAGCATGTCGGGAAATCAGAAATTATGTGTCCCGGATTATTAAAAAATTTCCTGCTCATGAAAAATATGCGCTCACAGATGGTATGCTCCGTGCTTCACGTTCTACCACTGAAAACATTGCAGAAGGATATGGCAGATATCATTATCAGGAAAACATTCAATTTTGCAGAATGAGTAGAGGATCAATTTATGAATTGATGGATCAGTTTATTACGGCATTTGATGAAAAATACATAACAAAAGAGGAATATCAAAAAGGAAGAGTGTTATTAGAAAAGGGTAAAGCAATATTAAACGGGTATATTAATTATCTGGGCAGGGCGAAAACCGAGAGTAAAGGTATGAAGAAAAAGGATGTAGCAACTTCCAAAACTTCTACCTCTTAACACTTTAACACTTAACTTTTAACTCCTGTCGAATAGGACTTGACGTTATAAAAGAGAAAAAATAAACACAGTAAAGAAACAAGAAATATGAGCTTTTTTGATCTAAACGGAACACTAAAACCTTTAACCGCGCTCAAACAGTTCGGAAAAAAACCGCATACCATCTCTTACCCGAAGGTATCGAAGGAAGCAGCAGACCGTTACCGCGGACTTCATTTCAACGACCTTGACGAATGTATTGGTTGCGGAAACTGTTCTACAATTTGCCAGAATGCCGCCATCGACATGATTCATCTCGAAGGTTACGATGGTAAAAAAGGAGATTCCGGATTGCGTCCCCGTGTGGATAATGGCCGTTGCTGCTGGTGTGCACTTTGTGTGGAGGTTTGTCCTACCGGGAGTTTGAGCCTTACCAAAGATTACCTCTACGTAAGTGAAGACCCTGATTCTTTCTTGTGGACTCCCGGAAAAGATAATCCGGAAGGAAAAGAGCAGATTTCATTCTTTAGCACGCCGGAATCGTCACTCAACATGTTTGGCCGTGTTCCGATGCCTGAGTTGGAGGGGAAAGAACGTGTCAAGAGTTTTGCCGAGGTGGTACTTGGCTACAACGAAGCCGAAGCCCGTGCCGAGGCCAGCCGTTGTATCAGCTGCGGACTTTGTACCGAAGTTTGCCCTGAGCACATGCATATCCCAGAGTATATCAATGCCATTGCTGCCGGTAATGATAAGGATGCTGTCCGTATTATCTACGACAACAACCCGTTGCCCGAGATGTGTGGTAAGGTCTGTACCCGTCGTTGTGAAGATGTCTGTGCTATTGCCTCCCGTGGTGAAGCATTGGCCATCCGCTGGCTGAAACGTTATGCAACCGAGACTGCTGTTACTGCCGACATGACACACGAAATTGTTAATCCTGAAATAAGGGAAGCTAACGGAAAAACGGTGGGTATCGTTGGTGCCGGGCCTTCCGGCCTCACGGCTGCTTACTACCTGGCACTTCGCGGCTATGATGTAACCATCTACGAAGCCAATGCCAAAGCAGGTGGTGCCACCATGTACGGCATCCCGAAATATCGGTTGCCCATTGAAAGTCTTGACAAGCAAATTGACTATATCCAAAGTATCGGTGTTAAAATTAATTTCAATACCAAAGTCGGGAAAGACATTAGCTTTAAGGAAATTTACAACAAATACGATGTCGTATTTATGGGCGTAGGTTTCCCCGATGCCTGGCCGCTGGGTGTTGATGGTGATGATGCTGAAGGTTCTATGCAGGCTTTCCGTTTCCTCTACATGGTAAATGCCGGTGACAAAGTGGATGTAGGCGATAAAGTTGTTGTTGTAGGTGGTGGTAATGTGGCCATTGACGCTGCCCGTGTAAGTCGTCGTTTGGGTGCCGAAGTAACCATTCTCTACCGTCGTCGTGTGGAAGACATGCCGGCCGACTGGGAAGAAATTGAAGGTGCCGAGGACGAAGGTGTTCACATTATTCCACAGGGTATTCCCGTTAAGATTCACAAGGACGAAAAAGGCCATGTGAAAGCGGTTGAATATCTGAAAGCCGAAATGGTTCCCGATGACAAAGGCGGTCGTCCACGACCCAAAGCCATCGAAGGTAGTAACACCATTCTGGAAGCTACAGCCGTTATGGCGGCTATCGGCCAGATGGGTGATTACAGCTTCCTCGAAGAAGAGTTTACCGAGAAGATTAAAATTGAACGGGGACGTTTTATTGTCAACGAAAAACAGCAAACCGGTGACCCGAAAGTGTTTGCCGGTGGCGATGCCGTCAACCGTACCGCTGATGCTATTTCGGCCATTGCCGACGGTTTCCGTGCCTGTAAAGCCATTGACGAAATGCTGAGCGGAAAATAAATATTCTAACATATCAAATGTTTCTAAAACCCCGGCTAACTACAGCCGGGGTTTTAAGTTTTCGGGAAACATGCTGCTATGCCAATATCCAACCCAAAGAAGCTTTTAAACCCGCGGTCGTTTTCTGTTATAATTTGTAACTGCAAATCATAATCTTGTTAAAAATCTTCATTCGGAGTTTAAACCGGTAACAATAAGTTCATATTTTAAATAAGTTTGCAAGTTGTAAAAACGGCCTGTACGGCTGGAAATATAAGCCACTGAAATATGAGCAAAACCAAAAGTATTACCGAATCAACCTCAAAATATAATGATATTGATCGTTGGCCTGTCAGGCAAATTCTTGAGACCATGAACAAGGAGGACCGGCTGGTGCCACTGGCGGTAGAAAAACAGATTCCCCAAATAGAAAAACTGGTCATAGCGTTAACAGAACGTATCAAATCGGGTGGACGCTTGTTTTACCTTGGTGCAGGCACCAGTGGCCGGCTCGGTATCCTGGATGCATCCGAAATTCCACCCACGTTCGGTGCACCTTATGATTTGGTCATTGGCCTGATTGCCGGCGGCGACAGTGCCATCCGCAAGGCGGTGGAATCGGCCGAAGATGACCCGGGGCAATCCTGGGCCGACATGGCACCTTACGAACCCAATGCCAAAGACACCGTTGTGGGCATTGCCGCTTCCGGAAGAACGCCTTATGTGATTGGTGGCGTAACACGTGCACGAAAAGAAGGCTTGCTTACTGCCTGCATTACCAACAATCCCGGTTCGGCACTGGCTGATGCTGTGGATATTCCCATTGAAGTTATCGTAGGCCCTGAATTTGTTACCGGAAGCACCCGCATGAAATCCGGTACCAGTGCCAAGCTGGTGCTGAACATGATCACCACCGGCACCATGATAAAGCTGGGAAAAGTAAAAGGTAACAAAATGGTGGACATGCAGCTCACAAACCAAAAGCTGGTGGAACGGGGTACCCGCATGATTATGGAAGAAACGACGTTGGATGCCAAAGAAGCCAAACGCCTTTTGCTGTTGTATGGCTCGGTAAGAAAAGTACAGGAAATGTGGAAAAGCGAACAAAAATAACAACCATGAAAAAATATAACTTTCTGAAGGCGGCCTTTGCCTTTCTGCTGTTTTGGATGTCGGGCACCATAACCGCCACTGCCCAAAACGAACCAGTAACACCGGCTTTTCGCAATGATTTGAAAACCCGTTGGGTCGATTCAACTTTCAATACTTTGAACAAAAATGAGAAAATTGCACAGTTGATATTTGTGGCTGCCTATTCCAACAGGGGCGTAAAACAAGAGGTGGCCATTACCGATTTGATACGAAAATACAAAGTTGGCGGGCTGATATTTTTTCAGGGAACCCCGCAAAAACAGGCTTCGTTAACAAACTATTACCAGTCACAGTCGAAAGTGCCTTTGCTGGTGGCCATGGATGCAGAATGGGGGTTGGCCATGCGGCTGAAGCATACCATTCATTTTCCTTATCAGATGGCTCTCGGTGCCATTGGTGATAACCGCCTGATTTATCAAATGGGGCACGTTGTGGGGAAAGAGTTGAAACGTGTTGGCGTACAAATGAACCTTGCACCGGTGGTGGACATCAACAACAACCCGAACAACCCGGTGATTAACTTCCGCTCTTTCGGGATGGACAAGAAAAATGTGGCTGCCAAAGGGATTGCCTACATGAAAGGTATGCAGGACGAAGGGGTTTTGGCTACGGCCAAACATTTTCCCGGTCATGGTGATGTCAATAGTGACTCGCACAAAACACTTCCGGTGGTCCCTTTTAGCCGTCAGCGGTTAGATTCTCTTGAGATGTATCCTTTTCAGCAGATGATAAATGCCGGGGTGGGTGCTGTTATGACCGCACATTTGTATGTTCCGGCCCTTGATTCCACACTTCATACCCCCTCTTCTCTTTCCAAAAAAATTGTTACCGGCATTTTAAAGGACAGTCTGGGATTTAAAGGCATTGTTATTTCCGATGCCATGAACATGAAAGGGGTTACCAAATATTTCCCTGCCGGAAAAGCGGATGCCAAAGCCATGATTGCCGGAAACGATGTGCTGGAGTTTGTTCAGGATGTGCCGCTGGCCATAAAAAAAATCAGAAAGGCCATTGCCAGAGGTGAGATATCATGGGACGACATCAACCGGCGTTGTAAAAAAATACTCGCTGCCAAATATTGGGCAGGTTTAAACCACTGGAAACCGGTAGACACTACCAACCTGATAAAGGATTTAAACCAGCCATCAGATAAAATATTAAACCGAAAGCTTATCCGGGCTTCCCTGACGGTGCTTCGCGACAGCAACGCCGTTATCCCCGTACAAAACCTTGGTCAACAACGCATTGCAACCCTTGCCATTGGAAGCAATTCGGAAATCCCTTTTCAGAAAATGCTGGCCAATTATACACGTACTGCCAACTTTTACTGGACTGATGGCAATACACTTTCGGACAGCCTTTGGCGGGCCAGGCTAAAAAAGTACAGCCTGATAATTGTTGGCATCACCAACATGAGCCAGTATCCTGCAAAGAACTTTGGTATCACCCCCAAAATGCTGCATTTCTTACATCTGGTGATGGCATCATCCCGGACGGTTGTTACCATTTTTGGGAACCCGTTTTCGCTGAATAAGATACCGGATATTGAAAAAGCAGATGGACTGGTATTGACATATGAGGACAACCCGCTGATACAGAACCTTGCGGCCCAGCTTATTTTCGGTGCTTTTGGCGCACAGGGGGCCCTGCCGGTAAGTTTGGACAAATTCCCCATCCATGCCGGAATAAAAACAGTTTCGCTGGGTCGGCTGGGATATACGATCCCTGAAGAAGTGGGGATGAATTCGGTGTACATGAACAAAATGGTCGATTCCATTGCCATGGCCGGGGTCAAGGCAAAAGCTTATCCCGGTTGTGAAGTCCTTGTCATACGTAACGGAGCAGTTGTTTTTCAAAAGGCTTATGGCTATCACACCTATTACGACCGTGTGAAAGTGAACAAAAACGATTTGTTTGATTTTGCTTCCCTGACCAAAGTAACGGCTTCCACACTTGCCGTGATGAAGCTTTACGATGAAGGAAAACTGAAGTTGGACGTTCCCTTTGCCCGCTACTGGCCCGCTTTTAAGCATTCCAACAAAAGCCAAATGACCTTACGGGAAATTTTGGCCCATCAGGCAGGCTTACAACCCTGGATTCCCTACTGGAAGTATACTGTAAAAAATGACGGTAATTTTAAAAGGAGAATTTTTCGCAGAGATTCTTCGGACCGTTTTGATGTACCGGTTTCGCCCTATCTCTTCCTAAACAAAAACTACCGGAAGACCATGTACAAGGAGATAAAAAAATCGCCCGTTTCAGCAGTGAAAAAATACCGGTATTCAGGCTTGTTTTTTTACCTCGTCCCGCAACTTGTGAAGAATATGACCGGAGAAGACTTTGAAACTTTTCTGAAAGAAACATTCTACCATCCGTTGGGTGCTTATAACCTCACGTTCAATCCTTATCGCAGCCACCCGCTGGTTGATATTGTGCCTACGGAAATAGACACCTTTTTCCGCAAATGGCCCATACACGGATATGTGCATGATGAAGGTGCTGCCATGATGGGAGGTGTCTCGGGGAATGCCGGCTTGTTTGGCACGGCCAACGACCTCGCCAAACTGGCACAGATGTACCTCCAGATGGGTGCTTTTGGAGGGAAACAATACCTTTCGGATACCACCATGGAAGAATTCACCAAATGCCAATATCCGGATAATGACAACCGTCGCGGACTGGGCTTTGATAAACCGTTGCTTGGGAACGATACGCTTTCCGAAGCGAAAGCTTATCCGGCCAAAAGTGCCAGCCCGGCCAGCTTTGGACATTCCGGGTTTACCGGGACTTTTATGTGGATTGACCCCAAAGAGAAGCTGGTCTATATCTTCTTTTCCAACCGTGTTTATCCCACACGCGCCAACCACATGATTTACAAGCTGAACATCCGGACATCCATTCAACAGGCGTTATATAATGCCATTGAAAAGAAGAAGATGCTTCCGGAAAAAATTATGATGGGTGAAAATATCCCGAAAAGGCCGATGAATAACACGTATTTTCAATCTGCCTATCCGGTGGCATTTTAAAAAATAAGCCCTTTTTGGGCGGGATTTGTAATCCCGCCCAGCATAATTGGTTTATTCTTTTAGCGTGAACCGTTAAAAATAGCCTTCCCGTTTTTTCTGTTCCATGCTGGCTTCCTGGTCGAAGTCGATGACACGGGTAGTGCGTTCCGAAACGGTAACGGTCATCATCTCTTCCACAATTTTCTCGATGGTATCGGCTTTCGATTCTATGGCCCCTGTAAGCGGGTAGCATCCCAGCGTACGAAAACGCACCATTTTCATCTCCGCCTTTTTTCTTAATTCTTCCGGCATACGGTCGTCATCCACCAAAATCAAATTACCCTCCACGTTGACCACAGGCCGCTTTTTGGCAAAATAAAGCGGGACAATGGGGATTTTCTCCAGCCGGATATACTGCCAAATGTCGAGTTCTGTCCAGTTAGAAATGGGAAACACCCGGATAGATTCGCCTTTGTGTACTTTGGCATTGTAAATATCCCAAAGTTCGGGACGCTGGTTTTTGGGGTCCCACTGGTGGTATTTGTCGCGGAAAGAGTAGATTCTTTCTTTGGCCCTGGATTTCTCCTCATCGCGGCGGGCACCACCGAATGCCGCATCAAATTTATATTTGTCAAGCCCCTGCAAAAGGGCCTGTGTCTTCATCACATCCGTATGCACTTTGGAACCGTGGGTAAATGGCCCTATGCCGGCTTCAAAACCCTCCTTGTTGTAGTAAACAATCAGGTTCCAGCCTTTTTCTTTGGTGTAGGTATCGCGAAATTCTATCATTTCCCTGAATTTCCATTTTGAGTCGATGTGCATGAGCGGAAAAGGGACCTTGCCGGGATAGAAAGCCTTTTCGGCCAGCCGTGCCATAACCGATGAATCTTTACCAATGGAATAAAGCATGACAGGATTTTCAAATTCGGCAGCTACCTCCCGGATAATATGGATGGATTCCGCTTCCAGTTCACGGAGGTTGTTGATGGAATATGTTTGCATAATTATCTTTTCAAGAGAGCAAATTTACAATTTCTTTCAGGAATATTTTAAAGGATTCCCGATTCGTATAAAGAACGAACAATCAGGGCAATACCAAAAATAATCAGGATAATCCCGGCAATCTTGTTAACCAGGCGCAGGAATTTATCGGTGATATACCTTTTAATTTTTGTGGCAAGATAGACTTTGGCAACATCTGAAGAAAAAACCACGGCCAGCGTTCCTGCAAAGAAAAGAATAATATCCGATGTGGTGTCCATAAACGGGGCGGCTACACCAAGGACAACCGTGGGCCAGAAAAGCCACACAAAAGGATTGGCAATGTTCAGTAAAAATCCTTTGACAAGATAGGTTATGGCATGTGGCTCGCTGATATTAATGACTTCATCATCGCTGCTTACCACAATTTTATGCCTGTATGTCAGAAAACCGAATGTCATAAGAATAAGTCCCCCGACCACACCGAGCAACTGGTGTTTGTGCATGTTGTCCATAACGGCATGCGCAGCCACTATAGAAATGGAGACAACCGTCAGATCGTTGAGAAAAACACCCACAGCAAGGATAAATCCCTTGGAAAAGCCACGATGGATGCCCGTTTGTACCAAAGCAAAAAAGGCAGGCCCGAAACCAAAAAACAATGCCAGCGTAAGGCCCAGGAACATACCTTCAAATAACGGGTGCATAGCTTACAAGTATTGACGTTCTTTTAAAAATTGTTCCCATTCTGTGATGCGCTCATTCTTTAAAACGCGGGGAAATTTATTGGCACTGCCCGTTTTTCCTTTCATCTCCATGTATTCCAGAAATGCTTTTTGGGGCAGGACCACCACAAAAACTTCGCGGATAGCTTCCAACCGTTCCACACGATAGTCGTCGTTGAGATTTTTTAAATGAGTATCGATTTTTTGTGAAGCTACTTTCGGGTCAAGCGGGGCAGTCGTACCGAGGTACCATCTGTGGGCAAACAGTCCCTGATAGCGAAAAGCCATTACTGTAAACTCATTGATTTCAATGTTCAGTTCTTCCTGCAGCAGTTCTATGGCCCGGTTCATGTTTTCCTGCGAGAGGTGTTCACCGCAGATACTCAGAAAATGTTTGGTACGTCCCGTAATTTGAATCTCTGCAAAATCTTTGTTGATAAATTTAATGGTATCGCCCAGCAGATAACGCCATGCCCCCGCATTGGTGCTCATAAGCAGGGCATAATCCACGCCGTTTTTCACATCGGCAATGGTGTGTGTTTCAACAGTTTCCCTGATGTTTCCTTCCTCATCAAAATTATTTTCATTAAAAGGGACAAACTCAAAGAATATTCCGTTGTCCGTTTGCATATCCATGCCGGCATTCAACCGGTTTTGAAAGGCAACATACCCCTCGGAGGCAAGGTACGATTCGTTGTACATCACCTCTTTGGCAAACAGCTTTTCAAAACTTTTTATATAAGGTTTAAAAGAAACACCGCTGTGCACATAAACCCCGAGGTTCGGCCAGATATCGTGGATAGTTTCCACATGATACTCTTCAATAATCCGCTCAAGGAGAATTTGTATCCAGGCCGGAACGCCCACCACGATACCGATGTCCCAGTCTGGTGCTTTCCGTACCATATCACGCAATTTGGTGTCCCAGTCGGCAGTGCGCGAAATACGTTTTCCCGGTTTGTAAAAATGCTGAAACCAAAACGGAATGCTCGCTGCGGTAATGCCCGAAAGGTCGCCTTCGTAATAGGTCCCGTTGTACTGCAGGTGGGTACTGCCACCAATCATAAGCATTCCCTTTTCATAAAAGTCGAGTGGGAAATTATAACGTACCATAGAGACAATCTGGCGGAGGCTGGCCCGTTTGATGCTGCTGAGCATATCGCCCGTTACCGGGATATATTTGGAGGAAGCTTCAGAAGTTCCTGAGCTTAAAGCAAAATATTTTACTTTGCCCGGCCAGGTTACGTAAGGCTCGCCGTTGAGCGACCGGTACCACCAGCATTTATACATTTTAGAGTAATTGAAAACAGGAACGGTTTCGCGAAAAGCATCCACCACGTTGCCGGAAGTGAGGATTTTCGAGAATTTATAGTGCTCGCCAAAAGCGGTAAACTGCGCCTTGCGCAACAGTTTTACCAATTGCCCCCTTTGTGCCTTTTCTGGGTTTATCCACTGTTTTTTTAGCTCAACAGGCTTGTTCCTAATGATATAAGCTCTCCGAATAAGACTTCCTAACAGGGGCATAAACATTTACGTTTTAACCGCGCAAAGATAATAATAATCATCATTTACATTTCCTGTTAACATTTAGGTTAATAGCGGCGGAGTGCAGGCCGGCACTTGTATCAGTTCGGTTATAACAACCACACCATCATGACCATAGTAAAAAAAGAAGAGATAAAAGTGGC
>WGCY01000050.1 GCA_015493525.1 Bacteroidales bacterium
GCATATATTTTTGCAAAGCATCATCCTCATTTTCCAGCCGGTGAAAAGCAAGGAATTCATTAAAGCTCAATCCGTATACTTTTATCTCAAGAAACCTTCCGCTCAAATGGCCGGCAATGTCCCCGGAGAGCAGTTGCGCATTGCTTCCGGTGCAATAAATATCGTATCTTCCGGTGGCAAGGAGGTTCCGTAATGCTTTTCCGAATCCTGCTATATCCTGAATTTCATCAATAAACAGGTAATTCCTGCCCGGTTTTGTCTGCCCGTTTACAAAAGCATTCAGCTCTTCGTGGCCGGTAATAAAATCAAAATCAGACAATTCTTTGTTAATGTAAATAATATTGCTTCCCGGGTTCTTTTTCTGCACCTCATCCACAAGTTGATACAGCAAATAACTTTTACCGGTACGTCTTTGCCCGATAAGTACCTTGATTATTTCTTTGTCCATAAAGGGCTCTACCTTTGCAAAATAAAGCGCTCTTTTGATATACTTTTTCAGGTATTTCCTAAAATCATATTTATTGTCCATTATGATTGATATTTTTGAGTAATTATTATATTTTATCAATTATACTTTACAAAGGTATGAAACTTTTACAAAATATCAAGTATATTTGACAATATTTATCACGCACGCAATCCTATTACGAATACTGGAACCGGCAGTATGTCTCTGAATAGAATGCCAAAGCGGTGGACCCGATAGAAACTCCGTCATTGCTCCGAATGAATGCTTTGGTCAGGCTTTCTATAAATCCTCTTATAGCCATCCCAGCACAAACCCGAAAATCAGGATGGCCAGTAAATCTATTCCACAAATCACGCCCAGTGTGGCCACCTTTTTCCGGATAGTCTTCATATCGAACACCCAATACGAAACAATGAAAAAAGTGAGGTAGCCAAAAATAACGATAAGCCAGGGTGCCCCGACATTCCACCACGAGTAGTCCCAGGTAAGGGCACCAACAGCATGAAGCAACATTTCCACCATCACACAAAAAATGGAATTGACAATGGCGAAAAACCAGCGGTTGGGAATACCGAGGATTTTCATCTTTTTATCTTCAGGCAGCATTTTGGCAAAAGTAATCCCGGCAATGGCAAACATAAAACTGATTTCAATGTTCAGCCCGATAAGGATTTCGTAGGCTGATTTTCCGGGAGCTCCCCACACAGGGGCAAATTGTGAAAAGTGAAAAACCAGCGAGTTCGCTATCTCATTAAGCCAGTCCATTCCCCAGAAAGCCAGTCCGGCAAAAACCAAATTCCAGTTTTTTCGTTCTACCTCCACGGCATACACATATACCACAAAAGCAAACAGGGGAACAACATACCATTGAAAAGTGGCGGGATCACGCAAATGTTTCAGTGCTTCCAAAGCAGACTGAGTAGGCATAATTCTGTTTTTTTCAGAGATTGATTCCGCTAATATCGGAAAAAATTCATAACCCGCTTTATGGCTGCCGGTTTATTCACTGATATACGAATATTTAGCGTATTGTGCAACATCTGGTTAGGTTACCTGAACAACATATCTTTTTATAAGGAGCAGGCAGCACTTTTGTCCTTTCAAGTCAGGAGTGACTTGAAAGGACAGGTAAAGAGCAATTAAAATACTGAATATTTTTCTAATTATCCGGATGTTATTCTTTAACCTCCAACTTTCAGGTCTTTTCCGACCTGAAAGATGAAACCATTCAATTTTTTAACCTTTAACAGACCAACAGAACTATTTGCCTTTTTTTTGTTTCGATTTGGCATGTTTGGCTTTAAGGCTTTTCAGGTTTATGCCCACAAAAGGAGTTACCACCAGCCCTCCCATGCCGTAATCGATGGTGAAGAAAGTTTTTGCCCGGATACCGGCATATAAAACTTTAAACCTGTATTTAATATCAAGGTTCACAGACAATCCAAGATCCTGATACCTTGTATTATCCATGTACAATCTTTTTATCACAAGGTTTTCGTTTTGGTCCCTGCCCAAATCTGCACTGGGAACAGTTGTTTCCAGGTTCCGGAAAAAAACACCTAATCCGGGGGCAATACCAAACCTTTTTTTATTCTTGCCGAAATAAATATTCTTTTTAAAATTTATGTCAACATAAAAGTAGGTATCCGATACCTTCCCTCCTGAAAAAATTCCGGTTTCAGTTTTATAGCCGTGTTTTATAGTTCCGTTTGCCACAAACAACGAAGCCGTAATATTTCGCCTCATATTCAATCCGAACTCACCCCACACCACCAGGCCCGGCATGCCCGGATGGTCTTGTTTTGAAGCACCGAGGTCTTTTTCAAAAGCACCGAACAAATCGGTGAAATAACCGGCCCCGGTCTCTACCACCTGGGCATTTGTGGTTACTGCAATTAAGAAACCGCAAAAAATTAAGATAATTTTTTTCATAAACATTTATTTAAACTGAATGCCAAAGGCAACATTTGCATTAAAACCCGAGAAAGAATGCCTGCCATTGATATCTTTAAAAGAATAATAATATAATCCCGTGCCAATAAAAAAAACGTTGAAATTGTAGTGGTATTGTAAATAAAAATGCCAGCCACCTGTCCAGTCATTCATGTGCCCGGTAACAACGTCCTTTACTTCACCGGTTACAGGGTCAAAGGTTACTTCAATCGGTTTATTTTGTTTTATATGGCCATAAGAATAACCGGCCCCAAAAGATAAAAAATTGCGAACGGTGTACACGGGGACTATTCCCAGCGAAAAATCCAGACTGTTAATGGATATATCGCTTTTTACCGTACCGTACTCAATACAATGATCAGAATAGTGCCAATAGCCTGCCGAAATACCGATAAAATCCCAAAAAGTGTGCTGTACGGCAATTTTATATTTCCCATTTTTATACGGATAATCTGCCATGTATCCCACCTCGGCAAACAGCAGGGAATTTTTTTTGATCTTTCCGGATTGTTCTTGGGCCGACAGAGAAATAACCGATAGAAACAGGAAAAGAAACAGGGTAATCTTTTTCATAAAGAATTTTTTAATGTACTACCCCGTTTATCATTCACGGGGTAGTACACTTTGATTTATTAAAATGAATAATTTAATTGAATTTCCTGACAGGAGTAGTCATCCAAAACTGTGGTGAAATAGCCCTGATAGGCCACCCGTTTCTAAATTCACTTCCTCCAAAATAATTTCCATCACCAATTTTATTTGTTGCAAAAAACCAATTTCTGTCCCATTCCATAACACCAATAAGTCGACTGTAACCAGTTTCATATTCTTCTGTTGCGGTATAACCGTATTCACTTGAACCAATCTTAACTTTACCCGTAGCCGTAATTGTAATTTTTTTATTTGTTTCTTTTGCATATACCACCATTGCTAACTGTGTATCTTCAGGCTTCCAATTGGTATTCCAAGCCGTATTAACAGTGTACCAACCCTTTTCCCAGCCATGTTTTGCATAACGTACGTATTTTCTTTTTAAATAAAAAGGAATAGCATCAACAAAACTTCCAGTTACTTTTCCATTATTAATATCAATTGGATTCGCTTTACTTCTAAGTATACGCAAATCTAATCCTCCGGAAAAGAGACCGCCAATATAACCTTTACAATATATTTCTCCTACTTTAACTTCGGTAACAGTGCTACCAGAACCACTACCAGAACCAGAGCTTCCTGAGCCCGGATCAGCATCTGCCAAATTAGGCGTTATAATATACACAGGATGCTCCTCTGAATATGACTCATCCACTTTTGATACAGTTTCAATACTATTGGTACTTTTAAAATCTGATATTACATAACCTGTACTAACCGAATCATTGTCCAAAGGATTATATGTAGCAGTAGGCGTTCGCATATTTTCAGGATAATCCGAAACGGGATATGGAACATAAAGCACTAAATTATTATCAACCAAAAATTTTTCCAGATCGGAAACATCAGAACTCTTCAAATGCTCGTAATTTCCACTGTTAACGACTTTTTTAAATGCCCGTGCAAACAGTGTGGTTGAAGTAGATTTCAATTTAGGGTTAGACTGTGGATAAAATAAATCTTTAAACTTGATATAATCATCATTATACATACCACGATTTATCAGATTCTGCACTTCTTTTTGAATATCCTTGTTTTTAGCTATTTGTGCTATTACAATTGCTGCCTGTTGCATTCCTTTTTTAAGTTGCACCTGCTGCGGGGTTAATTGTGTATCGGTAATTTTATTTTCCGGTCCCGTATTGTCTTTCTGGCAAGCGGTAAAAGCCAATACCATTAACAATATGACCGCAATTCCTGTAATTATTTTTTTCATGATTTTTTCAATTTATTTTAAAACACTTAAGTTGCTGTTTTCAGGGCACAACTGCCCGTTTGATCCTGCCTTTGTTTCGCCAAAGGCCAGCGTGCCGTGTTCCGCAC
>WGCY01000051.1 GCA_015493525.1 Bacteroidales bacterium
ATGCAGCCATCCGTGTGGCAGATGAGTTTCTTCCTGCCGGAAAAATAATTGTTTTTACCAAAGGGCTGCACAGGCCGAAAACGGTGGCACTTTCCACCAGCAAAGGCCAACTGAAACATACCGATGTAGCTGTTTTGATTAATGAAGGAACCGCTTCGGCTGCTGAAATTGTTACAGGTGCATTGCAGGATAACGATATTGGTGTGGTTATTGGCCGCCGTTCCTTTGGAAAAGGATTGGTACAGGAACAAATACGCCTTCCCGATGGCTCGGCTTTGCGACTGACTGTTGCCCGGTATTATACGCCCACCGGCCGATGCATCCAGAAACCATACAAAAAAGATGATTTTAAAGCTTACTATTCAGAGGCTTACAAGCGTTATCTCGATGGCGAAATGCAACATGCGGACAGTATCAAATTCAATGATTCGCTTAAGTTCACCACTCCCGATGGAAAGGTTGTTTATGGCGGTGGCGGTATCATGCCCGATATTTACGTCCCGTTGGCTACGGATACATTACACTCTTTCTACAACATCTTGGCCAACAAAGGAATAATATACCAGTTCGCTTTCGATTATACGGACAGCCATCGTCCCCAGCTTCGGAAATTTACTGATTTCAACCTCTTCAACAGCGGGTTTGGAATGAGTAACAAGGAATTTCAGGATTTGGTTGCTTATGCCAAGGCAAAAGGAATCACGGAAAGTTCCCGTAAAGTACGACTGTCCGAGAATAAAATCAAGGTTCTTTTTAAAGCTTATGTGGGCAGGAATATTTTAAACGAAAAAGGATTTTATCCCATTTATCACAAGATAGATCCCATCTTTAAAAAGGCTGTTCGGGTAATGGATAAGCGGCATGTGGATGATTAATCATACGGGTTAAAGGGCGAGCAACCGCCTGGCTTCCCGGACAATAAAGTCTTCATCCTGGTTCACCATGCATTTAAAATGTTTTTTGGGACATTTTTTGTAGCCTATTTTGCTGCAAGGCCGGCACGCAAGGTTTGGCACCTGTGCAATGACCACTTTGTGTTCTTCGCCGGGTTCATAAGGTGCCATGCCAAATTCAGGGATGGTGTTTCCCCAAATACTGATAACCGGCTTTTTGAAAGCTGCTGCAATATGCATTAACCCCGTGTCGTTGGAGATGACCAGTGCAGATTGCCTGACAAGGGAAGCCGATTGATGCAGGTTTAGCTGTCCACAGGCATTCATAATTCCGCTATGTGCGCACAACGTCCGTATCTCCTCCCCTTTTTTATAATCCTCTTTGCCTCCGAGCAGAACCACCGGTTGCCGTAATTTATCAATGACAGAGGCCACTTTATGGGCAGGAAATATTTTCGTGAAATGTTGGCCGCCGATAGCAAAAGCAACGAAAGGCTTATGTTTCAACAAGGGATATTCGTCTAAATTTACAAAGTATTTTTCTGGAATAAAATAATCCAGTCCTTTGCCGTCGTTCTTAATGTTAAACGACTTGCCTGCTTCAAAATACCGGTCAACGATATGTTTTTTGGGTAAACGGTTTATCTTTAAGTTAACCATCAGCCATTTTTCTTTGTTTGTTTTTGGAAAGGAGGCCGAAGGTACTTTTAATGCTCTTTTTACCTGAAAAGACCGTATGTTTTTGTGTAAGTCAATGATAAAATCAAATTGTTCGGCACGAAGTTCCGTAATGATTTCTTCCAGTTTTTCTGCAAAAGAATGGATTTTGTCCACATACGGGCTATCCTGAAATATCATTTTGTATTTCTCCTTGGTCAGAACATGTATTGTACTGTTAAGCTGTGTTTTTAGTGCCCTGATGACAGGTGTTGTAAGTACAATGTCGCCAATGGAACTAAAGCGGATTATGAGGATTTTTTTCAAGGCTTTCCTTTTTTGCAAAGTTAATGGAAATGGTTGAAATAAATTTATTATACAAAATCAACTTCTTTTTCCTAATTTTGTAAAAAATATGATCCGGAAAGCTTATCCTGATTTTGCTTTCCTTTCACTTTAAAATAGGTAATTACAAATTTTCAATATTTAAATATTCCATGATTATGAAGAAAAATTGGTACGCAAAACGGTTTTTGTTTCTCACCCTTATTTTTGCCGGTTTCATTCACTATGCACAGGCGCAGGAATGGAAAAACAATTTACCGCAAAACAAAGTTAAAAATCATACCCTTACGTTAAAGGATTACCAGCAGGCTTTTGCCAAATACTGGAACGTGGAGAAGGTAAAAGAGGCAAAAGCGGAGAATGAACCCGGTAACGAATACCGCGATGAGAGCTTTGAAAAATTTAAACGCTGGGAATGGTATTGGGAAACACGTGTAACTCCCGGAAGTGAGACGTTTCCCAAAACCACAGCCTGGGATGTGTTTCAACAATACATGGCAAACCAGCCTAAAAACAGACAGAAAAATTCTTCCGGCAACTGGGTTAGTGTCGGCCCCAACCAAACGCCCGGTGGTTATGCCGGCATTGGCCGTGTCAACTGTGTTGCTTTTAGTCCTGTTGATACGACCACCCTCTACGTGGGAACAGCCTCCGGTGGTGTTTGGAAAACAACAGACCTTGGCGGCCATTGGATGCCTCTTGGCGATTTTAACATGACGTTGGGTGTTGCTGATATAGTCGTTGAAAACCAGGGTGGCCAGGATATTATTTACCTCGGGACCGGAGACAAAGACCATTGGGATACTTATTCCATCGGTGTCCTGAAATCAGTTGATGGTGGCCAAACCTGGCAAAAAACCGGATTAGATTGGAAATTAACCCATTACGGGATGGTTTATCGTATATTAAAAGACCCCGATGACGACAATACCCTTTGGGTCTCTACCAACAAAGGCTTGTTTAAAACGACAGATGGTGGTGTTACCTTTAATTTAATTGATGGCCATCATTTCAGGGAAATTGAATTTCAACCCGGTTCTGTGGATAACATGTATGGTGGTGATTCGTGGGGAGGTATCTTTTACAGTACCGATGGCGGACATAGCTGGACACAGGTTGTAGATAAATCCGGAGAGAACGCCGGACGTGTGGCCATTGCCGTGAGTGCCGACAGTGCCAATGTGGTTTACGGACTTATTACAGCTTCTGACAATAGTTTATATGGCGTTTACCGTTCCAATGATTACGGACATACTTTCCAGGTTGTTCAGGATACCATCAATTTACTCGGATGGAATTGTACGGGAACCGACAAAAAAGGACAGGGCTTTTATGATTTGGTTTTGGTTGCCGATCCGCACAATGCCAATAAAATTTACCTCGGAGGTATAAACAACTGGACATCTTCCGATGGCGGCCACCACTGGCAAATTGCCAATCACTGGTCAAGCTCCTGTGGTGGGAAAAACGATACTGTCCATGCCGATAAACACTATATGGCTTTTCAACCGGGTACAAATGCCCTTTTTGAATGTAACGATGGCGGTATCTATAAATCAGAGCATGGGGCTCATTGGACTAATTTGACAAACGGCATGGCCATCAGCCAGATTTATCGCCTGAGTACTTCTGCAACGGTTAGCGATGAGGTTATTACAGGACTTCAGGATAACGGAACCAAGCTGCTTTCTTCCGGCACATGGACAGATGTTATGGGGGGCGATGGTATGGATTGCCAAATTGATTATACCGACGTAAATACACAATATGGTGAAACACCCAATGGTGACATTGAGAGAACAACTGACCACTGGGACCACAAAAAAGATATTTCTTCCGGATTACCCGGTAGTGGCGCGTGGGTTACCCCTTATGTAATTGACCCAACAAACCATAAAATATTATATATTGGCTATCGGGATGTGTTTAAATCTTCTGATCAGGGGGATACCTGGACAAAAATAAGTAGTTGGGATGGAAATCTTTTGTGGTCAATTGCTGTGGCATCTTCCAACCCAAAATATATTTATGCAGCAACGCACTCCAAACTATACCAAACTACTGATGGTGGAGAATCATGGAAAAATATTACGGGCAACCTTCCGGTAAATTATGCTTACATTACTTATGTTACCGTAAAAAATAATGATCCCAATACGGTTTGGGTTTCCATGGGCGGATTTAATGACCTGGGTGTTTTTGAAACAAGAAACGGGGGCGATAGCTGGGAAAATATCTCTACCGGCCTGCCCGAAATACCGGTTGACTGTATTATTCAAAATACCTTGAAAACGGATACCACAGAACTTTATGCCGGTACAGACATGGGCGTATATGTGCAACAGGGCAGGTCGCGCTGGATTCCATTTATGAAAAATCTTCCCAATGTTATTGTCAATGACCTTGAAATTCAATATGATAATAAGGGCAGTGGGAAATTGTATGGTGCTACTTTTGGCCGTGGTTTGTGGTCGTCCCCCCTGTTTACCGGTGCCATTGCTCCCATAAAACAAGCCGATTTTGAAGCGGATAACCTGAACCCTTCGGTGGGCGATACCGTTAGCTTTACAGATCTGTCAACAAATAAGCCAATTTCCTGGAAATGGGAATTTACACCCAATACAGTTACCTATCTTGTGGGAACCAGTACTTCCCAAAACCCGAAAGTAAGTTTTGATGTTTCCGGTTCTTACACGGTGAAATTAACAGCTTTTGATGCTGACAGCTCTTATTCTAAAACCATGGATGCTTACATACAAGCTAAGGATGCGCTCATTGTAAATGTTGTGGCTAACCGCGTAACCGTGGCCAGAGGTGATACCACCCAGCTTTTTGCTGTTGTAAGTGGCGGCTCCGGGAATTATAATTTTAATTGGAGTTCAAAACCCCTGGGATGGACTTCACATGATCAGAACCCCGTGGTAAAACCTTTTGCTGATTCTGTAATTTACAAAGTTTCGGTTTTTGATGGGACTTTGTCGGTTAATAACAGTATTAAAATATACCGTGGTAATCCTAGCGGAATTCATAACAATGAAGCGTTACTCGGGAAGGTAAAAATATTCCCCAATCCCAATTCGGGAAGCTTTGCAATAAATACTGAAAAAAATATTTATCGTGTGGATATTGTTAGTCAAAGTGGTGCCAAAGTATTTGGTAAAGTTTTCAACAGCAGAAAGGCTTTAATTCACCAGCAAATGGCCAAAGGTGTTTATTTTGTTAAAATAGCTATCGGTTCCGCTTCGGATATTAAAGGATTTATTACCCGAAAAATTGTCATACAATAATTCTTCAAATTCTTAAAAAAGCTGCCTGAATTTTTTCAGGCAGCTTTTTTAGTTTTTCCGGTTAATGGTAAACTCTATGATTTGTTCCAACGCCTGACGGGCTTCATTATCAGGGAATTCATGAAGTAAATCAATGGCTTTGTTTTTGTATGCTATCATTTTGCCTTTGGCGTATTCAATTCCTCCCGATTCACGAACCTGTTTAATAAGAAGCTGAATGCTTTTTGTGTCCTGATGCCGTTTTTTGACAATACGGATAATCTTCTTTTTCTCCAGTGCATTGCTTTTGTTTAGCAGGTAAATAAGCGGAAGTGTTATCTTTTTTTCTTTGATGTCAATGCCTGATGGTTTTCCCGTAATTGAAGGTTTCTTAAAATCAAGCAGGTCATCCATAATCTGAAAAGCAATTCCTGTAAGCTCGCCCACATGCCAGAGTTTCTCAACGGCCTCCCTGTCGGAAATGGCAGATAATGCTCCCGTGGCGAAACAGGAAGCTAAAAGAGAGGCTGTTTTTTTACGAATAATCTCAAAATAAACTTCCTCACTAATATCTAATTTTCGTGCTTTCTCTATTTGCAAAAGCTCCCCTTCGCTCATATCACGTGTTGCCCTTGAAACAAACTCCAGTAAATGAGGGTTATTGGTTTCCACAGCCAGCAAAAGGCCTTTGGCCAATAAATAATCGCCGGCAAGTACGGCAATCTTATTTTTCCACAATGCATTGATAGAGAAAACGCCACGCCTTTTGTTGGAATCATCCACTACATCGTCGTGTACCAGCGTGGCCGTATGCAGCAACTCGATGAGCGCAGCGGCATAATAGGTCGTTTCACTGATTTCGCCCATCATCTTGGCCACATATATCACAATAATAGGCCTGATTTCTTTCCCTTTGGTCTTCAGGATATATTTCATAATAATATCCAGAAGGGAGACTTTTGAGCGAATGGTTGATTTAAAAACCTTATGATAGGCTTTTATTTCACTGGCAATGGGTTTCTTTATGGCACTTAAATTGCTCATAGGCTAAATATGTGCACAAATTTAATGCTTATTTTTTGATAGGGCTTTTTATTCTGTTAAATTATGGGAATTATCCGGCTGAACAGGGAACCTGAGGATAAAAGTTGTCCCTATTCGTTTTTCCGAAACAAAAAGGATTTCTCCCCCCATCTCTGTCATGAGGTTTTTCACAATGGCAAGCCCCAGTCCGGTACCTTTTGATTTTGTCGTAAAATAGGGCTGAAAGATATGCCTTTGGTCTTCTTCGCTGATACCTTTTCCATTGTCGGTAAGGTGTACTTCCACATAATTCTCATGGTGGAATACCTGGATCCTAATCTTTTTTTCCGGTATGTTGTCCATTGACTGAACGGCATTTTTCAAGAGATTGTTGAAAATCCGCAGCAGGTCCTGCAAGGAGGCTTTTACGTTTATGTTCGTTTTTTCGGTCTCTATTGTAATCTTTATTTTATAGGATTTTCTGAACAGTACAGCCGTTGATTCAAGGGCCTCCAGGAGGTTTGCCCTGTTTCCTGCCGATATTTTTATCTTAGAGAAATCAGAAAACATATTGACCACTTCGTTCATGGTGTCTATTTGGCCGATTAATGACTGGCTAACCGATTTGAACTTTTCATCAAAGGAAGGGTCTTTGGCCCTGTACACCTTTTGAAGATACTGCACATTCAGTTTCATGGGCGTGAGCGGGTTTCTTATTTCATGCGCTATCTGCTGCGCCATTTCACGCCAGGCTTTTTCCCGTGCCGAATATTTCAGCAGCTGTGCACTTTCTTCCAGCTTTTCCACCATATTATTGTAAGCCTCAATTAGTTTGCCAATCTCGTCTTTTCTGTTCCACGCTATCTTTTCGTTCTGTGTTTCGATACTGACAGAGGTTATCTTCCGTTGTAAAATGTTGAGTGGGCGCATGAGTAACCGCGACAAATAGACCATCAGGAGCATTCCCAACCAACCGGTGATAACAAAGAGGTTTATCAGGTTGGCCAACATCTGAAAGTAGGTATATTGGTGTTCGGATTGCCGTGCAAAATAGGGAAGGTTTATGATGCCTGCTACCGTGCCATTGCTGAGAATGAAAGGTGCATAGGATGAATAAAATTTTATATGTTGTATCTCTTCTTTACCAAGATAAAACAACTTGTGCGCTTTATTGATGGCCATATAAGCCTTCGGGTTGATTAAGGATGACTGTAATCCGCGACTAAAAATCTCTGGACGTGAGGAAACAATGAGTTCTCCTGCGTTGTTATATAGGTTTATGTCTGAGAAAAATACTGTTGACAACTTTTGTAAATAAGATTGAATTGCCTGTTTGTTTTGCAGGGTTGCACCCTCGTTTTGTGAGAGTTTATTTTGTAATTCAATAAGAACGGAATGGGTTTTTTCTTTTAGGTTATTGCTGTTAATTTTTTGGTTGTTTGCATTAAAATAGTACAAAATGAGTGCCGTCAGGAAAAAGAAAACGACCAGCATGGACGAAAATATGGTAAGTTGCAACCGGGTGCTGAATGAACGGCTGAAAGTTTCCGGAATCTGCCTTCCATATTTGAAGAAAATGAATAGCAACAGGAGGAGCCCCGATGCTATAAACAGCAGGGAAAAAGGCAGCAGCCATCCCGAAACTGTTTGCTGTATCCTGCTCACAAAAAGGATTTCATTATTCCTGTCCTTCAGCATATAATGCGTGTAGCCGGCTTTATTGAAGAAGCGTCTTTCCGGCATATTCCTAAAATCCGATATGTCCACAGGATAGAGGAAATCGCCAAATTTGTATTCGAGTTTGCCCTGTTTATAAAAGGCAAATGAATAACCCGACAAATGAAGCCCTTTTGTCCGGCCATCTTCCAATAATTCAGGATAACCCAGGCCTTTGGGAATAATATTCGTATAAAACTCAACATACAGATTGATACCATCCTTTCTGTCAGGAAGATTTGAATAGTGGAACCGGGCAAGATAATAGATGCTTTCGCTGGTATTATTGACTAACGACAGTTCATAACGGGCCAGGCTATCCACCGTTTTCCCCTTTAATTGTTTGAAAAAGGCATCACATCCCACCACCTTGTTATCCGGTTGTATTTCCAGTTGCTGTTCCGGTTCACACAATGTAACCTGTTTGCTGTAAGACGATAACATTCCCCGAAAATATCTTTTGTTCAGATATTGAGCAATGAGCTGCTCTCTGTTTTCTTTGTTTGATTTAATAATGTGAATGATATTTGTATCAGAAAGTATTGTGTTTGCCTGGCCCCTGATAAGGTATTGCAAAAACGGGTCTTGCTTCTGTGTGAGTAAATTGGCCGTGAACCGCTGCCGTTCATTCCGGTTTTCCTGTTCATTATTATTCAAAAAATAGCCGGCCGAAAACGATAACAGAAAGATAATCAAGATGCTGTGAAAATATGGTTTCTTTTCGCGCCTGATAAACCAAAAGATGAAGGATAATGCGGATAGCAGGACATAAGTAAAAACCACAACCATTTTCGTATTCCCGCCTGCTGCCCATAAGACAATCCCAATAAGTGTCAGGAAAACAATGTGTTGAGAGAATGAAATTCCTTTTCTTTTGTAAAAATAAAGAAACCCATCCGCCCATAAATACAGCAGGATATTGATTACTATCATTATCAGCAGACGAACCACGCCCCCTGTATTAAAATAAATATTTTCGGGAAAAAGAACGATACCCCCATTTTGTAAGATTCCCTCTGTTATGGAATATAATGCCACGGGTATACTGAAAAAAACCAATTGCAACAGAATAAATTTCAACAGGATATGTTTCTTCCAGCGTGTCTGTACCGATCTAAAGTATTGCAGCAGGGTTACCAGTCCAATACAAAAAAGAAGGAAGCTTATAAACAGGTCTCCCGGTGTTTTTAGTGTCGGCAGATGGGTAATTTGTCCCGAAACCCAATAGGAACCCTTTAATATGCCGGGAAAACCGAAATGATATTGGACCCCCCGAATAATGAGAAGGGTAATAAGAAACAGAAGGAAGGCAAGGTGTGAATAAGAAGCGGAAACATGATGAAGTAGTTTTTTGTACAACTGTAGTATCAATAAAACAAAGAAAAGGATGAGGGCAACAAACAGGAAAAACAAGAGCGACAATATTTTTGGGGGAAGGACATTCGGTGGAATTTTGAGGGTTATGTTCCACTCCGGTAAAAAATATTCGTTTTTTTCCAGCAGGGGATGGTTTTCAATTTTAACCCCATAAGGGAGCTGCTTTTTTGACAGCTGAAAAAATACACCTGCCGTAATACCTTTTCGTGTCGTTTTCTCCCCCACATAAATTCTGTTTCCAAAAAAGATGACAGACACTTTTCCTTCCTTCATGGAAGACAGACGACTTGCGGGAATTTTATTATTGTTCCAATAAATGGGCTTTTTATGGTCTTCAATAATGATACCTGCTTGTTTGTCAAATGGTTGTGTGTTAAATTCCCGCCATGACACGTTTTTTTTCCGCCCTAAAAACTGAAACAGCCCATTAGTTGTATTAACACATTGAATACCAGTGTTATAGACAATACTTTTCGTTATTTTAACCTTTGATTCAGGGCAGTATTTTTTGGGGGCCATGTATTTCAGGCCGTAGAAAGCAAGGAGAAGGAGGAAAAATCCACCTGCATAGATTGGAAATTTTAAAAAAGAATTCCTGCCATTGAATTTTTTCATGTTCCCTCCCGATATGGAATAGGTAAAAGTACTAAAAAATAAATTCAGGTATGGGTCATTAAAAATCCAGTTTCACCTGATGGGAAGAATATCTTAAGATTCCTATTGATTTTTATGTAACACATAAATCAGGCTTGAGTAGTTTCCGGTTTTTTTTGCTTTCCAGTTTGATCGTAAACCATTGTAAGAAGCATTGAGCAGAGGGAATGATGACCTTTTATAACGTTCGCTCAATAGCGAAACATAAAACGCATCGAATTTCAGCGGCAAGGTTTTTACGATTTGTAACCCATGTGCTTTCGCCAGTTTGGCAAATGCCTCCGGCGAAAAATGGTACAGGTGGCGGGGCACATCAAACCCTGCCCAATAGGCATGGTAATAATTTGCGTCCCACGAAATGGGGTTGGGCAAAGCAATTATCAGATATCCTTCCTCTTTCAGGATTCTTTTTATCTCTACAATTCGTTGGTTTACATCCGGTACGTGTTCCAGTACATGCCACATACTGATAATATCAAAAGATGTGGCGGGCAATGTTTTTAAGCTTTTTTCTTCTTCAACCTCTATTTTGTAGTGGCTTTTGGCAAACTTTCTGGCCGAAGCGTTGGGTTCTATACCAAGACAGTCCCAATGTTTTTTATAAAAAAAATGAAGCAACTCACCTGTCCCACAGCCAATATCTAGGATTTTTCCGGCAGGGACGTATTGGCTGACGATTTTATATTTTCGCTTTATATTGATTTGCCGAAGCGTTTGGTATAACTTTCCTATGGCCCCGCTGTGGCTTGTGTCGTGCGATAAGTAATCTGGAGAGTCGTAGTATTTGCCCAGGTTTTTATCTTCCGGGCGGGGATTGGTAAATAGTGTCCCGCAATCTTCACATTGCCCAATGGCAAATTCTTCCTGTGAAAGAAAATGGTCTTTGGCATCAAAGCTTTTATGAATATTTTTTGATTGACAAATCGGACAAATGGTTGCTTTTTTCATATTGATTGTTTCACGTGAAACATTTCTGTTTAACGTCCCAGAAAAACCAGTAAAACATTTATATCCGAGGGGGATACTCCACTGATTCTGGAAGCCTGGCCAATGGTTTTGGGCTTTATTTTGGTAAGTTTTTCGCGTGCCTCGGTTGAGATAGACTGGAGGCTGTTATAATCAAAATCCTGTTTCAGAATAATGTTTTCAAATTTATCCAGTTTGTTGGCTATCTCTTTTTCTTTTCTGATGTAGCCCTCATATTTGATTCGAATTTCAGCCGATTCCAGAATTTCCTTGTTGTAATCATTCTCCGAAACCAGTTTTTGGAAATTGGCATTCACTCCGATAAGCTGTTCCAGGCTTATCTGTGGACGTAATAGTACGGTTGCAAGTTTTACTTTTTGTTTTATCGGGGTGGTGTTGTTTTTCAATAAAACGGGGTTTACTTCGTCCGGTTTAACACTTTGGCTGAAAACAAACCGGCTGACGGTTTCGATTTTTGCCTCTTTTTCTTTGTATTTCTCATAACGTTCTTTGGATGCGAGCCCAAGCCGGTAACCTTTTTCTGTGAGCCGTTTATCTGCGTTGTCCTGGCGTAACAGTATCCGGTGTTCGGCACGGGAAGTGAACATGCGGTAGGGTTCATCAACTCCTTTTGTAATCAGGTCATCTATTAAAACACCAATATAGGCTTCGGAACGTTTGAGTACAAATGGTTCTTCTTCCCTGATGAGCAGATGAGCATTGATTCCGGCCATTAGTCCTTGTGCATCCGCTTCTTCATAACCGGTGGTCCCGTTTATCTGTCCGGCAAAAAAGAGATTTTTTATCCGCTTTGTTTCCAGGCTGTATTTAAGTTGTGTGGGCTGGAAATAATCGTATTCGATGGCATAGCCCGGCCGGAAAATCTTGGCGTTTTCAAGCCCCGGAATTTTCCGAAGGGCCTTCAATTGAATGTAATCCGGCAGGGAGGAGGAGAACCCGTTGAGGTAATATTCCACCGTGTTCCATCCTTCGGGTTCAACAAACAGTTGATGCCTGTTTTTGTCCGAAAAACGTTCGATCTTATCTTCTATGGAGGGGCAGTATCGTGGCCCCACCCCCTGAATACGTCCTGCAAACATGGGAGAATCACCAAATCCCAGCTTCAATACATCATGAACGACCGGAGAGGTATACGTTATCCAGCAACTACGCTGTTTTGCCAGCCGGGTTTTTTTAAGGAAAGAAAAATTACCCGGATTTTCATCCCCTTTCTGCTCTTCCATTTTTGAAAAATCAATGGTGCGGCCATCTAATCGTACCGGCGTTCCGGTTTTCAACTTGCTTGTTTCAAACCCGAGGGCTTTTATTTGATCGCTCAGACCGTAACTGGCAGCATCGCCCATTCTGCCACCGGGGAATTGCTTGGTACCGATGTAAATTTTTCCGTTCAGAAAAGTGCCATTGGTAAGAATTACCGTTTTCGATTTTATCTCAATACCCATGGCTGTTTTTACACCAAACACATAATCACCCTTTACCAAAAGTTCGGTTACGGTATCCTGCCAGAAATCCAACTGAGATTCGCCTTCCAATAACCTGCGCCAGGAGGCCGAAAAAAGCATTCGGTCGCTTTGTGCACGCGGACTCCACATAGCCGGTCCTTTGGACTTGTTCAGCATGCGAAATTGTATCATCGACTGGTCGGTAACAATTCCCGAAAACCCACCGAGGGCATCTATTTCACGTATAATCTGTCCTTTGGCAATGCCCCCCATGGCAGGATTGCATGACATTTGGGCAATTGCATTCAGGTTCATGGTAATCAGCAGGGTTTTTGAACCGAGATGCGCTGACACAGCGGCTGCTTCGGCACCGGCATGACCCGCACCCACAACAATTACGTCATATTTTTCAAACATTTCCATGATGTTCCACGTGAAACTCTACTGTTTTTGCGGGAGCAAAGATAGATAATAATCCTCTTTGGCACGCATCTCCCGTTTCTCCCCATCGGTGTGGTCGTCATAACCCAATAAATGTAAAACCCCATGAATGAGAACACGGGCAAACTCTTTCTCAAAAGGTGTTTCATACAAAGAGGCATTTTCCATTATCCGGTCGATGCTGATGAAAATCTCACCGGAAATGATATCAGGGTTGCCGGAAAAAGGAAATGTGATTATATCGGTTAGAAAATCATGTTGAAGATATTCACGGTTTATTTCCAGCAAAAAATGATCATTGCAAAAATGGTACAGAATATTCCCTGTTTTGTGATGTTCCAACGCAATGGCCTGCTTTATCCAGGGAAAATAAAACAACGGGTCTGTTGTCAATTTATGAATATTATCTAATTGATACTTAATCATTTATAATCTTTTAATTGTTCCTAAAATAAGGATTAAAACTGCCTGTCCGGCTGAAGATAAAGATACGGACTATTTTTATTACTTTTGAAAGAAAAAAGCCAAAATGTTGCGAAAACTTTTTTTCCTGATTATCTTTTTTGTCGGCTACCGTGCATTGGCACAACGCCAACAGGTTCCGGAGATATTTAAAAAGCAGGCATTTAACCCCGAGTATTCCTGGCAAAGTAAATTTTTGTTTGATTATGATGTGCATTTTTACTGGTTGGATATTTCGGTAAACCCTTCCACAACTTATGTGTTCGGTAATGTAACCATCGGTGCTTCCACATTGGTGGACAAACTGGATACTTTTGCAGTAGAGTTAATCCCTGAAATGGCTATAGACTCAGCATTTTTAAATGGAATTAAGATTAATCCTCCTGTAAGAGATGCGGACAATATCCTTTTTCCCATCTCGCCGGTGCGTGGCCGGGGAACTTCTTTTTCCATGAAAATTTATTATCACGGGACGTCTCCCACAGGTGGCTTTTTTTCCGGCGTTTCTACTGCTTATAACGCAACATGGCAAAAGCAGGTTGCCTGGACACTCTCAGAACCTTTTGCTGCCAAAACATGGTTTCCCGTAAAACAAGATTTGAAGGACAAGGCCGATTCGGCCTGGGTCTTTATCACGGTGGACAGTAATTATATGGCCGGTTCGGAAGGGCTGTTGACACGTGTTGTGAAACTGAAAAACGGAAAAAAGCGTTATGAATGGAAAACGTATTACCCCATCGATTACTATCTGCTTTCGTATGCTGTGGCCGATTACAGGGATTTTAGCTTTTATGCCCATCCGGACAATCCTGTCGGAGACTCGGTATTGGTGCAGAATTTTATCTATAATTCCGACAAATACCTCCGGGAAAATGAAGCCCAAATCAGAAAAACGGGTGAATTGATTAACCTGTATGTAAATTTATTTGGCCCTTATCCTTTCCGGAAAGAAAAATATGGTCAATGCCTGACGGAACTGCATGGCGGAATGGAGCATCAGACCATGACCACGCTGGGAAATTTTGGTTTTGACCTTGTAGCCCATGAATTGGGGCATATGTGGTTTGGCGACCATGTTACCTGTGCCGACTGGAGCGATATATGGGTAAATGAAGGTTTCGCCACTTATGCCGATTATCTGGCCAACGAATATCTAAACGGTGAAAACAGTGCCCAAACTTTTATCTCCAAAGCACAGAAAAGTGCCCTGTCGCAGCTGGGCGGTTCTGTTTATGTTCCCGAAGATCAGGTATATATGGGAAACGAATGGCGTATTTTTAATGGCCGTTTATCGTACAACAAAGGAGCGGCCATTATCCATATGTTACGCCATGAAATCAATAATGATACCCTGTTTTTTAAAATCTTAAAGACTTATCAAAAAATATATGCCGATAGTGTGGCAACGGGCAGGGACTTTAACCAGGTTGTTAATGAGGTTACCGGAAAAAATTATGACTGGTATTTTAACCAATGGTATTATGGCGAAGGCTATCCTGTCTATACCGTACAGTGGTATGATTCTGCCAATACGGTCCGTATGACAACTTCACAAACTACCTCAGCCAATAAACCCGGGTTTTTCAAAATGTGGCTGGATTATGAATTCCAATTTGAGGATGGGCACGATACACTTATCCGTTTACAACAAACGGCAAATACAAACCAATATATTCTTTCTTTATCGGGAAAACTAAAAAACATCGCAGTGGACCCGCACAATTGGTCGCTTGAAAAAATAAACAGCATCATTTATGTCAATGTCCGGGATCGAAAAAATCCCGCCTGGTTCAGCATGGGGCCGGTCCCTGTTCGCAACACCCTTTATTTAAAATTCAGGTTTCCTGCAAGCAGTCCCAGGTTTATCTGGATTTCAGATCTTACCGGAAAGACCATTTACAAGGCAAGTACCAGGCAACAGTCGTTTTCAATAAACACTGCCGGATTTGAGAAAGGCCTTTATTTGGTTCGTGTAGAAACGGATGGGCAAATAATGGTTAGAAAATTTATTCGGTAAGGTTTAAGTCCCGTTTTTTTCCTGTTGGTAAAATACGCTATTTTAGCCCCATGATTTTGGTTACAGGAGGTACGGGACTTGTTGGAACACATTTGCTTTTTCAGCTTGCGCATGAAAATGAAAAAATTCGTGCCCTGAAACGGACCTCTTCCTCCCTTGCACAAATCCGAAAGATTTTTTCGTATTATACTTCCGAACCGGAAAAGTTTCTTTCAAAAATAGAATGGGTAACGGGTGATATTCTGGAGATGGATACACTTTTATCAGCTTTGGAGGGGGTGGACAAAGTGTTCCAAACTGCTGCACTGGTTTCTTTTGACCCCAAGGACAAAAATAAATTATTGGAGACCAATATTCAGGGAACAGCTAATGTGGTAAATGCCTGCCTTGAAAAAAAAATTAAAAAACTTGTTTATGTCAGCTCAACTGCTGCCTTGGGGCATACGCGCGTTAACGGGATAACCACCGAAAAAAGCGAATGGAAAAACGGCCAGTATGTTAGTGCTTACTCCCTGAGTAAATATGAGGCTGAGCGTGAGGCATGGCGAGGAATGGCCGAAGGTCTAAAATCGGTCATTGTCAATCCTTCCGTTATCCTTGGCCCCGGAGATTTCAATAAAGGCAGCAGCAAAATGTTTCAGAAAGTGTATGACGGGCTGAAAGTTTATACCGGAGGTATCAACGGATACGTAGATGTTCGGGATGTTGCCAGAGCTTTGATATTGCTCATGGGAAGTGATATCTCGGGAGAGCGGTTTATCCTGAACAGCGAAAACGTAAGTTACCAAAAACTGTTTGAACTGATGGCTTCTTCGTTGAATGTGGAGGCTCCAAAATACAAAGCCGGAAAAATTATGAGCGGGTTGACCTGGCGGGGGGCAAAAATAGCTTCCATGATGACCGGAAAGAATCCGTTAATTACAAAACAGACCTCCCATACGGCCAATAATATTTATCGTTATAGCAATGAAAAATTTGTTAAAGCGACCCAAATGCAATTTATGCCCATAGCCCAAAGTATTAAGGATACAGCCACCATTTTTTTAAAAGAACAACAAAATCATTAACCCGAGATTAGTTCTTCCAGTTTCTCAAGTGCTTCATCTTCAGAGAGATTTTTATACAGAATCTTATCCTTTTTGTATAAATTGACCTTTCCTTTTCCGGCCCCGACAAAGCCGTAGTCTACACCGGCCATTTCGCCTGGCCCATTGACAACACAGCCCATAACGGCTATTTTCAACCCTTTGATGTTTCCCAGTTTCCGTTGAATTTTTTCTAATGTCTTTTCGATATTAAAATGCGTACGCCCACAGGATGGACAGGCCGTAAATTCTGTTTTAGTGAACCGTAAACCACGTGCCTGTAAAATGGCCAGGGCTGTTTCTTTGTAGGTTCTTTTGCTACTTTTCCTAGTATTCTCCATCAGCAAGCCATCGGGAGAAGCATTTTCATAAGCCATATTAAAAGTTACAGCTGCACGCAGGATAAGTTCCTCAAAGGGAATATCCGAATAGAAGAGCCGTACTATTTTGCTTGTTCCTGAAACGCGTTTTGAGGGATTGATTAAGACCACTTCGTTCCGTTTGTGTTTTGGGATATCTGCATATTCCGAAAGAACAATATTCTCCTTTTGCTTTTGTCTTTTTCCATAAAAAGAGGCCAGTTTTATGGCTACGGGTATCTCATTCTCCGGTTTTTCGGTAAGCGAAACCCGAATGGTGTCCCCAATCCCTTCTGACAACAGTGTGCCGATGCCCATGGCTGATTTTATACGTCCTTCCGTTCCGTTACCGGCTTCGGTAACACCCAGGTGCAATGGGAAATAAAACCCTTTTTTAAGCATTTCTGAAACCATCAACCGGTTGGCCTGTACCATCGTTTTTACATCGCTGGCTTTCAGCGAAAGGGTCAAATTCCCGAAATGGCCGGCCTGGCATATGGAAATAAATTCCATGGCCGAGGCGACCATTCCCGCAGCAGTATTTCCATAACGGTACAAAATACGGTCGGAAAGAGAGCCGTGGTTAATGCCAATGCGAATGGCCGTATTGTGTTGTTTGCAGATAGCCAACAGCGGTTTCAGGTTATTTGCCGTTTCGACAAGTTCATTATGGTATGCGGCATCGGAATATTTTTTGGCTTTATGAAACGAACCCGAATAGTTGCCGGGGTTAATACGCACTTTGGCAACAATTTTCGCGGCAATTTCAGCAGCCTTGGGTTGGAAATGCACATCGGCAATAAGCGGAATATCGATTCCCCTTTTTCTTATTTGCGATTGGATACTTTTCAGGTTTTCGGCTTCACGTACGTTCGCGGCCGTGATACGGACCATTTCGCAGCCGGCTTCTGCCAGGCGTACAATCTGTTTTACCGTAGCTTCGGTATCCATTGTGGGGGTGTTGGTCATGCTTTGTATCCGGATGGGCAGATGCCCGCCAACGGGCAGGTTCCCTATTGTTATTTTGTTACTGATAAATTCGTTGGGCATGACCAGAATTTTTGGCAAAGATACAGCGGAAAATTTCAGGGATGACGCGAATATTTTTTTTGCCTGTTGTGCCATTAACCGTGTGAAAAACGTAATGAAACAGGTTTTAAAACGAATATTATTATACTATTATGCGTTTTAAAACGAAATTGATTATATTTGCGGAAACGTAAAGTATGATAAAACGAATTTTAAAACAGAAAATTCTTCATGATTTATCACTTGAAAAAACCATCATCCTGTTGGGAGCGCGCCAGGTTGGAAAAACGACACTACTCAATGAATTGTGTGCAAATGAACAGGATTTACTGATATTTAACGGTGACGAACCGGATACACGGGAGCTGTTGAGCGGGGTTACCTCAGCCCACCTGAAAAATTTGTTCGGTACGGCAAAAACGGTTGTTATTGATGAAGCGCAACTGATTCCGGACATCGGCCTGACACTGAAACTGATTTCTGATTACATAAAAGATGTCCGACTTTATGTTTCCGGTTCTTCATCTCTTGATTTGGCCAATAAAATTAACGAACCGCTTACCGGTCGTAAACTGGAATATTTTCTGTACCCACTTTCTTTTCAGGAAATGGTAAACCATCATGGCCTTTTGAATGAAAAAAGATTTCTTCCCGCAAGGCTGATTTATGGTTATTATCCGGAAATTGTTACAACACCGGGAAAAGAAATAACACTTTTGAAAAATCTTGCAGGAAGTTACCTGTATAAGGATATATTATCGTTTGGGCAGATTAAGAAGCCGGTTGTTTTGGATAAATTATTGAAAGCACTGGCACTGCAAATTGGTAGTGAAGTTTCATTTCAGGAGTTGGGGCAGATGGTTGGTGCAGACAAAGATACCGTAGAACGATACCTTGATTTACTGGAAAAAGCATTTATTATTTTTCGTTTAAATGCATTGAGCCGAAACGTACGAAATGAGATAAAAAAAGGAAAGAAAGTTTATTTTTACGATAACGGCATCAGGAACGCACTCATAGGTAATTACCAACCGTTTGAATTACGAACGGACAAAGGCCCCCTTTGGGAAAATTTTATTATCAGCGAAAGGATAAAATACTTAAATTACAACGGCTTTTATGGGAATTATTATTTCTGGCGTACTACACAGCAACAGGAAATTGATTTTATTGAAGAACAAGATGGCCGGTTTTCGGCTTATGAGTTTAAGGCAAATCCGGGAAAACGCAGCCGTATCTCCTTAACTTTCCGGAAAGCATATAATATTTCTGAAATGGAAACTATCACACCCCGGAATATTGAAAAATTTATAGGTGGGGGCGTTTTGTAATTTGAAATTTAGAAAAATAATAAAAAATCATGAAAAAAATTATTCAAACAAAAGAAGCCCCGGCTGCCATTGGCCCGTACAGCCAGGCTGTGGAAGCCAACGGCATGTTGTTTATTTCGGGACAGGTAGCGATTGACCCGCAAACCGGAAAAGTGGTGCAGGGGGGCATTACGGAACAGACCGAACAGGTGATGAAAAATATCGGGGCTATCCTCCGTGAGGCCGGTTACGAATTTTCGGATGTCATCAAATCGACCTGCCTGTTAAGCAATATGGCCGACTTTGCAAACATGAACGCTGTTTATGGAAAGTACTATCCGGAAAACCCGCCAGCCCGTGCCGCTTTTGCCGTAAAAGAATTGCCACTCGGTGTTTTGGTGGAGATAGAAACCATTGCTGTAAAGTAAAAGGCGAATTCATCCGGCCCAACTGAAAACCGGCTATCTGTTCAATATCACCATGGCACAACACAACGAACTCGGTAAAGAAGGGGAGAAACAGGCTGTATATTTTTTGAAATCAAAAGGCTTTGTTATCCTGGAAACCAATTGGCGGCACGAAAAAGAAGAGGTGGACATTATTGCCAAAGAGGGCAATGAGTTGGTCATTGTGGAGGTAAAAACACGGAGTACAGACTATTTTGGTGATCCCGAAGAGGCGGTAACACCATCCAAAGCCCGGCGTTTAATTCACGCTGCGGAAGCTTATATCGAATTATCCGGCCTTGATATGGATGTTCGGTTCGATGTGGTTTCCATAATCATGAGAAAGGACAAAACAACCATAGACCATATAGGTGATGCTTTCTTTGCCTCCGATTTCCCGGAATATGAGTAGCTTTTGTTTTTCCGGCAGACAAAATTATTCCCGGTGCACGGTATGGCCTGTTTTATTCTTTCTGCTATTGCCTGCACCGGATAAATGATTATTTTAGTCCCTTGTAATTTTGAACAAATGATGGATATTGAAATCTATTTTGAACCGATAAGTATTGACCTTTCTGCTTACACGAGAGAAAACGAGAATTTTTATGTTGGAAACCTGATGGATACGTTTACCGGGGCAGGGCAATTTCCTGAACTTGAGAATGTTCAGTTGGCTGTTTTTGGGGTAAAAGAAGACAGGAAGTCTTTAAAGAATACTGGCTGTGCAGAAGCTCCCGATAAAGTTCGTGAACAGCTTTATCCTTTGCTGTCCCACTGGAACAACATAAAAATTGCCGATTTGGGCAATATCAGGCAGGGCAACAGTGTTGAAGATACTTATTTTGCCGTGAAAGAGGTTGTTTCCACACTTATCGGGCAAGGTGTCCTGCCCGTTATCATTGGCGGAAGCCAGGATTTGACTTATGCCAACTACCTTGCCTACCAAAATACGGGCCATTTGGTGAACATTGCTGCGGTGGATTCTGTTTTTGACCTTGGCCAGGATGAAAAGGAGTTGAATGCCCATTCCTATCTCAGCCGTATCATTTTACATCAACCGAACTTCCTGTTTAATTATACCAACATTGGTTACCAAAGCTATTTTGTCAACCGCGATGCGTTGCAACTTATGAAAAAGCTTTATTTTGAAATCAACCGTTTGGGAAATGTGCGGGCCAATATTGAAGAAACCGAACCAATGATTCGTAGTGCCGAACTGGTGTCGTTTGATATTTCAGCTATCCGTGCGGCTGATGCCCCCGGAAATTATTATGCAGGCCCCAACGGATTGAATGGTGAAGAAGCCTGCCGGATCTGCCGTTATGCGGGCATGAACGACAAACTTACCAGTATCGGGTTTTATGCGTTTAACCCAAAGTACGATATTCGAAACCAAACAGCGCAGCTGGTGGCCCAAATGATATGGTATTTTATCGATGGTTATGCCAACCGCCAAAATGATATTCCCCGCGAGAATAGTGATGATTTCATTCGGTTCAGGGTTTTTCTCGAAGATTACAATGAAGAACTCTTTTTCGTGAAAAGTAAAAAAACCGACCGGTGGTGGATGGATATTCCATTGAAAAATAAAGCCGGCAACAAAAAGCTTAATTATCCTTACACACCGTGCTCTTACACCGATTATCAGCAGGCTCTTAACCAGGAGTTGCCCGACCGGTGGTGGAAACTGCAACAGAAACTAATGTAGTTGGCAACCTGGCCTTTCTCCCTGAATGCATTTTTCTGCTTATTTTTTTCACACTTTTATAGTGTTGAATATCAGTTTAATAAAGTGAAATATTAAAATTTTTTCAAAAATTATTTGAGAATAACAGCTTTTGTTGTTTAAAAAGGTTTAGTTTTGTCCAATCATTTAAACCATTTGGTTAAACTATATGGATAAAGGTAAAACAAAGCACAACACGGAACAACAGATTCTCGAAGCGGCCCGAACGGTTTTTATCCGAAAAGGGCTGGATGGTGCCCGCATGCAGGAAATTGCCGACGAAGCCGGCATTAACAAAGCGCTGCTGCATTACTATTTCCGCAGCAAGGAGAAGTTGTTCAACCATATTTTTGAAAATGCCCTGGCGGATATCTTTGAAATTATCAACCAAAGCATTCATGAAGAGGGCGATGTTTACGTGTTTATTGAAACTTTTGTGGATCATTACCTTACCATTCTGAAAAAAAATCCGTTTATCCCCAATTTTATTTTTAACGAAATCAACAGCCATCCTGAAAGGATCGGATTGTTTAGCCGGAAAATAAAACTGAACATACCCGGATTTATCCGTATGACGGAGCAGAACATAGCACAAAAGAAAATGATTTCCATGCCGCCCGAACACCTTATTATTGATTTACTGGGTATGTGCGTGTTCCCATACGTCGCCAAGCCTTTGCTTGAGGACGTCTTTTTCAGGGATCATCCGGCAGGGGCGGATAATTTTTTGTACGAACGCAAACAACACATTATTTATTTTTTCAAGAAAGCCCTGCAACCGAAACAGTAGCATCAAAAGGATAACCATGTTAAACATTAAAATATCAACGCTTATAATTGCCCTCCTGTTGTTTGCCGGATGCAACACCGGGCAAACCAATAACAAACACAAAAATTCAGGAGCCAAAACGGTTGTTGCCAAAACAACCCGGGCTGAAACAGCCGATAATTCAGCAGGTTATCGTCTCATGAAACAAAAATGCTTCATTTGCCATTTGGAAACCCCCGACCCGGCAAAAAGGAGTCAAATGATTGCCCCGCCTATGGTACGTGTCCAACAACATTACAAACCGGCATACCCGACTAAAGAGGCTTTTGTAAAAGCTGTTGTGGCCTATGTGAAAAACCCCTCGGAAGCAAAAACCCTCATGCCGGGAGCTGTTAAAAGGTTTAAAGTCATGCCCAAACTGATTTATGATGACAAAGAACTGCAACTGATTGCCTCTGCCTTGTTTGAAACAAATTTCAATAATCCCGGAGCCATGAACCGGACTGCCATGCAACAGGCAAAACTTCAGCTTAACAACGGAAAAAAATGGAAATTGAAGAAACAAACTATGCAAAAAGTAAATGTAGTGGTTTCAAAACTTCAGGGCTTTCATTCCGATAATCTTTCTGCATACCATCAACTGGGAAAAGATGTTTTTAACCTCAGCAAGGCCCTTTTACTGGACAAATCGTACAAAAATGATTTGTACAAACAGTTGCAGGCCTTTTTTCACGGCATTGAAGAGAACATGCATTCCCTTATATCAGCAAAAGATATAACAGCAGCACAACAACAGACAGAAATTTTAAAGAAAAAATTTAACCGGTTTTACCAATATTTCGAATGACAGATTGACTGAACCAAAAAGATTAAAACAAAATGAAAAACAGAAAAAATTTAAAAATGATAGTAATGAAAATCCCTTCACCCAAAATGGTGTTATCGTTTTTGATAATCACTTTTTTGGCTGTTCCGGCCTATGCGCAGGTGTGGACATTGAAGCAGTGCATTGATTCGGCACAAATACACAACCGGAATTTGCAAATCAGCCGGAACAACATGGAAATGGGAACGGAAAAGGAAAAAGAGGCCAAATCGAACCTGATTCCCAAAGTAAAATTTACGGGCGATTACAAATATTTTATAGACCAGCCCACCCAGCTCATGCCGCAGTCGGCGTTTGGCGGGCCCGAAGGACTGTTTAAGGAGGTGCAATTCGGCGCGCCGCACAATTTTAATTTAAGCCTGCAGGCTGCATTGCCCCTGTACAATCCCAACATTTACGGGGCTATAAAAACCACAAAAGCAGCTTCCGAGCTGAACAAACTACAGTATAAAAAAACCAGGG
>WGCY01000052.1 GCA_015493525.1 Bacteroidales bacterium
GTACACGTCGAAGCGGAAATCATTTCCTGTAAATTCTACCGAGTCGGGCAAAACGTGTTTCAGTTGAAGTTTTTCCGCTTTCCGGTACATGACCGAATAACCGAATTTCCATTGGCTGTTTTTCCCGGCAACGGTGTAACTCAGGTTATGGGCCAGTAGGTAACCACTATAGCTTAACCGATATTGTTTAATTCCATAGCCGTTGAAAACACCAAAATTGAGTTCCAGATGTTTTTGGGCTGCTTTCAGGTTGTACTGCACCCCCAAATCGCGTACCCCCAGCGTGCCATCGGGGATCATCGCATTGATGGCCGAAGCCCTTTCCACTGAAGGGATCAGATAATCGGGCTGAAAACGCTGCAAACTGAATTTGGGAATAAACTGCCCGAAACGAATACTGGAAACCCCTGATTTGTTGCGGTACTGCCCGAAGACATCCTGCAAAAAGAATTTTTCATGTCCCAGTGAAGAGAACAATGCCTGTACTTTGAATGACCAGTGTTCGGAGAAAGCCGGCCCCGAACCCAACCATAATTTTAGCCTGCGGAGGGCCATGGTATAACTTCCGTTAAAATCGGTATTAGACCAAAGTTGCACATAACTGTGCCAAACCACAGCATCCTGCGGTTTGGGCTTTTGTTTTCCAAGCCCGCCCGCAAAGCTGGTTTGTACCAGTAAAAAAGCCCATACCAATAAAATGGTTCGCCTGTTTATTTTCATGTTTCTTTTTTTAAGAATTTGGTTTAAAAATAAAACACTTTTGTGCCTCCGGCGTCGTTTCCTTTTGAAGCAGGAGCGAGGTTTGTTTGTTGTCTTTTACTGCTTTTGTTTTTTTTACTTTCGGCTTGTATGTCAAAGCTCCGTAAGTCATTTTTCCGGCAATAATAAACAGTACGATGGCATAAATTACTTTTACCTGTTTCGATTTGGCTTTTTGCGTCATATACCGTCCGCCCAATTGCGAACCGATAATTACGGCAATCACGACCACAATGGTCAAAGGCCAGTTCATATTTCCCTGTGCCACATGGCCGAGGTATCCCGAAAAGGAAGAGAAGGTTACCACAAAAGCCGTTGTGGCAGCAGCCTCTTTTGTTTTGTATCCCATCATCATCAAAATGGGGGCAATAATAAAACCACCGCCCAGTCCGAGCATCCCACCGACAAATCCGGCAAAAGCTCCGACAAAGAAACCAAGCAGTGATCGTTTGCCTATGGACATCAATTTTTCCGGTTCGGCTTTTCTGGAAGACCAAATCATTCGAATGGCCGCTGCCACTACCATTATGGCAAACAAGATTTTCAATGTTTGCACAGGTACTTTATCGCTGGTCATAGCCCCCAACGGTGATGCTATCAGTGCCGTAACGGCCATAACAGCACCGCCTTTCCAGTCGACCAGTTTCTTACGGGCAAACGGGATGAGTACCAGCATGGTGTTTAGTCCGTTTAACAGTAAACCCAACGGAATGGCTACCTGCACCATGTCGAAACCGGCCCAATTCAATACCGGTACGTAAACCATACCACCGCCAAGCCCCAGCATGGCAAATATGAATGATGCAGCCCAAATAATAACGAAAATAATTGCGTATAACATAGTTTTAATTTTTTATAAGTAAGTAATTGCTTGCAAAAGTAAAAATAAAAATGTTTTTGTCAACAGATATTTCTGCTGAAATTATTTGATTTCGGGATTATTTTTTTATGCTTACCTGAAGTTCCTTGTCAGCTTTTTCTTTCATTGAATTTCCATCGATGTACATACCATTTATCAGGTTTGTTTCTTCATCGCCAATGGTAAGGTCGAGGCCCCTTGTGGCGTTGTCTGTTACATGCAGGGAGCGTTTCTTTTTGCTCTCTTTTTCCATTTTGGCCATCAATTTTTTCGGTTTTGTCCGTTGCATTTCCACCCAGAATGTCCAGAAAAATTTGACCGGATTTACTGTTTTCATCATTTTCCCCTGTGCTTCGCGCAGTTTTTTCAGCCGCCGGGCCATTGCCGGAGATGGTTTGCGCGGATGGAATAGCCTGTATTTGTTCAGGTAGGCCATCCGATAATCTTTTATCAGCATTTTCTGTATTTCGTCGGGTGTCATTCCATCTGTTTTCACTGTGGCGTGCAGTGCATCGTAAAGTTCCCAGTTTTTGTGCAGAAAGCGGCCTTCGCGTTCCACATCGTGGTAAAGAGCTGTTCCGGGGTAAGGTGTTAAAATAGAGAATTGTGTTACGCGCGGGTTGACTTGTTGCACCCATTTGGCAGTTTGCATGGCTATTTCCTTTGTTTCGTTAATATCGCCTACAATAAAACTGCCATGAATATTGATGCCATATTTATGTAGCAGTTCAATGGCCTGGTCCTGTTCTTTGTTCCCTATATTTTTACCATAATCGTCCAGTGTGTCTTCACTGTGGCTCTCCAGGCCGAGAAAAATCTGAAAGGCACCTACTTCAGCCATCCTTTTGACCATATCTTCGTTACGGATGAGGATATCCACCCGTGAAAAACACCACCAGATAATGTCGTTCATGTGCCGTTTTTCCAGTTCATCGGCAAACTCCATCACCCTTCTTTTGCTCAGTGTAAAATTATCATCCATAAAAGCGAAAGCACGGTAGCCGTAATCGTGATACAAAATTTCTATTTCATCCACTATGGACTTTGCCGATCGGTAACGCCATTTGAGGCCCCCAAAACGTGAAGAAGAACAGAAATAACAATTGAACGGACAACCGCGGCTGGTGATAAGGTTTGTTACGGGCAAGCCGGCCATTTGGCTGGTGTATTTGCTCATAGGCAACAGGTCGCGGGCAGGAAAGGGCATGGCATCCAGGTCTTTGGGGGGCAGGGCAACAGCGGTTCGAACCAGTTTTTCGTTTTCCACAAACGAAATTCCTTTTACCTTGTGGAGGTCCTCTCCGTTTTCGAGAGCCCGAAGCAGGTTCACGATAATCTCTTCAGCTTCTCCCCTGACAATGATGTCTGTTACACCGGTTTCAAGGGCTTCTTTGTCAAGAAAAGTAACATGGTATCCGCCCATTACGACTATTTTGCCTGCTTCTTTTGCTACCGCTGCAATTTCCAATGCTTCGGGATAACGCGGGGTGTCGGCAGAAATACCCACCACATCGAATGGTGAGAAGTCTTCCGGGACAAAATCTTTTTTTTCAATGGCCCTGTCTATTATTTTTACATCATGTCCGTCTTCGCGTATGACTGCTGCAAGATAAGCCAACCCCAACGGGGGAAGTCCCACCTTCATTTTGGCATATATGTTAGAGCCTTGCGGGCTGATAAGCAAAACTTTCATTTTATTGTCTTTTTGTGTTTTTCATAACTTATTTAAAAAAAGAATGGAGGTTCATTTCTTTTTTTCAACCTTATCAAACATAAGTTGATAAGTAAAATATTGATGATAAACTTTGCCGCCCAATTGTTCTGCAATCTTTTTCATTCCGGGGGCAAAATCGCCTATCCTGTTCAATATCAATTCATCAAATTTATAGTTATACATTTTTAACAGCTCTTTGAATGAATCGAGAAGAACGGCTTCGGGGTTTTGTTTTTCATAACCCGGAACAATGCCGTATATTAATCCGCTGAGTGTGGTTATTCTTTTGAATACTTTTACCGAAAGCCATAACCATAACAGTTCGACAAGATTATATTTTCCTTTAAACTTTTTTATAACCTGATGAATATCGGGAACAGTAATAAAAAATGCGACGGGCTTGTCTTCAAAATACAGAAACAGAATGGCCCTTTTTACCAAAATGGGCCGCATCCTACGGCAACGGTCCATGGCACGCTTAAGCGTCATGCCAGCCATTCCCGGAACATTGGCCCAGGCTTTGTTGTAAATGTGGGTAAAGTCCTTTGAAAACTTTTCACAGTTTTTCGGCTCAAAAGTCTCAATACGGTAGTTCATATCGTGGTAAGCACTTTCTGCTTTTTTACTGATAAACTGCCAGTTGGGGGAGTCTTTCAGCGAAATTTTGTAGGTCCCGGACTTTAAAATGGTTTTGAAACCGTACCCGATAAACAAATCATTGTAAAATGAAAAATTGTAGGGCATGCCGAAAACCGGTTCGTAGAACCCCTGGGTGAGGCTTCCCGTGAAAAAACCTGGCCCACCCAAATGGAAAGGCCCGTTCATGGCTTTTATCCCTTTGTTTGCCAGCCACCCGGAAGCTGCTTTAAAAAGATGTTCAGCACCTTTGCGGTCTTCGGTACATTCAAAAAAGCCAAAATGACCGGTGGTAACCTCTTCTCCTTCCGGACATTTTTTCCAATAAAAAGCAGCTATCCTTCCGATGAGGTGCTTGTTCACATCATAGAGCAGCCAACGGTTGAATTCTCCCTTTTTTAATAACTGGTTTTTTGAGGGATTAAAAAAGTTTTTTGTGTCTTTGTAAAGGGGGCCAATCCAACGGTTGTCTTCTTCCATTTCGTAAAGCAAGGCAGGAAGTTTCAGAAATTCTTTTTCTTCCGCGCTTGTTTTTACTTCCACCAAATGATACATTATGAGTTTCATAGCTGGTTTTTTTGTTTAGGAAGTTTTGGCAGCCCGCTCAAATTTTTTGTTACGGTCGAAAAGATAGCGGTAAGTAATGTGTGTTTTGTGTATTTCGCCGCCAATTTGGCCGACGAGCTTCATCATGCCCGGATTAAAATCTCCTATCCAGTTCATTTCCAGGTCGGTATATTTCACCCTTCCGCTGAAAATTTCTTCTTCAAAGCGGGCCACAATAGCAGATTCCACCCCTTTTCCCTGATGCTCCGGTACCACGCCAAAAATCAATCCGATAAGCCGGTTGCATTTTTTCAAAACCTTCAGGCCGGCCATGAGCCGTAGTTTGTTCAGCAGGTTCATTTTACCATTAAACTTCCGGATAATCTGGTTCAGGTCGGGAACCATCACATAAAAGGCAATCGGCTCATCATGGTAATAACCGAAAATGACGGCCCTTCTGTCCATGATGGGCTTCAATGTTTTAAAAATGGCCCTTGCCTGCTCTTTGCGTATGCGGCTTACACCGGGAAAACGAGCCCAGGCTTTGTTAAAAATAACCATAAAATCATTGGCAATCCTCGAGGCATTTTTTTTGCTGAGAATCTCAAAATGATAAGCCGGGTCGCGGTGCAAACGGGCGGCCTTTTCCCTTATGACGGGAGAATGGGAACCACCTTGTACATCGATGTGATAAGTGTATTGGTTGAAATAGTTTTTGAAACCATAGCCTTCAAACAAGTTGTTGTAATAAGGAAAGTTGTAGGGCATGTTAAAGACAGGTTCCAAATCGAACCCATCGGCAAGGCAGCCCCAGAAATTATCCCTGTCGCCAAAGTTTACAGGGCCGTCCATGGCCTCCATGCCTTTCTTTTCCAGCCACGCTTTGCCGGTATCGAAAAGAAAGTTGGCAGCAGTTTGGTCATTAATACAATCGAAGAAGCCGACGCCACCGGTAGGCTGTTTGTTTTTCAGGGCACTTTTTTTGTCATAAAAAGCAGCTATCCTGCCACTGATATGCCCTTTTGCATCCAACAACAACCATCGCCTGGCCTCGCCGTGCCGGAAAAGTTTGTTGGTATCCGGATTGAACACTTTTTCAATCTCTTCATCCAACGGCCTGATCCGGTATTTGTTTGACCGGTAAAGCGTGTCGGGGAAATCGAGGAATTCCCTGACGCGCTTTTCATTATTTACAACAACCGTTTTAAAACTTTTAGGCTTCATGGGGTTCCGGTACTTTCTTCAGATATTTTTCTTCAAAAATATTTTCTGTCAGTCTCTGCAACTCATCATCGAATTCCTCAAGCATTTTTTCATATTCGGCATCGTGCAATACGGCTTCGGCTTCTTCGTCTTCGCCTTTGGCATCGGGTGTCAGAATATTTTCTTTGAAGTTTTTGTAATGGTCGCGGATGGAACAGGGCATTAAAACATTGCCACGGTTATCGGGATTTTCAAATCCATACTCTTTTTGCCATTTCCTGCCATTTTTGAACATTTTCGACTGTAGGCCATCGGCCAGCGTTTTCCCGTTGGCATAGAGGTCTTTTACATTGTCCACGTAGTAAGGAACAAATACGCAGGGCATCATGTTGCCGTTCCAGTCAATGTAGAAGTAGCCGTTCCATCTTCCATAAGCAATGCATCCGCTGGAAAGGGAAGCGGAGTTCCAGAAATCGGCAATGGGGAAATTTTTTTCTTCTACCAGGTGGCTCCACTGTTTGTAAAGTTTCACGCGTTGTTCGGGGGTAATCATCAAATCGGTTACATCTTTGCCCCGTCCAATAGGCATTAATTGGAACTGCCACATATAGGTTACGCCCAGTTCGTTAAAGAAATGTTCGTAAAAGTCATCCTGTAACAGTATTTCGGCGTTGTGGCTTGTGGCTGTCAGTGAAATCCCGAAAGGAATACCCGCATTCCGCAAATTGGCCATGGCTTTCATGATACGGTGATAAACACCCTTGCCGCGCCGTTCATCGGTTTGTTCTTCCCAGCCTTCTACTGAAATGGCCGGAGTTACATTGCCCAGTTTGGCCAGTTTGTTGGCCAACCCTTCGGTAATTAATGTGCCGTTGGTGTAAACGAGGAAAAACATGTCGTTGAATTCTTCAAATATGTCGAGAATGGTTTTTCCATCGGATTTGTACATAAACGGTTCCCCTCCGCTGATGACCATAAAATGGCTGCCGAAAATGTCGCGGGCTTCACGTACAATACGCCGTGTGGTTTCGAAATCCAGTTTTTCAGCAACCGCTGCATCGCAAGATGCATAACAACCGACACAATGGAGGTTACAGCCTTTACCCGGAGAAAGGGTGATAAACTGTGGCGGGTAATCACCATATTTTTCCTTATAAGCCTCTTTAATGGGGTTTATTTTTTGGTGACGGTCGGGTGAATAATTGTCACCCACAAAAACATGGGCCATTTTTTTCATCACATCGGGTTTGATGTACCCTTTGTCCAGATTTTTTCTGGCCTGTTTTACAATGGAGGACATAAAAGCATATTGGTCAAGTTTTTCTTGTTCCAATTGCGCGCGTCCCATACTCATTAAACTGGTGTACAAATATTTATCCAGTTGTTTAACGGCCATACCACGTAACATTTTATTGGAAATGATCTGGTTGACCGCTTCTTTGAAGATTGTTTGCTTGATATTTTTCATGATATTAAATTTTGATAAATTTCTATTTTAATTTTACGAAACTTTCTGTTTTGTTGTCCCCAACAATCGGTATACCAATCTGAGCATTTGCGGACAAAAATCATGTTCGGCAAAAAGCTCGGGAATCAATTTCATTTCAATACTCATGGTGATGGGAATGCCGAGGTACAAAAATGAAATGGCATCCAGTGCAAACCCCTGCTGCCATACCCCGGTGGCAATTCCATCCCTGATTATGATTTCAAAATCCTGTTTAACCTGCCGGAACAAATCATGCAGTTCTTTCAACATGGGGGCACTGTTTTGGTAGGCAGCATCTGTAAACAACAGGATGGTTACCCCGTTGTTTCTTTTGAGGTAATCCAGGTGAAAACACATAAATTCTTTCAGGCGGACCTCCGGGGCAGCAGTTTTCATGGCAATTTCATGCAAAGGCTGGTTCAACTCTTTGCGCACATCCTCCATAATAGAAAGAAGGATATCTTCCTTGGAATGAAAATGGCGAAAAATTGTTCCTTCGCTCAAATTTACATGCTGGGCCAGATTTTTTGTGGAAAGCCTTTTCAGACCTTCTACAGATATTATCTCCAGTGTAGCCCTTTTAATTTGTTTTCTCCTTATGCTTCCCGGTGCCCTTTTTGTTGTCGTTTTCATTTTTTGTCCTTTTTGGAAAGCGAGTATTTGCTTTGTTTCTTTTTAAAAATTTTTTTGATTTTAAATCTTTCTGCTTTCTTTTGTTTCTCTCATTTTCACCCTTTTTTTGTTTACTTATTAAAAGTATAAGTAAGTATTCGCTTGCAAAGATACAACAAAAAAATAATTTGTCAAGTATTTTTTTAACTCATTTTAACACATAACTATTAAAACACTAATAATCAAAAAGATAATAATTTACTTTTTTTCGTTTATTTTATTCACAATTTTTGTTGTGGAGTAGCCCTGAAGGAAATCAATGGTCATTATTGTCCCGCCCTTTTTCCTGACGATATCATAGCCAACAATATCTTCGGGCAGGTAGTCGCTTCCTTTGACCAGCACATCGGGCTGTACTGTTTTTATCAGTTCGTAAGGTGTTTCTTCATCGAACAGGATGACAGCATCCACAAAATGGAGTGCAGCAATAATGGTGGCCCGGGCGTTTTGGTCGGTGATGGGACGGTTGTTCCCTTTGCCCAGCATTTTCACCGAATGATCGGTGTTTACGCCTACCATCAAAATATCGCCGCAATCTTTGGCTTTGCTCAGGTAGTCGATATGCCCCAGGTGTAGCAAATCAAAGCAACCGTTGGTAAAAACAATTTTCTTTTGTTGGAAACGCCACAACGACAGGGTGGCTGACAAAGATTCCGGCTGCATGATTTTCTTTTGGATAATGTCAAAGTTTTTCATTGCTGGGTTTTTGGTTTTTGGTCAGAAGGATAATAAGATAGCCAAGGCCGCCTGCCGTTATATTGAGCAGTGTCTGTCCGGCATGGGTTATGGTGGCAAACGAAATGGCCACGTCTGCACTCACATTGTAGAGGCTGGTCAATACGGTTTTCACGATAAAATGATAAGCCCCAATGCCCCCCGGAACAGGGGCCACAATGCCCAGGCTCCCAATGGCCAGCAGGGTGATGCCATCCACAAAACTGAGCCTGGCGGTTTCGGGAAACATCATTAAGGGAACATAAACCATTAAAGCATAAAACAGCCATATAAAAAAGGTATAAATAATGAACAGCCACTTGTCGTTCATGGTTTTGACCGTTTTTACACCTTCCACCATTCCTTTAAAGAATGTCCGGACTTTCAAATAAAACGGGTGCTTATCAAATCGATGTTTGTTTCGTTTCAGCAAAACAAAACTCCCCATAAGGAGAAACAACAGAAGCAGGATAAACAGGCTGATATCCCAAATGTTGACAAAGACCGCTTTGAAAAAAGGCCTCAGAAAATCGTGTAGGAAGTCTTTTAATAGCCTGATTTGAAAGACAATAACGGAAAATATCAGCATTGCCAAAACGATGAGGTCAAAAATACGTTCAATAATAACCGTCCCAAACAGGGCGTTAAAAGGAATGTTTTCTTTCTTAGACAATACGCCGCACCGGACAAGTTCGCCCATACGCGGAACGGCTGTATTGGTAAGGTAACCAATCATAATGGCGTAAAAAGTAGTGGTGAGCCTGGTTTTATAGTTCAGTCCGCCAATAAGCAGGTTCCATCGGGCGGCCCTGAAAACATGAGAAATTAAAACCAGGAACAATGAAAAAAAGAGCCAGAAATAGTGTGCTTTTCTTATTTCGTGCCAAATTTCATTCATGTCCAGTTTTCGGAAACTAAGCCATAGAAGAATCAATCCGAAAAATAGAAAAAGAAGATATTTTAAAACAGAAATTGTCTGTTTACGCTGCACTTTACAGGATTATTTTAACAAGTTATTTTTATCGGGGAAAATAATGTGTGGCTGAAAGCTTTTGGCCTTTTCAAAATCCATGGCGGCATAAGAAACAATAATTACCAAATCGTTGACTGACACTTTACGTGCAGCGGCACCATTCAGGCAAATGACCCCCGATTGGCGTTTTCCCTTGATAACATAAGTATCTAACCGGCTGCCATTGGTAATATCATAAATACTCACCTTCTCATTTTCAATCAGGTTGGCAGCGTCCATTAAATCTTCGTCAATGGTAATGCTGCCGATATAATCCAGGTTTGCTTCCGTTACGGTAGCGCGGTGAATTTTTGATTTCAGGACTTCTATTGTCATCTTCGCTGGTGATTATGCCACAATTTTTTTTGCAAAAGTATTAAATAATCCTAATGTTGTCGATAAGCCGCACGTTGCCCAGCCAAACGGCTACACAGGCCACCGTCCCCACCTTGTTGTTCCATCCGTTGATGGGTTGTAACGTTTCGTCATTGACAATGTCAAAATACTCCAGGCGGAATTGTTTGTTGCCTTCAAAAATATTGATGATCATTTGGCGCAACGGGTTGGCACAAATATGGTTACGCCGAAGTTTGGCTTCCTTTAATGTTTTATAAATAAAAGGGGCAATTTTGCGCTCTTCCGCGGTAAGCAGCCGGTTGCGCGAACTCATGGCCAGACCGTCCGGCTCGCGAACAATGGGGCAGGGAACAATATCCACGGGGATTTTTTCCATCGCCACCAGCTTTTTTATAATGGCCAGTTGCTGAAAATCTTTTTCGCCAAAATAGGCACGGTCCGGACTGATAATATCGAAAAGTTTCTTTACCACAATGGCCACACCGTTGAAATGTCCGGGACGAAATGCACCTTCCATTACTTTGTCCAATTGGCCAAAATCGTATTGTTTGGTTACTTTTTCGGGATACATCTCCCCTGCATCCGGTGCAAAGAGTACATCACAATGCACCCTCTCCAGTTTCCGGTTATCTTCGTCGGGTGTACGCGGATATTTTTTTAAATCATCGGCATTGTTAAACTGTACCGGGTTCACAAAAATACTTACTACCAGCAGGTCATTTTCCTTCTTTGCCCGTTGCATAAGTTCCAGGTGCCCTTTATGCAATGCACCCATGGTGGGCACGAAACCTATACTTTTTCCTGCGGCTTTCTGTTGATTGAGATATTCGGTAACCTCATTTATGGTTGAAAATGTTATCACTATTTTACCTTTTTAATAATAGACACCAGATCTGCTTCAAGGCTTACCCGTGGAGACTCCACAATGCGCCCGGCTTCTTTCCCTTTGTAATAAATAATAAAAGTCGGAATCCGCCGGATGTGTAACCCTGAAATGTCAACTTCACCGGCTTTCAGGGAGCGTAAGACAGCTATTGCTTTGATTTGGCTGCTGTCAAAACCGGCTTCATCCATTATTTTATAAAACCTGCCGACCTGCATTTTGCTGTCGCCGCACCAGCTGCCAAAAACAATGGTAACGGATGTATTCTTCACTTTCTTTTCAATAGCATGAATGGCTGTTTTATCGGGATGGTAATCTTTATATTCTTTGTTAAACCATTGACTGAAGATACCGTGTTCCAGTCCGTTACGTGTACAGTTCCCTACCAGTACCTTGCGGTGCAACACGGGATCAACAACCACTTTGTTTGCCTTTTGGGCAAAAGCTCCCGGAAGGGCAAAAACCAACAACAATCCGGCAATAAATATCTTTTTCATAGAGCGTATTTTAATAAAATATGCGTATGCAAAGTTAGGATAAAACAGTACAGCGAATCAGGAAAAAATCCAATATTTAAATTTTCCTAAAAGAAACGATACCACTGTCGCCCCGTGATTGTCAATTTCTATCTTTGCACATTCATCTAAAATATCTGTTATGGCCAAAAGTCAAAAAAATTACCGGGTATATCTGCCCATCGTTTTTGCCCTTATTCTTATTTCGGGAATAATTATCGGGTTTTTATTGCAGGGCAGTGCAACACAGAACAAAGCCATTTCTTTCCTGACCGGAAACAGGCCTGCTTACAACAAAGTAGATGAGATTATCCATTATATTGAAAATAACTATGTTGATTCTGTTAACCAGGATCACCTGGAAACGGATGCGCTTAAAGGGATGATGAACGATCTGGATCCCCATTCGGATTATATAACGGCTGATGAATTTAATCAGATAAATGACCCTTTACTTGGAAGTTTTGAGGGGATTGGAATTAGCTTTCGTATAGAAAAAGATACCATTATGGTGATAAATCCCATTCCGGGAGGGCCATCCGAGAAAGTCGGGCTTATGGCCGGCGACCGTATCGTGAAAGTGAACGATACCCTGATTGCTGGTGTGCATGTTACCAACAACATTGCCATGCATAAGCTGAAAGGGAAAAAGGGGACCAAAGTAAAGGTTACCATATACCGGCGTGGTGTCCCCAAACTGCTCAATTTCACCATTACAAGGGGGATTATCCCCATGTACAGCCTTGATATTGCTTATATGGTCAACAAACAACTGGGATACATTAAGTTAAATAAGTTTTCGGCCACCACTTACGATGAGTTTGACAGAGCTGTGAAAAAGCTGAAAAAAGAGGGAATGAAGAAACTTATTCTCGATTTGCGTGGTAACCCCGGCGGCTATCTTAATGCAGCCATCCGTGTGGCAGATGAGTTTCTTCCTGCCGGAAAAATAATTGTTTTTACCAAAGGGCTGCACAGGCCGAAAACGGTGGCACTTTCCACCAGCAAAGGCCAACTGAAACATACCGATGTAGCTGTTTTGATTAATGAAGGAAC
>WGCY01000053.1 GCA_015493525.1 Bacteroidales bacterium
GTATTTCTTTTGAAAGTGTGCCTGCCACAACGGAAACTTTTGTTTCCCGTTTAAATTCTTTGTTTTTTGAAGCAGCTATGATTATTCCTGTAGTGCTGTCGCCCTGCGTGGCTGAAAATGTCAACCACTTGGCTGTACAGGTAGCTTTCCACTTAACGTTGGTGTTAATGACCACCAAATGGGCATCCTTGTTGTGAGAAAAATTTATATCCGTCATTGAAATCTTAAGGTACGGATCTGCTTTTTTTGGTGGGGTGGGGCCGGGTTGTGGCGGATTGTTATCTTTCTTACAGGATACCGCGAGGATAAGAATAAGAAATAGATAAAAGATAAGATTTTTTATTTTCATTGATTCCGGAATAAAAAAACAAAAAGTTTATATAAGATAATGTTATTTGTACAAACGAAAATAGGAACTTGTATTCACATCATGGGTGTCATATCGTAAAAATAAACGGTCATATCGTAAAAAATCCGGCCTGTAAGCCGGATTTTTTGAAGTAAAGGTTGGTGTTTTTGCAACTACCGTATAACTACTTTGGAGGAGGCAATTCATTGGTTTTCATCGGAGGATATGGATGAAATTTTATAATTTGTAAAAGGTTCACAGGTGGATTTCGGATAGGATACAGGGATTCTTTTCATCGAATAGGGAATACTTTTACAAAAGTGTTTTATGTTTAGAATAATACTTCAGTAAAAGTAATTATTTGATAAGTTCTTCCCTCATCCGCGTTTGCAACGCGGATGTTTTTATCCCAGTGTTTGGAACACGGTTGCAGAATATTGATAAAACACAAACAACCCCGCTTTCGTTTTAAACGAGGGCGGGGTTGTTTGTATTATCAGGAAAGTACTGGCATTTGTGCCAGACAGTGGGGCTGTTGTTTATTGCACCACCACTTTCCGCGTCTGTACGCCGTACTTCGTCAGAATGCGAACAAAGTAGTAGCCTGCGGGCAGCCTGGAAATGTCCAGAACCGTTTTGTTTGTTCCACGCATTCCCTGTGTTTTCACAGGCTTTATTACCGGGCGTCCGCACAGGCTGATGACGTCAAGACGGATTTCGCTGCTTTCGGGCAGATAGAAATTCACCGAAAGCTGGTCTTTGGCCGGGTTGGGGAAAAGACGGAACTGCATTTTGTCGCCTTCTCCGAATTTGTCGATGCCCGTGCCGCTCACCCTGGTCTTGGCGTCGTAACTTCCGGGTGCTGCCTCTTTGTTGCCGGCACTGTCGGAAGCTACCGTGTAGAATTTATAGGTAACGCCGGCATCGCCGCTAAAGACAGCCGAAGTATCGTGCGTGTCGGTAATCCATGGGTAATAGGCACTGTCGTTTTCGGAAACGAAAACCGTATAGGAAAAGATGCCACTTCCTGCATCGCTGCCGTTCCATTTTACGGTGAAATCTTTGTCCACTTCATATTCCGGTAAAGCCTCTACGGCACTTTCCGGCGCGATGTTGTCTGTAACGTTTTTCCAAGTGTCCGTGGGGATGGCATTGTTCCAGTCGAAAACAATGTTGGCTGAGTTTTTGATTTCTGTCCCTTCGGTCAGCCCGGCCAGTGGTGAAATGGAGTATAAAATGTTTCCTTCGCCTTCGGGCGACTTCTTGTCGGGTGGCAGGAACCCGTCATACACACCTTCCACAGGCTGGTAGGTGTTGGGATCCAGCGTTTGGAAAGTCCAGGTCAGGATACCGGAGTTTTTGTCCAGCTGGTAATAAACCTGTACAATCGCTTGTTTATCAGGTCGAAGGTCTATATTAACGGTATCGCCATCCGATTTTTTAAACTGATAGGTCGTATCTCCAAAACCAAATCCGACAGCCTTGAAGGTGGAAAGATCAAAGACCGATTTGTCCAGCGTGTCGGTAATAATCACCCGTTGTGCCGGAGCAGTGGCGGTAGAGTCGTTTTCAAAGGAAACCATGTAGCTGTAAGGCTTATCAGAGCGGACATAAGGCGAAGCGTTGGTGCCTTGCGGGCCAAATTTCCCGTTGGGATCCAGTGAGCCAACGGCTAACACATCCGGGTACAGCTTTTTTAGACTATCAAGGAATCCCCCACATGCAGAAACCGTTCCACCGGCGTCTGAACCCGCTGAATACATACTTGCCATTCCTTTGGCAATCTTCCATCCAGTGGAAAGTACTGCTTCACCGGGAATACATCCCAGCGCAGTCATACCAATGGCATAGGCCACATCTTCCGCCTGAATCGATTCGTTATGCTCATGTTTGTCTATTGCAGCGACAATCGTATTGTCAAGAGCTGCTTTTATACATTCAATCCCCGGTGTAAGATTGGCAAACAATCCGACAACGGAATACACACAACTGGCAAAGCTGTATCCCAATCCGTTTGCCGATTTTGTCCCGTTATCAGTCAGCTCGCTGAAATTTTTGAAGATAGGCTTTGAAATAGCCACCCGTAAATGATGGTTAGCACTTTTGGAGGCAATGGTAAGCTTAAACGAACCTTCGTACCCTTTGGGAAGGTAGGGGAGAAAAACCGTGTAAATACGCCCTTTAAAAGGTTCGCCAAGAAAATAATCCGATTCCACGTAATGGGGAATGGTATCCCAATTTACCAGATTGGATTTTGGCGGCTTGACATAGTCGGGGAATTGCACGGTCTGGCCGTCGTCGGTGGCCACGTAAAGGTAAACGCCGTAAGCATCCTGGTCGCCTTTGTTTCCGAAAAGAACATAATAAGTTCCCGGTTTGTTGGCCAGTATCCTGTTTCGGCCTATCCAGTCAACCCAGACATCGGCTGTCTTTGCTTTGACCATGTTAACGGCTTTTGCAAAATTCTGTGTCAGGTTGTCGTTGACTTTCACCTGCAAATCCCAGTTGCCGGGAGTAAAATTTGTACCGTTAAACCAGGCAATTATGCGGTTGTCGGTTACCGATAAGCTGTCGGCAAGGTTGCTTTTGGAATTCAGGCTCAATATTACCTGTGAGCTGGCTGAGAAACCGCTTCCGTAAACGGTAACGGCAAACAAATCCGTTGTATTGGCTTTGTGCGGGCTCCACCTGGTAACGGTGGGCTTTATCACTAACTCAGGCATTTGCATAAATGCAATGTTGCTGTTGGTTATCTGCGTATTCATCCCGGCAAAACTTCCGGCAAAAACCAGAAGGTGGTTATTGGCGGCAAAAGTGTTGATGTTGCCCTGCATGACCGGTGTGCTAAAGGAGGTAATTACCGTGTCTTTGTCAGGATTGTAAACCATAAAACCGGGTTTATCGGTGTATGAGCCAAATTCTTTCATTCCATTACCGGCAGATAAAAAGATGTTTCCTCTCGAAGAAATTTTAGAGAGGCCGTCATTAAATTCGGGCTGGTTTTTAACGGGAATTAACGAATCCCGTGTTTTATCCAGAAGATACAGCCCCTTTGATAGGTTCACGGCAGCGGCAAGGGTACCGCTGTCGTTGATGGCCAGTGAACGAATGGTGGAACCCGAGGAAATAGCCCGGTATAACTTTTCTAATGTGCCCGTAGTGCTTTTTACCTTAATCATAACACCTTCACGGGTATCATTTTCAATTTGTAACGATTTACCACCGATATAGATATCGTTGCCGGCCGGCAGGATTGCCTGAACCGGGTTCCATCCGGCATCTAATTTGGGATTCCAGTTTTGTACTTTACCGGTGGCTGCATTTAATTTTACGATACAATTGCGGCTTGTATCGTTCACCTTTTTAAAATCGCCGGCTGCGTAGAGATATTTCCCTTGTTTGGCAAGTACATTTACCACGTTATCCCCCCAGCTTCCCTGAATCTTTACCGGGATAAAACCGGTAAGCAGGGTTCCTGATGAAGCACTGACAGCGGACAATTCATTCGCCTCTTTACCATTAATTTTATAAATTCCTTTTCCGCCAAGGTAAACAGTATCGCCTGAAACCAGGAGACTGTAAACGTGCGGGTAGGAGCCTGAAAGTATCGGGTTCCAGCTTGTTAAGCTATCGGTTGTTAAATCAAGTTTGGCCAGTCCGGTCCGTTGCCAGGCAGGCATCAGGCTGAATTCGCCTGCCATAACTGCATCATCGCCGAAGCTGAAAACACGATATACTTTCCCGTTAAACGGGGGCGGGTTCCAGGCTTTTAGATGGGCAGTTTCAGGGTCAAGCAGGCAAATATTTTGTCGGGGAGCGCCATTTACCAGGTTAAACATGCCTGAATAATATCCTACCACGTACAATCCGTTTGTACCGAGGGAAAGGCTACCGACAGCAGCTCTGGAATTGTTGTTCATAATGCCGTGATGAAAGCTGGTAAAGCTCAAATCATTTCTTTTCAGCCGGCAAAGCCCGTTGACTACACTGTCTTTATAATAGGTAAAGTCTCCGCCAAGGAAAATATATTTGTCGGAAACGGCCATGTCGTAAATGGTGTACAAATTGGGAAGTTTGATGTACTCCAATGTGCTGGTATTGATGCCGCCAAAATTATTCTGATAATGTTTTAGGAAATAAAAATCTCCGGAAAGCAGCATTTCCCCATTGTTTTCGGCAAAGGCATCCACTTGATTGTTTGGTTGGGGGTTCCATGTGGTAAAGTTGTTGTCGGAGGTATTCAGGCTGACAAAATTGGGACGTGATTCGCCGGTAACAGTGTTGGTTGCCCCCATATTCCAAAAATAGACAATGTCATGGTTAACGGTTACCTGTGGTGTGTCAAAGTTGCCTGATTGGGAGAAACTTAACGCGCTATTAACGGGATGTAACACTTGTGTTGACAAGTATAGCAACCCGGCATTAATAACATGCACGGTTCCAAGGTTTAGATTAAAAAAACCCGTAAGGTACATCTTGTTTCCGTCAAAAGCCATGTCGGTAAAGAGGGGATTATCATAATAAGAGGTGTGGATATGAAATGTGGTGTCGAGGTCTCCGGTTTGCATGTTGTAGCGCACGAGGCCGTAAATTCCGGTTCCCCCTTTGGTGAACTGCGGAGCAGGTACCTGAAATTTTCCGGCAACATAAAGCGTGTCGTTTCTCAGCAACAAACTGGTAATAACCCTTTCTGGCCCAGTATAACCCGCATTGAAATTATCAAAATTGATTTCGGGTTTCCAGGGCAGTAAAGCACCGGTGGTGGCATTCAGGGCCGCCAGGCCGGGGCGAAACTCACCGGCTACCGTATCAAAGGCACCTCCGATAAAAAGGGTGTCTCCTTTTACTGCCATTGATCTGGCATCAGCATCAAGCCCCGGGTGAAAGGTGGTATCCAATTTTCCCGTGGTGGCATCCAACCGGTAGAGGAATTGATAGGTCTTGCCGTCAATCACTATGGGTTTTTGCCGGTCATAGCCGTACACATATAGTTTATTACCTGCCAGCAGCAACCGGCTGGGAGTAAAAAAAGAGGTAAGATTTTCTTGTTTAAAGGTTGCTATGTTTTGCATATCTTTATCGAGATGATAAACGCCATCTTTTCCATACTGGCCTGCCACATACCAACCTGTACTTCCGTCAGGGATAGCTGTGTATAGTTTTGCTTCAACGGTAGGATGGATGGGGATGTCGGTTTGCTTGTTAAGCAGGGCAATGCCTTTGGCGATATATCCAAATCCATCCGGATATTTTGACCAGTACATGTTAGATTGTCCAATCAGGAGGGTATCGCCCATGAGTTTCATGGTATTTACATCACTTGTGGTGGGAAAAGGAATACGTTTCCCCTGAACTTTATCCACCACTGCCAACGCATCCTGGGTATAGCCGTCCATTGCACCAACCCATCCCGAAAGGAAAACCTTATCATGGCCAATTTCAATTTTTTCAATTTTACTGGCACCGGTAAATTGCGGGTTCCACACGGGGTCAACCTGTTTGGTTTGCATGTCAACTCGGCATACGTACGCGTGCATATTGCCCGAAGCATCTTTTATAGACATGGTTCCACCGATGTACAAGTAATTATTCTCTCTTTTGAGAACGTTAATATTGCCTCCCGGTTCCCATTTTAAGTCCCAGCTGTTGTCGATGGTGTGGTCAGGCAAAACATGAACAAGCATGTTGTGGGTTTTGCTGTTGCCGTTAACCCTGTAAAAGTATCCGGCCATAAACCAACCGCCTGCTCCATCGGGAAGAACAGTACCAATTCTATCATGCCCCCCCCAATAGGGACTGAGGTTACCAAAAATGGGCATTCCTTTGGCCGGACTGGATGAGCCGTTCAGAAAAAATGCCACCGGGCCGATTTTTTTGCCGATATAGTTAAAACCTCCGGCAAGGTACAGGAAGTTTCCATCGACGACAGAAGCGTTTACTTCGCCGTCCGTTGCCATAATAAGCGAATCGGAGGGCTTTTGCGCCTGTACGGAAGGAATGGCTAACAAGAATGAAAGCAATAAAATTCCGAAAATACCGGAAAATTTTATTCGGGAACTGCGTTTTGTGGTTTGTTGAAAGGAAATAGTTTTCATGATGCTTTGTTTTAGGTTAATAATTTTTTTTCAGTAATATCTTTTTTACAAGCTGGTGTCCCTTGTCCGTTATGCGGATAAAATATAGCCCGTTGTTGAGGGAAGATAAATCCAAAGGTTTTGTAGCCCTTTCTTGTTGTATAACCACCTGGCCTAATGTGTTCAGCACTTCTATTTTTGTAGGCTGGTTTGAGCCATCGACATGGATTTGAATTTTCCCGGTAGTCGGATTGGGTGAAACGGTAAATGGAGATGCTGTATTAATATTGTTTACAGCGGCTGTGCTGCCATAAGCCATAACCGTTGTTTTACGCGAATACCAGTTATCCTGATAGACGACATAAGGCTTTCCGTTGTTGTCAGTGGTAATGTCTATCAAATTAGCTTTCGATTTTGAGACAACTCCGCCTACACTTTCCCATTTGTTGTTTGACAATGTCTTAACATGAACTTTATTGTCGTTGTCATCAAGATAGGCAATGTAAAGTGTGCCATCGGCAGCGGATGTAATACTGGTGTAGACTGCCTGGCCATCAGAAATTCCTGGATTTCCGACAGTTTCCCAGTCAGTACTGTTATATTTATAAACTGTTGCTTTCGCCTCTTTGTCCCAGCCCACAACGTATGGTGTATTATTTATGGTCGTTAAAAAATCATATCCATCAAGTGTTCCTCCCGAAAAGTCAGGAGAGCCTAACACACTCCAGGTATTGTTATGAAAAACCATGGCTGTTGCTCTGGTATAGTAATCGTCAGCATCGCGATACACGACATAAATGTCATCGAATACAGCAATATCAATTACATTAGGTAAGGAGCATGTTGAGAATCCCGGCTTGCCTACAACTTCCCATTTGGTACCAGAAAAAGATTCTACCGTAATCTTATACCCGTTGTCCCTGTCCTGGAAAGCTACATACGGTATTCCGGCTGCCACAGCCAGGCTCACGATTTCAGAGGAGGCAAAATGAGGTGATCCTACATTCTGCCATTGGCCTCCCATCAGGTTCATAACGGTTATTTTATTATTGGCGGCATAGGCAAGAAAAAACTGGCCGTTTTCAATTTTGAAATCCAGATTCGAGACAGGGCCTTCTGTAAACCCTGCCGTTCCTACAACCTGCCAGGTGCCACCGGAATATTTCATGATGGTTACTTTTTTGTCATGGTCAGGATCTGTGAAAGCAACATAAGGAATGGTACCATCTATGGCTATGTGCTGGTAATAACTATCCGTTGCGGTAAATCCTCCTTGTCCGACTTCGTACCATGAATTACTTACTTTAAGCCCTGATTGAGCCATCATAAATACGGGAAGGATTGTCATTAGTACCGAAAAAAGTAAAGTTTTGTTTTTCATAACTGCTTTGTTTTAATTAAAAAATTCTGTTATTGTAATTTCAGCCTTATCTTGTAACAAATAACAAAGATAGAGTACCCTATTCATGTTATTGTTATCATATCGTACAAACACCTGTCATATGGTAAAATTCATCATTCATTGGCAGGTATTTGGTATGAAAAGACAGGAGAAAAAAGAAACGGGTGTGATTACCGGTAGGCTTACGATGCCATTTTGGCCTGTTTATGATAGGCTCCGGCTGTTACGCCTTCCACCTGTTTAAATGCCCTGATAAAAGAACTTACCGAACCAAAGCCCGACTGTTCGGAAAAATAATTTAACGAGTAGTTAGATTCTATGTCTTTATCCATAAGCGTCTTCGCGTGTTGAATCCTGTAACGGTTTACAAAATCGCTGAAGCTCATCTTGAATTCAGTATTTATCAGATAGGAAAGGTAGGTTCTGTTGGTGAAAAGTTTGGGGCTTAAATCTGTAATCCGCAAATTGGGGTTAAGGAAGGGTTTTTCTTTTTCCATGAAAGCCACTAACTTTTCTTTCAGTAGATTTTGATTTTCCGGCTTCCCATAAAGGTCAATATCAGAAATTTCATCCTCCTGTACTTCGACAATAGTCTGCTTTTGCTTATTGCCCAGCAGCCCGATGATGAATAACAAGATACTGAAAATAACGGAGGGGATATACAGCAAATTCTCTTCCTCAAAGAAATGTCGTCCAAAGATATTTAGTAAAAAACTGGAAACGGCAGCGACGATAAGGGTGATATTTAATAATTCGAGCCACACAATTTTTTTATCCGAAAGGTCAGCGTAAAAATTAGCTATACGTTCGTTGTATTTCTTAATAAAATAGATGCCTAATACCAGATAAGCTATGGCTTGTAGCCCGAATACAACGCGGCTGAAAAAGAATACAGAGGCCAATAGCGACACAATTAAAGGTGATCCGCCGGAAGGAAAAGTATTTTGGATGAGTACATCCTTCAGGTATATATCTCTTGCTTCCGGTGTGGCAAAAGCACTCAGTACCTCAAACAGAACAGCAAGAATGACCGCCGGGGCCAAATGCCAGAGATAATGGCTCTTAAAATCCTTGTCACGCGTTAGTAAACTGATATAGATAAAATACAAAGGATAAACGGAGAGGCTGGCAAACATGTACAGCCCATCAATCTTTAGATAAAAATCGTAATAATGTTTGAAAAACGCGGCATGTGTAAAATATACGATAGATGCTGTTAACATGAAGATACCCAATGCGTAACGCGGCTTATTGTCACTGGCTGTGTTCACGATGAATATCAATCCCCATAAGAAACTTATATAAAACGGGGTTAATATAATGATGTCACGAAAGAGCTGCATACCGGTTGTATTTCCTCAAAATTCAATTCTGTTTTGATTAAACAAATGTAAAAAAAAGTATTGATTAAATAAAAAAAATGAATGGCATATTTGCTCTTGTGTATAACAAACGATTGCGGTACTATTAATGGTGTTTTCAATGAAGATTCATACAGTTTTGAGGAAAAAGTAATATATTTTATAAATTATTGATAAATAGTTTGTTATACGATTTCTTATCAAGCGGATATATAAATAACCGGGATGGGTAAGAAAAAAATAAAAAAAAAGTTTGGTATTCTCAAATAGTTTCTATTTTTACCCCATCAAAATAACGAAATAAATGAAAAGGGTTTTCGGAAGGATTTATGTCATTATTGCCATTCTCGTACTTGTGGGCCATACCCCATAACCGGAGACACTTATATAAATATTAAAATTTATGAAGCTCTCCGGTCATTATCGGGGAGCTTTTTTTAAAACAAAAAGTTATGTCATATCCGTTAAGAAGTCTTACCTCCACCTCCGGGAGGAACATGGCCGGTGCCAGAAGCCTGTGGCGCGCCAATGGTATGCAGGAAAGCCAGTTTAGCAAACCTGTCATCGCTGTTGTGAATTCTTTTTCTCAATTTGTTCCGGGCCATGTGCACCTGCACGAAGCCGGCCAGCAGATTAAAAAGCTCATTGAAGCCGAAGGTTGTTTTGCTGCCGAGTTTAACACCATTGCCATCGATGATGGTATAGCCATGGGGCACTCCGGCATGCTTTACTCGCTGCCTTCGCGCGACCTGATTGCCGACAGTGTGGAATATGTGTGCAACGCCCATACCGTGGATGCCATGATTTGCATTAGCAACTGTGACAAAATTACCCCCGGCATGATGATGGCTGCCATGCGGCTGAATATCCCCACGGTTTTTGTCTCCGGTGGCCCCATGGAAGCCGGTACACGCAAAGGTAAAAATTATGACCTGGTGGATGCCATGGTACTCGCTGCGGATGAGTCGGTAAGTGATGATGAACTGCACGAAGTGGAGAAAATAGCCTGTCCCACCTGCGGTTCCTGCTCTGGGATGTTCACCGCCAACTCCATGAACTGCCTGAACGAAGCACTGGGATTGGCACTTCCGGGAAATGGTACGGTGGTGGCTACCCACAAGAACAGGGAATATATGCTTGAAAAAGCAGCTGAACTAATCGTGGAGAACACTTTCCGCTATTACCGCGATGGTGATGACAGTGTTTTGCCCCGCTCCATCGCTACCCGCGATGCCTTTGTTAATGCCATGTCGGTGGACATTGCCATGGGCGGTTCCACCAATACGGTGTTGCACCTGCTGGCCATTGCCCACGAGGCAGAAGTGGATTTTAGCATGAAAGACATTGATGCGCTTTCGCGGAAAATCCCCAATCTCTGTAAGGTATCGCCCAGTTCGGATTACCACATGCAGGATGTAAACCGTGCCGGTGGCGTTTTGGGCATTATGGGCGAATTGGAAAAAGCGGGTTTAATCGATGCCTCTGTAAAACGGGTGGATACCCCGGATGTGAAAGCAGCTGTTGAACAATTTGACATCAACCGCCGTTCGCATACTTCCGAAGCAGAGGAAATATATTCCAGCGCACCGGCTTTTGTCCCCAATTTACGCATGGCTTCCCAGGACAATCATTTTAAAACCCTTGACCTTGACCGGGAAAAGGGTTGCTTCCGCGATGTGGAACATGCCTATAACAAGGATGGCGGGCTGGCCGTACTGTTTGGCAACATTGCCCGCACAGGGAGTATTGTGAAAACGGCAGGTGTGGTACCCTCCATGTTTGCCTTTAGCGGAACAGCAAAAGTTTTTGAATCTCAGGAAGATGCCGTGGAAGGAATCCTTACCGGGAAAGTGGAAAAAGGCGACGTGGTGGTCATTCGTTACGAGGGGCCCAAAGGCGGGCCGGGCATGCAGGAGATGCTTTACCCCACCTCTTACCTGAAATCAAAATTGCTGGATAAAGATTGTGCTTTGATTACCGATGGGCGATTTTCAGGAGGGACTTCCGGACTATCCGTTGGCCATGTATCGCCCGAAGCAGCTGCCGGTGGCGAAATTGCCCTTGTCGAAGAAGGAGATATCATTGAATTTAATATCGCCGAACGGAAAATCCATTTGCAGGTTTCAGATGAAGAACTTGAGAACAGAAGACAAAAGCAACTCGCCCGAGGCGACAAAGCTTATACGCCGCTTACCCGTAACCGGAATATCCCGGCTTCGTTGAAAGCTTATGCCAGCCTGGTTAGCTCAGCAGACAGGGGAGCCGTACGGATGATATGAAAAGGAAAAAGGCAAAAGGAAAAAGATAAAAGACAAAAGGAAAAAGATAAAAAAGCTTGAATGACAACTTTTTGACCACTGCCTGACGATTGAATGACAACTGTTTGACCACTGCCTGACAACCGTTTGACAACTCTCTGACAACTGTCTGACAATTGTTTGACCATCGAACGATTAATGACCAATAACGAGTCACGAATAAAACTTGAAGTTTAACAGATAATCTGAACTTTATGGAACAAGAAAATAAAATTAAAAAAATGATAGGAGCCAAAGCCGTGGTACAGTCGCTTTTGGAAGAAGGGGTCGATACCATTTTTGGCTATCCGGGTGGTGCCATTATGCCCATTTATGATGAGTTGATGGAGGAAGAAAAAGGAAAAAAGATTAAACATTTTCTTGCTCGTCACGAACAGGGAGCTGCCCATGCTGCCCAGGCTTATGCCCAGGTAAGTGGAAAAACGGGCGTTTGTTTTGCCACTTCCGGCCCCGGGGCTACCAACCTGGTTACGGGTATTGCCAACGCCTATCTCGATTCTATCCCGGTAGTTTTTGTTACGGCACAGGTTGTTTCCAATCTTATTGGGAGTGCCGCTTTTCAGGAAACGGATATCCTCGGTATCTCTACACCGGTAACCAAGTGGAATTATCAGGTACGCGATGCGGAAGAAATTCCGGAAATCCTGGCCAAAGCTTTTTTCATCGCGAGTACCGGCAGGCCCGGGCCTGTTTTGATTGATATTACGAAAGATGCTTTGCTGAATTCAGTCGATTTTTCTTATGAAAAATGCACTTGGATTCGCAGTTACAATCCCAAACTGTCTCATGTAAAAAAGAGTACTGTTGCAGAGGCTGCCAGGCTGATAAACCAGGCCAAAAAGCCGATGATTCTGGCAGGCCACGGCATACTGATAGCCAAAGCTGAAAAAGAGCTGATAACTTTGGCCGAGAAAACAGAGACTCCGGTGGCAACCACCTTACTCGGCTTGTCTGCTTTTCCGTCTGATCATCCACTTTTTGTGGGCTTTCTTGGGATGCATGGCAGTTATAGCTCTAACATAAAAACCAACGAAGCTGATTTGCTCATTGCCATTGGGATGCGCTTTGATGACAGGGTAACCGGAAAACTTTCGGAGTACGCCAAACAGGCAAAGATTATCCATATAGAAATTGATAAATCAGAGATCAACAAAAATGTGGCCGTTGATGTGGAGATCCTGGCCGATGCCAAAGAGGCGTTGACAAAACTGTTGCCTCTGGTTGGTGATAACAAACACGAAGGGTGGTTGCAAAGCTTCCGGAAATTGGATGAAGAGGAGCAACAGGTTGTGGTGGACAAAGAAACCAAGCCTGCCAGCGGGAAAATAAGAATGGGGGAGGTTGTTCGCCTGATTTCGGAAAAGACAAAGGGTGATGCCAATGTGATTACCGATGTGGGCCAGCACCAGATGGCGGCAGCCCGTTATTACAAATTTAAACGTCCCAACAGCTTGGTTACCTCGGGTGGGATGGGGACGATGGGCTTTGGCCTTCCGGCAGCCATTGGCACCAAAATTGCCATGTCCGGCAAGGAGGCTGTCCTCTTTGTTGGTGATGGTGGTTTCCAAATGACCATCCAGGAACTGGGAACAATCCTGCAATACAAGACGGCAGTGAAAATCGTTCTGCTTAATAATAATTTTCTTGGAATGGTGCGCCAGTGGCAGGATTTGTTTTACGACAAGAGATATGCCTCTACCGAGCTTGTTAACCCTGATTTTGTTAAGATTGCAGAGGGCTTTGGTATTCCCGGAAAACAGGTAAGCAAGCGTGAAGATCTGGATGCCGCACTTGATGAGATGCTGGCTTCAAAGACAGCTTACCTGTTGGAAGTGTCCATCGAAAAAGAAGGAAATATTTTTCCCATGATTGAACCGGGTAAGTCCGTTTCCGAAATTATTCTCAAACCTCATAATCATTAGTCTTCTTATTATGAAAAAAGAATTCACCCTATCGCTGTTTACCGAAAACCATATTGGTTTGCTTAACCAGGTAACCGTGATTTTGACACGACGGCAAATCAATATTGAAAGTGTAACAGCTTCCGAGTCGGCTGTGAAAGGAGTCCACCTCATTACGCTGGTAGTGTACACAACCGACGAACTGGTAAAAAAAGTGGCCGGACAAATGGAAAAACTCATCGATGTGATTAAAGTTTTTGTCCATACCGGTGAGGAGATTATCCACGAGGAAGTGGCTTTGTATAAAGTACGTACCGAAGAGTTGATGGCCAGCAACAAAATAGAACAGATTGTGAGAAAAAATCATGCCCATTTTCTGGAGATAACCCCTGACTATGTGGTGATTGAACGTACCGGGCACAAAGATGAAACCACTGAGCTGTTTGAAAAGCTCCATCCCTACGGTGTTTTGCAGTTTGCACGTTCGGGTAGAGTAGCTATCACCAAACAAATCAAGGAGTTGGTACAGTATCTCGAAGAGATGGATGCGGAAAGGAACAAAGAATAAATCTTTACAAAAGACAAATCGCAATGAATCAAATGACAAAAAATCACAATTTTCAAAAATTTGCATGAGAAAGTTTAGTATTTCTTTTATTCTGACATTTGGGTTTACTTGTTTTTTGTAATTTGAATTTTGATATTTATCTGATTTATAAATGTTTAACAATAAAAAAATTACCTATGGCAAAAATTAATTTCGGCGGCGTGGTTGAAAACGTCGTTACACGTGAAGAGTTCCCTTTGGAAAAGGCCCGCGAAGTATTAAAAAACGAGACCATCGCTGTACTCGGCTATGGCGTTCAGGGTCCCGGACAATCATTGAATCTTAAAGACAACGGTTTTAATGTGATTGTCGGACAACGAAAAGATTCTCCTACCTGGGAAAAAGCCGTAAAAGATGGCTGGGTACCCGGAAAAGACTTGTTTGAGTTGGAAGAAGCCTGTGAAAAAGCAACCATTATCCAGTATCTGCTTTCCGATGCCGGCCAGATAGCTTTATGGCCCATGGTGAAAAAACACCTCACTACCGGAAAAGCACTGTACTTTTCGCATGGCTTTGGCATCACGTACAAAGACCAGACGGGTATAGTACCTCCTGATGACGTGGATGTTATCCTGATTGCCCCCAAAGGTTCGGGAACTTCGCTCAGGCGGATGTTCGTTGCCGGAAAAGGGCTTAATTCAAGCTATGCTGTTTTTCAGGATGCTACCGGAAAAGCCAGGGATCGTGTGCTGGCTCTCGGCGTCGGCGTCGGCTCGGGCTACCTTTTTGAAACAGATTTCAAACGGGAGGTTTTCAGTGACTTGACCGGGGAACGTGGCGTACTCATGGGTGCCATCGCCGGTATCATGGAAGCACAGTATAACAAGCTGCGTTCCATGGGGCATTCTCCTTCGGAAGCTTTTAATGAAACCGTGGAAGAGCTGACACAGAGCCTGCTCCCGCTGGTGGGCGAAAACGGTATGGACTGGATGTATGCCAATACTTCTACTACCGCCCAGCGGGGTGCCCTCGACTGGAAAAACCTTTTTCGCGATGCCGTGGCTCCTGTTTTTGATAAACTCTACGAGAGTGTGGCTACCGGAAACGAAGCCCGTATCACCATCGAAGCCAATCGCCAGCCCGACTATCGCGAAAAATTACAAAAGGAGCTGGACGAGATTCACAATTCTGAGATGTGGCAGACCGGTGCTACCGTGAGGAAGTTACGACCGGAAAACAACTAATCCGGTCCTGTATTTTTTTAATATAAGAAGCTGTCCAAAAAGAGGGTTTCACGCAAAGTGCGCAAAACTTTCACGCAGAAAAAGAACTTAAATCATTATGCTATAATGCTTTAAGTTCTTTTGCGCTTTTAGCGTGAACCTTCAAAAACTATCTTTTGTCCCTCCGCTTTTTTATTTGTTTAGCACAAAAGGAATTCTTACTTCTGTCAGAGAATCCGGAGGGGTAATTTCATTCATGGGCCGGGGCTTTTTGATGCTCCCGCTTCTGCTTATGGAGGTGCTTTCGCCCTGGTGTATTACCAGGTCTGCTTTGTCGTTTTTCAACGCCACTTCCCCTTCATATACCTTTAAAACTGTGTGCTTCGGATCTATGGAAACCATGAAGTTGCTGCTTTTGGGGAAGAAAGATGCCTGAGCTGTCCGAAATGGGACCGGCGCCTTAAAATTGAAATACCCACTTTCGAGTATGAGCCGGTTTGCAGTGTCTGTCTTAAAACTGGAACCCTGCTGAAGCATCACCAGGCTGGTAAGCCCTGCTGCCGGAATTTGTAACAGGAACCTGCCCCTGACGATATTTACCAACGAGGTGTCAGTTAATGTCAGGGAAGGTGACTGCCGGAAATCTGTAATGGTTTTGTTTCCGACTTGTACGCTGCTATTGGCGAAATCATCCCTGGGGATAAGTACCGGATACCATTTGTCGGGAAGTAACCCGTATTTTGTTGCCAGCGAATCAGGGTTATCTGTTTTTACGATAAAAACCTTTTGGCCATAGGTAATTTTGGCCAGGAGCCATTCTTGCAGGGTGGAAGCCTCTTCTCCATTGTCTGTACCATGGGCATATAGCATTTTGGTCAAGAGAAAATCACTATAAACGCCCACAGGATTTTCTGTACAGCGGTTGCCATAATAACGGATAAGAAAACGGGTTTGTTTAGGGAATTTTGTCGTATCAACAGGCTGAAAATAAATAGATTTTAAAACGAAGCGGTCGTACTTGTCCTTAAGATAATTGAAGAATAAATAGTGGAAGAAATCAGCTTCGCCCTTGAAATCCCTGTGTTGTCCGTTAAAAAGATTGTATTGCAGGAAATGCCTAAAGACTTCCAGGAGAACGGGATAGGCCATCGAATGATTATTTTTGTTCAGGTTCCAGAAAGTTTTGTTGCTTTCCGGGATGGCTATCCTGTTATCCCCGGCCTGCCAGATGGGAGCATCAACCTGGGCCTGGTATTGGAAAGTGAGTTCTTCCAGTTTATCCAATAGCAGTGTTTTCGGCAGGTCGTATAGCGGCATCGTTTTGATAAATGATTTTAGCATTTGTTTCAGCCTTTTTTCCTGTTCCGGTGGCGACAATATGTCGATTTGCTTTTTTCTGCCCAGGACAATGGTTTTTCCCGGTAAAAAATGGCTTTTAAGGCCATCCAGCTGGTAGGAGAGGGGAAACATACCATCGGCAGACCACTGAAGAACAAAATGTTCCAGGCCCTTTACGGTAGCCTCTTGGGCCTGTGCGGCAAGTTTTTTAAGTTGCAGCCGGTTTTTATTGTAGGCGGTCGTGTTGAATAAAGTATAAAAATGCCCGGCAGAATCGCTTTCGGTCGCTATTTGATAGATGATTTGGTTAAGCCGGGGCGGCGGTTCTTTCCTCGGTTTCAGCCCGGGGCCTGTGGTTTGTCCCGTAAACAGGGTCATGCCCAATGGAACAGGTAGTTCCTTGTAGAACACAACGGTATCGGACAGGCCTCTGTAAAGAACAATATTAAACCTGGCGTTGAGGGGTATTTTCCCCAACGAGGAGTAATCGCCCGGGGCAGGCTCCCTGAAAGTGATTTCCGTTTTAAATTGTCCCAGGCTGTCCGTTGTTCCTGTTGGCGTGATGAGGGTAATAAATGGCAGCAAGGAATCATTTTTCAAAATGATTTTTACCCGGTAGTTTCTGGTTAGGGTATCGCCGGGCAGGCTGTCCACATGAATTTTCAGGGTGCCGAACCCGGAAACCGGCAAATAAGGTTCGGAGAAGGAGAGCTGAACCGTATTCTTCGGCAGTATAAACCGGTTGCTGTCGTATATGTAATTGGGTAAGAATGCCGTATCCATATTTGACCACCATCCGCTGTCGGGCAGGGGATGGCTCGTTAGTGTACCGTTGGATGAAAGGACAAAGCCCCCTTTTGTGGAAAAGGTTTTGGCCACCGGCTTTTTCCCGGATTGCGGGGGAAGTGTCAGCACAACCTTTCCTGAAATGGATTGGACATCGATTATGCTGTCCTGTTCCACAATGAAATCGGTGTTCAGGTCTTTTACCCGTGCTTTCGGGTTAAAGGCATACCATTTCTCTCCGGTTTTATCGCCCATGACCACATCAAAACCGCCACAGTCCTGTTTTTTTGAACGGAAACGTACTTTGCCTTTTTGCAGGTAAATACGGACATATTCAGGCGAGGTAAAATCATAATACACAATAGAATGGGGCTGTACCATAAGGTTTCCCCAATGATATCCGTTAAGGAAAAATCCCAGTGTTGCCGAGCCATCTTTTGTCTTTAACCGGCAGAAATTGTAAACCAGCTTCTTAGGATTTTTGTATGTAAGCGGTGTACGTACGGGAATCCAGTTCTGGGTGGCATAATACCGCATGAATAACTGTCCGTTTGCATGAATGATTCTTGTTTCCGCATTTTTTAACGGTACACGGGGAATATCATCCTGCAACAGGTCTTCAATTTTGTTAAAGACAACGGTATCTGTCGTAATGGCAGCATCTCCTTTACAAAAGTTCCCAAGGGCGGGAGAATGGATATAGCCGTAGGCATAATGCTGCCGGTCTGCCGGAAAACCGTAACTCATTACCCCGTTTAATTTGGCCGACTGCACCGTAACAACGCCATCATCATTTGCCAGCTTGCGCAAAGCAGTTTTCACAGGATAGAGGATGTTGTCCAGCGGGTAGGTTTGTGACCGTCTGCGCATGCCGTAAATCAATGCATATTGCACATTTGGATCCAAATGCCTGCCTTCGCTTTCCCCGGCATTCAGTTTGGCCAAAAACGGCGAATCGTAACGCAATTCACCATTGGCAAGCTGGTGTACTTTGTTGATTAGGGCACTCCATGCCCCGATGCGTTCATCGGTAAATGAAGCTCCGTGGTTCGGTGTCCCGACCATAATCAGTTTTCTTACATCGTTGAGCACCACAGGTTTTTGGAACCTTTGTTGTGCCAGTTCCTGTCTGGTTAGTTTGACGTTGTAGGGTATCCATATACCGGCGGCTTTGCCGTATTTGGCCATGTTGCTGATGTAATAACGGCTGATGAGGCCGCCCATGCTGTGGGCCACAATGTCCACCCGGTTTTGGATGATGCCGTTGTCCAGATAGGCTTTCCGCAGCTCCTGAATGTAGCGGCCCAGTTTCTGTGCCTGCCGCTCAATGGTGGATTCGTCCGGCGGGCCTTTGTAATATTCACGGACAATGGCATCGTACCTGTCGCGGCGCAGTTGAACGGCCAGGTGTTCCCAGGTAGTTTCATTACCGGTAAACCCGTGTACCAGCATGACCGGCGGACGGCATACCTGAATATGGAAAATAAAGGTCCCGGGATTGCCGTCTTCGTCTTCGTAGGCGATGCTTACCGGCACATCGGCTGCCCATAAGTTACCGGACAATCCGTGTACTCCTTTGTCATTTTCTTTGATGGGGAGTTGTTTGTTTAAGAAGCTGTATTTCAGGTAAGCAGGAGGTACAAATTCCATGTCGCCCTCGCCGTTTTTATCCAGTATCAGTGGAATCTTCAAAGAAGACTGGGGGACAAACCCTCCCAATGCGGGAGGCTGTACCACAACAGATGATGGGTCGATGCCAAAGGTTTTTATATGCAGTTTTAATGTGGAGAAGCCATCGGACACAATTCCGAAATTTTTGTCCGGTTCGTACACGCCTAAATTATCGATGGAAACTTTTATTCCCACACGCTCCAGCTTTATATTGAGCGTTTCAGTCAGTGGGGATTTTCCATGGGCTTTTCCATGAAGGGTGTACCGGCCGGAACTGTCAGTAACAAAAGAAACATTTTGTCCGATGAAAGAAATCTTTACCCCATTGAGGGGATGGCCGTTTTTATCGGTAATAATGCCGCTCAGGTAGATATCGGAACCCTGAAAATCCTTTTTGTCCAGCTCCGTGGTAAAGGCACGGTAACCTTTGGCCGAAACAACTACCAGAATATTATCTCCGTGGGGCATAGAGGTATCTGCTGGTGCAGCCAGCCCCATTTGCTTATAAAAATAATTTCGGGCTTGCCCGATTTGTTCATCGCATTTTTCCAGTAAATTCCCCAGTACCTTGGTAACCTGGTCCAGTTGCCCCACATGGCCATTCGTTTCAACAGAGCCTGAAATCCCCCCGTATTTTGAATCTATCAGGATTATACTGCCCTGATAATGATCGGCATGGCCAAGAATCAGGTTTTTCATTTTGTCATTTCCAACCGTTTGCTTGTCCTGCCCCAGTTCAGCAATCTTTCTCCTGATTGTATCCTGGATTTTTGGATTTGCTACCGACACGATTTCGGTTTCATAATCCAATAGTCCGTGAAAGCTGCCATAATGTTTATTTATAATACGAAAGTCTGAAACCTCGTCTGTATACAGCCATCGGTTATTGTCCTTAAAGTCTTGTTCCAGGGTCTTATTATAAGGCGGTCCCCAAAACGAATTCGTGTAATTAATGTTGATGGTGCTGTCACTGTTCCATAAATTGTATCCGTTGTCAAGAAAAACCCTGAACCCGTTGTTTTTCGCCCACTCCAGAACAGTACTGGTAACCAGTTCGTTATAAATCTGGTTTGTCCTTACCGTGGGGTGATACCTGGGATTGGAAGCGGGAACTACCTCTATTTTGTAGCCTTTCATAAGAATAGAAGGGTCTTTTTTATATTCCCGTTTCAGGAAATCAAAATGCTTTTTGACGAAATCTTCGGGGGTGATGGGCTTGAAATCCGAATAATCAAACTGCCTCACACCGATTTCACCGGATATTTGGGCTTCTGTGCTTTTTGCAAATAGCATTATGAGCAAAAGCGAAAAAAATGTCAGGAAACCAGGGGAATAAACTACGGCCTTTTTCATAATTGTTGTGTTTGCAAAGAATGGTTGGACACGGATATTTATAAAACACAAATATAAACAAAATGGATATAACTTGCAAAGTTTGTGAGAGATAAATTTGGCTTATTGCTATTTCCCCGGCTAATACCCACTTTAAAGTAGCAGGATTCTCATATTAACCTATTTGTCCTGTCTGGAACAAGATTTTTGTAGAAAAAGAAGATTAACCCACCGACAAGTCCCGGTAAAATTGTTTAAAAAATCCGTTTATTTTTTTCTAAAAATTTTAAACAACAAAAAGAAAACACCCAGGCCAATCACCAGCCCGCCAAGCACCTGTCCCCATGCGCCAATCAACACTATCTTGTGTAAGATTTCACTGTGTTCTTTTCTGTCAATGGTTACGCCGGCATACTGTGCCACATGGCCCATGAGCGAAACGGCAGGGTCTTTGTCCGGGATGGTTTTGTGGCAGGAGAGGCAGATACCGCGGCGGTCCAGCTTGTTTAAGGCTTCCCGGCCCAGTGGCCCCGCCAGGTTCCAGTGGTCATCCACGGTTTGCACGGGATTTCCGTTTTTGTCAATGAACCGGCTCCAATCGGAATTGAAATTCTCAAGTTTAGGTTTCTGGATGGTGAAGCGGTGTGGAATAACTTTTCCATCGGCTGTTTTTAAATCCACCACCCAGTCTTTGCTCATGTCGCCGTAAAGTTTTCCGGCATCAATGCCGTAGCCCATGGCTTTGGCGTTGGCGTGGCAGCTTTCGCAGCTTCGGGAATGTTTCTGTACCGTGTGTGAATGGACGGCGGCCATCACAATGCCGGGAAGCTTCCTTTTGCTGCCGGGGTGTTTGTAATCGGGCATCATAAACACATGGTTTTGCAACAGGGCTTTGCCATCCTTGCCGATGACCGTAACCACCACCTGGCATCCGGGCATGGCCGGGGAGATGCGTCCCTCACCATTTTGTACCAGCGGCGGGTTCTCCCAGCGCAGGTAACTGCGGGTTTCGGTAACCTTGCCGGGAACAAGATAGCTCCTGTCAGCCGGGTTGCGCATGCCACCGGTAGTACCGTGCATGTCGTGGTCGGTGGCCATGGCCAGCCAGTCGGGTTTTTTTTGTCCCTTGGAATAATCGATTTTTACGTGGCAGCCGTAACATTGTGGTACCCAGGTGTCGTGGCAGGTATAACACTCCAGCCGGTCGGTATGTTCCTTAATCTGGTCCATGGCAACAAGCCCTGTTCTGGAGATTTTGTTTTCTGCTTTCAGCTCTTTCAGCGGTTTCAGCTTAATGTCTTTGCCGCTGGCCAAATGGACGATGACATCATTTCCATCCCTGACCACATTTTTATACGGATTTCCACGTGCTGTAAGGAGATAACCATTTAATGGTTTATAGGTAGTGCCTTCTTCCAGGTATTTGGGCAAGACTTTTGTGGTGCCCCTGGGCTTTCCCGTAGCCGGATGCGTGGCAAACTCATCACTGTAGCCCAAAGGCAATTCCCACGGATATTTTTTTGTCGTTCCGTGGCAATCCTGACATTCTATCTCTACCGGGCCGAGTGTGGCACCGCTGAGAAATCCATCGCCATGAAGGTCGCGTGTGGTATGACAATCCTGGCAAAGCATGCCCTTGCGCATGTGCACGTCCGATTTTAGGTGCAGGTAATGTTTGGTGTGCAGTTTGGGCTGGGTGGAGCCATTTTTGCCGTAAGTGGGATAGTAGGAAGTCTCCATAAGCCCTTCGTAGCTCACGCCGATGCGTTTTCCACGGTTGTGGCAGGTGGTACAGGTCTCCACGGGAACGCCGGTGTAGCTGAGGCCGTGCACCTTTACCACTGCATTGCGGGAAGACTGGATTTGGTGTACCAGCATGTGGCCGGCTTTATCTTTTGGGATTGTCGGATCGTTGCCTTCGTAGAATCCGTCGTTGCTGTACGGAATGTGGCAGCTGGAGCATCCAATACCGCGGTAATCACCCCGTTTTTGCCGGCCTTTGGAGCCGGTGTGGCAGCGCAGGCACTCTTCACGCAAATAAGTGTAAGCCGATAGTTTCGGGTTTTTGGTAACCTGTTCCACCGTAGGGGCTGCCGGCAAAGCTTCGTTTTTTGCAGGGTAAACCTGCGGGTTGAGGTCGTGGAGCTTTTGCATATATTTTTGATAGGCTTCCGTGCCCAGCCGTTCGTGCGGATCAGATGGGTTGGCAGTTACGTAATTGGCCTGGTTGTGGCGATAGCCTTCCAGTCCGCCGAAAGAGTAGAGCGTACCATGAATTTTGCCCTGCTCGGTCATCATGAGGCTGTTCATTTGGGCGGCCACCTGCTCTTTATGGCACAGGCCGCAGGTATTTTTGTTGATCCACGGACTGCCGGGGTCGGGATAAAATTCTTTGGGGCCTTCGTGTGTCCTGAAATAGGGGAGGGTACCTGTGTGGGCAGCGGCAGCTTTAACGGCATTCGGATTTCCACCATGGCAGATGATGCAACCGTTGGGATCGCCGGCTTCCGCCCCTTTTTTATAAATCTGTTTCATCATTTTGCTGCTGTGTTGCCGGATGGGCGCAATTCCGTGATGGCACGAAAGACAGTATTTATTCGGGGCAGGAAAGCCTTTCTGCGCATAAGTAGCACCCGATGAAAAGGTTATCAGAAAAAGTACGCCAATAAAAAAGTAAAGGTTTCTAACCATATCAATGAATTTACATATTTCAAAGATAGCGTATTTTTACCAAAATCCAAAATTTATATCTTTGAAAAAAATAAATCTATTATGAGAAAAGCGGGAATCTTTTTATTGGCTATGGGAATGGTTATCTTGTTTTCATGTAACCAACAACATTCCGGAAGCCAAAAAAACAGCAAAAAGTCTGTTGCCAAAACAGCCGTCCGGCATCCGCTGGTGGTAATGAAAACGAAATTCGGGACGATTGTGGCTGAATTATATCCTGACAAAGCACCGTTAACAGTGGCAAATTTTGAACGCTATATCCGTGAAAACAGGTTAAAAGATGCGGTTTTTTACCGGACGGTAACCCTGCGAAACCAACCCGGAAAAAAGATAAAAATTCAGGTGATACAGGGCGGCCTTTTCAGGGATGACCATCCGGCCATGCTGCCCTCCATAAAACTGGAAACCACAAAAAAAACAGGGCTGCATCATTTGAATGGGACCTTATCCATGGCGCGTATCGAGCCAAACTCGGCCACCAGTGAGTTTTTTATCTGCATTGGCAAGCAGCCATCGCTGGATTATGGCGGCAAACGCAATCCCGACGGACAGGGTTTTGCCGCTTTCGGACGGGTTGTCAAAGGCATGGATGTGGTTCGAAAAATACAACGGCAGCCATCCAATCGCCAGCTGCTGACACCTTTGATAAAAATTGATACTATTTTTCTGAAAGGGACAAAATAGCCGGTCAAAGATTTAAACTGTAACGGATGGTTATGGTCCTGGGCGGTTCGGCTTTTAACGGACGAAGTGAATACATTTTGTTGGTAACATTGTTGCTGAGCACAGATATTTTGCTGCTTTTGCTCAGGTCGTAACTCACCCTGACATCCCAAATCATGTTTCCGTTGTTGTGGTGGTAGTAGTAATTGCGGTACAAAATTGCCTGCATGGTGCCTCCGGCAGCGAGGGTAACATCCTCGAAATCAAAAATGGCTTTGTCGAGGTTGACAATTTTGCTGAAATACCGCATGGAAGTACCCACGGCAAACCTGTTGAAATCCAGTTCCAAATCAAGCTTGGCAGTATGCAGGAACCGGTATTTCAGGATATGCGAGGAGGGGTTTACACTTGTTGTGTTATAGGAAAAAGCCGTTTTTCCCCCGGGATTGTAGTCGTGGGCAAAAACCAAATCGGGTTCCAGTGCCACCGGATGAACATAGGTGTAGCCGGCCATTACATTCAGTGTAACGTGTTTGCTGAAAGCAGCTTGCCCCATAAGGGAGAAATCCACTCCGGTAATCCGGGATGGCCCGGTATTGACAAATTTAAAACCGGCATAGGCGAAGGTGTAGGTTGAATCCCAGAAGCCAAACAGGTATTCAATGGTGTTTTTATACTCCTGATAAAAGAAAGCCACATCGGCATATCCCTTGAATTTACTCAATTTAAAAGCTTGTTTGATACCGACTTCAGCATTCCAACTGGATTCCGGTTGCAAATGTGGATTGTCGAAAACGCCAAAAGTCCCCACTTTTGTGCGGATAAAACGTTCGGCAATGGTAGGAAACCGGTATCCCATGCCAATAGAAGCCCGCAGGTAAGTTGCAATGCCAACATGAAACGATGAGCCAAAACGAAAGATGGGCTTTACCTTTTTTATTGTTCCGTTAAGGTTGAAATATTCGATGCGTATGCCAAAAGAAAGGTTGGCCACTTTGCCATATTTCTTTTCTACTTCGGCGTACCATGACAGGTTCCAGAGATAATTGGTATCGGAACCCGAACCCACATACATGTTGGCCACCGAATGGTTGTAGTCGCTTACAACACCACTGACAAGGTCAACGTTGCCCACTTTTTTAAACTGTTTCCTCACCTCGTATTTGTTGTAAATGGTCATCCATTTGTTGGACTGGTCCAGGTTTGCCTTGGAATCTGAATACATAATCCGGGAGATAAAAGCATGCTTTGCCCCGCTTTTTGAATAGTAGTTGATAAAAGGGTCCACATAGAAAATAAACTGGTCGTTGGCCAGGATAGCTCCCGGATAGCCCCGGTAGAAGCCTGCCGTATCGTCCAGCCAGGCCATGACAGTGGCTTTTTTCTGACGCATAAAATTCCCGTTTATCCCGAAATTGAGCCCGGCTGTCTTTTTGGACCGCCTGCGCAGGTTAAAGTTAAAACGCAGGAGGCGATTGGCCATTTTGCTGTTGGTAAAGCCCGAGCTGTCCACAATGGGGGGGATAACCTTTGGCGGCCCCTGATAGTTATGGCCGTAACTGAAATTTCCTCCCAGCACCAGGTCTGTATAACCATCGCCGAGCCTTTGCGAATGGCTAAAAGCAATGCCTGCAACGGGAGCCAATCCTGTCCACCACTTCTCAGCAATTTTGTTTGGGGCCGTATAAGTGCCGACATAAGTGTTCACATAGGTGTGGGGCTTGAGCCCCGGATAATTCATGCGCACATAAATAGCCCCGCTGAGGGAAGAAGACCCTGAAAGTACCGAGGAGGCCCCTTTTACCACCTCAATCTGCCGGATGTTTTCCACTGGGATAAAAGACCAGTCTGGCTTTCCGGCATCGGCACTGGCAATGGGTATGCCATCCACAAAAACGCCAACTTTAGAGCCAACGCCGAAAGTAAAACCGCTGCCGCCCCTGATTTGCGGTTCTTCATCGAGGATGGTAACGCCGGGAGTAAGGTCAAGAATGGTAGAAATGTTTTGCGTGTTACGGTCCTGGATGATTTTGGGCTTCATGACTTCGATGGAAACTGTCTGGTCTTCCAGCTTTTTGTTGAATTTCCCGGCCCGTACCACCAGCTCTTTCACGGTATAACTTTCCGGTTCCAGCTGGATGGTTTTTAGCTTTAAAGTTGCATTTTTTTTGACAAGGACAGTGAAAACCCTGGATTTCATGCCGGTGTATGAAACTTCAACCTGCTGGTTTCCGACAGGCAGGGATAGTTGAAAAAATCCGTTGTAATCTGCAATGGTACCTATCGACAGGTTTGATTTAAGGTAGACGTTGGCACCAATAAGGGAGGTTTCCGTCCCTGCCTCAACCACACGGCCGGTAATGATGCCCGTTTGTCCGAGTACAATACCGGGAACTATTCCAAAAAGAAAAGCAAGCAGGTAAAGAATTCCGTGTCTTTTTCCCATAAACCCCGGTTGTAACTTAGTGTACCAAAATCTTTTTTACCAAAATATGGTTACCGTATTGGGCCTGTACGAGGTAAATACCTGAGGGCAGGGAGGATATATCAATGGTTTTGTTGTCGCCATTTTGCAGGGTAGCGGTAACCTGTACCCGTCCGAGAATGTTCAGGACGCGAATTTTACAGGTTCCGCGCGGGACATTTTTTATCCCGATGTGCAGTTGCTTGTTGTGGGCAAAGACGTCCAGGGTGCCTTTTTCATAATCTTTTATACCCGTACTGTTATTGTAAACTACATTCAGGTCATCGAACATGGCACTACTTCCGGCAAGGGCCTTTGCCCCGTTTCCGGAAGTCAGGACAATCAGAATATATTGCGGACTTTTGTCAGAATAATAATGAAAAGGGGTGGAAAACCGCACCCACTTGTCCACATCCGTATTCGGAAGGTCGAAAGAGGCTTTGGCAACCCAGGTGGAAGAGTCGTGGTTCACCAGCGGGGTTTGGGCATAACCGGTGTGCAGAATGGCCAAGACATTCCCGTGATCACCGGAGAGCGGTTTGCACATAAACCATCCCACAAGGCTGTCGGGCCTCCCTGTGAATGGCGTATTCCAAAGCGGATTGGCCGTATCGGTAAAGACATAGCTGGTAGAAGAGCTGACTTCTGTGTGGTAACGTCCGTTTGACATGGTTCCGGTGGCTACCAGGCCCAAGGCACTCACATTAAACAACCGTAATGAATATTTACCACTGTGGGCTGTATCGCATCGTGCCCAGTTGACGGGGGCCATTGGGTTTACATTCGGGTTGTCACTGGTTTTGATGCCACTCCAGTTTACCGGTTCGGGATGGGCGGCAGGGAGGCCAATGGGCACTTCCCAGGATTCAAATCCGGGATTCTCCAGTGTATCAGCTGATTGGGCATGTAATACAAGAAATCCGGAAAATACGGCAAAGAGTGAGAGTAAAATTTTTTTCATGGCTTTATTATTTTGGTTGTAAAATTAGCAAAAAAATGGCAGGAACAAAAATGATATTTTTATTATGACCGGTGAAAGGCTAATTCCTAAATACGAAGGTGGAATTATTTTCCGGCTGTCCCTTTCCCTTTCTTGCCACCGAAGTTCAGGCTGGCGGACAAATAAAGGTTGATAGCAATAAAGTGTAGTTCCGCCGTGTTTTGAAGAACACCCTGAAGGGGGATTTTATCAACGGCGTTGAACTCCACAGGATCAGAAAAATTGGCTGCCTGTCGCTGGCTCTTTACGTTGCTGAATGTGAATTCAACGCCAGAGACAATTTTTTGCCCAAAAATGGTAAATTCTGCACCGCCTGTTATGTGATAATTATCGGAGTTGGTATTCGGGAGTATTTCAAAATTGCTGTACGCCCCCATGTCGTAATTTTTCAGATAGTTAAAATCTGTTCTGAACCCCAGCATTAATCCCACATTTTGAGACTTTTTCCAGCTAAAGCCGATGGCAACATTGGTCAGGCTTCTGGAGCCGGAAGCAATGGATAACCATTTTTGCTTAAACTTACCAAGAGGTGTTTCCGGATGAGGATAGGCTTCGAGGAGGAGGTAGGGTTTTATGGGGAAAAAATGTTCCAGGCTAAAATAAATCTGGCTTCCCGAATGGGGAATAGTGTATATCAGACCGCCCGAAATGGACAATGGCAGCCGGGAGTGCGAAATGACATCTTTGCCTTCACTTGTCAGGAAGATAGTATAATCGGGAAGATGTTTCCCCTGATAGGTTATGTTGGACTCGCTTTGCGTGTGCAAAAGTTTCTTATTGATAGAAAGCACCAGGAATGAAGGTGCTGTAATGTTAATTCCAAAACGCCAGTGGGCCATTTTGTATGATAGCCCTACTTTAAAAATTACCCTGAAGTCGTTAAAATTATTGATAATCCGATCGTTAAAAGTAGCGGAGAAGATACTGGAATCGGATGTGGTAAGTGCAGAGTTTTCAATATCCCGCAGGTAATTTAATGAAACGGAAGAGACAAACGCGCTGATTCCCACATGAAAATCAGGAGATATCTCGTAAGCGGTGGCAAGGCCTACCCAGGTGTCATCAAAGCGGTTACGATAGTCAAAATAGGCATTGTACTGCTCATTGCCGGGATGGCCTTTTAAAATGTCAATTTCTTTTTGCAGGGTGTAGTTAATCTCCGTCCGCTCGTGAATTCGGGTAAAAACAGTTCCCCCGAATGTAAATTTGCTTTTTGCCGAATTGTAAACGTAAGTAATAAAACGGGGCTGAACAACGAACGCCATCGACTCGGGGGTAATCCCATCGCCCAACAGGTTGTCCAGCTTATAGTACCGCCACGAAAACATGACGGCAGAAAGGGAGAGATTGGAATTGTTACCGGCTTCGGAAATGTTGGCGGGGTTGTAAAAAATGGAACTGCTTCCCCCGTTGCCTGCAACCACCGCCCCTGACAACATGGACGAAACGGAATTAAAACTTTGAGACCAGTAATAATTTGAAATCTGGCCAAAAGTGTTCTGTGACAACAGGTTGCACCACAGCAGGAAAACAAGAAAATAAATATTTCGCTGAATAAATTTCAAAATATTGATATCGGTATGTTTAGATTAAGAATCATGAAAATACTTAGGAACGCATTATTCAATACCAGAGAAATGTTTCATAAACTGGATACGTTCGTAGGCTGCAGGGTTTTCTGTTTTGGCAACACTCAGTTTTCCCCTGAAATCATCAATATTTCGGTAATTGTGCCTGTCCATCCAATTTTCCAATTGTTCTGTCATGCTACCGATTTCCTTAAATCCCTTTTGGTACAGCACGGATGTTATCTGTACGGCATTGGCCCCGGCAAGCAACTGCTTTATTAGTCCAGTTCCGTCATGAACCCCGGTTGAAGCAGCGACATCGCAATCCAATATTGGCGAAAGCATGGCAATCCACCGCAATGGCAGAGCAATGTCTGAAGGAGTGCTGAATACAAATGAAGATTTGACTTCTTCCTGCTCAATGTCAATATCGGGCGAAAAAAACCGGTTGAACAAAACCAGGGCCTTAATTCCTGTCCACGAGAGCTTTTTAAGCATTTTGGCCAGTCCTGAGAAATAATAACTTAGCTTTATCGCCACAGGGATTTTGAGTTCTTCCACAACTTTTCGCGCAATCTCAAAATAGATTTTTTCGTTGTCGCCGCTCTCCTTGTTTGGATCGGAAGGCAAAATGGCAATGTTGAGCTCTAACCCGTCTGCGCCCGCGGCTTCTATCTTTTTTGCATAAGATATCCATTCGGAGTCGGAGAGGCAGTTTATGGAGGCAATAACCGGTATTTTGACAGATTTCTTGACATCTTCAATAAGGTGCAGATAATTGGTAACTTCGTTTTCCGTGGAATAATTCCGGATATAGTCTTCGGCTTCAGGATATTGGTTTATATATTCATCCTGCATGATTGTATGGCTTGCACTGTGCTGAATTTGCTCCTCAAACAAAGATTTTAAAACTACGGCGGCAATACCGTTTTTTTCCATTTCTATTATGTTTTCTACCGAATTTGTCAACCCCGAACTCCCTGCTATCAATGGATTCTTGAGTTTAAGCCCCATGTACCAGCTCTCTGTGTTTATCATCTTTGCTTCAATTTGGTTTGTAAAATTATGCCTCTGTAAAAATAAAAAAAATTATCATGTTGGCGGTACCAAAAGTAAAATAGTTGTTCAGAGAGGTGTTTAAATTAATACATTTGTTCCGTTAATAAGCTTAGATATTTATGCCATGTCAGAATTCATAAACAACACGGAACAAAGGATAAAGGATTTGCATACTTTTATCAGCGGCATTATTTTTCAACGGGAAAAAGGGGCCGAACTCATCAAAAAACATGAAAAGTCCATTGGAGAGGTAGAGCCTTTTGACGTGATGGCCATTGTGCATGAGCTGATGAAAGCCAATCCGCAAGGGGAGGAGCTTTATAAATTGAAAAAAGGCATCAACCGGTCGCTGAATATGTTGTATAAAGGATTGGTGTCAAGGGAGATACCAGAATACGGACAGAAACCTTTTTGGGGGCTGCTGCAACAGGAAAACAATGAGATGAACGAAAGGCTCATCGCCCTGCGCCCATTTATCAAGGCTTTTAATGAAAAGGAAGCCGGCGAAGAAAAAATAGCCTCATCCCTGTTGGAAATTAAAAACAGGGTAGGGGCTCTGCAGGAATTTAACCTGCATTACGTTAAAAAGGAGAACATTCTTTTCCCCGTTGTGGAAAAACACCTGCCTGAGTATGGTTGCCTGCCCATGATGTGGTCGTACCACGATGACATCCGCAACTTTATCAAAGATACCGTGGAAATTATTGAAAAGGGCAACCCTGACCTGAAAGTGCTGAACCGCCTGCTGGGCGACCTCTTTTTTAACATGTACGCCATCCGCTTTCGCGAAGAGTATATTTTGTTTCCGGTTGTTTTTGACCTTATCCAGGAAGAGGAACTGCACGAAATGCTGGAACAGGCCTTTGATGTGGGATTTTCTTTTATCCCTGCCCCTTCAAAAAAATTGCTTAAAAAGAGACCCGCAAAACCTGTGGGGAAAAAGGATGAGAAACTACTTACCATTGATGAACTGGGCGATAAACTGTTGGATTTTGACACGGGAAAACTAACTATCAAACAGGCCATTATGATGCTGAACCACCTGCCGGTGGATGTAACTTTTGTGGATGAGAATGATGCGGTGCGTTATTTCTCCACGCCGGGCAATCGTATTTTTCCCCGTTCAAAAGCCATCATCGGACGTTTGGTGGAAAACTGTCATCCGCCTTCCAGTGTGCATGTGGTAAAAGAGCTGGTGGAGGCTTTCCGTAGCGGTAAAAAACAAAAGGAGAGTTTCTGGATTGAGATGGGGCCGAAGTTTATCCTTATCCAGTATTTCGCCCTGCACGATCCGGAAGGCAACTTCCGCGGTACGTTGGAAGTAAGCCAGGATGTAAGCGATATCCGCAAACTGGAAGGCGAAAAAAGATTAATGGATTAGAAGGATATGAACCTGAAAGAGGCCGTTATAAAAGCAGCCAAAAGTTTGTTGCGTGCTGTCCCAACCATTGTGGGCATCCTGGCACTTATCAGCTTATTTAATGTGTTGGTACCCATTTCATCGTATAAGTTTCTTTTTCGGGGGACTATTTTTGACCCTGTAACAGGTGCCTTGCTGGGAAGCGTCATTACCGGAAATCCTGTTACAAGTTATCTCATTTCGGGTTCACTCATCAAACAGGGTGTCGGGCTGCTTACCGTAACGGCTTTCCTCACGGCATGGGTAACTGTCGGGGTTGTTCAGCTTCCAATGGAAATGCAATTTCTGGGCAGGAAATTTGCCATTTCCCGCAACCTGAGTGCTTTTTTCCTTTCACTTGTCGTCGCTTTTTTAACGATGGCCATAATGACCTGGGCATGAAAAAGGAAAAACAGGCAAATAATCAGCCCAAACCGGGGAGAGGGCCATGGATATTCATGTTCATTTCGCTGTTTTTGTTTTTTCCGCTTTATTTGGCAGACAAAGAAAAAGCAGCCCTGGCCATGGGAAAGTTTGTCCATCTGGCCATGGAAATTTTGCCCATGCTGCTGGTCGTTTTTGTCCTCATGGCACTGATTAATATTTTCCTGAAAACGTCCACCATGGTCAAGTATATGGGAAAAGGTTCGGGCATCAAAGGCTGGTTTATAGCCATTGTTGCCGGAATCCTGTCCGTGGGGGCACTTTACCTTTGGTATCCTGTTTTGAGAAACCTGATGCAAAAAGGGGTTAAGCCCGGCCTGGCAGCTGCTTTTTTGTACAACAGGGGGATAAAACTGCCCTGGCTACCGCTTATGGTACTTTATTTTGGGCTGAAATATGTTATTGTCCTTACGGCTGTTACCGTTGTGGTCTCCATCCTTCAGGGTGTTATCATTGATTTTTTGATAACGGAAGAAGGGGGTGACGAAAGCATTTTACAACAATAAATACCCATAGCAGACAAATTCAATGTTTTGCTTGTCCTGTTTTATACAAAATCAGTTAGCTTGAGAAGCTGTAATGCACAAGCCCGGGTTGTTCAGGTCAATAAAAAAGGGGATGTAATTTACACCCCCTTTTTTATTTAAAATTATTTTATTCTTCCGATTATTTGACAATAATTTTTTTGGTTTGTACATAACCATTTTTGTCTATGACCTTAGCGATGTAAAGCCCTTTGGTCAGATCTGAAATTTTAACGGACGTATTGCCTTCGACCATCTGCCTTTTAACAAGTTGTCCTTCTATGTTGAACAGTTCAAAAGTAGAAGGCTTTTTCACCACAACATGCAGGTTGTCATTTACCGGATTGGGGTACATTGACACCAGGTTATCTGTTTTATATTTGCTGATTCCGGTAGCACTTGGTTTTGTTACCTTGATATTGTCAACTAACAGATAGACGTCTGCCGTGCTGATAGAGGAAGTAAACGCATCAAAATACCCAATGATAACATTTCCGTCGGCAGGAAGGGCATCTTTCTTGAAATAGGCCCAAACCGTATCTTTCATGGTAACGTTGCCCACTTTGTACAAAACGCCGGTATCCGTAACCTCAGCTGTTACTTTAAGCCATTGCAATCCTGGTTTGGCAACTGTACCGGGGCCTACTGCAACAGGTTTAAGACAGTTGTTGTAAAAGTCAGCCTGATTTTGTGTCCCTCCTGTATACAGGCTGTCATAAGCTACTTTTGCACCGTCCTTATAAAGCCATCTGTCATGGCCGGAACCATTATCGCCCGTAAAAGAAAAATCCAATCCATCATCCGGAGGGGCCACCGTGGTATCGGCATGTCCAACACCATAATATATATACTCTGTTGTACCCGTACTGCTATCAGTCCAGTTAAACCAGGCATTAAAAGTCAGGGTATAATTTCCTGTAAGTTTCAGTCCTTTTGGGAATAATCCGGCAAAATTTGCTGCTCCTTCAGAAGTGTTCACTGCAATTTTTGCACAATACTTACCTCCATCGGGCGCAGGCGTTTGAGCACCATAGGCATGGGCTAAATCAATAACATTGGAACTTCCCAACTGAACTGTTGTAAACCGGGAAGCTGCATTCTGGTCCTCAAAATCTTCCGAGAACAACACCGTTTGTGCTACAACGCTCGAACTCAGCATAATAGCGAAAACGACACTCATTAAAAAAGTAAATTTTTTCATAGTTTTAATTTTTAATTAAACATGCTCAAATTTACTTGCATTTATTAAGTACGGCAAAAAAACAAAAGAATTTAACGAATTTTTTCGTTTTTGTTAGAAGTTTCTCTTTTCGTTAAGAATAAAACAATTTTAAAGTTTCGATACCAACTTTAAAAGATGTTCAATATCCGCATCGAAACTGCCGGCCATTTCGGCAGGAAATTCGCCGAAACCGCTCATGCGTTTGGAGAGTGAATCGTTCAGGATTTCCCAGGCTTTGGATTTGCGTGAGTTGAGGAAATGGCTTTCCACCATCTCCTGCGGTGTAAGCTGGTATTTCTCGGCCATACGGGCAATTTCCTGTTTTATGTCGTCCACTGCCAGCAGTACCGCTTTTTTCTTTTCTTCGCTCAGGTCTTTTTTGATAGTCTGCATGCGCAGTGGTTTCCCGGCCGTAAGCTCATCCCTGATTTCTTCTGTTAGTTTCTCCAATAAATACATGGAAGATGAAAAGGAGCGTTTATGATTGGGTTTTAATTCTATTTTGTTCATGGCATTTATTGTTCAAGTTTAAAACCATAATCACGATTTTTGTCCACCGCCGGAATGCCTTTTTTCATCCACTCCGGTTCCGGGGCATCTTTCAGGTAAAAATCAAAAAACTGCTGAAAACGCCGGGTCAAATCTTTTTCATCGGCACACCGGAACAGGTTGGTCTGAGTAACTAGATAAGCCGATTGGTAGCCGCCCCAGCTTTGTCCCTGCATGCCCAGCCGGGAACGGTCTATAAACGGAAAACGATTTGCCATGGCTTGTGTCCCGCTGATGACACAATCGTAAGCACTGGCACCGGGATGGCCCACTTTGTATTTAATATCGGGAACAAAAATAAGATAACCGTTGCTGGCATAATAGCTGAAGTTGATAACCGAACGAATGGGGCGTGGTGAATAATAGCGATGCAGCCGATCGGAATAACGTTCGTAAAAATAAACCAGCATGGGGTATTTCTTGTTCGGGTTAAAATTCGCTGGTTTATACAGCAATCCCTGCATGGTATCGCCGTTGAAGGTAACCCAATGCACGAGGCCAACAGTTCCCCAGCGATAATTTTTCTGCTGCGGATTGGCATTGGAAACTTTTCTGACATTTGAAAACCTCAGGTTACTCACGTACAAATCAGGATAAAGCCTGAAGCTCTCTTTACGCCAGATAATTTCCGGTGCTTTTTTTGCTTTCAGCGGATGGTTGTAGGCATAATCATCCAGCACCAGCTTTGCCGGTTTTCTGTTTTTCAGGTTCAGGGCATAAAAACCGGCTTTTTTATTTTTCAGCTGGAATGCTGAAAGCAGCATTTTATCCGGCAGCGTTTGGGCCTCTTTGTCCAGTTTCACGTACCGGAAACGCAGGTTTTCTTTACGGCCTGTGCCGGAAGTCAGGTTTACGGGCGGCTCTTTTCCGAGGGGGTCCACCAGCCACAAATCATAACGGCCATAAATGACCATTTTTTCATTTTTTGTCCAACCGGCCATTCCGTATGGTGGTGCCATGTTGGGCACATCGTTCAGCACATTGTAAAGCGGAACATTTATTTTGCCGGTAACGCAAACACTTTTGGCTGTCTTCACATTGTAGGCATACCAGGCACTGTCCTGCAAATTATACCACGAAACAAACTGTTGCCCGGGCGAAATACCTACGCCGTAAGCTACTTTTGGAATGATTAATTTGCGCTCACCTGTCTTTCGGTTGACCAGATAAACATCGCTGTACCATTGGCCAATCCAGGAAGTCATTTTCAGGTAAGGCCGGTTGTCGAAGCCAAGGCTGTAATCCCCTTTGGCACGGGGCTTTATCTGAATCTCTTTCATGGCCGGATGGGCGAGTTGCTCCAGGTGGTTGTCTTTTGGGAAAAAGACAGCCGTATAGCTCCGGTTCTTCTCCCTTTTGAGCTGCACTTTTTGCTGTGGTTGCAACAGTGTATCGTGGTAAGTCCAGATATCAAGGCTTACTTTTTCAGCTGGGGCCAGCGTATCTTTCAATGGGGGCAACGGTCTGGGTGCCGTTCCGAAATAGAGTTCTGTGCCGGTTTTGTTAAAGTAAATGTCGCCATGCGTACTTACCGACCAGCCTTTGGGCAGGTTACTGAAATTCATTCCCGACACCCGTATCTTTTTATCCTTTTTCAAATCGGCATAGAATAAACCGTAGGCTTTGTTTTTTACTGTGTCCTGAGAGAAAGTGAAAGCAGCCTGTTCCCCGTTTTCATCCAAGGCCACATTTTTCACAAATGCTTTGGAGGCGTATAGCGTGTCTGCCTTTTGTGTGATGGTGGAGAATGTCATTACAACCACCTTGTCCACCGTGTCGCGGGGAACGATGGAAAAAAGACATGTTTTGCCGTTTTTCGATAAGGTAAAATGAGTAACATGGTCAAAGCCAGCCGAATCGCCGCTACTGACATTGTAAAGCATCAGCACGGCCCCCTGTGGTTTTTTCAGCTTCTTTGTTTTTTTCTTTGAAGAAACATCTTTACCCTTTTCTTTATCCTTTTTTGCCGGTGTCTTCTTTTTCATTAATACGGCTATCCACTGCGAGGTTGTTTTGGGGACTTCCACGTTTTGAACCTGTCCGAATTTCTTCCACAAACCAAATTCCGTGGAATAAAGTGCCAGGGAATCTGAGGGGAGTTTGTCTTTTTTCGTTTTCTTTCTTTTTAGATGCAATACTTTCTCAAACTGTGGTTTTATGGTATAAACCAGTACTTTCCCGTCAGGCATAAAATGTGCTTTGTGCCCGCGTGGCAACGAGTCAAGGCGGTTTTTTTTGACATCGTACACATAAAGCCAGCCATCGCCCTGCTGCGGATTTATTTCGTAAGATACAAAAGCACCATTATCCGAAACAATCTGATGGCCGAGGTCTTTCCAATGGTCATAAACAGTGTGGTCAAGTGGTTTTTTCTGTTGGGAAAAAGATGGAATGGCCATGGTCAGAATAAGGACAAAAAAGGTGAGTTTTTTCATGGTATTTGGTTTTGATTAAAAATTAACCCTGATACTGATGCCTTTACAGGCAGGGGCGTGAGGTAAATCATGCAGCTGGATTACAGGTGCCACATCCATGGACAAGTTATTCGAGATATTCCAGTGCGAAAGGTGCGCATCCACGTTGGCATCGACCATTTGGAGCAGATACCATGCGCCACCGATAATATAGGAAAGTTGCATATTTCGCCGGTAGTAATCACGAATCATTTTTAGTGTAGCTTCATCATATTTTTTGGCATACTCATTATCACAATCGGTACTGGTGGGTTTACAGTCCGGGTGGCTGATTTTGTAATCATAAGCTTCTTTGAAGGTTCTGTAATAGTTTCGGTTGGTAACGACAAAATAGCCAATCACGCCAAATCCCACATACACGATGGGAAGTTTCCAGTACTTGTGGTTGTATATTTGTCCCAGCCCTGGAACTATGGACATAAGCAAAGCTTTTTTTGGGTCGCGGGGCGGGTATTTCAACGTATCGCTTTTGGCTTTGCGTTCCTTGTTCTTATTTGAAAGGGGATGTGCCATGGCCGGTGTAACAATTGCCAGCGAAAAGGCCACCAACAGGCAGGTTATCAGTATATTTTGCAGCTTGTTGTCATTCACGGAATTACTTTTTCTCAAGGATGGAAACCACACGTGCCAGCCCTTCATCATCTTTGAAAGAGATAACGATACTTCCGGCCCCGCTATTGCTTCTTCTCAAACTAACTTTAGTATCCAGATGGTGGCTTAATTCGGATGAAATCTTTTTGTATTTCTCGGGAAGAGCAGGTGTTTTTCGTTTCTTTTTACTGCTTGCCGGAGAATTCATATTACGGACCATCTGTTCGACCTGGCGCACGCTCATCCCTTCATCCAGAATAAGCTTGAGCAACCGCAGTTGAGAACCCTCCTGTCCGATGGAGAGCAGTGCGCGGGCATGTCCCATGGAAATGGTCCCATCGCGCAAAGCAATTTGAATTTCAGGCGGAAGCTTCAGCAGGCGCAAAAAGTTGGTAATGGTCGTCCGGTTTTTTCCTACTTTCTCACTCAACTTTTCCTGGGTCAGGGCACACTCATCAATCAACCGTTTGTAGCTAATGGCCACCTCAATGGCATTCAAATTCTGGCGATGGATGTTCTCTATCAAAGCCATTTCGAGCATTTGCTCATCGTTGGCCACACGGATAAAGGCGGGAACAGAGGTAAGCCCGGCCAGTATGGAAGCCCTCAAACGCCGTTCACCGGCAATAAGCTGAAAATGGCCCCGTCCCATTTTCCGTACGGTAACCGGTTGTATGACACCTTGCGTTTTTATTGATTCCGTTAATTCCTGAAGCGACAATTTATCGAAATCAGTTCTCGGCTGGAAAGGGTTGGCATCAATTTTGTCCACATCCAGTTCGGCAATGGCACCGGCAACATAATCGCCCGATATGTCTTTTGACGTAATGTCTGTGTCCGGGCTACTGAGAATGGCATCCAGTCCGCGTCCCAAAACTTTTTTTGTCGATTTATTCGTTGTCATTCGTAGGTATTTGTCTTTCAGAATTTTTTATGCCTGTCAGGTCGTTTTTTTGCAACAACTCCCTGGCAAGGTTCAGGTAATTAACAGCACCCGTACTTTGGGCATCGTGCATGATAATGGATTTTCCAAAACTCGGGGCTTCTCCCAGCCGGGTATTACGATTGATAATGGTATCGAAAACCAAATGCTGAAAATGGGTTTTTACCTCTTCAACAACCTGTTTCGACAGCCGTAAACGGATATCAAACATGGTCAGCAAAATCCCTTCAATATCCAAATCCGGGTTCAGGTTGCTTTGTACTATCTTAATGGTGTTCAATAATTTACCAAGTCCTTCGAGGGCAAAATATTCGCACTGAACAGGAATGATAACCGAATCGGCAGCCGTTAATGAGTTGATGGTGATAAGCCCGAGCGAAGGGGAACAATCGATTATGATGAAGTCGTAATTATCGCGTACTTTGTCCAGCACCCGGCGCATTTTTTTCTCCCTGTTGGGGAGATTAATCATCTCAATCTCGGCACCTACCAGGTCGATATGCGAAGGGAGCAAATCCAGGTTTGGGGTGGAGGTGTGCAGGATGACATTTTCTGGATTTACATCGTTAATCATGCATTCGTAAATGCTCGTCTGAATACTTTTGGGGTCGGTTCCGATTCCCGATGTGGCATTGGCCTGCGGGTCGGCATCCACAAGTAACGTCTTGTATTCCAGTACGGCAAGGCTTGCAGCAAGGCTGATGGCCGTAGTTGTTTTTCCCACGCCACCTTTTTGGTTAGTAATAGCAATAACTTTTCCCATAGTAAACACGACTAATTGTACAAAAATACGTTTTCATTTTCCGCTTTGGAAAGCCGGAGAGCCAAAGTTATGAACAGGATGCAGAAGCTAAAAAATGATGGTTCATTCAGGCAGCCCACCATGCTTATTCGGAAGTATGGGCCTCATCCTTGCCTAAATCGTCAAAACTCAAATCAATTTTGGCTTCGGGTATTGTTTTCACCTGCTCTTCCGTTGCATCTGCCTCTTTTTCCTCCGGTATATCACCCGTTTCAATAAAACGAATGGCTGCATCCAGGCCCTTTACGAACTTCTCAAAATCTTCTTTGTACAGAAAAATTTTATGCTTTTCGTAGATGAATTTACCATCTTCGTTTTGAAAGCGGCGTTTGCTCTCCGTGATGGTGAGATAATACTGGTCGTTGCGTGTGGCTTTCACATCAAAAAAATACGTTCTCTTCCCCGCCCTGACAGCTCTTGAAAAAATATCTTCCCTGTGTTGCGGTTTTTCTGGTCCTTCCATGGGCATGCTCTCTTTTATAAGTTTCTTACAACACAAAAATAAGAATTATCCGACAAATCAAAATTCTTTTGTCAGGATATGTTGAAAAATAGGATGTTTTGTTAACAATATTCAGGCTTATCCCGAGAATTTATTTTTTAATATGGTATTTGGAACAAATAGTTTCTTCCATGATTTTTTATTTAGATTTATTCCACATTAAAATAATTTTGGTTACTTTTGCCCCTTGATAGCGAACAGAAAAAGCGTTCGATTGTTTTTCTTTATTTTCTACTAAACGAAATGGCCAAATTTGAAATTATCATGCCCAAAATGGGCGAAAGCATTATAGAGGCAACCATTACCAAATGGCTCAAAACCGAAGGCGAAAGGCTGGAGGAGGATGACACCATTGTGGAAATTGCCACAGACAAAGTAGATTCTGAGATTCCCAGCCCGGTTGAGGGAACGCTGATAAAAACACTTTTTAAGGAAGGGGATGTTGTTGCCGTGGGAACTGTTATTGCCCTTGTTGAGGTTGCGGATGAGGAAGATGCCGATACGGGTATCCTGACGGATATTCAGCCGGAAGCCCTTGCTGGAGCTGCCCCGGAGAAAATTGTTCCGGACGATGCGCCCGACAAGCCGGATGCCTTTCAAAGTACAAGGTTCTATTCTCCGCTTGTACGGAATATTGCCAAAAAAGAGCACATCGCCCCGGCCGAGTTGGAAAATATCCCCGGAAGCGGAAAAAACGGACGCGTTACCAAACGTGATTTGCTGGCTTATCTCGAAAAAAGACAGGCTCCGGAGAAATTGACCGTACCTTCCCCGCAAAAAGAGCCAACTCCTGCCATAGACTTGCCGAAAGTAAATACCGAAGCGGGAGACCAGGTGGTGGAAATGGACCGCATGCGCCGGCTTATTGCCGATCATATGGTGATGTCGAAAAGGGTATCCGCCCACGTTACTTCGTTTATCGATGTGGATGTTACCACGGTTGTTAATTGGCGCAACAAGGTGAAGAACAGTTTCTTGCAACGCGAGGGGGAGAAAATTACGTTTACCCCCATTTTTATTAATGCAGCGGCAAAAGCACTGCGCGAATTTCCGCAAATCAACGCCTCGGTTGACGGCCACAACATTATTTACCGAAAAAATATTAACATGGGGATGGCCACTGCCCTTGCCAATGGCAACCTGATTGTCCCGGTGATAAAAAATGTGGATGAGAAAAGCCTGCTGGGAATTGTGAAATCGGTTAACAACCTTGCCGGCAAAGCCCGCAACAACAAGCTTAACCCGGATGAAATACAAGGCGGAACATTTACCATGACAAATTTTGGCTCTTTTGACAGCCTTACCGGAACGCCGGTCATCAACCAGCCACAGGTTGCCATTCTCGGGGTCGGTGCCATCCGGAAGAAGCCCGTGGTGCTGGAAACGGCACAAGGCGATGTGATTGCCATAAGGCATATTATGATTCTTTCCCTATCCTATGACCACCGTATTGTGGATGGGGCATTGGGTGGCATGTACATAAAGCGTGTTAAAGAAATCCTTGAAAACTGGGATATGAATACCGAAATCTAAAACTTATTTTATTAACCATTATCCATTAAAAACAGATAAACATGAAAAAATTAACGGTAATTATCGTTATGCTCACCTTATTTTTAGGCGTGCAGCAAACAAAAGGTCAATCGACATTAAAAAAAATTGAATCATCCGGTACGCTGCGTGTGGGAACTTCGGGCGACCAAATTCCTTTTACCTTTACTGGTAAAGACGGAAAAATTATGGGATACGACATCACTGTTGCTCGGGCACTGGCAAAGGACATGAATGTTCAGCTCAAGCTTGTTAAAATGCCATTCTCAGATTTAATTCCGGCATTGCTTGCAGGGAAAATTGATATTATCCTTTCCGGTATGACCATAACCACCCAACGAAACATGAAAGTTGTTTTTGCCGGTCATTATTATGAGACGCGAAAATCAATTCTCTCCTTAGACCCTGAAATTGCCCATGGTACGGTTTCGTTGCTCAATAAAAGCTCTGTCAGTCTGGCGGTACTCAAAGGTTCCACAAGTGAGCCTTACGCAAAAAGGAAATATCCCTTGGCAAAGATTATTTCGGTGGAAAATTACGAAACAGGTATGAAACTTCTGCAAGACAAGAAGATAGCCGGTATTGTGGCAGACTTTGAAACCTGCGATATTATGTTTATCGACTATCCAAAACTGAAACTCTATTACTATGTTCTGGACAATGACAATGATAGGATTGCAGCAGCCATTGCCCCGGGCGATTACCTTTTCAAGAACCTTATTTCAAATTTTATGACAGACTACCGAAACTCTTCACGCGGAAAAGCAGCCAAGTTGTATTGGTTCGATTCGGCTGAATGGTTTACCTATAAAGAATAACGATTGTTCTGAAAATAAAGGAAAAGGGCCGGAAACGGCTCTTTTTTTTGAATAAATTTCCCTGGTTGCAAATAGTTCTGATTTTATATCTTTGCTGATTATGGTAGTGGCAGAAAATATTCACAAGTCGTATGGAAAAGTTGAGGTCTTGAAAGGCATTGATTTGCAGGTCGACGAACGTGAAATTGTTTCCATTGCAGGGGCTTCCGGTGCCGGAAAATCAACATTATTACAAATTCTCGGGACAATTGAGAAACCCGGCAAAGGGTTGGTAAACATTGATGGTGTGGAAGTCAGCCGATTAAAAGACAGGGAGCTTTCGGCATTCAGGAACAAAAAAATAGGCTTTGTCTTCCAGTTTCATCATCTGCTGCCCGAATTTACCGCACTGGAAAATATCTGTATCCCGGCATTTATCGCGGGAAAGGGCAGGCGGGAGGCCGAAAAACGAGCCCTTGAGCTTTTAGATTTTATTCATTTGAGCGACCGTGCCGAACATAAACCGGCCGAACTTTCCGGTGGTGAGCAACAACGTATTGCCGTGGCGCGCGCCCTGATGAACAACCCTTCTGTGGTCTTTGCCGATGAGCCATCGGGAAACCTCGATTCGGCTGCCTCTGAAGACCTGCACCGGCTCTTTTTTGATTTGAGAAACGATTTTGGACAGACTTTTGTCATTGTTACCCACAACAAACATCTGGCAAAAATGGCCGACCGCCGCTTTCTTATCAAAGACGGAATAATCTCACGGGAAAATAACTGAGCCAAAAATACGTTACAAGGATACCCTAAAAAATGAGCCACACCATGAGCCGTACGGAAATATTTATTTTTCTGCTCTTTCTGATCTCTTTTGGTTTGTTTACTCCTTCCCCGGCTGTTGCCCAACAGGCCAAAACTTACGAAGAAGCCATTTCAAAGGGAAACCAGCTGTTAAAACAAAAGAAATATATCGATGCAAAGGCCTATTTCCAGATGGCTTTGCGTTACAAAGTACATGACCCTGCCGCCACCCAAAAGATTGATGAAATTGTGAAAAAGCTGAAAGCCGGCCAGAGCCGTGAAGAGGCTTATTACAACGTCATTGATGATGCGGACAATTATTATGACAAAGACATGCTAAAGGCGGCATTGGAGAGCTACCGAAAAGCATTGGCCATTATCCCTGATGACAGCTATGCACTTGGCCGGATAAAAGAAATACATCGCCAGCAGACTGTTGAAAAAGAGAAGCTGATAAAATACAACCAGCTTATGAAAACAGGGAACGACCTGCTGGGCCGGAACCTTTTTAATGAATCGATTACAGCTTTTGAAAAGGCACAAAACCTCTTTCCCGACAAATCGCAGGCTTCCGATAAGCTGGTGCTGGCCCGACAGCTTCAACACAATTTTCTGAACCGAAACAAAAGGGCAGTGAGTGAAATTAAAACGGCAAACCGCTATCTTTTAATAAAAAATTATGCCGATGCGTTAAAGCATTACCAACTGGCCGATTCTCTCGTCCCGGGAAACCAGGCGGTTATGGAAAAGATAAAAAACCTGGAGCCCAAAGCCCGTCAACAGATGGCTTACAATAAAATAGCGAATGAAGCGGACCGCCTGTATGTTGCCAAAAATTATATGGCTGCCCGCGAGCGGTATCAGGAAGCACAGAAACTTTGGCCCGAAAACAGCTATCCGTCCGAAATGATAAGCAAAGTGGATGAGCAGCTTGCAGAACAGCGGAAAAACCTGGACCAGAATTACGCACTGGCCCTGAAACAGGCTGACAGCCTGTTCAAAAAGCAGGAGATGAAGAACGCCAGGGCACAATATAACCTTGCGCTTAACCTGAAACCCAATGCGTTGTACCCGAAGAAACAACTTTCTGCTATTAAAGACTGGTTTGTCAGGCAACAGCAGCAATTACAAGCTGATTATGCGGCTGTTATCCGCAGTGCAGACAGCCTTTTTGACAAAAAGGCTTTTGCTGTGGCACAGGAAAAATATGCCTTTGCTTTGAAAACACGCCCCAACGATCCTTATCCCAAACAAAAACTGGCAGAAATCGAAAAGCAACTCGATGCCCTGGCACGGGAAAAAGCACTGAACGCCCAATACCAGAAGCTGATTGCCGAAGCCAAAGCCTTGCAAAACGCTGGCCATTTTCAATTGGCCATTGACAAGTTTCGTCAGGCGCAGGAACTGAAAGGGACAGATGCTTTCAGCGCGGAACAGATTACTAAAATAAAGCAGCTGCTGGCAGATATGCAAAAACAAAAAGAACGCGATGCCCGGTTTGCCAAACAAATTGTTTTGGGACAGCAATTGTTAAACCAACAACATCTCGAAGAAGCCAAAAAAGCGTTTACCAATGCCATGGACATAAAACCGGAGGAAGAATTGCCCAAGCAGCGTATTCATCTTATTGATAGTTTGATACAGCAAAAAATATTGGCGGCTAAGATTGAAAAAGCGTACCAGGCTGCCATTCAGCAAGGGAAAAACTTTTACCAGCAAAAACAATACGACAAAGCACTTGCCGGTTTTGAACATGCCCATGAGCTTAAACCTGATGACACCTATTCGGGAAAGATGGTACAGAGTATTAAGACCACGCTGGCTGCCATTGCACGTGCCAAAGCCCTGCAGCAGGCTTATGCCGAAAGCAATGCCAAAGCCGATGCACTGTTGCGAGAAAAAAAATACGAACTGGCAAAAGCGCAATACCAAAACAGCCTGACCATTAAACCGGACGAAGACTATCCCAAAAAGCAAATTGCCGATATCAATGTTATGCTGGTCAAATTGGCCAAAGAAAGGGAGCAACGATATGCTGTCGCCCTTTCCAAAGCCGATAATTTGTTCAACAGCCGCCTCTACCGGAAAGCTGTCAAGATGTATGAAGAAGCAGCCAGTATTAAACCGTCTGAGCCCTATCCGGGTGAACAGATTGCTGCCTGTAACACTTTCATCGCCCAGATAGTGGCAGAGCAGGAACAGAAATACAAGCTGGCCATAGCCGAAGCAGACAAACTGTACGCACAAAAGGCTTATGCCCGGTCTATCAAAGCATACCGCAAAGCAGAAAAAGCCAAACCGGATGAAACATATCCTGCACAGATGATCAAAAAGATTATGGATTACATTACCAAAAATGCCATTGTCGATTTGATAAAAGTGAAGACACTCATTCCGGCGGACAAAAATAAAAAAGTGAACTTTAAAGCATTGCCCATCAATGTAAGAAAGAGCAATTATATTTATGTAAAAGCCCACAATGTGGATGGAAAATCATTCCGTGTTCTCTTTACCTATGGAAAAGATGCCTCAAAAAACGGTGGTTTTGTGATACAAGTCCCCGCAGGCAAAACCACCCAGGACTATATCATTCGTGTGGGAATACAGTACAAGTGGTTTTCAGATGACAACAACTGGCTGAATATTTACCCGGTAAATCATCCCATTGAGATAAGCCTGGTCCGCATTTCAAAAAGTGAGTAAAACGGGAAGGCAGAAGATAAAAGGAAAAAGGAAAAAGGCAAAAGTCCCTAACATCCCACATCTCACATCCAAACATCCTAACATCTCACATCCAAAATCCATACATCCCACATCCTAACATCCTAACATCCAAAATCCCATCATCTCACATCCAAACATCCAAACATCCAAAATCCCACATCCTCACACCCCCGTTCCCGGAAACAGCCATATCAGCACGACAATAACAACGAGGGCAGGAAGCATGTTGATGACTTTTATCTTTTTTATCCCGAGGATATCGATGCCGAGCCCCAGCAATAAGATGCCGCCAACCGCAGAAAGTTCGGTAATCATAATGGCCGGAAAAAAGTCGCCAAGCCACATGGCAAGCAGGGTAATTCCTCCCTGGAAAATCAGCAACGGAACCGCAGAAAAAAGTACGCCTACCCCCAATCCGGAAGCAAGGGCAATGGAGGAGACACCATCCATAAGTGATTTAATAAAAAGTAGATGGGCATCTCCGGTCATCCCTTCCTGAATGGCACCGAGAATGGTAAGCGACCCCATACAGTAGAGTAAAAATGCTGTGAGCAGGCCGTCGGAAAAACGTTCGTTGTTGCTTTTAAACCGCTTTTTTATGAAGGCGGCCAACTTCTCCAGTCCGCGGTCCAGATGCAGGCTTTCGCCAATAACAGCACCGATAATCAGACTAAAAACCATTTGCAATACATGGGTGGATTTCAAAGCCATGGAAAATCCCAGGTAAAGCGTAAAAAGTCCGATAACCTGAAAAAATATTTTGATAAAACGCTCGGGCAAACGGCTTTTGAAGACAATGCCAATGAGGCTTCCGACAATGACTGTCAATACGTTAACAAATGTCCCTGTCATCATTTAAACGGTTTGGCCTGGCAGTACCTTTTCGTAAAGTTTCATAAAATCGCCACTCTTGGGAAACTGGTAAACGCGCAATCCGAATTCGGGCAGGACAGCCAAAACCAGGTCAAAAATATCTGCCTGAATATCCTCGTATTTATTCCATTCCGTGGTCTTTGTAAAAACGTAGATTTCAATGGGGATCCCTTTTTCAGAAGGGGGGAGCTGCCGCACAAGAAAGGTCATGTCGTTACGGATGTCCTCCCGCCTGCTCAGGTAAGCTTTCAGGTACGCCCTGAAAATGCCAAGGTTGGTCTGCCTCCGTCCGTTAACGACAACGGTGGGGTCTACATTAAATTTTTTATTGTAAGTGGCAATATCCGCCTCTTTTTTTTCCAGGTAAGGGGCAAGGATTTTTATTTTCCTGAATTTGGAGAGTTCTTCATCATCCACAAAATGGACGCTGTCCATGTCGATGTACACCGCCCGTTTGATTCGTCTTCCGCCCGATTCCTCCATGCCCCGCCAGTTTTGGAACGAATTGCTCACCAGGCTGTATGTCGGGACCGTAACAATGGTTTTGTCCCAGTTTTGCACTTTCACCGTGGTCAGTGTGATTTCGAGCACCGTGCCATCGGCATGAAATTGCGGCATACTTATCCAGTCGCCAATACGGATCATTTTGTTGAACGTCAGTTGCAGCCCGCCAACAAACCCAAGAATAGGGTCTTTGAAAATCAACATAAGTACTGCCGAGAGTGTACCCAGACTGATAAACAGGGAGCTCAAATCGCGGTGAAAAAGAGTGGCTATGGCAAAAAGTGCCCCAAAAAGATAGATAATAATCTTTATAATCTGTACAAGGCCTTTTATGGGATGGTCTTTGGAAAATTCAAAACGATCGTAAAAATCGTTCATTGTAGAAAGGATACTGTCCACAATCAGCACAACTATGATAACAAAAGTTACCTCAAGCATACGCCTGATTACCCCAACAAGTTCGGGAATGGCGTAAATGCTGTCCTGTACAAAATAATAAAGGATGAGTGTCGGGACAAGATAGGATATCCGCCGAAAAAGCCGGTGTTTTATCAGTAAATCATCAAACTGGTTTTTTGAACGGCGAAAAACAGGAATGAGAATCTTTTTCATCCCAAACCATGTCAACCGAAAAATAAAATATGAAAATATAAACAAAAGCACGAGCGAGAGAACCTCTCCGCTGATGTGTGCCCACTCTTTCAACATACCGATTTTACTGAAAATGGCAACGATATAATCTGTAAATTGCTTTAGATACTGATCCATAAACAAAAGGTTATCTATAGTTTAGCAATGTGTTCAAGATATTTTTCCCTTAGATAAGAGAGCTTTCCCAACCGGAAATTTTTATCAAAGATACGGACAAAATCAAACAGTCCGTTTTCATCATAAACATGGCCAATGGCGGCATCAAACCTGTTGTCCTGTGTGTTGTATTTTATCTCCATGGTCATTTTTTCAAAAGTATTCCATCGCAAAGAGCAGGGAATTTGCAGATAAGCAAATTGTTTTGTGTTTGTGTCCTGAAAAATACCTTCTACAGCTTCTTTCATTTCAAAAAACTTCCGGATTTTTATAAGAGAATTAACCGGTGGAAGCTTCTTCCGTTTCATAAAATCAATTCCATGGGAGCGGTACGATTCCAGCAGTTCTGGAATGTGCATATAGTTTAGCTTTTTCAGCCGGATAACATGTTCGGCCTTGTTGCTCAGGGTAATTGTTCCCGGTGCGCCATCAAAAGCATACGGAAATTCTTTCCGGATATTCATGGTGGCACGAATAATCTTGTCTTCGTTATAATTTTGTTTTGTAACAAGATAGAGCGCATCGGGTTCGCTTTTGGCAGGGATGACCGTACCGTGATATCCCGGAAAAGGGTCTGCCGGTTCGAGTAACATTATTTTACAATCCGGAAGGCGTTCTGTAAGGATTAGGTTTTCTTTCTTGGAGATGATACCAATAGAGTGGATAACTTGTTTGCGCATAGTTTCTGATTTTTTAGAAAGTTGGTGGCTAAGATAGAGATTTATCCCTTTTTAAGGCTCCGATGTAAAAACAGGATCCCAGGGCGGCAACAAAATGGCTTTGCTTTTTAATATTTTCAAAACATCCGGAGAAATGTATTTTTTGTTGATAACGAGCCTAAACATATAGTTATCGAACCAGTCGTCGGTGGCTGTCAGAAAGCCGTGATGGCCTTTGTCGGCACCCCAGCTGTTCTCAATGAGCCACTTGTCGGGCTTCCCATCGGGAAGAGTGTTCACGCCCACCAGTGCCATGCCATGGGTAGAACCGCTGTCGAAGGTTTTGATGCGCCGGGCTTTGTCCATGCCAAAGTTTACGCCGAAAAGGTCATTGTAATCATAAAGCTTTGTGTCGAGGAAACCGGCTTTGCCATCAAACTGTTTGCCCACATCACAGGAGAGATACATGGCTTCGTTGCCAAGAATGGATTTTACGGCAAACTTTTTAATGGTATCATTGGGCAGGTTGATGTATTTCCAATTGCCGCCTTCCACCAGGTTACGGTCGTACTGCACATCATAAAGCTTATAATAGGGGCGGGTAGGGTCGTTCATAAACATCACGTAATCATCCACATTTACGCCAACTGCCTCTTTATAAAATGACTGCGGGGTATACTTTTTCGGTGTACTGATTTTTCCGTCTTTGTCTTTGTACTGCCAGGTAAATTCCTGTGGCGGTTCGCCGAGGTTAAGCACAAGTATCCGGTAAATGGCTTCCAGCATCGCCACTTTACGTTGTGCAATTTGTTTTTTGGAAGCCTTATCGGAAACCATTTTACGCAGCTCCAGGCCATCTTCGCGTAATTTTCGGCGTAACAAACGCGACATGTTTGAAGTGTGGTTGCTCTGGTAGGTTTCCGGCATGGCAGAGGAGGGCACAAGGCCATATTTCTTCACCAAATCGTTAAAAGTAGCCCACTGTCCGCCATCGCCAATGGGATTATGAAACAGCCAGGTTACCATGCGGCTTGTCATTGGCTCTTTGGCAGTGGAGAGTGCTACCTCCATAAACAAGTTGGCTTTTTCAAACTGGTCCCAGAAAAAATTATAGTTTTCCGAGAACTCAAAATCAGCCAGGTTATATTTCCTCGTTACTATTGGCCGTAAGGTATTGAGCGAAGTAAACAACCAGCATCGCCCGGATGATTTCTGGTTGGTAGTAGCCAGCGCATCCGTAACCTTATGGTTGAAAAAATGGTTTACTTTTCCCTCGTTGCCACGGTCTTTGGCCAGCTTACGAATGTCGTTGTGGGTGATGGCATTTTGGAGGGCTGTGTTCTCCGGTGTATGCTGGTAGGAAGACATGATTTTGTGAATGGTTTTCATGTCCAGTTTCCCGGAACTGTTTTGGGCATTCAGGCCCGTAACAAAGCTGATTACCAGCGTAATGAGAAAAAGTCTTTTCATAAAAATTGTGTTTTAATTGCGTGTTTGTAATAATCTGTTTTTTTTAATTTGTTTGTCAGTATGTCTGTCTTATCCACCTTTCATCTTCACTTTGAAGCCCATGTTTTGAAGTATTGCTTTTATTTTTTCCCGAAAGTCGCCCTGAACCAATATTTCGCCATTTTTTACCGATCCGCCGGCCCCACAGCTGTTTTTTAATTTTTTGCCAAGCTCTTTCAGGTCGTTGACATCTCCCACAAAGCCCGTTACCAAGGTAACTTTCTTCCCTTTGCGTTGTTTTTTGTCCAATGAAATATAGAGCAATTGCTGTGATGGCGGAAGCGTTTCGACAACTTCCTTCTCTTCATCCCCGAATTGATAACCGGGGTTGGTGGAGTAAACCATTCGGGTATTTTTTTTATTTGATGACATGGTTGGGAATAATTACTTTTAGGGATAACGGATGGACTTTGACCTCCAGCTTTTTATTAATTTTTCGTGCTTCGCCGTCAATGTTTACAACGCTGTTTCGTTTTCGTGAAATCCGGAAATGGCCCGAGCGAAAGCTTTTCACATACCGCGATTTGTTAATGGCCCTCAGAAGCAACAGGTTGGCTATCAACGGCAAATCAAAGATACCCGGTTTTTGCACCACAATCACATCGAGTTTTCCATCACGCAGAAGGGCATTGGGGGCTATGGCTGTGTTATAGCCAAATTGGTTTGAATTGGCAAAACTTATGAAAAGGGCACGGGTTTTAAGTTTGGTGCCATCTTCAAATTCGATTTTGTATTTCTTGGGTTTGTAATACAGATAGTTGGTAGAAATAAGATGGGCATAGGAAAAGAAACCCCTTCTTTCGCCTTTGGCAAACAACTTTGCCACAAGGGCATCAAAGCCAATACCGGCGATACTGACAAAGGGGATGCCGTTAACAGAAGCAGTATCTATTTCCGACACATTCTGCCTGTTTATGAGGCGCATGGCTCCCGGAATCGTCCGCGGGATGCCCAAATGCCGTGCCAGTCCGTTGCCCGAACCTTGCGGGATAATTCCCAGCACTGTATCACTGCCAATAATTTGTGAAGCCACTTCATTAATTGTGCCATCGCCGCCCACAGCCACTACAACATCGATTCCTTCACTTACCGCTTCCCTGCTTAACTGAACGGCATGGCCTGCATATTGGGTCTCTTTTACTTCCGGAAGAAAATTGCGGGTATTGATGTGCTTTTTTACAGCCTCGGCAAGTTTTACGCGCCTGCGGGTACCTGAAACAGGGTTCACGATAAAAAGGATTTTCTTTTTTTGTGGCAGGGGTTGCTGCATAGGCCTTCTTTTAAAAAATTTCCACTATTACCTTGCGTGTCTTTTCCTCTGCCTTGTTGCCGGCAGCATCGCTCACGTTATAATAAACCTTGTATGTGCCCGCAACATGGATATTGACATCGTTTGTGATTTTCAGCTTATCGCTAATATTGAGGGTGTCTCCGTTTTCCTGCACATCATAAGCATTTGCCCCGGCATCGGTATAGACGGAATCCAACTCGGAATAAACAGGGTTACTCCCGAGAACAACAATAAAAGGTTTGGTCGTGTCTTTGTTCTCATTTTTGTGACAACTGCCAAGGACAAAGAGTACGGATAGCCCCGCGACGAAAAGAACCCAACGTTTCATAGTTATTCAAATTTTCTGTTGGCAAAGCTAAGAAATTTAAAGGAAAGTTAAAACGGCCGGGAAACAAACAACGTAAAGGCCCCCCATTTTCGTAAGGGCTCAGGATAGGATAAAATAAAAATTCACTTACCAGAGCTTGATCAGGTTTTCGATGAAGATGGAGAGGCCAATCAGGATGATAAAAACGGAGAAAATCCGGCGCAGCAGCATTTGGTCAATGCGCCTGGCATAAAAAGCACCGATAATACCGCCGGCAGCCCCTCCGACAACAAAAACCGTACTGATGAGCAGACTGATTTCGCGTCCCTGAATCAGATAGCTGGCCAAACCAAACATCCCGAAAAGGAAAATGATAAACAGGGAAGTGGCAATGGCCTCTTTCATCTTGAGATTAGCCCCGAGAAAAAGTGCCGGCACCAACAAAAACCCGCCGCCAATTCCAAAAAATCCACTGGCGAAACCGGTAATAAATCCAAGTAATAGAATCCGGGGATAGCGGATGGCATCCGACGTGTCAGTTTGCTTTTTTTGGTTTTTCTTTGTCGCCATTAAAAAGCCAATGTATATCATGAGCAAGGCAAAACTAAGCAGCAGCACAGGCCCTTTTATCTGTTTGTTGAGCAGGGCACCAAGAAAAGTACTTACTAATCCCGGGGCAGCCATGAAAAAGGCTATTTTAAATTTTACCAGCGATTGCCGCATGTAACTTACAGAAGATATTAAGGAAGTAACCCCTACTGCAACAAGCGAGGTGCCGATGGCCAAATGGATGTTTTCGCCCACGACATAAACCAAAAGCGGAACGGCCAAAATAGAGCCGCCGCCGCCGGTAAGCCCTAATGCCCCTCCCGATAAGAGGCCGCTCAACAACGCATAAAGATAGGTTAAGACCATGTTCAGACTTATTGAAAAGGCTAAAATAAGCCTAAATTACGTGAACTTTAACCGTCTCTTCAATATTGTCCTCACTTTTGAAACTGTTCCACCTGACGGGCAAATTCAGTTCAATCCATTTTGTAATGCCCCCGAGCAGGTTGTACACATTCTCAAAATTTTGTTCTGTCAGGAAACGGGTAATATGATAACTCCTTGTCCCACTGTTACATCCTATAATAACATCCCTGTCTTTTGGGATTTCCCGAAGACGTAAAATTAATTCGCTTTGTGGAATGAGCCTTTGATGTTCCATATCGAAGGAAACGGTTTCCACCTCTTCCTTTTCACGAATATCAATCAATATGGCCCCATGCTGAATTCTTTCATATGCCTGGTAAGCATCCACTTCATTTATTTTCCGGTTCATGTTTCACCTGTTTTTACATAAGCGATATTTAACCCGGAAATCTGTGTATAACAACCTTGTCCTTTTTGCCCGAACGCTGGTTATGCGCATCTCATCGGATATCGCTTAAACTTTCGGCAAAGGTAAAGTGGATTCGTACAGGCAGTTCATTGCCTTTTATTATCGGTCATAACAAAAGGTTATGACTTAGTCCAGCGCATGAATGACCAGTCCCGACCTTAACTTTGGCTCAAACCAGGTAGTTTTTGGCGGCATGATTTTTCCGCTGTCGGCAATATTAATCAACTGGTCCATACTGACCGGATAAAGCGCAAAAGCCACAGCCATTTCGCCACTGTCCACACGTCTCTTTAACTCGCCAAGGCCGCGAATACCGCCCACAAAGTCAATCCGGTTATCCGTACGCAGGTCTTTAATGTCGAACAAAGGGGTTAACACTTCATGGGTAAGAATGGTAACATCCAGTACGCCAATGGGATCATTGTCATCATAAGTCCCTGCTTTGGCCGTCAGCGAATACCATTTGCCATCGAGGTACATGGAGAAATTGTGAAGCTTTTCGGGATGGTAAATATCCGTACCGGCTTCACGTATGTTGAAAGAAGCAGCCAGCTTTTCCAGCAATACCTCTTTGGTCATACCGTTCAAATCTTTTATGACCCTGTTATAATCAATGATGGTCAGCTGATTGGCCGGAAAATGAACGGCAAGAAAATAGTTGTATTCTTCGTTTCCGGTATGGTTTGGATTGGCTTTGCGTTTTTCGTTTCCCACCAGTGCAGCCGCAGCGGTACGATGGTGGCCATCAGCTACATAAGTAGATGGGAGCGTGGCAAACAACGCTACCAGGCTGTCGATAATTTTATTGTCACGAATGACCCAGAAATGATGGCCAAAACCGTCATCGGAGACAAAGTCATATTCCGGTGTATTGTTGTTCACAAAGTCTTTAACGATTGTGTCCACTTCGGGGATGGCCGGATAGGTGAAAAATACCGGTTCCATGTTGGCATTGGTGATGCGGACATGCTTCATCCGGTCTTCTTCTTTGTCTTTTCGTGTCAGTTCGTGTTTTTTAATGACATTGTTCATGTAATCTTCCACGCTGGCACAGCCAACCACGCCATATTGCGTTTTCCCGTTCATGGTTTGCGCATAAATGTAAAGATACTCCTCACTGTCCGGTTTCAGCCAGCCTTCCGCTTTGAATTTTTCAAAATTCTCTTTGGCCTTTTGGTAAACTGTTTCGCTGTAATGGTCGGTATCTGCCGGAAGGTCAATCTCCGGCTTGATAATATGCAACAGGGAGTATGGGTTGCCCGAAGCTTCTACACGTGCTTCTTCCGAATTCAGGACATCGTATGGACGGGAAGCTACTTTCTCAATTAAATTGATGGGGGGCCTGAGGCCTTTGAATGGTTTTAAAACTGCCATAGTTTTCTTTTTTTGATAAAAAGATAAAAAGGCTGTTCAAAAAGTGGGTTTCAATTACTATCTTTTTGAACACCATCTTTAAAATTACAATTCTTTAGTCTTCCGGCAAATAATCGGAGTTAACATTGGGGTCATGCGGCATGGGGTCGTTGTTGTAATGTCCATTGCCGTTACCATTGTAGTTATTACCGTTGTTATGGTTGTTATGATAACCTCCGTTGTTGTAGTTGCCATGGTTATTTAATGAACGTTGCAGGGAGGAAATCAATGCCCCGACCATTTTGGTCATTTCCATAAGCTGGGTCCTCGATTCATCCTCATGCGATTCACTCATAATGTTCAGCCCATAGGAAAGTGTGGTATAAACCATGCATTGGCGAATGGCACTCTTGGCCATGCGCAGGTAATAGATAAATTGTGTTTTGTTCCGTGCAGAGCCTTCAGCAATGTAGAGTGCAATGTTCCGTGCAGATTCGTTAAACCGGATAGCCAGTTGCGATTTGTCACTTTCCGGAAACAACATGGTTACATCTTGCAGCCAGGTTACATAATCCAGTGATTTATGGTAAATACGCAAGTCTTCAAAACGAAAAAATGTTCCGGGACGTTCCTGTTTTTCAACCTGTTTGCTTTTCTCCTCATTCGTGTTTTCGTTGTACATCATAATATTGTTTGTTTAAAATACCTGTTATTCCGCTTCCTTCTATGGAAGCAGTAGAGTCCCTGAGCAGGGGGCAAAATTATATTGATAAAAAAATTAGTTGACTTTAAATGTTGTATCTCCATTTTCAATGAAGGCGATGATTTGGTTCGTCGCGGCAATACCGGCATTGATATTGGCTTCTGCCGTCTGTGCCCCCATCTTTTTAGGGGTAAAGAAGCAACGTCCGGCAAAATCTTTCTCGATGGTTTCACGGTTGTCCGGGGCAATATCGGCGACATAGTTAAAATCAGCCCTTTCCCTGAACATCTTCAACAAGCCTTCTTCATCAATGACCTCTTTGCGTGCCGTATTGATTAACGTGGCACCGTTTTTCATTTTTGAAAGAAGCCCGTAATTAATGGATTGGATGGTATGTTTGTTGGCCGGGATGTGCAGGCTGACATAATCACATGTCCGGTACATTTCGTCCACACTATCGAAAACCGTTACATCGTCCGCTTCGATAGCGGCTTTGTCCACAAACGGATCAAAGGCAAAAACCTCCATGCCGAAACCTTTGGCAATACGGGCAACATTTTTCCCCACATGGCCATAAGCATGAATGCCTATTTTCTTTCCTTTGAGTTCGGTTCCCGGTTTCCCGTTGAAATGGTTCCTGGCCTGGAAAACCATCATGCCCAGTACCAGCTCGGCCACGGCATTGGAATTTTGTCCGGGCGTATTCATAACTACGATGTTACGGGCCGTGGCAGCAGCGAGGTCCACATTGTCAAAACCGGCCCCTGCACGAACAACAATTTTTAGTTTCGGTGCCGCATCCATGATTTCTTCCGTGATTTTATCACTGCGGATGATAAGGGCTTCGGCTTCGGCCACAGCTTTTTTCAAATCATTCTGGCTTTCATATTTTTCAAAAAAGCTGCATTCATACCCTGCTTTTTCAAAGATAGATGCAATCTGGTTCACGGCAGCTTTTGCAAAAGGCTTCACCGTGGCAACAACAACTTTAGTCATAGTTTAAAAAGTTTAATGAGCGTTTATAAAATAGTTAAAACAGAATTTCTCTGTTATTTGTTGGCTTGTTCAAATTCTTTCATGCAGGCAACGAGTGCTTCAACACTTTCCAGCGGAAGTGCATTGTAAAGCGAAGCCCTGAACCCGCCAACAGAGCGGTGGCCTTTGATGCCGACCATTCCTTTGGAAGTGGCATAGTCAAGGAAAGCTTTTTCTTTGTCTTCCCTGCCTTCGGCCATAACAAAGCAAACATTCATTAGCGAACGGTCTTCTTTGTTAACGGTACCTTTAAAGAAAGTATTGCGTTCAATCTCATCATAAAGGAGCGCGGCTTTTTTCTCGTTAATGCCGTGCATGGCTTCCACGCCACCCAAATCTTTCAGCCAGCGCAAGGTCTGTAACAGTGCAAAGACGGCGAACACCGGCGGTGTGTTAAACATGCTGCCCTTGTCAATGTGTGTTTGGTAGTTGAGCATGGTAGGAATGGCACGGCCTGTTTTGCCAAGAATGTCGTTGCGGACAATGACAAAAGTTACACCGGCAGGAGCCAGGTTTTTCTGTGCGCCACCATAAATCAGGGCATATTTGGAAACGTCCACCGGGCGGCTTAAGATATCGGACGACATGTCGGCAACCAGCAAAACCGGCGAATCCATGTCATATTTTATTTCCGTTCCATAAATGGTGTTGTTGGTCGTAATGTGAAAATAATCAGCATCTTCAGGAATGGTAAATCCTTTGGGGACGTAAGAGAAATTCTTGTTATCCGAAGAAGCAACCACATCCACCTCCCCAAAAAGTTTGGCTTCTTTAATGGCTTTGGTTGACCAGGCACCTGTGTTCAGGTAGGCTGCTTTTTTGCCCATTAAATTATAAGGCACCATGGCAAATTGTGTGCTGGCACCACCGCCAAGAAACAATACCGAATAGCCTTCGGGGATGTTCAGCAAATCTTTAAAAAGCTGTTGTGCCTCTTCCATAACAGCCACAAACTCTTTGCTGCGATGCGAAATAGACATTAAAGAAATACCTGTGCCGGCAAAATCATGAATGGCTTCTGCCGTTTTTTTCAGGGTAACCTCAGGAAGTATGGATGGCCCTGCATAAAAATTGTGTTTTTTCATTTGTTGAGTGTTTTTGAGTGTTTCTTAAAAGTGTTGCAAAGATATAAGAAAGGTCAGGAAATCATCCTGTTTTTAATTAGAATATTTCTATTTTCTGCCTGGCCTGTAAGACAATATTTAGACATTTCCCCTTTCTTTCGCACCGATTTTGTAACAAAGACATCTTTTTATTGTGCTACACGCTTGTGTATCATCTGTAAACTGTTGATTTATAGAAAATTGCTTTATATATCAGGGAGCAAGTCTTATCCCCGAACTCAGGTTATATTAAAAAACTGTACTTTTGGTTTTTGAAAAATACAAACAAACTTATAAATCATGAAAAAGATAATTACGATTATCATGGCCCTGGCACTCCTGCCGGCCATGCACGTTTTTGCGCAAAGCAAGGACAAAGCGGTTTTTGAGCCTTCCCAGAATTCTTTCTACCCCAACGTCATTTTGAAAGACGTAAAGGCGGTTCAACAAAGGTTGCATCCCAAAAAGACACATGAATACTTTATGATGGACCAGTCGGGAATGGACTTGCCCAACAAAGTATCTGAGTACAAATCATTTTGGCACACGCCCACTACATCGCAGGGAAACACGGGAACCTGCTGGTGCTTCTCCACCACGTCATTTTTCGAATCGGAAGAGCATCGCCTTTTTAACCAGGATGTGAAACTGTCGGAGATGTACACTGTTTACTGGGAATACGTGGAAAAAGCCAAAGGCTTTGTGGAAAGCAGAGGTACCTCAAAGTTTGATGAAGGCTCTGAAGCCAATGCTGTTCCCCGCGATTATAAAAAATACGGTGTGGTCCCGCGGTCGGTTTACGATGGTTTTAAAGATGGCCGAAAATTCTATTCCCATGCCGAAATGGTCAGGGAAATGAAAACCTATCTCCAAAATGTGAAAAAAACGGCTGCCTGGAATGAAGCAGAAGTGGTGGCCACCATCAAAGCCATTATGGACCGGTATATGGGTGCACCTCCCACAACGTTTACTTACAAAGGAAAAGAATATACGCCCAAATCTTTTTTGAAAGATTACCTGAAACTCAATATGAACGATTATGTGGATGTGCTTTCGTATGAGCAGAAACCTTTCTGGCACCAGGTGGAATATCAGGTTCCCGATAACTGGTGGCACAGCAAAGCCTATTACAATGTGCCGCTAAAAACCTTTATGGCTATCTGGAACAATGCCATCACACACGGATATACAGTTGCCATTGGTGGTGACGTGTCTGAAGCCGGCTTCTCCCGCAAGACCAATGTGGCTTTGATTCCCGACTTTGACATTCCGGCAGCCAATATCAACGACAATGCCCGTCAGTTCAGGTTCTCCAACCACACGACCACCGACGACCATGGCATGCACATGGTCGGTTACATGAAAGACAAAAACGGCCAAATGTGGTATCTGATCAAAGATTCCAGCTCCGGTTCGCGCAATGTTGACCCAAACAGTCCTGAATTCGGCTATTACTTCTTTAGCACGCCTTATGTGGAACTGAAGATGATGGATTTCATGGTTCACAAGGATATGTTGAAGAAATACAGGAAAAAATTTCAAGAATAAATGAAATTGTAATAAAAAAGCGGCTGTGTCAATACAACCGCTTTTTTTATTCCGGTAAAGGAAAAGGTTTTTAATCTTCTTCCAGCGTCCAGCTGTAAACCATGGAGGCATCGCCGGTAAAATCTTTTTCACGGTCGATGTCGGTCTGGCTTTCAAACTCCGGCCCAAAACGTTCAAAAGCACTGAGGAAGCCGAAATCCTTGTCCGGTATCTTTTCCAGAATTTTTCCAATCATGGAAATGGACTTTTTGGCAATGACCAGCCAGGGCATACCGGCTGTTCCCACAATATCGGTTACAATTCCCAGGGCATCTCCGCCAATTCCGGTTTTGATGTCGTTGAGTACTTCACCGAGATCGCGTGTGGCCTTACGGCTGTGTCGCAGGTAAAACTGCACGTTGATTTCACGGTCTTTGGGCATTTCGCGGCTCAACACGAAAAGCCCTTCGGAGCCTTGCTGGCCGGTATCGAAATGATATTCATTGTTGTGCCGGCTGGTGAGCCGAAAAGGTTCCTGCGGCAGGGTTGACACCATCATTTTGTCTTTTTCCGTGGGATGCTCGGCAACAACTACAAAATAGAGATGCCACCTTTTGCGGGGACGGTAGATTTTTATTTCATCGATTTCTAAACGTACTTTTGCCATGGTTCTAAATTTTAAGGGGTTGGCTATAAAATTACACAAATTTGATGGGACAACAAAATTTTTTAAATCATTTTGTTAAAAATTCAAAATATTTCGTTATTTCGCAGCCAATTTCCCGGGAAAAGGATTTTACTAAAAGAAATTTCTCTATCATTGTAAACCAGAAAGAGGATGGTATGAAAAATAAAGTGGTTGTCATTACGGGAGCCAGTTCGGGTATTGGAAAAGCACTTGCTTATGCGTTTGCGGCACATGGTGCTTCTCTGTTTATAGGTGCACGAAGTAATGAAAAACTGGAACAAATTGTTTCTGAAATTAAGTCAGGTGGGGGAGAGGCAGCTTTTTCAGCGGTAGATGTGTCCGTTGAAAATGATTGTAAAAACTTTATTTTGAATGCCAAAGAGACTTTTGGGAAAATAGATGTACTCATCAACAACGCCGGTATTTCCATGCGGGCATTGTTCGTAGACACGGCACCAGATGTTTTGAAGCGTGTTATGGCTGTTAATTTCTGGGGAACCGTTTATTGCACCAAATATGCTTTGCCGTTTTTGCTGGAGACCAAAGGCTCGGTGGTAGCAGTGTCTTCGGTGGCTGGTATTAAAGGCCTTCCGGGAAGGACAGGCTATTCGGCTTCGAAATTTGCTATTCATGGTTTTATGGAGAGCCTGCGTATTGAAAACCGGAAAACGGGTTTGCATGTAATGATGGCCTATCCCGGGTTTACAGCTTCCAATATCAGGAATACCGCACTTGTTGCTGATGGCTCGGAGCAGGGAAAATCGCCCCTGGAAGAAGGAAAAATCATGTCAGCAGAAGAGGTGGCCGAGCATATTTACCGTTCAGTAAAAAAGAGAAAGATGTCCATGGTATTGACTGCTGAAGGTAAACTGACGGTTTTTCTCAGCAAGTTTTTCACGGGATTCCTTGATAAACTGGTCTATAATCACATGGCCAAGGAGCCGGGCTCCCCTTTTAAATAGAAAAAAATAAAAAGATATAAATTAATAAAGTAAAAAGATGATAAGTTCTTATGAAATAATTCCAAAAAAAGGCCTTGGCGATCTTGAGTTTGGCATGGATATGGAAAAAGTGGTTTCCGCACTGGGAGAACCGGAAGAAGTAGATAATTTTGAAGGAGATGAAGAACTCAATGCCGTGCTCCTGCATTATCAGGACAAAGGACTTTCCGTTTTCTTTGAAGGCCTTACCCGGCAGGTAGTGGCCGGAATAGAAACCGACCATCCCGATGCCACGCTTTTTGGTAAAAAAGTTATCGGAATACCCGAAAAAGAAGCCGTAGAGCTAATGACAAAAAACGGGGTCCCCGATTTTGACAAGGAAACGGAAGAGGGGGAAACACGGCTCTCTTTTGAGGAGGTCATGGTGGATTTCTACCTCCGCGATGGCAAAGTTGCCTTCGTAAACTGGGATGTGATTGTGGATGAAGAAGGAAACGTAACCGATTTTTAGTCCCCCTGACTGTGTTCAGGACAGGAACTGCTTACGGTTCCGGATAATTTCCCCATAGACAGCTCAAATTGACAAAGTACCCTCCGGCTGTGCCAAAGTTCCGGAGAAATGCATCAAGGGGTAAAAACCTTATTTTTGCCGGATAATGGATTTCAGGCTCACATCGGAATACAAACCCACCGGCGACCAGCCGGAAGCCATTGCGCAACTCGTGGATGGATTAAAACGTGGTGACGAAGCACAAGTGTTGCTGGGCGTTACCGGCTCGGGAAAGACTTTTACCATCGCCAACGTCCTGGCAAAGGTAAACCGTCCCGCTTTAATTCTGAGCCACAACAAAACGCTGGCAGCACAGCTATATGGCGAGTTTAAGCAGTTCTTTCCTGAAAACAGGGTTGAATATTTTGTCTCCTACTACGACTATTACCAGCCCGAAGCCTATCTGCCATCAAGTAATACCTACATCGAAAAAGACCTTTCCATCAACGAGGAGATTGAAAAGTTGCGGCTGAGTACGACTTCCGCACTGCTTTCCGGCAGGCGTGATGTGATCGTGGTCAGCTCGGTTTCCTGCATTTACGGCATTGGCAACCCGGAAGACTTTACCAGCAATGTGGTGGTTTTGCAAAAGGGACAGGCACTGAGCCGCCAGAAACTGTTGAATGACCTTGTCAATGCCCTTTATTCGCGTACGCAAACGGAACTGAACCGTGGTAACTTCCGGGTAAAAGGCGATACCGTCGATGTCTATCCTGCCTATGCCGATGATGCTTTCCGCATTATTTTCTGGGGCAACGAAATTGAAGCACTTGAGTCCATTGATCCCCTTTCGGGAAAACGTATAAACAGTATGGTCACGCTCACCATTTATCCTGCCAATATCTTTGTAACCACCAAAGACAAAATGACTTCTGCCATTTCCGAAATCCAGCTGGACATGCAGAAACAGGTAGATTATTTTCACGAAATAGGGAAGCATCAGGAGGCCAAGCGACTGGCAGACCGTGTGAGCTATGATGTGGAAATGTTGCGCGAACTGGGTTATTGTTCCGGCATCGAAAACTACTCCCGTTATTTCGATGGCCGTAGTTCCGGTTCACGTCCTTTTTGCCTGCTCGATTATTTCCCGGAAGATTATATTACGGTCATCGACGAAAGTCATGTTACCATCTCACAAGTCAGGGCCATGTATGGCGGCGACCGTTCGCGGAAGCAAAACCTGGTTGAATATGGTTTCCGGTTGCCTTCGGCCATGGACAACCGTCCGTTAAAATTTGATGAGTTCGAGCAAATGTCCGGACAAACTATCTACGTCAGTGCCACGCCTGCCGATTACGAATTACAGAAAGCGGAAGGGGTTGTCGTAGAGCAGGTTATCCGCCCGACAGGACTGCTGGAGCCGAAAATTGAAGTGCGTCCCAGCCTGAACCAGATTGATGATTTGCTGGACGAGGTGGACAAGACCATAAAGGCCGGCCAGCGTGTATTGGTAACCACGCTCACCAAACGGATGGCCGAAGAGCTCACCAAATATCTCCTGGACCTGAACATAAAATCACGGTATATCCATTCGGATGTGGATACGCTGGACCGTATTGAAATCATGCGCGATTTGCGGCTTGGAAATATCGATGTGCTGGTAGGCGTGAACCTTCTGCGCGAAGGGCTTGACCTGCCCGAAGTGTCGCTGGTGGCCATTCTGGATGCCGATAAAGAGGGCTTTTTGCGTTCCGAGCGTTCACTGACACAAACAGCAGGACGTGCCGCCCGGAATTTGGACAGTAAAGTGATTTTCTATGCCGATAAAATGACCGGCTCCATGCAGCGAACCATTGAGGAAACCAACCGCAAGCGTGAGAAACAAATGGCTTACAATGCCAAACATGGTATTACGCCCCGGCAAATTATTAAATCCACCGATGCCATTATGGGACAGACGGTTGTGGCCGATTCCGGAAAAGAAAAGGAGAAAGCTTACATTGAAAAAGCGGCGGATATTGCAGCAGACCCCGTGGTGCAATATATGAACAGGGATGCCATTAGGGAAGCCATAGAAAAGACAAACAAGGAGATGCTGAAAGCTGCGAAAGCGTTGGACTTTATCGAGGCTGCCCGTTTACGGGATGAAATAAAAGGATTGAAAAAACTCTTAGAGAAAAAAGCATTATGAAACACGACATTATCCCCACAAAAAGAAAAGCACTCAAAATAAATATAGACACGAATTTTTACGGAAGCTTTGCCGAAATAGGAGGGGGACAGGAAGTGGCGCGACAGTTTTTTACCGCCGGGGGAGCCTCCGGGACCATTGCCAAAACCATCTCCGCTTACGACAAACGCTTTAGCGATGCCCATTATAACGAGCGGAAAGAGGGACGCTATGTATCGGAAGACCGATTGCAAAAAATGCTGCGCAATGAATACCATGAAGTGGAAAAACTACTGGCTGAAAAACGCCCGGGAAGTTGCTTTTTCGCTTTTGCCGATACGGTAGAGACATTAAATTATACCAAGACAAATTATGCCCATGGCTGGATGGGCGTAAAGTTTCAATTGCAGCCCGGTGCCAAATCCAATACGGTTGTCCTGCACGTAAAACTCCTGGAAAACGATGGGCTGCTGCAACAGGCCACCCTCGGCACCCTCGGCGTTAACCTGCTGTATGCCTGTAAATATTTCCACAACGAACCTTCACGGTTTCTCATTTCGCTCATGGACAACTTGTCGCCTGACAGGTTTCGTATTTCGGCAATACACATGTCCGGCCCGGATTTGGATTATGTAGATAACCGGTTGCTTGCCATGCAACTGGTAAAAAATGGTATGGCACACGCCATGATGTTCGACAAACAGGGGAATGTCCGGCAGCCATCGGACATGCTCTACAAAAAAAACGTATTGGCTTTTCGGGGTGGTTTCCGCCCGGTTACCTACGTGGTAAAAGATATCTTGCGCAAAAGTATGGAGCTGTTCCAAAAAGATGAAACCTACGAAGAGGAAAACACACTTTCGTTTTGCGAAATCTCGCTGAATAACCTGCTGTCCAAAGGGGAGGCAGACGACCGCGATTTCCTGGAACGTATTAAAATGCTCAACGACATAGGCCAAAATGTGATGATCTCCGATTTCAGGGAGTATTATAAGTTGGTTGACTTTTTTTCGCAGTTTAAGTTGAAAAACCTTCGCGTCGTTATGGGGGTCCCCACACTGGAGAAAGTCATGGACAAGCGTTACTACGAAAATATGAAAGGGGGCATCTTGCAGGCGATGGGCCTGCTTTTTCCAAAAAACATGAAACTTTATATTTACCCGACGCTGAGGTCAAAAAAGAATAAAACGGAAATGATTGATTCGGGAAATATCGAAATAACTCCCGATATCCGAATGATTTACGATTACCTTATTCAAAACCGGTTTATCTTGAATTTGAAAAGCGATTTGCCCCAGCATCTTTTCATCAAATCGCGGGAAGTGCTGAAAATGATCCAGGAGGGCAATCCGGAATGGGAGCATTTCGTCCCCATGTCCATAGCAAAGACCATCAAGGAAAAACAACTATTTTTGAAATAGAAATTGCATCTCGCCAAAAGCCAAAGGCCAAAGAGCGGAAAACAGCCGTCAGAAGCTTTTGAAAATCCGGGCTTGTGAAACGCCGGGTGCTTTCACATCAATATCCAAAAAGTAGCCGAAAGGCGTTTGTTCACATTCGTAACCGGCATTTTTCATGCGGGCTTCGGCCTTGTCGAAAAGTTCTTTGGTAAAATGCGGTTCCGCTTTGCTTTCCGATAAATGGGCAAAAGAATGAAGGACAACTTTTCGCGTGCCGTTTTTCTTCGCCCCCCATTTCAGGTTCTTGACCAATTTGGTTTCCACCGGTTTCGCATGCTCTTCATCGGCCTCTTCGGTTTGTATAAAAGCCACCAGGCTGTCTTCAAAAACAGCCCCTTCCTCCATATCGGGAAAATCTTCCAGTGTTTTGCTGACAGGCTTGTAGGCAAAACGCTCGCAATAAATCATCAATAATTTCATGATCCGAATTTTTCACAAAGATAAAAGATTATTCAACCAGTTAAAGTTACCTGATTTTCAGGGCAGCGGCCGCGTTATCCGCTATAGTCCCGCCTGTAAAAAAGGTGTTCCGCTACGGCATTCAGAGAGCTTCCGCCGGTCGCTTCTGCCTGCCTGCTACACATCCTTTTCACAGGCGGGGGCTGCCGCTTCTATCGCTGCTGCATGGCCCACGCGCCAAAACCTTTCCCTGATTTTCCATCTTAAACCAATTATGATTCCAAATTTCCAATAAGGAATTTGGAATTTTATCTCGCTTAAAGCGAGAGTTAATGCCGATATAACAGCAAAAGGAGCAACTCGAACGTAGTGAAGATATGCGACATTTTGATGTATAATCGGTATCATATCCCACATCCTCTCCGTATGGCCGATTTTCCAAACCGTTTCCTGATGTTGTCCATGGCCTGATAAAGGTTGGCCAGCTCCGGTTTTTCATCAAAAAGGCGCAATTGCTGGTTGCCGCTGATAAGCTGGCTAAAACGCACCCCCACCAGACGGATAAGCATCCGGCGTTGGTAAAGCCGGCCGAAAAGTTCCAGTGCCATTTTAATCAAAACATGGTCTAAAGCAGTGTAGGGGAGGCGTTTCTGTAGTGTGTGGGTATCGAAATTGGTGTAGCGTATCTTCACAGTGATGCAGCCTGTGAGCTTTTGCTTTGTCCGCAATTCAAAGGCAACTCTCCCGACCATTTCTATGAGTATGTGGCGCAATTCGGTCAGGTCAGTGGTGTCCCTTTCAAAGGTGCGTTCGGTACCAACAGACTTTTGTTCAGTATAAGGTGTTACCGGCGAAAGGTCGATGCCGTTTGCTTTTTTCCAGATGGCAAGTCCGTTTTTTCCCATGACCTGCATCAGCATTTCCGGTGGGACCAAACTGAGCGTATGGATGGTGGATACGCCCATGGAACGCAACAGCCGGTAGCTTTTTTGTCCCACCATGGGGATTTTCCGGATGGACAACGGGGACAAAAACGATTTTACCTTTTCGGACGGAATATACAGTTCACCGTTGGGCTTTGATTCACTGGTAGCCATTTTTGAGACGGTTTTGTTGACCGACAAGCCGAAAGAGATAGGTAACCCGGATTCTTTAATGATGCGTTGGCGCAGCTCGTGCGACCATTGCAGGCTGCCGAAAAAACGGTCCATACCGGTAATGTCGAGATAATGCTCGTCGATGGAGGCCTTCTCGTAAACAGGGGCACTTTCGGCAATAATATCGGTTACCAACCGCGAATATTTACTGTAACGTTCCATGTCGCCCCGGATAAAGACAGCATCGCCACACAGCTGCTTCGCCATACGCACAGGCATGGCCGAATGGACACCAAACCGCCGGGCTTCGTAGCTGCAACTCGCCACCACACCACGACCGGAAAGGCTGCCGATAATCACCGGCCTCCCCGTTAACTCACTGTTTGTCAGTCGCTCCACCGACACAAAAAAGCTGTCCAGATCCAAATGAACAATTGTCCGTTCCCCCATCGCTAAAAATATTTTGACTAAATACTTGACATTTAAAATATATTGTGTACTTTTGATTAAAATTTAATCATTTTTACGACGGTAATATAATCATTTTAAAAACAAAAACGGAAAAGAAACCACGAAGTCCCGCGAAGGATATCACAAAGCTGCACAAAGCGAAAAACACCAAACGCTCATTCGGATTTGTAATCCGAATGCCATAGCAGTCGGTATTTCAAATCCCGACCAGTATTGGGAAAACCTTCGTGTCCCTTTGTGAAAACCCTTAGTGTCCTTCGTGGTAAAAAAAGGAACCACTAAGTCGCACAAAGTGCATCACCAAGGCACACAAAAGAAGAAAAGGCCTTCGTGTACCTTCGTGAAACCCCTTAGTGTCCTTCGTGGTAAAAGAAGGAACCACTAAGTCGCACAAAGAGCATCACCAGGCACATAAAGAAAAAAACTTTCGTGCCCCTTTGCGAAAACCCTTAGTGCCCTTCGTGGTAAAAGAAGGAACCGCTAAGTTGCACAAAGTACATCGCCAAGGCACACAAAGAAAAAAAACCTTCGTGTCCCTTCGTGAAAACCCTTAGTGCCCTTCGTGGTAAAAGGAAGAACCACTAAGTCGCACAAAGAAAAAACCCTTAGTGCCCTTCGTGGTAAAAGAGTAAAGACTTAAAGTAAGATAAAATGGATGTTTACACTGAAGATGTTTTTAAAGAGATTCTGGATTGTTCTTTTCGGGTACACACAGTATTAGGCCCCGGGTTGCTGGAAAATGCTTATGAAGAATGTTTGTTTTATGAATTAAAACAGGCAGGCTTGGATGTTGAAAGGCAAAAGTCTTTACCACTTATTTATGAAAAGGTAAAACTGGAAGCCGGATACAGGATTGATTTGATGGTGGAAGGTAGGATAATAGTTGAAATAAAATCTGTTGAAACTATGGCCGATATTTACATGGCCCAAATACTAACTTATTTAAGGTTGTCCGGTTGCCGGCTTGGCTTACTAATTAATTTTAACGTAAAACATTTAAAAGATGGAATCAAACGAGTTATTTTATGATGAAATCACCAAGGCACACAAAGAAAAAAGCCCTTCGTGTCCCTTTGTGAAAACCCCTTAGTGTCCTTCGTGGTAAAAGAAGGAACCACTAAGTCGCACAAAGAGCATCACTAGGGCACATAAAGAAAAAAGCCCTTCGTGCCCCTTCGTGAAACCCCTTAGTGCCCTTGGTGGTAAAAGAAGAACCACTAAGCTGCACAAAGAGCATCACCAGGGCACATAAAGAAAAAAGCCCTTCGTGTCCCTTTGTGAAAACCCCTTAGTGCCCTTCGTGGTAAAAGGAAGAACCACTAAGTCGCACAAAGAGCATCACTAGGGCACATAAAGAAAAAAGCCCTTCGTGTTCCTTTGTGAAAACCCCTTAGTGCCCTTCGTGGTAAAAAAATATTAAAATTTAAAATCCAAAATCAAAATGCATTTCAAAGACAACATTAAATTACTCAGAAAACGCAAAGGCCGCACGCAGGATGAAGTGGCTTTTGCCCTGGAGATGAAACGCTCTACGCTGAGCGGTTACGAAAACGACGTGGCACAGCCCAACCTGAATGCACTCATGCGCTTCTCCGAATATTACGGTGTCGCCATCGACACGCTGGTAAAAGTGGACTTATCCTCCCTTTCGGAAAGCCAGCTATCGCAACTGGAGCGCGGCTACGACAGCTACGTGAAAGGCAGTAACCTGCGTGTGCTGGCCACCACGGTGGATCAGGACAACGAAGAAAATATAGAGCTGGTAAACGAAAAAGCCAAAGCCGGTTATGCCACAGGGTATGCAGACCCCGATTATATTAAGGTACTGCCTACTTTTAAGCTGCCATTTCTGTCCAAGCAGAAAAAATACCGCACGTTTCAGGTGAGTGGAGACTCCATGCTGCCCATTCCGGATGGCTCTTACGTTACCGGCGAATTTGTACAGGATTGGAACACCATCCGCAACCATCATGCTTATATTGTGTTGACGAAAGAAGATGGGGTAGTCTTTAAAGTCCTGGAAAACAAAGTAAAAGAAACCGGCAAGTTAAAGCTCTATTCCCTGAACCCCTTGTACCTCCCTTACGAATTGCCGGTAACCGAAATCAGGGAAATCTGGAAGTTCGTCAATTACATCAGCTCCGAAGTCCCGGAACCCAACAAAGAAAAAGACCAGCTTGCCGAAGAGGTGAAACAACTGAAACAACAGGTACAGGCCATACAAATGAAATTGAACCTGTAAAAAAAGTTAAAAAGTTTTTCCATTTTTCTTGACTTTTGATTTGTTTTTATATTATTTTTGCGAGTGATTATTTACTTACAAAGAGTAAAAACGAAAAGAAGAGTATTATCTGTTTGTTAATCAGTATATAAAGGGTAAAAAGAACAGGGAATAAAGAAAGAGAACGGGAAAAAAGAGAAGATAAAATCACTTATGTTTGCAAAAATTTGACGAAATAAATGAAGGTAGCAATGAAAAACAGGGTTAATAAACTTTCTAAATAAAAAATGATAAAAATTCAAATGAAACGAAAGGAGAAAATATTATGGTAAAAAAACTGATGCTTTTTCTGCTCATGTTGCCACTTTTTGGGCAAGCGCAGGATAGTTTGCAATATCAAAAAGTAGAGCACATAAAAGTACTTTTTGATTCGTTGAAGACCCATCCGCAAACGATGGCCGATCAACTGAATATGGAAAAGGCCCTCATGGGCAAACGTATGGTTACGGGCATGCTGTATCCGCGGATAAATGCATTCGGACGGTACGAATACGCCAGTTCGCCCAGCGGAATGTTGCCACTCGCACCAAATGATTTGATAAAGATGGTTCAGGATAAAACTGTTCCCCAGCCCTTTAGCCAAAATATATTCAGGGTAGGGGTAGGGGTTTCCATGCCGGTATTTGCCTTGTCCATCTATTCTGCATCGGCAAAAGCCAAAGCCATGTACAGTTCTGCCCAGGCAAAGGCCCATATCAATCTACTGCAAAATGAAGCACTGATAGTGAGTACCAATGCCAACTTACAGTACCTCAACGCACTGATAAAAGCTTTGGAAGGCAAAAAAGTCTCCCTTTCCAAGACGTTGGACATCATAAAACTTCAGGTCAAAAACGGCAGGGCTTCCAAAACCGCCTTGCTGAAAATTCAAAATGCCTTGAACGAAGTGGGCATCATAGAAAACAATGTGTTGCAGCAACAGCAAAAAGCACTTGCCGCCATTCGGTCGCTGACCGGCATTTCGCTTGATGCCCCGGTACCCATGAAACAGGTCGGCACTTATCAAAACGGCAGCCTCCAGGTTCTTGAGCCACTGCGGAAAAAGACCGAAGCAGACAAACTTGCCTGGCGCGCCGAAAAAGAAAAACTGGTACCGGCTATTTATTTTAATGGGAACTATAACCACAGTGCGGCCAAAGCCTATAACAACAACCTTAACATTAACGAGAATTTTGGCACCATGGCCCTTACGCTGAATATCCCTATTTTCGTTAAGTCACAATATGCTTCCATTAAAAAGAGTAAACTGGATTACGAAAGTTCACAAAATGATTTGAAAAAAATGGAGCTGGAACTGGGCTCGCAGGCCCACGCCCTCGGAAACAACCTGCCCCTTTTAAACAATTCGGTAAAACTCTACCAACAGAGTGTAAAAGATAAAAAACAGTTGCTTAAAATAGCCAAGGTAGCTTACCTCTCGCATAGGATGACCGTGGAAGATTACCTTAAATATGAGGATGCGCTGGTTTTGGAAGAGTCGCACCTCTACAGTGCCCTGGCCAAGAAATGGCAAACGCTCATGCAACTGGCTGTAATATACGGAAATAACATTGAACAAATTGTGAATTAAACAACCGGAAATAAAAATCATAGTATCATGAAAAAGAATAAAAAAACAATTATCTGGACTATTGTTATCCTGCTCATTGTCATTGCAGGGATTTTAAAAATTAAGCATGCCAAAAACAAAGAGGCCAAACTTCCTCCTGCCAAAGCGTATGCCATTGTGGTCAAAACCATAAAGCCACAGGAAAAAAAGGTACAACTTACACTTCCGTACCTTGCCCTGACAAAAAACGATAAGGATGTGATGCTTGCTTCGCGTATTGCTGCCCGCGTCAACTGGATGAAAGCTTCGGGAAGTAAAGTAAAGAAAGATGAAGTAATTGCCAGGCTGGACAATACCAGCATTATGTCCGGTATCAACAGCGTTTCTTCTCAAATTGAAGCCCAGGATACCGTATTGAAAAACATGGAAGCCACCCATCAACGTACTTTGCAGCTCTTGAAAGTTCAGGGTGCCTCCATAGAACAGTCGCAGGCCGAGGAGAGCCGCATTGCCGGATTGAAATCACAGATAGAATCTCTGAAACAAAAACTGAACGATTTGAATAATACGCTGACTTATGCCATTATCAAATCACCGGTGGACGGCCGTATTTCCAAGACCATGGTAAACAAAGGCGATATGGCCATGCCCGGCCATCCGGTAGCTGCCATAAGTGCCAACAACGGTTTTTACCTTTTGCTGCGCGTACCTACCGACCTGAAAGTTTACGGCGTTTTCCTTAACGGAAAAGAGTATGATGCCATTCCGCTGCACAGCACTTTCAACAGCCTGGCCGAATACAAAGTATACGTCAGCAACAGCGAGATGACCAGCGGAAACCGCGTGGAAGTAACCGTTATCGTGTACAAAGGAACAGGACTTGAATTGCCCTTTGATGCTGTCCTGAACAGAAATGGCAAAAGCTATGTCATGGTCAGAAAAGGCGATGTGGCCGTGCCGGAAGAGATTATCCCGGTCCAGAGTGGCGAACAGGGAATGGTGGTCGCCAACACAGATTTGGAAGGAAAAGAGTTGGTCATAGCCAAACAGGACATTTTATTGAGATTGTTGGGTGGTACTTCACTTAAAGTAAAGGAGGACTAAATTATGTTTGATTTTTTCTATAAACGGCCTTATTTGTTGTTTTCCATCATTGCAGGCTTTTTCTTCATGGGAATAGTGGGGCTGGCTACCCTGCCTAAAAACCTGTTCCCTGATGCTACGCCGCCCGAGGTGTTGGTCATTACCAATATCCCCGGTGCAACGGCCCAGGTAGCGGCCAATACCATTTCAAAACCTATTGAAGAGGAAATTTCCCGTTTGGGAATGGTAACGGATATCAGCTCCGTCAACGTAGCCAACTTTTCTATCGTGCTGGCCGAGTTCAGTTATAAAAAAGGACTGAATGCCGCTGCCGTGGATGTGGCCAACGCCCTTTCCATTGCCAAAGCAAAATTGCCTAAAAATGTCAACCCGGCCATTTATACGGTGGGCGACTTCACCCTTCCGGTGGATGTAATCTCGTTATCGCCTAAAAACAAGAATATTACGCTTCCGGAAATAAGGAAAATAGCACAAAGTTTTATTAAACCGTATCTCCTGAGTAACCCGGGTATTGGCAATGTGGAAGTCTTTGGCGGCTACCAGAGTGCCATTAACATAGATATCGACCCGTTTAAGGCCAAACGTTATGGCGTGGATTTTTCGAAGATTGCCATGGCACTACAGGCATTGAACCATGATATCCCGGTAGGCTTCGTAAAAGGGAAAAACGGATTTTACACCATTACTATTTACGGTGAGAAAGACCAAATTGGGCGTTTAAAACAGATTCCGATTTTGCCCAATGTCCGCCTGGGCGATGTGGCCGATGTGAAATGGGGCTATCAGAAACGTACCAGCGGTTACATTGGGAACGGAAAACAGTCCATTGCCCTGAGTATCCAGCGTTCACCGGGAGGCAGTGTGCTCGATGTAAGCAATGTGGCCCGCAAAGAGATGAAAAAACTGGAAGCCGAATATCCGGACATCCGTTTTCAGATTTCCGATACGCAACGCGACCTGATACAGCTGTCCAACAAAAATATGTTGGAAGCCCTTCGCGATGCTATTTTTTATACCTTGCTTGTGGTGCTTTTCTTCCTCGGAAATTTCCGGGCAATTATCGCTGCAGGCCTCTCTATTCCCATGGTATTCTTCAGTACCATTGCCGTGATATGGCTTGGCGGTGGTGAACTGAACATTGTGATTTACACCGCCATTATCCTCGCGTTGGGAATGCTGACGGACGATGCGGTGGTGGTGTTGGAAAATGTGGAACGGCATCTTACCGATTTGAAGGAAGATCTGAACACTGCCATTACCAAAGGTACAAAAGAGGTGGTTCCCCCCGTATTTGCCGGAACAATGGCTACCATTGCCATTATTTTTCCGTTGATGTATGTGGGCGGCTTTCCGCAAAAAATCTTTAAACCTTTGATTTTTACCCTGATCATCGCTTTGATTTTCTCTTTCCTGCTGGCCATTACCTTTATCCCGCAATTATTGAAAGTGATGTACAAAAATGGTACAGGAAAAACTAAGTTTGAACTTTGGCTCGACAAAATGTACAATCGTTCTCTGGGACGGCTGGTGGAGCCTTATGTTAAAGTGGTAAAATTTTCCAATGGCAAACACCGTGTCCTGCGCCGTTTACTGCTTACTGTCGGCGTTTTAATCATTCTTATTATAACGGTAAAGACCATTATGCCAACCATTGGACGTGATGCCATGCCGCCTATGGACACGGGAATTATCAAAGCCCAGGTGGCCTTCAGCTCCAACGAGACAGTGGACCGTGCAGAAAATAACCTGCAACCATTTCTCAACTGGCTGGACAAACAAAAATGGGTTAAAATGAGCTCGGTGGCTTTCGGTAATGAAAAAGGGGTTCTCAGCCTTGGAAGCGGTAACCTGCCTTCGGAAGCGACCATCACCATTAATGCGGTGGACCGTTTTCACAGGAAACTGACCATCTGGCAACTCGAAGACACCATACGGAACAAAATTGCCGAGTTGCCCGGGGTAAAAAGAAATGATGTCTTCGACTTTGGTGCCACGGCTGTCTCAACGGTTAAAGCATCTCTCGATGTTCGTCTGAAATCGCCCTATGTGGATGGCCTGGGCCAAAAAGCCGATCAGGTAAAAAAAGCACTGGCAAAAGTGAAAGGGCTGACTTCCCTGTCAACCAGCTGGGACAAAGATTTCACGGAAGTAAAACTGGATGTGGATGAAAACAAGGCATTGAGCTATGGCATTACGCCTTATCAGATAGCTATGCAACTTCCTGTAAAAGGACAGGTTGTGGGCCTTAACGGTAATTTCCAGTCCATGAATACGCAGTTTGTACGCCTTTACCTCAAAGGCAAATTTGGTGAAAACATTCAGGCTCTCCGGTTGCTCCCCATAAAAACCAGATTTGGTGAGGTGCCGCTGGAAACATTGGCCAAAGTATCAAAACAGCTGACGTATGCCAAAATTGAACGGGATAAACTGATGTACAGCGTGGATGTGAACGGCTACCGCTCAAAACGTCCTATTTCCCACCTTACCACGGATGCCGTACATGCTTTGAAGAAAGTAAACCTGTCAGGGGTTATTGTGAGCCAGGAGGGCGACATTGCCACCATCAACGACAGCTTCGCCCGAATGATTAAAGCTATTCTTCTCGGTGTGGTTATTTTGCTCATGGCCCTGATTGCCATATACAAATCAGTACGTATGTCATTGATTATGATTTTCGTACTGCCATTGGCCATGATTGGTGCAGCCTGGGGCATGTTGTTGTTCCATAAGCCAAGCTGTATGCCGAGTTTGTTGGGGATACTGCTGTTGTTTGGCATCATCATTAAGAATGCCGTACTGCTGGTAGACTTTTATCAGGAGTACCGTGCCGGGGGCGACTCACCTTTCGAGAGTGCCCTGGAGAGTGTCCGTGTCCGTTTCCGCCCGGTTATGATGACGGCATTCGGTACCATTGCCGGAATGATTCCCATTGCCATGGAAACAGCCGTCGGGTTGGAAAGGTTAAGCCCGCTGGCGGATGTGGCTATCGGCGGCCTGCTTATAGGTACCCTGCTGACACTGATATACGTCCCCATCTTTGCCTATTCTTTTGACACAAAAGACAAAAAGAAGCAAACGGTGGAAATAAAAGAATAAAAACGTTTGACGGATGATTATTGTGAAAATGGCTCAGGCTTCTGCCTGGGCCATTTTGTCTTTTTCGGTAACAATCATGGGCGATTCCTTCGTCATTAGCGTGAACACAATGACCATGGGCATAAGGATGCAGAAAAGCAACATCCAGTTGTTGAGAAACCGGTTGTTGTCGATGCTCATCCCGGCAACGAACAACAAGCCCGAAATCTGTCCAATCCACAGCAGCAATCCCTGCGAAATGGATTCCGGAGCAGGATAGCTTATCTCGGCAGCATACTGAAAACCGACAGGGCCGGCACTCATAATAAAGAATCCCAGAATAAAAGCCGAAGCGAGGGCGATATCATAGATTACGGCCGGATTATGAAAAAAATAGCCTGTAATACTCAAGCCGAGCACACCCGGAAGTGCCCCCGCCGTACAAATTACAAGAAAACGCTTGCGCATACGGAATTTATCCGACAAAGCGGGAATAATAAGTGCGCCAAAAATACCCCCGATAAGCATCAACCCGCCAATGAGGCCGTTGGAATCCTGTACGCCAAGATTGGCCGAAATGGAATCTGTCATGGAGCTAATGGCATTGAATATCCCCAACCCTACAAGAAAGACAAAAATCATCAGTATCATATCCCGCTGTCGCAGAATATGTTTGAGCCCCTTAAAAAAACTATGGCGGACCAAATCATCGGCGGCAGCAGGCGTGGGTGGCTTTTCTTTCAACAGCAAAAGTGTAACGACAGCCACCCCAAAAGTAATCCAGCCGTAAACCATGAGCATGTGGGGAAACCCGCTCCCGTACCCGGGCAGGCCGGGATGGGTACCAATAAAGGCCGGGGTAATCAGCATGGCAAAAATAATCCCGAGATATTGTGCCAGAATGGCCAGCCCTGCTGCCAGACCGCGTTCCCGTAAGGGAAACCAACGCACGGTTACAGCCGTTACGGCATTGAGTACGAAAGGCTGTGCAATGGCCAGCCCTATTTGGGCAATCACCACCATCCGGAAACTGTCGGCATAAAACCCTTTCAGCAATCCCGAAAGCCCGGCGATGACAGCCCCGAGGCCTATGGCTTTGCGAATACCGTAAGTATCAATGATATAGGAAGCAGGGATACTGATAACAATGTAAACCAGCATGTAAACCATGGCGAGAAAATCGATGTTGAAAAAGGAATTGGGATTAAACTGTCCGCTATAATAAACCTCTGCCGGCCTTTCCACAGCCGCATGGGTAAGCCACTGCAACTGAATCACTATCGAAATCAACATAAAAACAGCAAGGATAACCCATCGGTATCCGTACACTTTGTAAGTAGTCTTTGCCATGACAAAAAATTTTATGATTGAGCAACCGTTGTACCCGTTTAGGAGCTTACAAAGCTAAATACTTTTTTTAATTTGTAAAAATGAGGTTCATTTACAAATTGAACTTATGACGCCCAAACATAAAAAGAGCCTTGTAAACAAGGCTCTTTGTGGGTCTATTAAGTGTTTTCTGTTTATATATTGAATTACTTCCCGATACAAAACTTTCCGAAGATATTTCCCAGTATTTCGTCCGAGGTAACCTCGCCGGTGATGGAGCCGATGAAGTACAAAGCCTGCCGTACATCAATGGCAATCAGGTCGGTGGGAACGTTTCTTTCAAAACCGGCCTGTACCGTATTGACAGACTCCAGTGCCCTTACCAGGGCCTCATAGTGGCGGGAGTTGTTTACCAGAATATCATCGCCCGCACTGTCATTCTTAACATGGTTAACCAGCGTTTCGGCCAGCAGGTGGATGTTTTCTTTCCGCTTGGCTGAAACAAAAACCGTTTCCAGTTCCAGCAGCTCTTTCAGATGGCCGGGAACTTCTTTTAACTTGTCTATTTTGTTGGCTACCAGAATAAAATGTTTGTTTTTGTTATGAATGTACGAGGTAAACTCCTCCAATAATGCGGCCGCCTTTTCTTTGTTCAGGTGGCTGATATCACAAACGTAAAGAATAACCTTTGCCTGCTCTATTTTATCACGGGTTCTCTCAATGCCCATATTTTCAATTACATCTACCGATTCGCGCAGGCCTGCCGTATCAATAAAACGGAAAGTATAACCGTCAAGGGCAATGGTATCTTCGATGGCATCGCGTGTGGTACCCGGAATCTCCGAAACGATGGCCTTTTCTTCATTCAGGATGGCATTCAGCAGGGTGGATTTCCCCACGTTCGGTTTACCGATAATGGCGACAGGAATCCCTTTTTTAAGCACATTCCCCATTTTAAAGGACTCTTTCAACCGTATGATTTCCTGTTTTATCTCTTCCAGAAGATGGGAAAGCTGTTCCCTGTTGGCAAATTCCACCTCTTCCTCGCTAAAATCAAGTTCCAACTCCAGCAGCGAAGCAAAGTTAACCAGCTTGGCACGCAGATTGGCCATCTTTTTGGAAAAGCCACCGCGCATTTGCCGGATGGCCATGCGATGGGCAGCTTCTGATTCGGAAGCAATCAAATCGGCTACCGCTTCGGCCTGTGTCAAATCCATTTTGCCATTCAGAAAAGCCCTGAGCGTAAACTCCCCGGGGCCGGCCAGCCTGGCCCCGTTATCGAGCAGGGTTTGCACCAAACGCCGTTGGATGTACTCGGAACCATGACAGGAAATCTCCACAGCATCTTCGCCGGTGTAGGAGTGGGGAGCTTTAAAATAACTCAGCAAAACTTCGTCCAAAACTTTTTCTTTGCCCACAATCTCACCAAAATAAAGATGATGACTTTGAATATTCTCCCGTGTGAGTATTGAACCTTTTGGCTTAAAGCATTTTAAAGCCGTTTCCAGGCTGCTTTTGCCGGAAATCCTGACAATGGCAATGGCCCCCATGCCCGGGGGCGAAGCAATGGCAACGATGGTGTCAGAATTATAACCTGTTGATTGTAAGCTTTTCATAAGCCAAATGGTTATTATTTATAAAAGACAAAAATAAGCAAGAATCTTTACATGATTCAATAAAACGTATTACCTTTGGCACATTAAAGTTTTATTGAATATAAAAATTTGTTTAAATGAGTATTTTAGTCAATAATGATTCAAAAGTTCTCGTCCAGGGGTTCACCGGTGGCGAAGGTACTTTTCATGCCTCTCAAATGATTGAGTATGGTACAAACGTAATTGGCGGGGTAACGCCCGGAAAAGGTGGCCAGCAGCATCTTGGCAAACCTGTTTTTAATACGGTTAAAGATGCCGTTGTGGAAACCGGTGCCAATGTTTCTGTTATATTTGTTCCACCGCCGTTTGCCGGCGATGCCATTATGGAAGCCGCTGAAGCAGGCATTAAAGTGATTATTTGTATCACCGAAGGTATCCCTACCGAAGACATGGTGAAAGTAAAAGAGTATTTGTCTGACAAAGATTGCCGTCTGGTTGGGCCTAACTGCCCGGGTGTGATTACCCCCGGCGAGGCAAAGGTGGGCATTATGCCCGGCTTTATCCATGCCAAAGGCAAAGTGGGCATCGTCTCCCGCTCAGGAACCCTTACTTATGAAGCCGTTGACCAACTTACCAAAGCAGGATTAGGCCAGACGACGGCCATTGGTATTGGTGGAGATCCTATTATCGGTACGACCACAAAAGATGCCGTGGAACTCTTTATGAATGATCCTGAGACCAAAGGGATTGTGATGATTGGTGAAATTGGCGGAAACATGGAAGCTGATGCTGCTTATTATATCAAAGAAAACGGAACCAAACCGGTGGTAAGTTTCATTGCCGGGGCAACAGCCCCAAAAGGGCGTACCATGGGGCATGCCGGTGCCATCATTGGTGGCAAGGCAGATACCGCCGAGGCCAAAAAAGCTATTTTGCGTGAATGTGGTGTTCACGTTGTTGATTCTCCTGCCGATTTGGGAAGCAAGATGCTGGAACTTATCGGAGAATAATTTTTTCATAAATTTTGTTAGTTTCAGGCTGTCAGCATCTGCTGACAGCCTGTTTTGTTTCTACTCAGCAGTAAATATTCCCATTGCAAGAATTTTTCTGATCTTATTTTTCTTGTTAAGTTTTATTTTATCTGGACTAATTACAAATAAGAATATTTTGTAATTTTGCTCGATAACTTTCAACAAGAAAAGACACATGTCAGAAACGAGGCAGTTTACATTAGATAACACAGACAAAGAAACACTGGGCCGATGGTACAGGCTAATGACGTTGGGAAGGCAATTGGATGAAAAGGCACCCAATTATCTCAAACAGGCACTGGGTTGGTCTTATCATGCGCCCTATGCCGGACATGATGGTATCCAGCTCGCTATCGGCCAGCTGTTCAACAGGGAAACGGATTTCCTTTTTCCCTATTACCGCGATATGCTCACGGCCATTTCCGCAGGGCTTACTGCAGAGGAAATTATTTTAAACGGTATCTCCAAAGCGGCGGATGTGGCCAGCGGCGGAAGGCATATGTCCAACCATTTTGCCAAACCCGAATGGCATATCCAAAACGTTTCTTCGGCCACCGGTAACCATACTTTACATGCGGTGGGCGTGGCGCGTTCCATTAAAATCTGCAAAAGCGGGGGAGTGGCCATCAGCTCGCAGGGCGAATCTTCCACCTCCGAAGGATATGTGTTTGAAGCCATCAACGGGGCGGCCAAAGAAAAGCTACCGGTAATTTTTGTTTTCCAGGATAACAAATACGGTATCTCCGTTCCACAAGCTGACCAGTCGGCCAATGTTCGTGTGGCAGAAAATTACAGCGGCATTCGCAACTTGAAAATCATGTATTGCGACGGTAAAAATGTGTTCAACTCCATGAATACCATGCATGCCGCCAAAACCTATGCCCTGGAAAACAGCCTTCCGGTTATTGTTCATGCCAACTGCGTCCGGATACATTCCCATTCCAATTCCGACCGGCACGAGCTTTACCGCGATGAAAACGAACGCCACTGTGTTACCCTTTCCGACCCGCTGACCCGTTTCAGGGTACAGTTGCTCCATTCGGGCAAATTCACGGAAGGAGAACTGGACACCCTGGACAAAGAGGCCAAGAAAGTCATTTCTGCAGCACACAAGAAAGCCATCAAATCAGCGGACCCCGATCCGAAATCCATTTTCGACTTTGTTGCCCCCGAGCCTTACGTAAGCCAAAAATATCCCGAAGGGCTTCACGATGGTTCCGAAGGGAAAAAAATGCGCCTGATTGAAGCATTGAATTCCACGTTGAAAGATGAATTTCGTTGCAACCCGGATACTTACATTTGGGGGCAGGATATGGCCAACAAAGAAAAAGGCGGAATCTTTAATGTCTCCAAGGGAATGCAGAAAGAATTTGGCCCGGTACGGGTCTTCAATGCGCCCATAGCCGAAGACTACATTGTGGGTACCTCCAACGGGATGACCCGCTACAACGACAAAATCAGGGTGGTGATTGAAGGGGCGGAATTTGCCGATTATTTCTGGCCTGCCATGGAACAGCTGGTGGACAGTTCGCACGATTACTGGCGGAGCAACGGGCAGTTTTCGCCCAACGTAACCATCCGGTTGGCATCGGGCGGTTACATTGGGGGCGGTTTGTACCATTCACAAAATATCGAAGCGGCGTTGACTACGCTACCGGGACTGCGTGTGGTTTATCCCTCTTTTGCCGACGATGCGGCGGGACTGCTGCGAACGGCCATCCGGTCGCGGGGGCTCACCCTGTTTCTGGAGCCCAAAGCCATGTACAACGACCCTTTGGGGGAAGCAGTAGTGCCGGAGGATTTTGAGGTACCTTTCGGCAAGGCCAGGATACGAAGGGAAGGAACCGACCTCACCATCATCACTTATGGAAATACGGTTCCCATGAGCCTCCAGGTGGCCGGACAACTTCAACAGGAAAACGGCCAAAGTGTTGAAGTGGTGGACATCCGTTCGCTGGTTCCGCTGGATGAAGAGACAATCCTGAATTCTGTGAAAAAGACCAGCCGGGCCTTGGTGGTACACGAAGACAAAGTGTTCGCCGGTTTTGGCGGCGAGATTGTTTCGCTGATTACCGAAAAAGCATTCGAATATTTGGACGCCCCTGTCAAACGGGTCGGCTCAACATTTACACCGGTCGGCTTCAACCGGATTCTGGAAAAAGCTATTTTGCCCAACACGGAGAGGATTGCTACTGCAGCAAGAGAGTTGCTGAGTTACTAACTCCGATTTCTGATTTCCGGGCGAAACATCTGCTTTATCGTTTCGGCAAAACGCTTCACATCCTCTTTTCGGAGAATCCATTCTGAAAAACGGGTTTGTGTCTGCCTTTGGAAAAGGGTATATTGGTAAATTACGCTAACGAGATAGTTCAGGGAGGCTGTTGCCGCAGCACCAATGTAACCGAAAGGAGGAATCAGCAAAAAAGCAAACAGCAGCGTAAAAACAAAACCGATAATATTGGCACGGAGGTTTATGGCAGGCTGGCCCGTCCCCGAAAAGTAATGACTGAAAATTGTGTTGGCTGCCAGTGCCATTACTCCCGGGCTGAGAACAAAGACAATCGTTTTTATAACACCAAAATTCCGGCTTAAAGCAAGCTGGTATATATTTTCAGGAATCAAAAGAAGTATCAAAAGGGCCATAAAAGTCAACAGCAAAGTAAATTTCATAAGCCGGATGCTCAATATACGGGCATACTCTTTGTCATGGCTGTTGGATATGGCACTATATTGCACGAGTGAAATACTCTGCCCGATTAGCCGCAGCCCTTCGGTAAGTTGCACACCGGCACTGTAAATGCCCAAAGGTGAAAGGCCGGCAAAAATTCGAATGAAATAAAAGCTTAACCGTTTATTTCCGATGTGAAGCATTACTGCCGATTGTGTGGGCAAACCGTAACGCAAAATTTCAGCGGCGACAGTTCTCCATCCTTTGAGGGTGAAATTACTCATCCTTTTGGCAACATAGTAAATCCCCAAAATGCTCCCGGCACCCCATGAAGAGTACATGGCCAAAACATAGGCTTGTGGACCGTTTGCCTTATCCAATAACAATTCCACAATAAATACGGCAAGAAACAAGATAATCTGAATGCTAAAAATAAGATTATAAAGGGGAATTCGCTTCTGTCCGATGAGCAGGTTATAGTGGATTTGCATGAAGCCATTGAGCAAACCCAACAACAAAATGTCCATACCAAACCCTTTGGGGACAACAACAGCAAAAAATGAAGGAAAAAAATGAAACACCAGCCATCCCGAACCAGCAAAAAGAAAAATAACAAGCAAAATCCAAAGATAAGAGGCAAAAAGTAATTGTACCGTCCTGCTACGCGAGGCAAAATAGATGAGCGACCCGCCTGCCAGTAACCCCATAAGGAGTTGTATTACCGTTACATCAAGTACTATCAGGCTGATTATGCCAAAACCTTTGCTGCCGACAACATTGGTTATCAGCAAAAGAATGACAAGGTTAAACAATGCGTTTAGAATACGCGTTCCGGCCGTTTGAAGAATATTTTTAAAAACCATGATAGAAAAACAAAAGTAATTGTTTCAGAAGAACTTTTTAACAAAGTTTAGGATTTGTTCACAGTTTCCCTGCCTACTTTTGAAAAAAAAATCAGTTAAAATCTGATTAGGTCAGGCAGGAATAACAATTTTTGGCAGGAAAATTGCAAAACTTTGTATCAATGCTAAAAATATTTCTATTTTTGCCACTCAATAATTTATAATTAATTTAAATAACGTACTTATGAAAAAATGGATGACGAAAGCACTTGTTGCCATTGCAGGTTTTGGCGTATTGGCTTTTATGTCAGGTTGCTATCCTGACAATACGCTAACAGTGAGTCAGGCCGACAATGTCTTAACCCGCTACAATGATTCGGTAAACTTCCAAAGTTTACACACTTATTACATGCCCGACACCATTGTATGGCGTGACACAACCACTACCGACCCGGTTGAAAATCAAACGGCGTATCTTAACGAAATAGCTTCTCAAATGCAGGCAATGGGATACAAGCGATTTACTTTGGCCGACACTGTGGGCAGCAAAGTACCTAATGTAATCCTCTATGTATCTGCTTCGGAGCAAAGTTTCCTGGTAGGTGGATGGTATGACCCCTGGTATGGCGGTGGCTGGTATGGCCCCTGGTATCCCGGTGGCGGATGGTGGTATCCACCTTATTATTATCCCCCCATTCCGTGGTATTCAGAATATAAAACAGGTACGCTTATTATGGAAATGGTCAATCCCAATGACTATGATATCATCAAAGGAGATACCGTTGCCCGTGTTTACTGGAACGGTGCTTTGAACGGACTGCTTGAGGGCAGCAACATTAAAACCCGTGTTCTGGATGGTATTGACCAGGCTTTCAAACAGTCTCCCGAAATAAAAACTTCTTCTAAGTAACCCTGAAAAATAAAAAAGATGAAAAAGATAAAAACAATCATAATCAGTGCCGTGTTTATTTTCACAGGCATGACAGCTTTTGCCCAGGGTGGTGGTATTTGGAACTTTCAGTACGATATGGGCTTTGGTATGGGAAAAACCCAGGATTTTATCAGTGCCCCCAGTTTTCGTGGATTAAGTATCGAAGGCCGTGGATTTATTTCCGAGCACATCACCATTGGTGGCCGGTTTGGATGGCAAACGTTTTACAAAGACTACGGAAAAGTAACCAGAACAAGTGGAACGCAGACAATAACCGGGTACAACAAAAAGTATATCAACGCTATGCCGTTAATGGCCACGGTACATTACTATTTTACCACTTCAAAAGTGTACTCCTATATTGGTATCGGCATCGGTACTTATTACCTGGATATCAGGGATCAAATGGGCATCTATTATTTCCCGGACAAAACATGGCGGTTTGGATTTTCTCCTGACATTGGTGTTGTTGTTCCCATTGGCCATAATGTGGGATTTACCGGCAACATACATTATAATTATGCTGCCAAAACCAAGGACAGCGATACACAATCGTGGATTGGAATCGGTGTGGGATTTTCCTATACTTTTTAAGGATTCCAACATTTGAATATTTGCCAAAAACGCCGGAGAAATCCGGCGTTTTTGTTTTCAGGGAATCCTTTCCCCGCAGAAAACCATTGCATCCTGACAATTATGTTTTATTTTTGAAGCCATATTGAATCCGAAGCATGAAACTCTCTGTCGTTATTGTTAATTACAATGTGAAGCATTTTCTTGAGCAGTGCCTTATCTCCGTGAAAAAGGCCATGGAGCAGCTGGAAAGTGAGGTGTTTGTAGTGGACAATAACTCGGTGGATGGCTCGGTGGAAATGGTCCGTGAAAAGTTTCCCAATGTGAAGCTTATTGCCAATAACCAGAATCTGGGATTTGCCAAAGCCAATAACCAGGCAATCAGAAAAGCAAAAGGGGAATATATCCTGTTGCTTAACCCTGATACCGTTGTGGAGGACAATACTTTTAGCAAAGTGGTTGCTTTCATGGACAGCCATCCGGATGCCGGTGGGCTGGGCGTAAAAATGGTGGATGGCTCCGGCAAATTTCTTCCCGAATCAAAACGCGGATTGCCTACGCCGGCCACGGCTTTTTATAAAATATTCGGCTTGTCGGCCCTTTTTCCGCATTCAAAAAGGTTTTCCCGGTATCATTTGGGTTTTCTGGATGAAAACAAAACACACCGGGTGGATGTACTGGCCGGTGCTTTTATGTTGCTCCGTAAAAGCGTATTGGATGAGATGGGCTTGCTCGATGAGGACTTCTTCATGTATGGCGAAGATATTGACCTGTCCTACCGCATAACCCGGGCAGGATACAACAACTACTACTTCCCGGAAACGCGGATTATTCATTACAAAGGGGAAAGCACAAAGAAAAGCAGCGTGAACTATGTGCTGGTTTTTTACCGGGCCATGGTCATTTTTGCCAAAAAACATTTTTCGGCAAAAAGGGCCGGCATCTTTGCGTTTTTTATCAATATTGCCATTTATTTTCGTGCTTTTCTGGCCCTTTTGTCCCGCTTTTTTAAGAAGGCCCTGCTTCCCATACTGGATATAATTGCCATGTCGGTTGGCGTATTTCTCGTAAAAATGTTCTGGGAGAGAAATATTGTCTATCCCCACGGAGGGCATTATCCCGGGCTGTTTGTGGAATTTGTTTTGCCTTCGTATGTACTCATTTGGCTTTTGGCCGTATATTTTAGCGGCGGGTATGACAAACCTGTACGGATACGGCCTGTTGTTACGGGAATCCTTTCGGGGACGGTGTTCATCCTTGTGCTCTATGCCCTTATGCCGGATGATTTGCGGTTTTCACGGGGACAGATTCTTACCGATATGGCATGGGCCGTTGTAACGTTGCTGCTGTTACGGTTTTCGCTTCACGCCATGGGGATTTCCGGGTTTAAAATGGGAAAACAGGCAAACAAACGCTTTTTGGTGATCGGAGATGCAGATGAAGCCCGGCGTGTGGCCTCCATTCTTGAGGATTCTTATGTCATTCCCGGTTTTGTGGGGCTTATCAGCCCGAACGGGGAAACCGAAAAAGAAGAAGGTTTCATCGGGAACATTTTACAGGTGAAAGACATAATCCCTATTTTCTCCATTGATGAAGTCATTTTTTGTTCCAAAAGCGTTTCTCATCAGACCATTATAGACAAAATGACACAGTGGAAATCGGAGCGGGTTGATTTTAAGATTGCCCCCGAAGACAGCCTTTCCATCATTGGCAGCCATTCCATCAACACGCAGGGCGAACTCTATACCGTTGATATCAACTCTGTCGACAAGCCGGCCAACAAAAGGAGTAAACGGATACTGGATATTACTTCTTCATTCTTGTTCCTGCTGTTTTCTCCGCTTCTTTTGTTTCTGGTAAAACAGCCATTGGGTTTTCTGAAAAATATTTTTAAGGTCCTGTTTGGTTCCAGATCATGGGTTGGTTATGCCCGGGTACAGGGAGAGAGTCTTCACTTGCCTGAAATAAAATCCGGTATCCTTTCACCTACCGATGTAATGAAAACCGGCGTTCCTGACAGGGATACTTTGCAGAAACTCAATGTTTTGTATGCAAGAGATTACAATGTGCAAAAAGATTTGAACCTAATATTAACCGCTTTCCAAAATCTGGGACGGCCATAAGTAGATGGCCAAATAATGAAACAGACCATGAAAAAGATAAAGAAATCACTCAGGGCCGTGGGAGCTGTTCTCAGAAATCCGTGGTTATTGAACAATGTGTTGAACGACGACACCGTTTGGGAAAATTATCTGAAAAGGGAAAGCTATCCTGCAAACGGATTACCGGTGGTGGAGTTAGATGACTTGTTCCCCGATTTTACAGAAACATTAAACACTTTCGCTTTTCTCGATGGGGGTTCGTTGCCAACGGATATTGCCCTGCTGAAATTGCTGGCTAAAAGGTTTCCTGCCTGCCGTTACCTTGAAATAGGTACCTGGCGGGGCGAAAGTGTGGCCAACGTGGCGGATGTGGCCGGAGAGTGTTACACGCTCAACCTTTCCAAAAAAGAGATGCTGGAAAAAGGGCTGGAGGAGAAATACGCTGGTTTACACGGCTTTTTCTCCAAAGGGAAGAAAAACATTACCCACTTGGAAGGCAATTCCCTGACTTTCGATTTTGCCGGGCTGAACCAGAAGTTTGATTTGGTTTTTATTGACGGTGATCACCATTTTGAGTCGGTAAAAAAAGATACGGAAAATGTTTTCGCCCATCTTGTTCACGAAAATAGCATCGTGGTCTGGCACGACTATGCCTACCATCCAGAGAAAATGCGGCCCGAAGTGTTGGCTGCCATTTGGGAAGGGACACCTGCAGAAAACAGACAATCCCTTTTCCATATGGCCAACACAATGTGTGCCGTATATCTCCCGCAGGCCGTGAAAACGCACACTTTGGAAACGCCCGTAACCCCACGGATGAATTTCACCGTAACGCTGGCTTCCCGGAAGCTTTAATCCCGATAAAATGGAGATTAGCCGGAAATTTAAAGAAGTATAGGGAGAGATTTTCACAGGGAAGCCATTAAAATATTATTTTTGCGGTTTGAATTATGAGTAGAATTTTGGCGATAGATTACGGACAAAAACGCGTGGGGCTTGCCGTTACGGATGAGTTGCAAATAATTGCTACAGGACTGGAAACTGTGGCAGCTAAAGATATATGGAAATATATTTCCAATTACCTGCAACATGAACAGGTAGAGGCTATTGTAGTAGGTGAACCGCGCGATATGCAGAACCGTCCTTCAGATTCGAGCCGCTTTGTGGAACCTTTTGTCAGGAAGCTGAGAAAAACTTATCCCGATTTAAAAATCGACCGGTTCGATGAACGCTTTACCTCTAAAATTGCTTTTCAAACCATGATTGATGGCGGTTTGGGGAAGAAAAAGCGACGCAACAAGGCCCTTGTCGATACCATCAGTGCCACACTCATCCTCCAATCATATCTTGAATCAATAAAATAACAAAACTTTTATGTTACCTATTACAGCGTATGGACATCCCACACTAAGGAAAAAAGGGGCAGAAATCGACAAAGATTATCCAGGACTGGAGAAACTTATTGAAGATATGTTTCAATCCATGTATGAGTCCAATGGCGTAGGACTTGCCGCCCAACAGGTAAACAGGGCTATCCGGCTGTTTTTGGTGGATGCCACGCCTTTTGCCGAGGAGTATCCTGAAGCAAAGGATTTTAAGCGGGTTTTTATCAATGCACAGGTCATTCGTGAGGAGGGTGAACCCTGGGAGTTTGAAGAAGGGTGCCTGAGTGTTCCGGGCATCAATGAATTTGTTTCGCGGAAGCCGGTAATTTATATGGATTACTACGACAAAGATTTTAATTTTCACGAAGAAGAACGTTTTGAAGGTATCCAGGCACGCATCATGCAGCACGAATACGACCACACCGAAGGCATCTTGTTTGTCGACCGCCTCCCATCTTTTAAGAAATTACTGTTGAAAAGAAAGCTCAGCGACATCAGTATGGGCAAGCACAAAGCCACTTACAAAATGATCTATCCCAAAAAAAGGATAAAGCATTAGGAAACTTTTTTTTAGTTTAAGTTCGGGTTTACCGGAAATTTATCCCACAGCCGGTATTCGCTGCCCAGTTTACGAATGAGTTTTTTCCAGAGAAGCTCTGATTTCGTTTTAAAAATAATCTCGGCAGAAGCCCGTGTAACGGCCCAGGAATTTCTTTTTAGCTCGTCTTCCATTTGGTTGGCACCCCAGCCGGCATATCCCAGAAAAAACCGGCTGTTTTCAGGCGTTAACTTTTGAAGATGGGCGAGCTCCCTGACATCTTCCATGTTCCCGCCCCAGAAAAGTCCTTTGATCACTTCAATAGAATCACTTATCTCATTACCGAGCATGTGGATGAAAAACAGGCGGTTCGGTTCCACAGGCCCGCCAATATACAAAGGCACATTCATGCCCGGAAAGTCTTTCGCCACTTCGCTGAGCATTTTGCTGACAGGCTTATTGAGCACCAAACCGAACGAACCCTCTGCATTGTGTTCGGCAAGCAGTATAACCGCCCTGCCAAAATAATAATCGCCCATAAACGGCTCTGAAAGCAGCAACCGGCCTTTTGCAGGTTTCAGGTTATTGGATTTAATTTGTATCAGCCGGTCGATTTTCATTTTTCCTTTTATTGCATTATTTTTACGACAAATTTATAATCAAAAAATATACCAAAACGTTTTGGATAAAGCAAACAACAACAATAAGTTTCAGGAGTTGCGAAAAAACTACCCCTACTTTGTTTTTCAAAGTTATTCCATTTTTCGGACAAAAACAAATTTACAAATAAAATTTGTCTTCGACCTGGCCGGGAAATATCTGTTTCAGCCCGAATTGGAGGTTCCATTTCGTGATTTTTATAACCTGGAAAACATGCCGGATGGGGAGATGGAAAACCTGGCTTTTCATATTGGAATGGTAGAGCTGGTTAGTTACTGGAAAACTGCCTGTCCGCCAAAAGTCATTGTGCGCACCGGACAGCTCGACAAAAAACAGGTTCTTTGGTGGAAAAAACTTTATTTTAACGGACTGGGCGAGTTCTTCTATCTCAATGGCATTGAAACGGACATCCGTTCATTTATGGAAATCGTTTCGGAAGGGCACGCAAAAGAGGTTTCCACGGCAGCACTGGACGATCTTCAGGTACTGGTTCCCATAGGCGGGGGAAAAGACTCGGCAGTTACGCTGGAACTCCTGAAAAACAACGACTTACAATTAAGGCCCTTTTTGCTGAACCCCCGTGAAGCGAGTATACGGACCATCCATATTGCCGGCTTCTCAGAACCGGATTCCATAATCGTTAACCGGAAACTTGATGCCGGGCTGTTGGAACTTAACCGGCAGGGTTTTCTGAACGGGCACACACCTTTTTCGGCTTTGCTGGCTTTTGTAACGGCCTTTACCGCTTTGTTGTCAGGCAGCAGGTACATTGCCCTCTCCAACGAGAGCAGTGCCAACGAAAGTACTGTCCCCGGTTCGGATATCAACCATCAGTATTCTAAGTCATTTGAATTTGAACAGGATTTCAACTGGTACCTGAAAAGCTATATCCATCCCGAATTGCATTACTTTAGCTTTTTGAGGCCACTGAACGAATTGCAGATTGCCGCTTTGTTTTCAAAATTGCCACAGCATCACTTTAGCTTCCGAAGCTGCAATGTGGGCAGCAAAACGGACAGCTGGTGCTGCCAATGCCCGAAGTGTCTGTTCACCTACGTTATGCTCTCGGCATTTTTGCCACAGCAAAGAATGGAAAAGATATTTGGCAAAAACCTCTTCCGCGATACCGCACTAAAAAATATTATGAACCAATTAGATGGGGAGGTTGAGGTAAAACCCTTTGAATGTGTGGGCACGCCGGAGGAAGTGAACGCTGCTTTGGGATATTTTTCCGGCAGTCAAAAGGAGGCTGTTAAATTCCCCCTGATCCAAAATATTGAAGATCAAGAGGAAAATCGGAAAGCAGACAGTTTTCGGAAATTGCTCCATCACCTGAACCGGGAACATTTCCTTCCGGAGAATTTTTTAAAAATTATAAAGAAGAACATGGCCCATGTTACCCTTTGAAGAAACATTCAAAAAGGCAAAATCTGTCCTTATCCTTGGATTCGGGAAGGAGGGACGCGCTACATACGCCTTTCTGCGGAAATATTTTCCAAACCTCCAAACAGGCATTGCCGACCGCAATACAGCCCTTGCCAAAGAGCCGCTTACGGCTTCCCTGCATCTCGGCAAAGACTATCTGAAAGCCATTTCCGGTTATGAAATAGTCATGAAATCTCCGGGGGTATTTCTTGAAAATGTCCAGGAAAAGGAGAAAGCAAAGATTACTTCACAGACAGATTTGGTTTTACAGGCATTTTCAAAAAAGATTATCGGGATAACCGGCACAAAAGGCAAAAGCACCACGGCAAGCCTGGTTTACCATCTGTTAAAAAAAACAGGAAAACATGCCCTGCTGATGGGAAACATTGGCTTCCCCGCTTTTAATTTTATTGAGGAAATTGAAAAAGCAGATTGGATTGTCTATGAGTTATCGGCCCACCAACTGGAAATGGTCCATGCCAGTCCGCATATTGCCGTGTTGCTGAACGTTTTCCCCGAACATCTGGATTATTTCCGCACTTACGAACAATACCGCAAGGCGAAAATGAATATTTTTTATTTTCAACAGCCCGGTGACAGTGCTTTTTGTGGCGAAGACATTCCCGAAGCCACAGGCTGTGAAACGATAGAAGAAGAGTTGAATGCTTCACAACCGGACAATCTTTTACAACTTTCCGGTTTGGCAGGTGAACATAACCTGAGGAATATCCAGGTAGCTTTTCGTGTCCTGCAAAAGCTGGGAACGCCACCGGAGGATTTACCACCTGCGCTTGCCGGTTTTCAGGCTTTGCCGCACCGTTTGGAGTATCTTGGGAACTTTGGCGGGGTTTCTTTTTACAACGACAGCATTTCCACTGTGCCACAAGCAACCATAGCTGCCGTAAAGAGTATTCCGCAAGTGGACACACTCATTCTTGGCGGCTTTGACCGGGGAATCGATTATTCGGAACTTGTCGCGTTTTTAGCAAAAACGCCTATTAAGAATTTTTTCTTTCTTGGCAAAGCGGGGGAGCGCATGTTGCAGCTTTTCGGGCATTGGAATACTCACAAGAACTTATTGTTGGTAAATAGTTTACAGGATGTTTTCGCAAAAATGGTTCAACTTCCTAAAGTTTCCTGTTGCCTTCTGTCGCCGGCGGCTGCCAGCTACGACCAGTTTCATAACTTTGAACACAGGGGCGATTTGTTTAAGCAGCTTGCCATCGAATATGGAAAGGGCAGGGAAGTCCCTCCGGAATAAACGACAACAAAAAAACGGGGCTTTCGCCCCGTCCGTTTTCTCCTTATTTTTCTTCTTTTGGTTCCTTGTCCGCCTTGGCAGCAGTTTTTTTCGCCGTTGTCTTTTTGGCAGCAGGTTTCTTTGTTTTTTTCGTTTCCGCTTTAACTTCTTTGGTCTCTTTTTTTGCTGTTGTTTTTTTAGTGGCGGTTTTCTTTGCTGCCGGCTTTTTTGCCGCTTTCTTTTTCACAACCGGCTTTTCTTCTTTCACTTCAACTACTTCTTCTTTTGGGACATCGGCAACAACCGGTTTCACATATTTATTTGTTGTCTTCTTTCTTCTTCTCAGCCTTCCGTACGAACCGTTTACAATCTTGCCTCGTTTGGTCTTTTTGTCACCTTTTCCCATGGTAATATATTTTTAAATGAATGATTTAATTAAATTTTAAGGCGTAAAATTATTAAAAAATCCAAAGCTTCCAAAATTATGAGAGGCTTTTTCTTTTTTGAAGAAACTCTTTTTCAAAAAGATCGGCATGTTTCAGGGTACGTTTTGCCCATTCAATAAGTGTATCCAGCTTTTCGGCCTCACTTAGTTGCCACGGAATGGAAGACTTTCTCAATTTCTCCGTAAGGGTAAAAAGTGTCAGAGCGGCAGAAACCGAAATGTTATAGCTCTCGGTAAACCCATACATGGGAATTCGGACATAGTCATCGGCATGGTCAATGGCCGTTTCGGTAAGGCCGTTTAGTTCCGTACCGAAAACCAGGGCGATTTTCCCATCAAGCGGAACCTCTTCGAGTGTACGATCGTTGGTATGGGGCGTAGTGGCCAAAATACGGTAACCCGACTTGCGCAGGGATTCGTAGGCAGCCAGCGTATTGTTTTCCCCGTCATTGTATTTTATCAGGTTGAGCCACTTGGAGGAACCCATGGCCACCTCCGGATTTACCGTGTACCTGTTCCTGTTTTCAATGATATGAACATCCTGAATGCCTGTGAGATCGGCACTTCGCAATACGGCACTGGCATTGTGCGGCTGATAAATATCTTCGAGTACCACCGTGATATGACGGGTGCGGTATTGTATCACTTTATCGAAAAGCTGTCTTCTGTTTTCCGTAAGATAACCCGAAAGAAAAGTTAAAAATTCTTTTTTTGTTTGAAAGTCCATAGTGAAACGGGTTATAAATCTTTATCAGGATACATGCTGTCCCACCACTGCGGTTGATTTTTGAGATATTTTGCAAACCAGGCAAAAATAGTTTTCTGCCACAAAATACGTTTGTTATAATCGACGATATGGTGATCCTGGCCCTTCACCTCCACAAACTTTACGGGACGGCCGAGAAGTTTAAGTGCGGTATAAAGCTGGATACTCTCGCCGGTGGGGACATTGGTGTCGGAAGTACCCTGGATAAGCAACAGCGGGGTATGGATTTTTTCCGCATTAAACAAAGGACTGTGATCCACATAAAGCTTTTTGTTGTTCCACGGAAAGCTCCCTGCAGAAGCCACCGAGCTGTACAGATAACCCCAGTAACCCTGTCCCCAGTAAGAAGTTATATCGCTGATGCCTGCGTGGGCAATGGCCGTTGTGAAGATATCCGTTTGGGTCTGCAACCACATGGTCATATAGCCACCGTAGGAGGCCCCCATACAGCCAACTGCTTTCGGGTCCACTTCGGGATGCGCTTTCAGGAATTTTTTGGTGCCTTCAATAATGTCGCTGGCATTTTCTTTGCCCCATCCGTTCACATGCAAAGCGGAGAAATCCTGGCCATAACCAATGGCACCGCTGGGTTGCAGGTCATAAACGATGTATCCCATGGCGGCAAACAGGTTTTTCGGATAACGGCCACCAAAATCCCTTGAGGTGGGAACGGTTCCACCATAATAATAAACCAATAACGGATATTTTTTGTCAGGGTTATAATCTGGCGGATAGTAAATACGCCCCTGAATGGTATATCCCTGTTTGTTTTTGAAATCCCAGTTGGCCGTTTTCCCGAATTGAATGCGGGCAAAATATGCTTTTTCGGGATTGGCCACTTCGGCCTGCTTGTTTTCTTTCAGGTTATACAACCATCCTGTGGCAGGGTAGGAGATACTGCTTCCCAAGTAACTCATAACGGCTGCGTTGCGTGAAAAACTGACCTGGGTTATCACATCCGTTTTTACAGGGAGTTTGGCAAACTTGTGATTATCCGGATTGTATTTCCACAGGTCCACATAAGATTTGTCCTGACTTAAAAAGTAAATTTGATGGTCAGCGGGATTCCACCAGGCATTGTTAATGGATGGCTTGTAATTTTTGGTGATGGGTTCAACGTTCTGGGTAGCCGGCGTATAAATGTAAGCCTGGATATCGAAATCGTTGGGGATTTTAGCTTTTTTCAAATGAATGCCTGCTCCGTGAAACATGGCGGCACTACCGGTAACCAGCAATTGCTTCCCGTCGGGGGAATAAACGGCACTACCGCCAAAACCGGAATTCCAGAGCGTATCCACCGCTCCGGTTCTCAGGTCCATCTGCATCATAATTTGTTTTGTATAAGGCCGTTTTGCATAGTATGGAAAACTTTGCGAAAACAAAATATGTGTTTCGTCCGGTGAAATATCCTGCAAATTGTTGGTCAGGTAACCATAGGTAAGTTGTTTTTTACTGTGGTCTGCCGGACGGAACAGATACAATTGCGTCCGCATCCGGTACCACGGCCAGCGGTCGGGCATCCCGCGCAGTTCATAAACCCCGTTTTTGTTTTTTTCATATTTTTCCTCAACCGAATAGATAATAAAATCGCCTTTCGGGCTCCAGGTATAGCCTGAGAACTTTTTGGGAAGGGGCATGAGGAGCGTTTCCCTGTGCGTTTTCAGGTTGTACGCCATCAGAGAGGATGTGATGCCTTCTTTGGTAACATAGCTTATGTTGTGTGTCCCTGTTATCCATTCCACCTGGCTCAGATTGCTGTGGCGGGAAGAAAACAGGACCGTATTTGTCTCGGGATTTTTGATTTCAACCCAATGGACGGTTTTTCCTTTGGGAGGATACGTTTCGGAATATTGCAACAACACCAGCCGGCCATCATCGCTGGGAATGGTTGCGGTAAGTTTTTGGCCAAGCAGGACATGTGCCAGGTCCATAAACTGTTGGTTTGATAAAGTGGCCGTTACGGCCCCTTTGTCAAAAGTTTTGTCATACAATAGGGATACTTTTACCGGAAGAACGGAACCGGAGCCTTTCTTCACAAGCGATTTTACCACCACCATGTATTTTCCCCGCTCCAGTTTCAACCGTATGTTTTTGGTAACGGGTTTATCGCCATTGCTGTAGCTGGCAGCTTTTTTAGATCCTTTTACGAAGACTTCAAAAGGATGGGAGCTTTCGGCTTTCAGCGTTAGCTTCACAAAGCGGCCAGCCTGCAAATAAAAAGCCTGCCAGTAAATGGCATACGAGGCTGCATTATTCGTCTTCCATGTTGATTGGGCCGGGGTTTTGTGCCAAACTAATGTTTCATGGCCACTTTTCAGAAAGGTTTTTCCCTGTATCGGGCCGGTAACCTTTTTTTGGGAAAATTTCAAAAGATCGGCCATTTGGAAAGTTTTCCCTTCCATATTCGGTTTGTTGTGGAAAGCCGGCATTTGCACTTCCAGCGGCCCTGCCATAAGAAATTGGTTTACCTGTATGTCATAATTTGCAGAATCCTGGGCAAATCCGGTTCCTCCAAGTAAAAAAAGGCATCCGATAAAAAACGTCCTGATGATATACATTTAAATATAGGTTTAATAAATATTTTCATGGTAAAAAACATGGTAGATTCCATTTTGTGCAGGACTGTTTTTATGCCAATCTTTCAACTTTACGTGTATAAAAAGTAAAAATAGCGTTCCCATAAAAGCCATTATCCACCTAACGAATTGTCAAATACCTGCTTAAAAAATGGCAAATCCATTATTTTTTACGAACAAAGGTAAAAAATTGCCGCTTCCTATTTTATTATACCGAATAAAAATATACTTTTGCAAGCTCAAAAAAATCCGTACAATGTCGAAAAAGGAACAAAAAGAAAAGAAAACGCAGCAGCAGTTTGAGAATATTGAAGAATCACTTTCCAGGTCAGAGGAGTTTATTGTTGAACATCAGAAACTGCTAACCATTATTGTTGCCGTTTTGGTTATCATCGTTTTGGGATTCTTTGGCGTAAAGAAATATTATTTACAGCCAAAAGAAAAGGAAGCACAGGAACAGATTTATCCTGCCCAGCACTATTTTCAGGCCGATTCACTGGACAAGGCCCTGTATGGAGATGGCAACAACCTCGGTTTTGTAGATATTGCCAAAACATACAGCATCACCAAAGCCGGCAACCTGGCCAATTATTATGCCGGTATTTGTTTCCTGAGAAAAGGTAATTACGACAATGCCATAAAATATCTGAGCGATTTTAACAGCGATGATGAGATTGCAGGGCCTATGGCCAAAGGGGCACTTGGTGATGCTTATCTGGAAAAAGGAGATAAAGCAAAAGCCGTTTCTTTTTATCTTGAAGCTGCTAACCTCCGCGACAATGATTTTACAAGCCCCCTGTTTCTGCTCAAAGCAGGTGAAGTGGATGAGATACTCGGCAATTATGACGATGCCATAAAAGCCTACAAACGCATCAAACAAGACTACTTTAAAAGCCAGGAAGCCAGAAATATTGAAAAATATATTGCCCGTGCCGAAGAGCTGAAAAAGAACAAATAACCTGATTATTTTTCAAAAAAACCTGATGGACAGCCATCAGGTTTTTTTATTTCCGTACTTTCGTAACCAAACCCGGCAGAAATGGATACAAAGAAAAAAGAAGATTTGCGGATTATATTTATGGGAACACCCGATTTTGCTGTTGCTTCTTTAAAAGCATTGTTGGAATCCGGACATAACGTTGTTGCGGTTATTACGGCACCGGACAAGCCGGCAGGTCGGGGCAAAAAAATCAGTCAGCCGGCGGTGAAGAAATACGCCCTGGAGCAAGGGTTGAAGGTTTTACAACCGCCACGCTTGAAGAACCCGGGGTTTCTGGAAGAATTAAAAGCATTAAACGCTGATTTGCAGATAGTGGTGGCTTTTCGCATGCTTCCGGTACAGGTATGGGACATGCCGCCCATGGGGACTATTAACCTGCATGCGTCCCTTTTGCCGCAATACCGTGGTGCCGCCCCCATCCATCATGCCATAATCAACGGGGAAAGGGAAACCGGACTGACCACCTTTCTGCTGCAAAAAGAGATTGATACCGGAAATATCCTGCTTCAGAAAAAGCTAAAAATCGGCCCGGAGGAAACGGTCGGCGAACTTCACGACCGGATGATGATGGCCGGAGGGGATTTGTTGATAAAAACCATTGAAAAGCTCCTGAAAAATGAAATCAGGCCCATGGACCAGCAGCAGCTTGTTGCCCAAGGAACTATTTTAAAACCTGCCCCCAAAATCTTCAAAGAAGATGCGCGGATTGACTGGAACAACGACCTGGACACGGTACACAATTTTATTCGGGGGCTTAGTCCGTTTCCCGGTGCTTTTTCCGAACTCCATTCTCCCAAAGGAGAGAAAATACCTGTTAAGGTATTCAAAGCTTCCCGCGAAAAATATGCAGAACAACTTCATCCGGGAACCATCCTGACCGATGGAAAAACGTATCTCAAAGTGGCCGTTGTGGATGGCCTCATCCAGGTTCATCAGCTCCAGCTTGCCGGAAAAAAAAGGCTACAGACCGCTGAATTGCTTCGCGGTTTCGTCCTGGACGAAACCTGGTATTTCGGCTCTTAAATGTAACTATATAACCGGAAAAAGCCCGTTTTGGGGCCATTTTATCAACAAAACAGGGGATTTATGAACATTTTTTGTTATTTTTTTGCGCAGACCCTTGCTTTTGACCAAATTACTATTATATTTGTTACATCAATAGTTTAAATGTTAATTAAAAATTAAAAATTATGAACAAAGCTGAATTAATTGACGCTATGGCTGCAGGTGCAGGCTTAAGCAAAGCTGATGCCAAAAAGGCCCTTGATGCTTTTGTAGATTCTACAACTGATGCGCTCAAAAAAGGCGATCGTGTTGCGTTGGTAGGGTTCGGATCATTTTCTGTTTCCAAACGCTCGGCCAGAAAAGGCCGTAACCCCCAAACAGGTAAAGAAATTGATATTCCTGCCAAAAATGTTGTTAAATTTAAAGCAGGTGCCGATTTATCAAAAGGTGTAAAATAATTACACTTTTACCTCAGAAAAAAACGTTCGTAATTGAATTACGAACGTTTTTTTATGCCTTTGAAACACTGTTTTTCACAGGAAAATAACCGGGGTGATCCAATATAAAACGATACAACAATCCAGCATCTTCACCGGCATAACCAACCCCCACACGGGGTGCTGCTATGATTTTATTTTGACCTTTACCAGGGACATCCCCTGCAAGCCAAATTTCATTTCCCAAAAGCGAAACTGCATTCTGCTGTAATGTAATGCCAAGTGCCTGGCATACTTTGGCAGGGCCATTGGTGAATTGTTTTCCCCCGGCTGGCATTTTGCGACGGGCCTGCTGTATTTCAACGCCCACAGTAGGAATAATCCCGCGTATCAAAACAGCGTTCGGAACTCCTTTTGTCGAAGTTACCACATTAAACAAATGGTGCATACCGTAAGAAAAATAGACATAACTTATGCCGCCCTCCCGGTACATGGTTTGTGTGCGCTTTGTCCGGCGTCCGCCAAAAGCATGGGAGGCCCGGTCCGTTATACCGGCATACGCTTCGGTCTCGGTAATCATTCCCCCGCAAAGATGGTTGCCGATATTACCGAAAAGGTATTTTCCTATCAGTAACCTTGCTGTTTCGACCACATCATCCTGAAGATAAAAAGAAAGCGGAAGCTTTTTCACGAAACATCCTGTTTTTAGAAATAATAGGTGTAGCCCATGCTTGCCGTAATATACAGCAGGTTCATTTTAATCTGCTGATTGTAAGGCTTTCCATCATAACCCGTACCGGTAACTTCTTTAAAATTGGCTTTTGATTCAATAATCCGCCCTTCAAAAAAGAAGCCATGCTGATGCGACTTGAAATTTATTTTCGTGTCAGCACCGTAAGCAAATGAAAAAGCTTTGCTGCGTTGACGGTAATAAGTAGAAGAGGCATTGTGTTGGGAAGGGATAATGCTGGTCTCGGTAATTTTATATTCAGGCGAATAGGTGCCCATTGCGCCCACAAGCGGTGCAACATCCCACGAAACCTTATTGCCCAGTGGCAAACGCAGATAATAGCGGAGATAAATACCTCCCATGTTCCAGCCTTCGGTACTTTCGTATTCAATTTTTGCATCGTTCATCAGGCCTTCATAATATTTGTCCACCTTTTTCATGCTGTATTTTGCCGAATTGAATTCCACATCCACACCAAGGCCAAAATTATTGGTAAACTGGTAATCATAGGATACCTGAATATGATAACCTGTTGTGGCAACACCGGAAGAGCTGTCGGCAAGGTTATTGTTGCCCAAATCGCTCATGGGGAACATGGCTCCGGCAGAGAGGGCAAAAGTCTGCGTACCGGCCTGTCCGTATGCCACAAAAGACATGGACACGACAAAAAAGAACAGAATGACTTTTTTCATGATGAATTTTCTTAAGTTATAACCAACAAATACAAAGATATACATAATCTTCTTCAACCGAAATAAAGCGGTTAAAGTTCCAGTTTCAGTTCGTTTGAAAGCAGCAGCCGTTCATCCTTTTGCCTGATAAGTGTCTTATTGTCAAGCAACCATTCTATTACAGAAAGAACCTTGTCCTCTTCATGGCCGGAAATAAACGGAACAATCTCGTACAGATGTTTCGGCCCGTTGGCGAGAAGCAATTTTACCGCTTTCTCAATCTTTTTGAATTCGTTTGCCCCCAATCCCGTCTCGTTCATGGAGAGGCATACATCACAAATTCCGCAACGGTTGCCCACATCTTCTCCAAAATAGCGCAACAACTGTATGCTCCGGCATTCGCGGTTGTTGGTAAGGAAATCAACCAAAGCATTAAGCCTGAGGATGGCCGCATCTTTCAGCGTCTGGTAATTTTCTTTGGAAAATCCGATATTCAAAACGGGAAGACGTACCGTGTTATAAAAAATCTGGGGCCGGACTTTCAGTGGGAAATAACTCAGAATTTTTAATTTGCTCAGGTAGGACAAAGTGGCTATTATCTGTTCCGGTTTTGTCTCCATACGTTTGGCAAGCTGCTTTTCGTGAATGTTTACATAGTCGGAAAACAACCCCCCATAAGTACGGAGGAGTTCTTTCAGTATCCTTTCAAATTTGGCATTCTCCACAATAAAACGGTACAGTTGCTCATTGTTCAGCAGTATCTTTAACCGCGAATAGTGGCCACCGGACTCATCAAAAGCGAGAAAGCCCTCTTTTTCCAGTAACTTTATGGCATTGTAGGTTGTGAGGAGGCCAAAACCGTAATCTTTCACAAAATCGGTAATGCTGAAATCATAGCCCATATCCTTGCCGGTACCTTCGGGAATGTTGAAATAGTTTCCCAATGCATTGTAAATGCTGCGAATGGTTTTTATATCGGGAAAAGATTCGGTCAGTTGTTTTTTTGCGTGGCCGATATCCTGGTTGTTAAAAAGGAGCAGGGCGGCAGAAGGTTTCCCATCACGTCCGGCCCGGCCGGCTTCCTGGAAATACGATTCGAGACAATCGGGGAGGCTGTAGTGAATTACCTGCCGTACATCGGGTTTGTCAATGCCCATGCCAAAAGCGTTGGTAGCCACCATGACGCGTATTTGCCCCAGGTTCCAGGCATGCTGCCGCTGGCTGCGGATACGGTTGTCAAGTCCGGCATGGTAGGAGGTAGCCGAAATCTTATTTTTGATGAGAATATCGGCCAGCTCACGGGTTTTTTTCCGGTTGCGCACATACACAATGGCAGAACCTTTTGTGTTTGCCAGCAAATGGATAACCCGGCTTGTTTTGTCGTTCTCCTTGTAAACACGGTATGCCAGGTTATGGCGTTCATAGGTGCTCCTGAAAATATTTCGCGTTTTAAAACGAAGTTTTTCCAAAATATCGTCCACGACGTTGGGGGTAGCGGTAGCTGTCAGTGCCAGCACAGGGACCTTGGGAAAGAAATTCCTGATTTCGGCAATTTGCAGGTACGGCGGCCTGAAATTATAGCCCCATTGTGATATGCAATGTGCCTCATCTACCGCAATGAGGTTAACTTCCATTTTGGTCAACGCCATTTGAAAAGTCTGGTTCAGCAGTCGCTCGGGGGATACGTAGAGAAATTTCAGCTTATTGTGGATGGCATTGGAATAGATAGATTCTATCTCACTGTAATACAGACCTGTATAAAGTGCCCTTGCGGCAATTTCCATCTTGCGCAGACGGTCAACCTGGTCTTTCATAAGGGCCACGAGCGGGGTAACCACCAGGCAGCACCCGGACTTTAACAGGGCCGGAATCTGGAATGTCAACGATTTTCCACCACCAGTTGGCAACAAAGCAAAAGTATCCTTTCCCGCCAACACAGAATCGATAATCTCTTCCTGCATGGGCCGGAATTCCGAAAAACCCCATTTCGTCGTCAATATTTCTTTGGCCTCTTTGCTCAAACCTTTTTTCTTTTGTCAATTTTTATGTTTCGGTTTCCTGTTAATACACGTATTATAAAAGGATAAAGATAAGAAAAATCAGAAAAGGCAGCAAATGGTTTTCCTGTTATGCTGTCGATACCGGAAATCCGGCCCAGGACATTTATCCCTACAGGCTTTTAACCCGCTGATGCATCACGAAGTACATCTTTTGGATAACATAAAAAATATTTTGTCGTCGGTTTGGACAATAAATTGATATTCAGCTGGTCCGACACCTCCGTAATATCTTTTACCGTTCCATCTTTCATCAGGATATTGATGTTGTCGGCACCTGGATGATAGGTGTAATTGGCCGTTTTTTCAAAAAAGACAAAATAGTCTGTTTCCTCGTCCGACAGATGATATTTTCTCTTTGTAGCCTCCCTGATGGTGTCAATTTTGTCCTGATGGAAAGGCTCATTCTGCATTTCGATACGAAACAGCCGGCGGTTGACCACGGCCTTGCTTAAGTGGGACAAGACCTTATCCGGATGTTGCATCCACAATTTCAAAGAAGTGTATATATCATAGTCATCCAACAGGGCAAAGGTCTCTAAGACAGAGGGGTCTTTCACAAAATGTGCTTCATCTATATCGTTCTCCAAAAAGAACTGCAGGGCGGGGGTGGCCGCACGAAGTGGTTCTCCGTTCATTGCCAGCCACTTGGCACGCTTCAACAAATGGATGGCCATGTATTCGGCCACAAGAACCGTTTTATGCAGGTACACCTGCCAATACATTATGCGGCGTGCCGTAATAAATTTTTCCACCGAATAAATGCCTTTGTACTCAATAACCGGCTCATCACCGGATATTTGCAACATATTCAGGAGCCTTTCATAATTGATGGTACCTTCCGAAACACCGGTAAAAAAGCTGTCGCGTTTAAGGTAATCCAGCCTGTCCATATCAAACTGGCTTGAAATCAGCTTATGCAGAAAATGTTTCTCATACCTGTCTCCAAAAATGGCGAGGGCCATTTGCAGGCTGCCGTTAAATTCATTGTTCAGGTATTGCATAAACCACAACGAAATTTTTTCGTGGCTGACATGGTTAACGATGCTGTGTTCCAGGGCGTGTGAATAAGGTCCATGGCCCACATCGTGCAGCAACATGGCCGTTTCGGCAGCATGTTGCTCCTCTTTGCCGATGGCAAACCCTTTCAGGCGCAATTCGGCGATGGCCCTTGTCATCAGGTGCATTGTGCCGAGGGAATGATGAAAACGGGTATGAAGTGCCCCGGGATAAACCATATGCGCCAGGCCAAGTTGTTTGATGCGCCTCAGCCGCTGGAAAACAGGATGTTCTATAATGTCAAAAATACGTTCATCGGGAATAGAAACAAAGCCGTAAACCGGATCGTTGAATATTTTGCGCTTGTTTACGTGTGTTTTGCTCATAATTTTTGTTAAATTTGTTTGCTTAGACCGGAAAATCCGGAACTTTGCAATAATCATGGTCAGGGAGACAATTCCCGGTCCAATACTTGAACAAAGATAGTGCATATATTGAACTATCCGTACGAATTAAAGCAAACGAAAATGAATAAAACACGCATACTTTGGGCCGATGACGAAATAGTCATGTTAAAGCCCCATATTATTTTTCTCGAAGAAAAGGGCTTTGAAGTAACCGCCGTAAACAGTGGCAGCGAAGCATTGGAACTCATTGCAGACGAAAATTTTGACATTATCTTTCTGGATGAGCAAATGCCCGGGCTGAGTGGCATAGAGGTGCTGGAAAAGATAAAAGAGTTACAGCCCAACATTCCGGTGGTTATGATTACCAAAAGCGAGGAAGAGTCGATTATGGAAGATGCCATAGGCTCCAACATTGCAGATTATCTGATTAAACCGGTAAAACCGAGCCAGATTCTGTTGTCCCTTAAACGAAACCTGGAAAACAAAAAACTGTCCGGTGAAAAAGCTACCCAAATCTACCAGCAGGAGTTTCGCAGCATCAGCATGAAGCTTCAGGAGAGGCTCTCCTACAGGGAATGGACTGAAATATACCGGAAATTGGTTCGCTGGGATATTGAATTGGAAAAATCGGATGATGAGGGCATCAGTGAAGTTCTGAATATGCAGTTACAGGAGGCCAACACAGCTTTTGCAAAATTCTATGAACGCCATTATGCTGACTGGCTATATGGCAAGACAGAAGAAAAACCTGTTCTTTCGCATACACTCCTGAAAAGCAAAGTGTTTCCCGGACTGGATGCCGGAAATAAAGTCTTTTTGCTGGTGATTGACAATTTGCGTTATGATCAATGGAAAATCATTGAGCCCATGATTCGGGAATATTTTCTGGTCGATGAAGATGACCTGTATTATGCCATTCTGCCCACCACTACGCAATATGCCCGCAACGCCTTGTTTGCAGGCATGATGCCGTTGGAAATCAGAAAACGTTACCCGCGGCTCTGGAAAGATGAGCATGAAGAGGGAACAAAAAATCAGTTTGAAGCCGAGCTGCTGGGCGAGCAACTGAAACGTTACGGGAAAAAGATAAAATATTCTTATAATAAAATCCTTCGCCAGGAGGAGGGAAGGAAACTCGTGGAAGATATCTCCAACCTCATGGAATATGATTTGAATGTCATCGTGTATAATTTTGTGGACATGCTGTCCCACGCCCGTACAGAGATGGAAATTATCCGCGAATTGGCCGATGACGAACCTGCTTATCGTTCCTTGATGAAATCATGGTTTGAGCATTCCTCGCTTTTTGAGATTATAAAATATCTGTCAGACAAACACGTTAAGGTTGTCATTACCACCGACCATGGTTCCATTAAGGTCCAGCATCCGGTAAAAATTGTGGGCGACCGCAATGTCAATACAAACCTGCGGTATAAATTCGGGAAAAGCCTGAACTACAATTCCAAAGAGGTATTTGAAATGACTGATCCCGAAAGATTCTTTTTGCCCCGGCAGAATATAAGTACCCGCTGGGTCTTTACCCGCGGTTCCGATTTTTTTGCTTATCCCAATAACTACAACTACTATGCACGCTATTATTCCAACACTTTTCAACATGGCGGGATTTCCATGCAAGAGGTTATGATTCCTGTTATCACAATGAGTTCCAAAGAATAATGAAAGAAGTTATCTTTTCAAAAAGCCCTGAAGATTTGCCCCTTGCAGCCGAAAAGATTTTGAAAGAGCTGCCATCGGAACGAATCTTTGCCATTTACGGAAGTATGGGGGCGGGGAAAACCACCCTCATAAAAGCATTTTGTCATGCCCTCGGCAGTAACGATGTGGTTCGCAGCCCGACATTTTCACTTGTAAATGAATATGGGGACAAAAAGGGAAACAGCATATATCATTTTGATTTTTACCGCATTAAACAGATTGAGGAAGTCTATGACATTGGCTTTGAAGAGTATATAGACAGTGGCAACTATTGTTTTCTGGAATGGCCGGAACGCATTTCGGAACTTTTGCCCGAAAAATACGTATATGTTACCATTGAAGTGGGTGAGGACGAAGTGAGAAAAATCACCTTTTCCCTGCAAAATTTAATTGAAACACCATGACAGATGAAGGAAAAGCTTTTCTGAAGTTATCAGGAGGCGAAGCACTTATGCCGAGGGAAGAGACGCTGGAACGGCAACCCCAACAGAAGAAGTTTATCATCGGTATTCCGATGGAAAACGACGAAAATGAAAGGCGCGTTGCCCTGGTTCCCAATGCCGTAAACCTTTTGGTAAGGAACGGCCATGAAGTGGTTATGGAAGAAAATGCCGGCAGGGCGGCTCATTTTTCAAATGAAATGTATGCTTCGGCAGGGGCACGGCTTACCCAAACGGCTGCTGAAGTATGGCAATCAGATATCATTGTTAAAATTGCAGCTCCCGACGATGTTGAAACGGAATTAATCCACAAAAACCAGGTTATCTTTTCGGCACTGATGCCACAGGACAGGAACATCTCTTTTTTCAGAAAACTGATGGAGAAAAAAACGCTGGCCATCGCCTATGAACTGATAAAAGACAAAACCGGAGCTTTCCCGCTTGTGCGCTCCATGAGCGAGATTATCGGAAACACTTCCATTATGATAGCTGCCGAATACCTGAGCAGCCCGAAATACGGAAAAGGGGTGATGCTGGGCGGTTTCTCAGGCATCAGGCCTTCGGAAGTGGTAATAGTAGGCTCGGGAACCGTGGCCGAGTATGCTGCACGGACAGCTTATGGCATGGGTGCACAAATACGCGTTTTTGATGACTCCGTTTATAAAATGCGTGATTTGCAGAACAAATTGGAATTCAGGATATCCACCTCTGTTTTACAGCCCGTATTGCTCCTGAAAGCACTCAAAGAAGCCGATATGGTCGTTGCAGCCAAACACTCTTCCACCGGCCACGCCGCCTGCATCATCCCTTCCGACATGGTGAAGCAAATGAAACATGGTGCCGTGATTGTGGATGTGAGCATCGACCAGGGTGGTTGTTTTGAAACATCCCATCCCACTTCGCACCAGCATCCTGTATTTCAGGAATATGGCGTAACACATTATTGTGTGCCAAACATTGCTTCGAGGGTTCCGCATACGGCTTCTTATTCTTTAAGCAACCATCTTACCGGACTGCTGCTGAAAATTGGCGAAGCAGGCGACATCAACCATTATATCCTGCGCGACAAGCCTTTCAGCAAAGGGGTTTACATTTACAATGGAGCCCTTACCAACAAAAATATCGCCGATAATTTTGGCCTGCCATTCCGTGACCTGGATTTGCTTACTTCGGCACTGTATTGAAAAAGGTTGCTTTTTTGTCCCCGGCACAAATAACCTAAGCCTCGCCGCAATAACGACGAAGTACTATTAGGCTAATTCAAAGAAATTTGTGGGGAGTATTGGGAAAAATTATCATCAAATGCATACCATTTGATTTCACCCCCAATTTCCTGTATTATTTCTGTTCGCTTGTGGAAGTAATGGTACTGCTAATATTCATGGGGATTTCCATACCGTTCTTTTCCACTTTCATTTTGATATCCTGCGTCATATGGGTTGAAATAGTCCAACCGGTTTTTGTGTTTACCACAGCTTCCCCGCTTTGCGTACCGCTGAGGCTCATGGACTGTCCGGCTATTTTGCTGGCGGTAATGGTTCCATCAATACCGATGGTAGCCTTTTTACCTGAAAGCTTTTTTAAAGTGTATTTGATATGGAGCACCATTTTGTCCGACTTCATGGGCTTGATGGTGGCTTCCCAGGTATCGCCCACTTTTACTTTATGCCCCGGAAAGACAATGTAATTGTTTCCCGATTTAATATTCCCGGAGATTTTGTTGCCATCCTTAAGCAAAGCCGATAAATCATAAGCGGAAATATTTCCCAAATGGTCCATGGTGATGCTGTAAGGTTTTTTAATGATTTTATTCAGGGCATCACCAATCTGTTTGCCCCTGCCCGAAGCAAAAGTAGTGGGGTCGGAAGAGTCGTAATTGAGCTCCTGTCCAAACATGGTTTGCTTCATGACCATCTTTTCCACCTTGTTCGTAGTTTTTATTTCGTTGGGGGTAACCTCACTAATCACGGTGGAAATATCTGTTGTAATTACCTGGTTCATAGTCATGGTTTGCCCCTGTGCCTGCATGTCAATATCCTGATTGGCCGTCTGATGGCTGACATATTTTTCTCCTTTTTTCACATTGTATTTCAACATGATTTTTTTCTGTGCAACACTCTGCAACGGGATCATGGGTAAGACAAGTGCCAATACCACAAATAATTTGAGATTCTTCATAATTTAAAATTGTTTAAGTGAATTAATTATATTTTAAAACGGACTTTCTTCATTATCAGTATTCATACGGGAGGGAATGGTGCGGATGCCATCTCCGGGATCATCCTGATAAGCATCATTTGTTCCGTCAGGAGCAGACGATTCCATCTCTTCAAATTTGGCAAAACGGTCAATAAATTGTAACCGTACATTGGCGGTGGGGCCGTTTCTGTGCTTGGCAATAATAATCTCAGCCTTCCCTTTGGAAGTGTTTCCATCTTCAAATTGTTCAATGCCGTAATATTCGGGACGATAGATAAACATGACGATATCCGCATCCTGCTCAATAGCTCCCGATTCACGCAAGTCGGACAAAATAGGCCTTCTGGAACCACCCGGCCTGGTTTCCACTGCACGGCTCAGCTGCGAAAGGGTCAGCACCGGAACGTTGAGCTCTTTTGCCAAAGCTTTCAACGAACGTGAAATGGAACTGATTTCCTGCTCACGGTTCCCCCGGTTGTCGCGCCCCAGCGTCATAAGCTGAAGATAATCGACAAAAACCATCTGAATGTCATGCTGTTGCTTTAACCGGCGACATTTGGCACGCAACTCAAAGATGGAGAGGGCAGGGGTGTCGTCTATAAAAATCTTGGCATCGGTAAGGGAATGAATCTTTGAATTCAGCTGATGCCACTCATATTCGGCCAGATCACCTTTCTTCAGTTTGGAAGCAGGCAACTCGGTTTCGCTGGAGATAAGCCGCGTAACCAACTGAACAGCCGACATTTCCAAAGAAAAAACAGCTACCGGTTTCTCAAACCTGACGGCAATGTTTCTGGCCATGGAGAGGGCAAAAGCCGTTTTTCCCATAGCTGGTCGTGCGGCAAGTATAATCAAATCGGACTTTTGCCATCCGGATGTAACCCTGTCCAATGCAGCATAACCAGAGGGTACCCCCCTGAAATAGGCATCGGAATTTTTGGCACTTTCTATGTCTGCAATGGCTTGTGTAATTAAAGAAGGCATGTCCGCAAAATTGCGCCTTAAGTTGGCTTCCGAGACACTGAAAAGTCCCTGTTCGGCCTTGTCCAGCAAATCGAAAACATCCGTCGTGTCCTCGTAGGCATCTTTTATGATATCGGAAGAAATGGTAATCAACTCCCGCTGAATATGCTTCTGTATAAGGATACGGGCATGATATTCCACATTGGCCGAAGAGGCAATCCGGCTGGTAAGCATGGTGATATAATAAGGCCCGCCCACCATTTCCAGTTCACCCTCGTTCTTCAGCTCGTTGGTTACGGTCAGAATATCCACAGGTTCCGATTTGGCAAACAAGCGTAAAATGGCCGCAAAAATCTTTTGATGTACCTCTTTATAAAATACTTCCGGTTTCAGAATGTCAATAACGGCAGAAACGGCATCTTTTTCCAGCATCATGGCCCCGAGGACGGCCTCTTCAAGGTCCGTAGCCTGAGGCGGCACTTTGCCATGCTCAAGGTAACTGCTGCTTACTTTCTGAGGTGTAAAACTTTTTTTAGTTTTTGGTTTCGTTTCGCCCTGTTTTTCCATTGTTCAAAAATACAAATTGAAGAGGTTATGCGGTCAATTGTTCATAAATATTTTCAGGAAATTTGCGAAATCAGACTGGAACTTTAGCATTTTGTTAAGAAATTCATTCGTTTCTCTTTGTAATTCCGAAAAATCAGGGTTTGGTTCAAATAGTTTTTGTTGCCATTTCATGCCTAAAAGTGCCGGGTCCAGTCCGGGGTTTTTCTCATTCATAAAGATTTCGGCAACATGTTGCGGCGAATAATCACCCCTTATAATATAATGGAACAGAAGCCCTTTATCAAAGAGTTCCTTCATGTCGATCAATTTCTCACTGGCCACTTTTATTAAGTCGGTATTGTCCGTTTCCCTTAAATAATTCATTACATCACTCTTGTCATAAACAATTATGGCATAATTATTTGACAAAAGTTTTCTAAAATAGGCTTCAAATGCATCCGGCGGATCCTTTTCCTGAATAAAAAATGTCGTATTTTCTGAGATACCCTTTATATTTCCCGTTATCGATGCCACCGGAATCCGTTGATAAGGTTTGGTGTTTTTGAGAAAAGGCACCGCCGGCCTCAGGAAGAAGAAAGAGGCCATCACCGGAGATGACAAGTGTTCTGTTACAAAGGCATTTATCTTTTCTTTGTCCGCGACTATTTCCCTGTTTTTGGCCGATGTAACCTGTACCTTTTGCAGGGGGGGCAGGTTTAAGGTTTCTATTTCAGCCGGCTGGTCTTCGCCGGCATAATAACGGGAAAACCGCTCGTTTTCATCAAAAGCATCCAGATAAAGCAGGCTGTTTTCCGCTACTTTCTTCCAGCAATGGTTAGTGAAATCGCAGGGATAAGGGTTCCGGCAACGGGTGCCAATGGCTATCTTAGGAGAAGATGCAGCATTCAGGGCTTCCTTTGACTTCTCAATTTGCCCTTTGATGTATGGCTGTCTGGCTTTTACCTCCTCCACCACGCTCTGTTTGACAAATAGCTGGTCAATATCAAGCACTTCCCCCCGCTTATAATCCGCATTGATATAAATGAGGAAAAAGTCCTCCAGCCCGACACCCGAATGGGTGATGACGTAATACTGGAAAGCAGCATCCAGTAGAAATGTCTCCGATATCTTCACGGAACTTTTTACCTCATAGGCAAGCCAGCCCTTGTTGCCTTTTACCAGGATGTCCAGCAACACCAGCAACCGGTCATACTGGAATGTGGCTTCATACAGCGTGTTATGGCTGTTGTGGAGAATACTGTCCATGGTCTCCGCGACTTTTTTGCGATAAAGGGCCGGCGAGTGCGGTTTCATGTCCGTTCCTCCGGGAAAAAGCTGCTGCGCCAACAACCCGACATCCGTGCCCCGTTTGAAAACAGCCCGTTGCGCATCGCTGAGCCGGTTACGTAAATAGGGACGTTTCTTATTGAGGTACAACGACTTGAGGCATTGTGTGCCACGGATAAAGGTCGATTTTGATAAAATATGTTTTTCCATAAAAATTGTCGGGCTAAAACTTTGCCATGAATGGTTTTCCTCTTTTTCTGCCGTCAGCCTCACGAGAAAACGACAAACTCCTCTTTTACCAACGGCAGTCCCTGATAACGGCGGAAAAGCTGAAGCGTAGTGAGTACATCTTTCTGACAGTAGGTTGCAATACGTTCCAGGTCTTTGTCTTCCCAATATACTTTGGCCACTTCGCTGCCATCAATGTCATCCTTTGGCGTGGGAATGTCAAAAATGGCAGCCAACAGCTCCAGCGAGGTATAGTGTTTATAGTCTCCAAACTTCCACAATTCCAGTGTGTCCAGATGCCGAATTTCCCAGGGCTTTTTCCCGGCAAGGTCTAAAATGGAAGGCAGTGTAATGCCGTTAACCAGCATACGCCGCGCAAGATAGGGGAAGTCAAATTCCTTGCCATTGTGCCCGCACAACAACGAATCGGCCCTGTTGTAATGCTTTGTCAGCAGTTGGGCAAACTCTTCCAGCAGGATCTTCTCATCATCACCATAAAAAGATTTCAGGCGCACCTCGTTGCCGTTCATAAAACCGCAGGAAACACAAACAATTTTCCCAAATTCAGCATAAATGCCAGCCCGTGGATAAAGATCAGAAGGGGTGAGGTCTTCACCAAGGTATTTTAGTTTTGTCGCTTTTTTCGTCCATAATTTTTGAAACTTTTCGGGTACCGCATCAAAATCCGGGTAGGCGGGGACTGTTTCAATATCCAGAAACAGAATGTTTTCCAGCGATAAATTGTTAAGCATGGTTTTCGTATTTTTCTTTGAGCAAGATACGAAGATTTTCTTTTGCCCTGCAGGGTAATAAGACCGTAATACACGAATGAAAATTTACGCCATGATTTGTGGCAGGAACCAGCAGGATTATTGTGAATTTCTTCGGGCTAAATTTTACCTTTGCCGAATGAAAAAAACAGCTCCCATTGAGACCAGGGATGGCTCCCATACGCTTTTTAATGAAAAGGCGGGCGAACATTACCACTCTGTGTTTGGGGCTGTTCAGGAATCGGAGCATATTTTCATCAGGGCAGGGTTGGATGCCTGTCATCCGGCACCGGAAACGCTGCAGGTACTTGAAATAGGCTTTGGGACGGGCCTGAATGCCTTGCTGAGCATGCAATGGGCAGAAAAACACGGCCAATCCATCCGGTATCTCGGTCTTGAAGCTTTTCCACTTTCACAGAAACAGTTGGAACCGTTAAACTATCCTGATATGCTTTCAACGGACAAAAGCCTCTTTATGAAAATGCACGACAGCCCTGTAGTGCGGCAGCTATCCCTTCATTTTGCCCTGCAGGTTTTGCATGAAAAGTTTCAGGACTTTTCAGCGGACAACAGTACTTTTCACGTGGTGTTTTTTGATGCTTTTTCGCCGGACAGCCAGCCTGAGATGTGGACTGTGGAAGGTTTTAGGAAGTTATACAACGCATTGGTACCGGATGGGATTCTGGTAACTTATTCCTGCAAAGGCGATGTAAAACGTGCATTGAAAGCAGCAGGTTTCAGCCTGGAGAAATTACCCGGGCCTCCCGGCAAGCGTGAGTTCCTGAGGGCTTTTGCCGTAAAGAAATAGCAACCGTTTTGATTTTGGCTATTCTTTATTGGAATTTATTTGTCTTTTAAGATTTGAATTTTGGAACTTCTTGCCAAACAAAACACAAATTTTAAAAGTTAAAGTGTAACGTTCCAACCTCCCAACGCCTAACACCTAACGCCATAACCCCTAACTCCTTAACGCCTAACTTATTAACTTCAAGCTTCAGCCCTTACCTGATTTCAAACTCCCTGTACCCCCGGGGCGGGATTTCCTGTTTTTCCACTTTGCCGACCCGCGCCCAGGAAGGGCCTTCCCCGCACCAGAGGGTAAATTGCTCCAGGTTCTCCGGCCATCCTTCCGCTTCAATATAAACACTGCCATCCGGACGGTTTCTGACATAGCCGGTAATTCCCAGTTCTTCCGCTTTTTTCTGGGCATAATACCGAAACCCAACACCCTGTACGCGACCGAAAACCTGAAGAATAACCGCCTTTTTATCCATTTTGGAACAATTATATTATTTAAAACAGTTCTTAATTACGAAATAAATTTCATGGTTCAAAAATAGAAATAAAATTTCATAACGTATATAATATTCCTGTTAACAGCCCGATACGTATGATTTGCTTTCATAATAACTCATTAAAAATAAAAATATTAGCATTGATAGTATAGAGATATCGAAACAACATCGAAATATCCCGACACATTCATAGTATGAATAATTTCGGAAACATAGCTTGATTTACCTGAAGAAAAAATGATAAACTTTTGAGAAATTAAAATAAATTAACATACACAACCGGATGATTTTTATTATATTTACCCCATCGAATTATGAAATTATTAATAAACATTAAATTTTAAATCCATGAAAAGAAAATTACTATTTACAAAATTAGCAACAATTCTTTTATTGATGCTGGTGAGTGCGTATAGCTTTGCGGATGCTACACTCATTATTTCAAAAGTTGTGGATCCCAAAGATCATTATCAGGGACGGTTCGTGCAATTGTATAATCTTAGCAATGCCGATATTGACTTGGCAGCAGGAAACTGGTACCTTGTAAAACAGTCTAATGGAAAAACGCTGTATGATGTTCAGCTAAAGGGTACAATTGCAGCCGGTGGCATTTTTCTTATTGCTACTGACAGTACTGATTTTAATACTTATTATGGCTTTTATCCCAATATGATGAGTAAACAGATTAACGGGAACGGGGACGATGGCTACTTCCTTTATCAAGGAGGAGGTAACGCCTCCGGGACCATGGTCGACGCCTATGGAGTAATGAACGAAGATGGTACGGGTAAGGCCTGGGAATATAAAGATGGAATGGCTGTTAGGAATGCTAGTGTCAACGTTCCCAACACCACATGGACAGCTTCGGAATGGACCATTACCCGCCCGGCCAATGTAGCTGACATGAACCCGGCACATTTTACGCACGGAGCTGACACACAGGCCCCCACATGGGGCTCGGGCGCACCTGCCGTTTTGCATGTAGAAGATACACATGCCCTTTTAAGTGCTAAATTAGACGAGAAAGGAACGGTTTATTATATCGTAGTACCTCATGGAAGCGATGGCGCCAATATTGATCAGGTAAAAGCCGGGAAAGATTATGGTTCGGTTACGGTGGTTGCTTCGGGAACCATCGATGTTACTGCACCGGATAAGATATTCTACGGTTCTGTCTCCGGACTGACCGCCAGTACTTCATACGACGTTGATCTGGTAGCAGAGGACTTGTCGGGAAACACGCAAACATCCATAGCAGGTCTTGCTTTAAATACTACAGCGGCCCGCTCGTTGACCATGACCAAACCGGCAAAAAATGACAGTTTCAATTTGGGAGATACTTTAAAAGTGGCCTGGACTTCTGCAAATATTGACAGCCTTGCCGTCAGCGTGTCACCGATTGGCTCCATGGTAAATGTGGTCATGACGATAGGAACTGTAAAAGCTTCGGATGGCGCGTTTAATTTTGCCATTCCCAAAACAGCCCAGCCCGGAGATTATACCCTGACTATTTCCGACTTATACGATACTAGTTTTAAAGCAGCTGTTTCTCCCATTTCAGTGGTGAACAACCGCAGCTTGCAATTAACTGCCCCCAAGGATAACGATACTGTTTACGTTGGCGATACGGCTGTTTTTACATGGACATCCAGTAATGTTGGCAGTGTGCTCATAGGTGCCTATCTAAGCCAGGGCGGGCCCGGTGATACCGGCGGTTATGTTATGCTTACCGGAGACCCTGACCATTTTGAACCTTCCTATTTTAAACCGGTTGCAGCCGATAAGGGTGTTTTCAAATTTTTCCTGCCTCCTGATATCGGCGGCAGCATCAAGCTGGACTCCGTTATCATCTGGGATGCAGTCGATATTTCTGAACATTATGGAGATCCTTCCAAGATTCATTTTAAAAGTTATGCTGCACCGGTATTTATCGTGGATACATTGCCCATGGGTATTACGCATTCCATGCCTGCTTTCGGTATGACCGGTTTTATGCCTACCGGGCACTTCGATGCGGATTTTAGCTGCGATTCCATTATTCGCGGCACCGGTAACCTCTATTTGAAAAAAGCGGATGGTACCGTTGTTCAGACAATTAGTGCTGCCGATATTAGTATAAATGGAAGCCATATTGATTTCCAGCCGAAGCAACCTTTGATGCCCGGAGAGGCTTATTATATTCAGATAGATTCCGGATTTGTAAAATGTGCCGATGGCAGCCAAACCTACAAGGGATTGCCGGCAAACAAATGGACTTTTACCGTGGCTGCCAGTTCGCTCTATTTCTCTGAGTACATCGAAGGTTCCAGTAACAACAAAGCGTTAGAGATTTTCAATCCCACGAACGCAGATGTAAACCTGGATGATTATATCATTGCCGGTTCTTATAACGGACATGGAATCAATTATGACGGAGATGTTTATCATTTCCCAAAAGGGTATGTATTAAAAGCGGGCGAAGTTTTCGTTTTGGCAAACAGCCAGTCCAGCCCGGATATTCTTGCCCATACTAACGATACGGTGGCCTTTAACGAAGGCGGTTACGTTTGTGGCTTCAACGGGGATGATGCCCGCGTCCTGATTAAAGTGGTAAACGACAATGGACATGGCGGCGACTGGATGTGGGTCGATGCCATTGGCAACCCGTGGCAAGACCCGAGCACCGTATGGGATGTGGCCGGTGTTTCTGCTGCCACCAAAGACCATACGCTGCTGAGGAAACGTTCCGTTAAATTAGGCAATAGCGGCGATTGGGGCCGGTCGTCCGGTACAAATAAGGACAATTCCGAATGGATTGTGAAAGACAAAGATTATTTTGGAAATATTGGGATGCCCACACCCATGCCTTTCAATGGCATTACAGTTAACTTTAATGTAGACATGCATTATGCCAAGAATTTTGATCCAAAGAAAGACAGTGTGATCATGGCTGGTAATTTCCCCGGTGCTGTCTGGAACCAACCGGGAGACAATCCCAAACTGAGAATGTCGGATGCCGATAGCAACATGATTTATTCCCTTACCCTGCATATTGACACCACGGCCATGGAACTTCAATACAAATACTTCATCAATGCCGGATGGGGTGGTGGCGAATGGGATGGCGGTGATAACCGGAAAGTCCATTTGTCGGGTGACACGACACTAAATGACATCTTTGGTTATATTGACAACAAACTGCCGGCCCTTGACCTGCCGTTCAGTGAGGACTTTACCGGTGTTACCTCCGATGACCCCCTGGCCTTAACGGGATGGATTAATGTAAACCTGGCCGACAGTGCCAACAGGCTGTGGATTGGAAAAGTGTACAAAGGCAACGGCTATGCCCAGTTCTCTTCGTATAAGTCTACTTCACCCCACGGTGACACTGCCTGGCTGATCACGCCTGCCCTCAACATGGACAATACGACGAATGAAATGCTGTCGTTTGATATTAATGTGGGATACTGGACACATGAGGGCTTGCATGTTTTGGTCTCCACTGATTTCGACCAAACCAAAGAAGGTATTTACGATGCTAAGTGGACCGATATCACTTCTGACTTTACTATTCCGAAAGAGCCGACAACGGGTTACGGTACTTTTGCCCCTGCCGGAAGTGCTAATCTTTCTTCTTATACCGGCCGGCTGAATATCGCTTTTGTTTACACCGGCGATGTTGCCAGCGGTAAAACCACTACTTACCAGATTGACAATGTAAAAGTAGAAGGTACCACCGGTATCCGGAACCCGGAAATGTCCGATAAGGTCGAGTTGTATCCGAATCCCGGAAACGGCCGGTTCCACATGGCCCTGAACGGTACCCTGAAAGGTGCTGTGAGCATGCGCATTGTGGACATTACCGGACGGGTCGTTCTGGAGAAGAAGTTTGACCATATTCCTTCCACTGTCTCAGTGGATATCAGTACACAACCTTCCAACATGTACTTCATTACATTAAGTGATGGACACAACATGATTGTGAAGAAATTCATGAAACGTTAGTTTCTGAATTTGACAATAAAAAAGGTCATCCGCCTCTGGCTGATGACCTTTTTTATTGATAATAGAATTCAGGTTAATAAAGCTGCCGGGCAACCCAATCGTTCAACCGCTCAAAAAGCTGTTGGGGCAACAACCGCCGCCAGGGCAATTCATCAAATTCACCCCCGAAAATCAAGTACTGGTCAATATTCGATTCCTTGAATTCTTCTTTTACATGTTGACGGAAATTAATCCCAATTATCCAGCCATCATCAAGGTTATCAAACCATTCGGCAAAATAATCATCCGTATCGGAATGAAAATCCAGCACATTCTCACCAATCAGGATAAAGTAATTTATACCCTGTTCCAAAAGTTCTTCAATAACATTCCTGTACAGATACATCACATCGTTATACAAAATGTCGTTCCACTCGCCAAACAGCTCAATGATGGCGTAATGTTGTTCGTATTGTGCAAACAACAGTTTCAGATAAAGCGTCCGTGAGCCAAAATGATCCCATTGCGGATGGATATAATGATCGTAAATGGCATGTTCAAAATAGATTTCGCTGTTTTGCTTCCCAAAAAAGGGTGAACGGTCATCCTCAGAAGCAATATAAAGCTCACGCCAATTGTAAAAAGGTTCCAGACTGTGCATGGTAATTAAATTAAATAGCTTTGGACAGCAGATAGCCTCCCACAGCAAGAGAAATACCAAAGACGTTTGTTGTCAGGAGATACGAAACCATGTAAATATAATCGCCGCTTTTTATCAGGCTGAAATTGTCAAAGGCAAAGGTGGAGAAAGTGGTAAAGCTTCCGAGGATACCCACAAAAATAAGGAGCCGCATACCAGGCGAGACATAGGTTCGTGCAAAATAGCCCCACAAGAAACCGATAACCAGTGAGCCGAGCAGGTTGACAGTAAGGGTTGCCCACGGGAAATCGCTGTGGTATTTTGCCTCAATGAGTTCGTATATGAGAAATCGCAGCACGGCACCAATACTTCCGCCAAAAGCGACAGCCAGTAATTTAATCATCATTTATAAAGCGAATTTCAGGTTATCAATTTCTTTCAGCAGCGTATAAAGCCTGTCCATAATTTGCCGGTCGTTAAGGGTTATTTCGTAGGTAAAACTAACGTAAGTACCCTTGCTGCTTTTATTCTTGCTTTCATATAAATATCTTATGCCAAGCTCGTTAAACACATTGGTAAGTTGTTTCTTGTTTTCCGTATCACTCAATGCTGCCGTCATCACGGTTTTTAGCCGGTAGGAAACAGGGAACTGCAATTCCTGGTTAGTCATTTGTGCAGAAGCACTCCTTTTCATTTTTCCCTGTTTTGGGGCATCATTCATCATCTATCCGCTTGCTTAAAAAATTTCGGCAAAAATAACAGCATTTCTTAAATGAAAGCCTCTCTTTTAAAAAATATCAGGAAAACGCTGTGGATCATACTGGTGCATCATGTCGTAGGCCATCTCAAAGACATCCTCCGCATTGGGATTGGAGAAATAATCGCCATCCGTACCATAAGCTGCACGATGTGCCCGGGCAGTCATGGTCCGCGGTTTCATGTCCAGGTGATAAAACCCACGTTGTTCTTCTATCACTTTTTGCATCATATAAGCGGTAGCCCCACCCGGAACATCTTCATCAAAAAAGATAATTTTGTTGGTCTTCTTCAGTGAGTTAAGGATAACTCCGTTCACATCAAACGGAATCAGCGTTTGTACATCGATAAGCTCCACATCAACGCCAAACGCCTCCAATTGTTTTATGGCATCAAGGGCAATGCGAACGTCCGAGCCGTAAGTTACCAGCGTTACATCACTTCCTGACCGCAGTACCCCGGGGACACCGGGTTTGATACGGTATTCACCAATATTGGAAGGCCGTTTTTCGCGCAAGCGGTATCCATTCAGCGGTTCAATAATCAAAACCGGCTGGTCCGAAGCAAGATAAGTGTTGTAAAAACCGGCGGCCTGCGTCATGTTGCGGGGAACAGCCACATGAATACCCCGAATGGAGTTGATCACCATGCTCAAAGGGGAACCGGCATGCCAGATGCCTTCGAGGCGATGGCCGCGCGTACTGATGATCATGGGGGCTTTTTGTCCGCCACGGGTGCGATAATGCATGGTGGCGATGTCATCGCTCATCACCTGCAGGGCATACAAAATGTAATCGAAATATTGAATTTCGGCAATGGGGCGCAAACCGCGCAAGGCCATGCCCAGTCCCTGGCCTATGATACTGGTTTCACGGATTCCCGTGTCGAAAATTCTGTTTTTACCGTATTTCTCCTGCAAGCCTTCATAAGTCTGGTTAACGCCGCCAATTTTTCCCACGTCCTCCCCAAAAGCCACCACCAACGGGTTATGCTCAAAGATGTAATCAAAATTATCCCTGAGTATTTCCCTTCCGGGAACATACTCTTCTTTCTCAAACACAGGGGCTATCGGTTTTATGTTTTCCGCCGACCATTCCGACTCACTGTATAGATGGGAGCTGTACCGCCTGCGACTGTCGGCCAGTTCTTTTACAAGCCACTCACGGATAGTCGTTTTCAGGATTTTGTTCTCCACTTTGCAGTCGCATAAATGGCGGATGGTCTGTCTTGCAGCACTGTAGATATCTTTTCGGATGGGCTCGCCTGTGCGTTTCAATTCGTTACGGATAGCCTCGGTAGTCTGTTTTTTGGCACAGGGGCAATCGTGGTCAATCAGCGTGAGCAGCTCATCCCTTTTTTGCTTCAGCGGGCGGATGTAATTTTTCCAGGCATTTTTTCTGGCCTCCTTGGCCCTGATTTGTGCCTCTCTTTCGATGCTGTCCAACTGCTCGGCAGTAGCTATTTTCTCTTCCAGCACCCACTGGCGCATGTGCTGTATTCCATCCCTGTCTTTTTCTTCCTGAAGCTGATGGGCAGATTTATAACGTTCATGCGACCCGGAGGTGGAGTGTCCCTGTGGCTGGGTACAACCGGTGATATGGAACAACACCGGTACCTGTTCCCTGCGACAAAGTGCTATCCCTTTTCGATAAGTCTCCACCAGTTTGGGATAATCAAAGCAGGGAGCTTTTAATATCACCAGCCCGTTGGTGTTTTTTTCTTTTTGAAACCCGGCAAGAAGTTCAGAAATATTTCCTTTTGTCGTTTGCAGTTTATTGGGGACCGAGATACCCCACTGGTCGTCCCATACGGAGATGGCCATGGGGACCTGCAATACGCCGGCAGCATTCATTACTTCAAAAAAATGCCCTTCCGATGTGGAAGCATCGCCAATGGTGCCGAAAGCCACTTCATGGCCTTTTCTGCTGAATTTGGTCTGTTTTTGAAATGATTTTTCGTTCCTGAAAAGTTTGGATGCCAGTGCCAGTCCCAACAGGCGTGGCATCTGGCTGGCAGTGGGAGAGGAGTCGGGGGCACTGTTTTTCTGTTTTGTCAAATCCTTCCAGTCTCCCTTATCGTCAAGGCTGCGACTGGCAAAATGGTTGTTCATAAGCCTGCCGCCGTGGGCAGGATTGGCTTCGAGGTCGGTATTTCCATAAAGCTGGGCAAAGAATTCTTCCAGTGTCATCATGCCGGCGGCAAACATAAAAGTCTGGTCGCGGTAATATCCCGAACGCCAGTCGCCCTCTTCAAAAGCCTTTGCCATAGCAAGTTGCGGGATTTCTTTTCCATCGCCAAAAATGCCGAATTTGGCTTTTCCGGTGAGTACTTCCCGTCTTCCGAGCAGGCTTACCTGGCGGCTTTCGCAAGCTATGCGGTAATCGTTTAAAATTTCTTCTTTGGATAAATTCAGGGAGGCAGGTTGAATATCGGATTCCTTCATTTTATGTTCTGTGTTTTGCATGGCAAAGATACAAAATTATAATGATTCTAAATTAGAAGTGGTTTACCTCTTTTTCTAATATTTGATTCTTCAATGACAATAACAAAAATTCTAACTTGCCTAAGGCGAGAGAAAATTCCTGTAATTCGATGATTTCAGATTTTTCCTATTTTTGAAGAAACTATACGGTCATGGGAAACAGTGCAGATTTCTTAAACAAACACGGAAAAATCAGAAACAGTATTTACGAAGAGAAGCTTAAGACCTTACAGATAGAGCTCGTTAAACTTCAGGAATGGGTAAAAGCCGAAGGCAAAAAGGTTGTGGTTATTTTTGAAGGCCGCGATGCTGCCGGAAAAGGGGGCGTTATCAAGCGAATTACGGAGCGGTTAAACCCGAGGGTCGTCCGCGTGGTTGCCCTGGGTGTTCCTACTGAAAAAGAGAAAACACAATGGTATTTCCAACGTTACGTACCCCATCTGCCTGCTGCCGGTGAAATGGTTTTGTTTGACCGTTCGTGGTACAACCGTGCCGGAGTGGAACGGGTCATGGGGTTCTGTACGGACGACGAATACTGGGATTTTTTAAGGGCCTGCCCCAATTTTGAGAAAATGCTTATCCGGGCGGGGATAACCATTATAAAATACTGGTTCTCAGTAAGTGAAGAAGAGCAGGAAAAACGTTTCCAGTCCCGTCTTGCCGATCCCACCAAACGGTGGAAGCTTAGCCCAATGGATGTCAAATCACGCGGGTTATGGGTAGAATACTCCAAAGCAAAAGATGATATGTTTTCCTACACCGATACCAAATTGTGCCCCTGGTATGTCGTCAATGCCGACGACAAAAAACGTGCCCGCCTCAATACCATCCACCATCTGCTCCGGTTGATACCGTATGAAGATTTGACCCCCAAGCCCATGGATTTGCCACCGCGCAAAAAAGAAAAAGGCTACGTACGTCCTCCCATGCAGGAACAGACTTTTGTCCCCGATATATTTGAAACAGGAGAATAAAATTTTTTCACCTGATATAACATTCTGTTCCACAGGCTATAAGTCTGCACGTTACAGCTTTCAGTGGACACTTTTAAAAAAAATATTATCAAATTATTTGTTTTATCCAAAAAACAGATATATTTGTTGCCACAATATGAAGCAAAAAAACACATATCCGTTTTCCCACGAACAACATCCCGTTGTAACGGAAATGCATTATATTTTTGTTTCAGCCAGGAACAACAGGCCCCCCTTCGGGGTATAATATTTTTGCGGAGTTCCGTACTCTGCCCTTTCCGCTTTATTATCAATAATTTATTTTAAAAGAAGTTAGATTTTATCATGCAAGTTACTATTAATGTGGCTAATAGCGTCCATGAGAAATATGCTCAAGCTATTTGCGAAATGATTGAAGAGGCTGCCAACCTGAGGGGAACGGGAATTGCCAAAAGAGAGCCCGAATATATCAGGAAAAAAATCCATAAGGGAAATGCCGTGATAGCCCTGGCAGACAAAAAATTAGTCGGTTTTTGTTACATCGAAAACTGGGAAGGCCATAAGTTTGTGGCAAATTCGGGTTTGATAGTACATCCCGATTACCGGGAGACAGGCCTGGCAAAAAAAATAAAAACGGAAATCTTTAAACTCTCCGTAAAAAAATTCCCGGAGGCAAAGATTTTTGGCATCACCACCAGCCTGGCCGTTATGAAAATAAACTCGGAACTGGGTTACAAACCGGTTACCTTTTCGGAACTTACTGCGGATGAGACTTTCTGGAAAGGGTGCGAAAACTGTACCAACCACGATATTTTAAAACGTACCGGGCGAAAAATGTGTTTGTGTACCGGAATGGTATGCGACCCATCGCAACTTTCCAATATCCCCGTAAAGAAAAAGAAAAGCGTTGTGTACTGGCAGCAGTTTAAAAAATTCCTCAAAACACAGGGCAACCATCTCCCCATGAAAAATGCCATCTATCCTAGAATCAGTAAAATGTTACACAAATGAAAAAGAAAAAAGTATTACTGGCCTTTAGCGGTGGCCTCGACACCTCGTATTGTGTCAAATATTTCATCCACGAAAAAGCACTTGAAGTGCATACAGCCATCGTCAACACCGGAGGATTTTCGGAGGAAGAACTGCAAAAAATTGAAAAACTGGCTTACAATCTGGGAGCCAAAACCCATAAAACCATTGACGGAAGCAGTGATTTTTATGAACACATTGTAAAATATCTGATCTTTGGCAATATCCTGAAAAACAACACTTATCCGCTGTCGGTGAGTGCCGAGCGTATCTTTCAGGCAAAGGCACTGGCAGAATATGCCAAAGCCATAAAAGCCGATTATATCGCCCACGGCAGTACCGGGGCGGGAAACGACCAGGTCCGCTTTGATTTGGGTTTTCAGCTGACAGCACCCGAACTGGAGATTTTAACACCGGTAAGGGACCAGGTGCTGAGCCGTACACAGGAGATTGATTACCTGTCGAAATACGGGGTGGAAAGCGATTGGGGGAAATCAAAATATTCTATCAACAAAGGGCTGTGGGGGACGAGCATTGGCGGAAAAGAAACGCTCACATCCAATCAGCCGTTGCCCGATGAGGCTTTTCCCTCCAAAGTGGAGAAATCGGTTCCCGAAACACTGGCCATTGGCTTTGAAAAAGGAGAAATCACTTCCGTAAACGGCAAAAAAACCGAACCGGTAAAAGCCATTCAATTCATCGATTCCCTGGCATCGAAATTTGCCATCGGACGCGACATGCATACCGGCGATACCATTATCGGCATCAAAGGAAGAATCGGGTTCGAAGCCGCTGCCGCATCCATTATCATCAAGGCACATCACGTGCTGGAAAAACATACGCTGAGCAAATGGCAACTCTACTGGAAAGAGCAACTGGCCAACTGGTATGGTATGTTTGTCCATGAGGCACAATATTTTGAGCCGGTCATGCGCAACATCGAAAACTTCCTGCTGGATACACAAAAAAATGTTTCGGGAAAAGTAATGATTAAGCTGCATCCTTACCATTTTGAGATAGAGGGAATCCAATCAGAACATGATTTAATGAACTCCGGTTTCGGCGATTATGGTGAGGTAAACAAAGCCTGGACAGGTGAGGATGTGAAAGGCTTTGTGAAGATTATGTCCAATTCCGTAAAGATTTTTCAAAACGTAAACAAAAAACAATGATACAGGTAGGAATAGTAGGCGGTACAGGTTATGTGGCGGGCGAATTGCTCCGAATTTTAATGTACCATCCGAATGTCGGTATCCGGTTTGTGTACAGCCATTCACATGCCGGAAAAAGGGTAAACAGCGTTCACGAAGATTTGTTTATGCTGGCAGGCCTTACCTTTACGGATGAAGTCATTTTGGACGTGGATGTGGTTTTTCTCAGCCTCGGCCATGGAAATTCCACCAAGTTTCTCCGGGAGCATACTTTCCCGGCAAAGACAAAAATCATAGACCTGAGCAACGACTTCCGGTTAAAAGAAAAGAACAGTTTCGGAACAAGAAACTTCGTTTACGGACTGGTGGAGAAAGAAGCCAAAGCCATTGCTTCCGCAGAAAACATTGCCAATCCGGGATGTTTCGCCACAGCCATACAACTGGGGTTGTTGCCCCTTGCCAGCGAGAAAAAATTGCAGGGTGATGTTCATGTTCAAGGCATTACAGGCTCTACAGGGGCCGGCAGGGGACTTTCGGAAACCTCCCATTTCAGCTGGAGAAACAACAATGTTTCCGTGTACAAACCTTTTACCCATCAGCACCTTGACGAGATAAAGGAAACATTACTCGATTTTCAACCCGATTTTACCAACGAAATCAACTTTGTACCCGTACGGGGAAACTTCTCCCGTGGCATTATGATAACGGCCTATACCGAAACCATTTTGTCAGCAAAAGCCCTGATACAGTTGTACCGCGATTTTTATGCAGACAAAACTTTTACCGTGGTGAGCGACAGCGTTATCCATCTCAAACAGGTGGTCAACACAAACTACTGTTTGCTCCAGGTACAAAAACACGGGAACAAAGCCTTTGTCGTTTCCGTCATCGACAATCTGCTCAAAGGGGCAGCGGGCCAGGCTGTGGAAAATATGAACCTGATGTTTGGCCTTGCAGCTGATGAAGGGCTAAAATTAAAACCAAACTATTTTTAAGTAATTCAATATGAACCAATTAACAAATAAAATAAAATGAAGAAAACAAAAATTACCATTATCGGCACGGGAAACCTGGGGCTTTCTATCCTCAAAGGGCTGCTGGCCTCTTCGTTGAAAAAAGAAATTGAAATAACGGCCACCAAGCGTAAACTTCCTGATAAGCCATTGATAGAGAGCCAACAGGTGCAGTTTACCACGGACAATGTATGGGCAGTAAAAGGGGCGGATGTGGTCATCTTTTCGGTGCAGCCGGGACAATTTCCCCAGGTAGCCGAACAGGTTAAGCATTTGCTGAACAACAAAGTGATTATTTCAACAATTACCGGGCTGACCCTGAAAGCACTGGAACAAACGCTGGGGAAAGAAAACCAGATTGTCCGTTCCATGCCCAACACAGCCATCGCCGTCAGCCAATCGATGACCTGCCTGAGTTATAATGGTGGCGAAGAGAGCATTAAAACGGCACAGGCCATATTTAATGTACTTGGTAAAACATTGATTATCGAAGATGAACTGATGCAGGCGGCAACGGTTCTCGGTGCCAGTGGCATCGCTTTCTGGATGCGCCTGATCAGGGCCACAACACAAGGCGGTATTCAACTGGGTTTCGATGCCGATGAAGCCAAAGCCATAGCCATACAAACTGCCTTGGGGGCCGCTTCCATCTTATCGGAAAATGTGAATGCCCACCCGGAAAGTGAAATAGACAAAGTAACCACACCGAGAGGATGTACTATTCGCGGCCTTAATGAAATGGAATATAGGGGTTTAAGTTCTGCTTTAATCAAGGGACTGACAACTTCCTACGAAATGATTTCGCAGATAAAAGTAAACATGGATGCCTGAGACTAAATTTAGAATTCAGAAATTAGAATTCAGAACCCTAAAACCTAAATTCAAACTTCTAAAATTAAAAAGATGAAATTGTTTGATGTTTACCCACGATATGATGTGGAGATGGTAAAAGCCGAAGGTGTTTTTCTATGGGACAGCAACAACCATAAATACCTCGATTTGTATGGTGGGCACGGTGTTATATCCATTGGCCATACGCATCCCGTTTATGTGGACAGGTTAAAATCGCAGCTCGGCAAAATGGCATTTTATTCCAATTCCGTAAATATTCCCGTGCAGGAAAGTTTTGCCGAAGAACTGACAAAATTCTCCGGCTATGCGGATTACAAAGTGTTTTTGTGCAATTCGGGTGCCGAAGCCAATGAAAATGCTCTAAAATTGGCCTCTTTTTATACCGGCAAAAGACGTGTTATTGCTTTCAAGGGAAGTTTTCACGGAAGGACATCGGCAACACTTGCCGTTACGGACAATCCCAAACTTTCGTCCGCCCTGAACCGCTCTACTTTTCCGGTGGATTTTCTGGAATTAAACCGTACCGACCAGCTCAGGCAAGCGTTTGAGAAAGAGGATATTTGTGCGGTTATTGTGGAAGGGATTCAGGGTGTGGGCGGACTGGATGCCCCCTCACCGGCATTTTTAAAACAACTCTCTGAGACGTGCCAGCAAAAGGGCGTTTTGCTTATACTGGATGAGATTCAAAGCGGATACGGAAGAACAGGCAAATTCTTTGCCCATCAATATGCTGGTATCCAACCGGATATTATAACCATGGCCAAAGGAATGGGAAATGGTTTTCCCATGGCAGGTCTGCTGATTCATCCGAAAATAAAACCCTGGCACGGGATGTTGGGAACCACTTTTGGGGGAAATCCGCTTGCCTGTACCGCCGGTTTGGCCGTGCTTAAAGTTTTACGGCAGGATGCCGTTCTCAAGAATGTTTTGGAAGTCAACAAATTTCTGATGAACAAACTGAAAGAAATAAACCAGATCAAGCAAATAAAGGGCAAAGGTTTGATGCTTGGCGTGGAATTTGATTTTCCCATCCGGGAAATTCGTCAGACGTTGCTTTTTAAACATAAGATTTTTACCGGTTCGTCCGCTGATCCCAACCTGTTGCGTATCCTGCCACCCCTGACCATTTCAAAAAAACAAATCGCCCTGTTTCCAGCTGCATTAAAACAGATACTATCTTGACATATAAAAGAATAGGCCATGAAATCAAAAGATAAACTGAAGGTTGTAAAAATAGGGGGGAAGCTCATTGATGACAATGCCCGACTAAAAAGAATCCTGGCTGCCTTTGCCCGCCTGGAGGGAAATAAAATCCTTGTTCATGGCGGTGGCTCCCTGGCCAGCCGCATCAGCCATTCGCTGGGAATAAAACCCCGAATGATAGATGGGAGAAGAATTACCTCTGCCCGCGATATGGAGGTGGTTACAATGGTATATGCCGGGCTGGTCAATAAACAAATTGTCGCCGGACTGCAAAAGGAGGGAAACAATGCCATAGGCCTGTCGGGAGCAGATGGCAATAGCCTTGTGGCACACAAACGGCCCGTAAAAGAGGTGGATTACGGTTATGTGGGAGATATTGAAAAAGTAAATGCAAAAATGGTCAAAACATTGATAGAACTGGGATTGACACCTGTCTTCAGTGCCATTACCCATGATGCAAAAGGGCAATTGCTGAACACCAATTCCGACACCGTTGCCGCTGAAATTGCCATGGCCATGAGCGAATATCTCGAAACGGAATTGCTCTATTGCTTTGAAAAACCAGGGGTTTTGAAAGATCCGGAAGACGAACGCTCAGTGTTGCCCTTACTGGATTATTTCCTGTTTGAGAAGGGGAAAAAAGATGGCTTTATCCGGCAGGGAATGCTTCCCAAACTTCATACCGGGTTTCAGGCACTGAAAAAGAACGTTTCGGCGGTGAAAATTGGCAACGAAACATTGCTGGATGAGAAAACAACACTGTTTACACAATTAAAGTTATGACAAATCTAATGGAGACAAAAGAACTAAAAACCAAAGCTTTAGAACTACTGACAGCCTTAATCAAAACGCCTGCTTTTTCGGGAGAAGAAGAAAAGGTACGTATCATTATTCAAGAATGGCTGAACGGTTTCGGCGTAAGCTATTCCGTTACCAACAACAACATCAAGGCGCAAAATCTTTATTTTGACCCGGCCAAACCGACCATTCTGCTGAACTCGCACATGGATACGGTAAAACCGAACAAAGGATATACCCGCGATCCCTTTTCCCCGGAGACAGAAAACGGAAAATTATACGGACTGGGCAGTAACGATGCCGGAGGCCCGTTGGTTTCGCTACTCAGTACATTTGTCTATTTTTACCGGCATAAGAACCTGAAATACAACCTGCTCATGGCGGCTACCGCCGAAGAGGAGAGTTCGGGGCCTAATGGGCTAAACAGTCTTTTAAAGGAACTTCCTCCCGTTGATTTTGCCGTAGTGGGCGAACCGACAGGCATGCAGATGGCTGTTGCCGAAAAGGGGTTACTGGTGATAGACGCTTACGCTCCCGGAAAGGCAGGACATGCCGCCCATGACAATACAGAAAATGCCATCTACAATGCGGTGGAGGACATTCAGGTGCTGAGAAATTACCATTTTGAGAAAATATCGCCTTTGCTTAAAGAGGTAAAAGTAACGGTTACGCAGATAGAAGCAGGGCAGCAACACAACGTGGTTCCTGCAAATTGCCACTTTGTGATAGACGTACGGGTCAATGAGAAATATTCCAACCGGGAAGTTTTTGAAATTCTGGACAAGCAGACAAAAAGTAAATTAATCCCCCGTTCTTTCAACCTTGGTTCTTCCTCCATCCCGTTGGCCCACCCATTTGTAAAAGCAGGCGTAAAGCACGGAAGAAAAACCTATGGTTCGCCCACGTTGTCGGACCAGTCGGTGCTTCATTTTCCTTCCCTCAAAATGGGCCCCGGCGATTCTAAAAGATCGCACAGTGCCGACGAATTTATTTATCTCGATGAGTTAAACGAAGGGATAGACCTGTTTATAAAAATTTTTGAAGAACTTCTATAAAATAAAAATTATGAAACTTTGGGACAAAGGATATTCTACGGCAGAAGCGGTTGAAAAATTTACCGTGGGCAACGACCGTTTTTGGGACATGAAACTGGCAAAATATGATGTACAGGCCAGCCTGGCCCATGCCAAAATGTTAGAAAAAACAGGCCTTTTAAGCACAAAGGAGTTCCGTGCGCTGGAAAAAGGCCTTGCAGCAATTCAAGAGACCATCGACAACGGTACTTTCACCATTGAAGAGACATTTGAGGACGTGCACAGCAAAATAGAGTTTGAACTCACCAACAGGATAGGGGAGGCCGGGAAAAAAATACACACAGCCCGCTCCCGCAACGACCAGGTATTGGTGGCCATGCACCTGTACGTAAAAGATGAAATAAAAGCAATAAAACAGAATATTCGCTCATTGTTTGAAACCCTGTTGCACCTGAGTGAGCAGCACAAAGATGTCCTCCTGCCCGGATATACGCACATGCAGGTGGCCATGCCTTCTTCGTTCGGGCTTTGGTTTGCTGCTTATGCGGAAAGCCTGATAGATGATGTCATTTTGCTGAATGCTGCCTCCGATATAGCAGACCAGAACCCTTTAGGTTCGGCGGCAGGCTTTGGAAGTAGTTTTCCCGTTGACAGGAGCTGCACAACCGAATTACTGGATTTTAAAACAATGAAATACAATTCGGTAGCAGCACAGTTAAGCCGTGGAAAGTTGGAAAAAGTGGTGGCCTTTGCACTGGCCTCTGTTTCCGGAACTTTGTCCAAACTGGCCTCTGACATGGTCCTCTATCTCAGCCCGAATTTTAATTTTATCGGTTTCCCCAAAGAATTAACTACCGGATCAAGCATTATGCCACACAAGCAAAACCCGGATGTTTTGGAGCTCCTGCGGGCAAAAAGCAACAAAATACAGAGCCTGCCCAACGAGATAACCCTCCTGGTCAACAACCTCACAAGCGGTTATCATCGTGATTTTCAGCTGTTAAAAGGAAGCCTGATGGAAGCTGTTGACCAGGTTAAAGAAAACCTCCATATTTTTGATTTTATGTTGCAGAATATTCAGGTAAACAAAGATATTCTGGAGGATAAAGAAATCTACAAATACCTATACAGCGTTGAGTCGGTCAATAAGTTAGTGAAAGAAGGTGTATCTTTCAGGGAAGCTTATAAAATAGTAGGAGAGCAGATTATGGGAGGGAAGTACCATCCTGAAAAAGCACTGCGGCATACCCACGAGGGCAGTATTGGTAACTTATGCAACGATAAAATCAGGGATAAATTTGACCATTTCTTTTAATAACAAGTCAATCTAAAACACGTACACACCTGTGTTCAAGTGTTTTATATTATTACCGAAATTATATAAAATTTTCTTTTCATTATGTAAGGTATTTCTCCGATAATCGTCTCAATTTTGCAAGACATTTTTTAGGATATGAAGAAAGACGATGAAAATATTGAAACCGGAAAAAAAGAGAGCATCTGCCTGCCAGAATCAGCACTTCCACGGATTATCATTATAGGTGGCGGATTTGCCGGTCTCGCCATAGTGGAGAAGTTAAGAAACAAACCCGTACAGGTTGTGCTTATCGACAAGAATAATTTTTATCAGTTTCAGCCGCTGTTTTATCAGGTGGCTACCAGTGGGTTAGAACCGGATAACATTGTTTTTCCATTCAGGAAGCAGATTGGAAGAAGCAAAAATATAGTTTTTCGTCTTGCAGAAGTTATTGAAATCAACGCCAAAGAGAATATGGTGGTTACCAACAAAGGCACCATAAATTATAATTTCCTTGTACTGGCCACCGGTACAACAACCAATTTTTTTGGTATGAAGAATTTGGAGCGAAACAGCCTCGGGATGAAAGATATTCGCGATTCGCTGAACATTCGTCACATGATGTTGCAAAATCTGGAACAGGCTGCCATTACCTGCGATGAAGATGAACGGGATGCTTTGACGAATTTAGTCATCGTAGGAGGAGGACCGGCAGGCGTTGAAATGGCCGGTGCACTGGCAGAATTCTGTAAATATATCCTTCCCAAAGATTACCCTGAATATCCGGCTTCCATAATGAAGATATATCTGCTGGAAGCTGCTGACAAATTACTTTCTGCCATGTCTGAGAATGCATCCTCCAAAACTTTGACCTATTTAAAGAATCTACATGTAGATGTTATGCTTCATGAGTCTGTTACTGATTATGATGGGGAAATTGTCAGGACAAAAAGTGGACGAAAAATCTACGCAAGAAATCTAATATGGACAGCTGGCGTGAAAGGACAAATGCCCGATGGTATTGATAAGCAGGCAATAGTGAAAGGTAACAGGTTAAAAACCAACGAGCATCTGTTGGTGGAAGGATATAAAAATGTCTTTGCTATTGGCGATCTTGCTGCGCAAATTTCCAAAGAAATGCCGAAGGGACATCCCCAGGTGGCGCAGGTTGCCATTCAGCAGGGACGATTTCTTGCGAAAGCAATTATGGAAATAATTGAGAAAAAGCCGCTCACAAATGGATTTGCCTATAAAGATAAAGGTTCGCTCGCGACCGTTGGGAAAAGAAGAGCTGTTGCGGATTTGGGGAAGCTCAAATTTAGCGGCTATACGGCCTGGCTTTTATGGTCGCTCGTTCACCTTATGTCCATTAGCGGATTTAGAAATAAATTACTTGTCGGACTGAACTGGGCTGTCAGTTATTTCAGTTATGATAAAAGTAACCGGTTGATTATAAGAAATTTTAAGCGTAAAATATAAGTTATTTCTGGTCATCTGGTTGTCAGCGTAATATTGCAAATTCATCATTGGCAATTGTCCTATAATATATATTATGTTAAATAGATATTCAAAAATAAAAGGGAAGATAAATCATTCCCTTTTATTTTATCCTATTCTTATTTTTTCAGTTTGTCCATAAGTTCCTTCAGCTTATCGTTCATTTTCAAACGGGCGTAAGCTTCTTTCAGCCCTTTAATGGTCGGCTGGTCATTAGGGTTCAGTGCCAGGGCCTTCTCTAACCATGGAATAGATTTTTGCAAATTGGCATTGGCATCTTTTTCCAGGGCGGCATACTCTTTGGATTTGCTCAATGGAAGATCGTTGGCTTTCTTTTGAATTTTGGCAGCTTTGTTCACATAGATGGCACCAATATTATAATAAGCTTCGAAAAAATCAGGTTTGACTTTGAGGGCAGCTTTGTAAAACATCTCGGCACTATCCGATTTTCCCATGTCGTCGTAACTTTTCCCGATAAGGAAATTGAAATTGGCGTTTGCCGGATTGTCCGGTTTCTGGGCAATGGCTTCTTCCAGGCTGTTAATCAGATGGTGGGCCTGGCCACGTTCCAAATACAATTGTGCCTGTTCGAGAAGCAGGCTCAGGTTATTCGGGAACCTTGAGCGTCCCAGTTTAATGGCTGATTCGGCACCGGCAGTATCGCCCAATTGTTGCAGGGCACGGTTGTAATAAATAAAAATCTTGGGATCATTAAAATGAACATCCACACATTTTTTCAGGTACTCGGAAGCTACTTTAGGCTCTTTTCCCAGCACACCGGTGATGCCGATATTGAAAGCAGCAGTCGTATCGAACGAACCTAACTCCTGAGAGACCTGGAAAGCATCCTTAAAATATTCGATGGCTTTGTCATAGTTTTTAACTTTGAAAACATCAGCACCTTTGGCGTAGAATACGGCAGATAATTTTTTGATGTATTCATTGGCTTCTTTGGTTACTTTTTTCTTCATATCCAACGATTTGGCCTTTTTCAGCCCCATAAAAGCCTTGGAAGCTGCCAGCGTATCGAGTTTCCTAAACTGCGGTAATGGTGAGGAAGCGATATCGTAATAAATTTCGCCATAATACAACCAGGTTTTCGGGTCATTTTTGGTTTTGTCGTTCTGTACGGCCTTGTCAATGGCTGTTTTTGCATTCTCAAGCTGGCCCTTTTGTTTGTACATGTAGGCACTTGTCCGGTTACTTTTTTGTGCAAAGCCCGCTGCGATAAAAAGCAGGCTCATAGAAATTGATAAGATTAACTTTTTCATATTTAATAAATTTTTGTGTGTGCAAAGATATAATTTACAATAATTATACCGTTCATTTCATTTATTTATCAAGGCTCTAAATTATTTTGGTCATTCAACATGCTCCGGTTCATCATTCGGGGAAGTTGGTTCAGGGTTTTCTGCCTCTGTGGATGGGGCATCTCCTTCTTCCTGTCCCTCGTGGTTGCTTCCCAAAGGTTCAAAAAACTCCACTTTGGCAACGGCAGCTATTTCGTCGTCATCTTTCAGGTTAATGAGCTTCACTCCCTGCGTGGCACGTCCCATAACCCGGAGGCTTTCCACAGGAATACGAATGGCAATACCTGACTTATTGATAATCATAAGGTCATCATCATCCTTAACATTTTTAATGGCAATCAGGTTTCCGGTCTTTTCCGTAATATTCAGTGTCTTCACCCCTTTACCGCCCCGGTTGGTAACGCGGTAATCTTCTAATTTAGAACGTTTTCCATATCCTTTTTCAGAAACGACCAAGATGTCATATAAATCATCTTCCACGCAAACCATTCCAACAACTTCATCGTTTTCAGAAGCAAGCCTGATACCCCTTACGCCGGCGGCAGTACGCCCCATGGCACGCACTTTACTTTCGTTAAAACGGATAGCCCTGCCCGATTTGAGCGCAAGCAACACTTCGTTGCTGCCATTCGTCAGACGGGCGGCCAGCAATTCATCGCCTTCGTGGATAGTAATGGCGTTGATGCCATTGGTACGCGGACGCGAGTAAGCTTCGAGTGAGGTTTTCTTTATGGTTCCGTGTTTGGTTGCCAGGACAATGAAATTATTTTGAATATATTCTTCGTCTTTTAAATCTTTAATATTAATGTATGCTTTGACTGAATCGTCGGGACTAAGTTGGATAATGTTCTGAATAGCCCTGCCTTTGGTGGCTTTGGCCCCTTCGGGAATCTCAAAAACACGCAACCAGTAAACTTTTCCCTGCTCGGTAAAGAAAAGCATATAATTGTGGTTGGTGGCTACAAAGAGATGCTCCAGGAAATCCTCATCGCGGGTTGTGCTGCCGCGTGAGCCACGGCCTCCCCTGCCCTGCACATGATATTCCGTCAAAGGTGTACGCTTAATGTATCCCATGTGTGAAATGGTAATCACCACCGGTTCATCGGGGATAACATCTTCCATACGGATATCTTCTGCCGTGTACACTATCTCCGAACGCCGCTCGTCGCCATATTTTTCCTTGATGTACAACAATTCGTCTTTGATAATCTTCATCCGGATATTCACATCGGCAAGTATCTCTTTCAGCTCGGCAACCAGCTTCATCAACGCATCATAATCGGCTTTTAGTTTATCCCTTTCCAATCCCGTCAGTTTCTGCAAACGCATATCAAGGATTGCCTTAGCCTGGACATCCGACAGTTCAAAACGCTTTATCAATCCCTGTTTGGCTTCATCCGGCGTTTTGGATGCCCGGATAAGGGCAATTACCTCATCAATATTATCCAGGGCAATAATCAGTCCCTCAAGTATATGTGCTTTGCGCTCGGCTTCTTTAAGGTTATAACGTGTACGCCTGATAACCACTTCGTGGCGATGGTTCACATAATGGACAATCAGCCCTTTCAGGTTGAGGGCCTCAGGCCGTCCGTTGACCAAAGCAATGTTGTTCACGCTGAAAGAGCTTTGCAAGGCAGTCATTTTGTATAACTTATTGATGACGATGCTGGCCAGGGCATCCCGTTTCAGGTCATAGACAATGCGCATGCCATTACGGTCCGACTCATCGTTCAGGTCGGCAATACCATCAATTTTTTTCTCGTTAATCAGGTCAGCCGTTTTTTTAATCATGTCGGCCTTGTTTACCTGGTAAGGCAATTCCGTAACAATGATCCTTTCGCGGCCGCTTTTTGTCTCTTCAATATTTACCTTGCCCCGGATAACCACACGTCCCCGGCCTGTCTCGAAAGCAGATTTCACCCCTTCGTAACCGTAAATAATACCCCCTGTGGGGAAATCGGGAGCTTTGATAAAATTCATCAACTCACTAATTGTGATGTCGTTATTATCAATATAAGCAATGATTCCATCCACAATCTCCGACAAATTGTGCGGGGCCATGTTGGTGGCCATTCCCACAGCAATTCCGGAAGCACCATTTACCAGCAGGTTCGGGATTAGGGCTGGCAAGACGGTAGGTTCGTTAATGGTATCATCAAAGTTCAACTGATGGTCTACCGTGTCTTTGTCCAAATCGGACAGCATCTCTTCTGCAATCTTCCGCAACCGGGCTTCCGTATAACGCATGGCAGCCGGGCTGTCACCGTCAATGGAGCCAAAGTTTCCCTGTCCATCGACCAACGGATAGCGCAACGACCACTCCTGTGCCATACGCACCATGGTGTCGTAAACAGAACTGTCGCCATGGGGATGAAACTTACCCAGCACCTCCCCTACTATTCTGGCCGATTTTTTATAGGGCCTGTTTGAGAATACGCCCAGCTCATACATGCCAAACAAAACGCGGCGATGAACCGGTTTCAGCCCATCACGTACATCCGGCAGGGCACGGGCAACAATCACCGACATCGAGTAATCGATGTAGGCCGATTTCATTTGATTTTCTATGTTTACTTTTACGATCCTTTCACCGTCATGAACACTCTCCATGTATCGAATCCTTTTTCATTAATAATTGAAAAAATTATAGCTTGCAAAAGTAATTATTTATGCCGGTTATAAAAAGAAATCAGCGTATTAAATTACACTTTGTGTTAACAACCCGCTGTTAATAATTCTATCGGTTTTTTTGTCCCATCGGACAAAGTCATTTTATATTTGTTTTTGAAATACAATTCGTATTTTTAACGAAATGTTTTTGGTAAAAACAAGAAAAAAGATGAGCAATCGGCCAATAACATGACTTTGGTAAAGGGCTTATGTGTAATTTTGCATAAAATTTAAAAATTGATGGATACAAAGTTTTCTAAACGAATGAAAGATGTGATGTCCTATAGCCGTGAAGAGGCTGTACGACTGGGAAATAACTATATCGGACTGGAGCATTTTATGCTGGGAATATTGCGCGATGGTGAGGGGGTAGCCGTGAAAATACTGCGCTATTTTGGCGTAGATTTAAAGAAATTGAAACTGGATATTGAAAATGCGGTAAGGACGCCGGAAAATAATGGCCTGGTCATGGAAAATATTCCTGTTGTCAAGCAAGCCGAAAAGGCCATGAAAATCACTTATCTTGAGGCCAAGGTCTTTCATAGCGAAGAAATCGGCACAGAACACCTTTTACTCGCTATTTTAAAAGATGAAAACAACCTTGTAACCCATAAGCTGACCCTCTCGGGCGTCGATTATACGCTGGTGAAAGACGAGCTCAGCCGCATTTTAAAGGAAAATGGGGCCAAAGAAAACTACTCCGATGATATCCCTGAGATAAAAGGAGAAACAGGAAGCGACATTACAGGCCCCGATAAGCCTGCTTTTGGCGGCAGCCAGAAAAAATCAGCTGAGCCAAAATCAAAAACCCCGGTACTTGACAACTTTGGCAACGACCTGACACGCGCCGCCGAAGAAGGCCGGTTAGATCCCATTGTAGGCCGCGACAAAGAGCTGGAACGTATTGCCCAGGTGCTGAGCCGCCGGAAAAAAAACAACCCTATCCTGATTGGGGAACCGGGGGTGGGCAAATCGGCCATTGCCGAAGGACTGGCATTGCGTATTGTGAACAGGAAAGTGTCCCGTGCCCTTTTTAACAAACGCATCGTAACACTGGACCTGGCATCGCTGGTCGCCGGCACAAAATACCGCGGACAATTTGAAGAACGAATGAAAGCCGTTTTAAACGAGCTGACAAAAAATACCGATATCATCCTTTTTATTGATGAGATACATACGATTGTCGGGGCAGGAAACGCCTCCGGCTCCCTTGATGCATCCAACATGTTCAAACCGGCCCTGGCACGGGGCGAGCTCCAATGCATCGGTGCCACCACCCTGGACGAATACCGTCAATACATTGAAAAAGATGGTGCCCTGGAAAGAAGGTTTCAGAAAGTGCTGGTTGATCCTACCACACCGGATGAAACCATGCATATCCTCGAAAATATAAAAGAAAAATACGAAGACCATCACCTTGTAAAGTATACCGATGAGGCCATTCGTGCCTGCGTAAACCTTACAGACCGCTATATTTCAGATCGTTATTTGCCGGATAAAGCCATTGATGCACTGGACGAAGCAGGGGCCAGAGTGCACATCAGCAACATCCATGTACCGGCAGAAATCATTAATCTGGAGAAATCTATCGAGGAGATTAGGCAAAAAAAGATACTCTCCATTAACCAGCAGAAATTTGAAGAAGCCGCACAGTTTCGCGATATCGAAAGAAGGTACACCGAAGAGCTGGAACGTGCAAAAAAACGTTGGGAAGAAGATGCACAGCTAAACCGCGAAGAGGTTGACGAAGAGAAAGTGGCCGAAGTAGTGGCCATGATGACCGGTATTCCGGTTACAAATATTGCACAGAGTGAAAGTAACCGGCTGATTAACATGGAGCCGGAATTGCAAAAGGAAGTTATCGGCCAGCCCGATGCCATTAAAAAAGTGGTGAAGGCCATTCGCCGTAACCGCGCAGGGCTCAAAGACCCAAACAAGCCCATCGGCTCATTTATTTTCCTGGGGCCCACTGGCGTAGGAAAAACTTATCTGGCCAAAATGCTGGCCAAGTATATGTTCGATTCGGAAGATGCACTTATCCGAATTGACATGAGTGAGTACATGGAAAAATTTGCTGTTTCCAGGCTCGTTGGTGCCCCTCCCGGATATGTCGGTTACGAAGAAGGCGGCCAGCTGACGGAGAAAGTCCGCCGCAAGCCCTACTCCATTATCCTGCTGGATGAAATTGAAAAAGCACACCCCGATGTGTTTCATTTATTGTTACAGCTGCTTGATGACGGCGTATTGACAGACAGCCTGGGAAGAAAAGTCGATTTTAAAAACACCATCATCATTATGACTTCCAACATTGGCTCAAGACAATTGAAAGATTTCGGTACCGGTGTGGGTTTCAGCACCGCCGCCAAAAAACAAAGCCGCGCAAGCCATGCCCATGGTGTGATTGAGAATGCCCTCAAAAGAACATTTGCCCCGGAATTTCTGAACCGAATTGATGATGTGGTCATTTTCGAATCGCTGGACAAGGAAGATATTTACAAGATTATTGACATTGAACTGTCTCACCTCTATGGCCGAATCAACCAAATGGGCTATAAAATAAGTGTTGCAGCCAACGCCAAAGACTTTATCATCGAAAAGGGCTGGGATGAACAATTTGGTGCCAGGCCACTGAAAAGGGCCATCCAAAAATATGTGGAAGACCCGCTTGCCGAGGAGATTATCAAAAGTACGCTCAAGGAAAACGATGTCATTAAGATAGAGTACAACGCCAAAAAAGAAGAAATCGTAGTGAAAATATCTTCGGCAAAGAAAATGCCTGCAAAGAAAAAAGAAACTAAAAAGTAAGGCTACATCCCAGTACTGCTTAAAGTCATTGAGTTTCGGTGTTTTTATTCTTAATTACTTATTTAGAAAATGTCTAAATTACAGATGTGCAGGCCATCCTTTTCCACAAATCCTATTTTTGCTTCAAATAAAATTTTAATTCCTTAAAAAAACAACCCATATGAAAGGTGGAGAATTTCTTATAACCGATGCAAAAGCAGAAAATATATTTATCCCCGAAGAATTTGATGAAGAGCAACTTATGATAGCCGCTACCTGCCAGGACTTTGTGGAATCAGAAATTGTGCCCCACTTCGATGCGCTTGACAAACACGAGGAAGGCCTTATGCCCTCGCTCCTGAAAAAGGCCGGAGAAATGGGGCTGCTTGGTATTGCCATTCCCGAAGAGTTTGGTGGTTTTGGCCAGAATTTTCTTACCAATATGAAAGCCAACGAAGCCATTGGGTCTGCCTACTCTTTTTCGGTCGCCTTCATGGCGCACACCGGTATCGGGTCGTTGCCGTTACTTTACTATGGAAACCAACAACAAAAAGAGAAATATTTGCCCCGGCTTGCTACCGGCGAATGGCTGGCAGCCTATTGTCTCACCGAACCCGGTGCCGGCTCCGATGCCAATGCGGGAAAAACCAAAGCTGTTTTGTCCGAAGATGGAAAGCACTACATCCTGAACGGCCAGAAAATGTGGATTACAAACGGCGGTTTTGCCGATTTGCTGACCGTTTTTGCCAAAATTGACAACGACAGGGTACTCAGTGCCTTTTTGGTCGAATCGGCAACGGAAGGAATCACCATGAACCCTGAAGAAAACAAAATGGGAATTAAGGGTTCTTCAACACGCCAGATATTCTTTAACGATGTGAAAGTGCCCGTTGAAAACCAGTTGGGCAAACGGGGCGAAGGATATCGCATTGCACTGAATATATTGCATTTAGGCCGTATAAAACTGGGGGCAACCGTAATTGGCGGGATGCGTCGGGCCATCAACAACTCAGTAAACTATTCCATTGAGCGCAAGCAGTTTGGGGCAAGTTTGTCCGAATTTGGTGCCATTAAGCACAAACTTGCCGAACAGGTTATCAAAACATTTGCCACCGAGTCGGCTGTTTACCGTGCCAGCAAAGATATCCAGGATGAAATTGCTGCCCTCCTCGAAGCCGGAAAAGCCTATGGCCAGGCCAATATCGGTGCTGTGGCCGAATTTGAACCGGAATGTGCATTACTTAAGGTATATAGCTCTGAATCACTTGATTATATTGTTGACGAATTGGTACAGATTTACGGAGGAATGGGATTTTCTGCAGAGGCACCGGCCGACCGCTCCTATCGCGACTCACGGATTAACCGGATATTTGAGGGGACGAATGAGATAAACCGTTTGATTGTTGCCGATGCCGAACTTAAAAGAGGCCTGCGCCATAAAATTTCACTTCTTGAAAAAGCAGCCGAAGTTTTAGATGACAAAGAAAACATTCAGGTTGTAGATGTTTCCACACCTGATTATTATGCACTAAAACATGCTTATGTCGGGCAATTGAAAAAAGCTGTTACCATCCTGTTCCCCTTGCTAAACAATACATTTAAGAAAAAGTTGGCTTTCGAAGAGGAAATTATGATGAACATGGCCGATATGCTGATGAACCTGTATGTGCTTGAATCGACCTTGTTACGTGTAGAAAAACTGGAAAAATTGAAATTAAAAACAACCATTTCTGTTTATCACGACCTGTTGGATGTACTGTTGCACGATGTCATGCATATCTTCAAAAACAAGACGATGGATGCCGTCAGTTCCTTTTTAGAAGGGGATGAGAAGGCAGAAATGCTTGCCATTATGGAAAAGCTGACCTTTTACGACCCCGTAAATGCCAAAACAGCCCGCCGCCGCATTGCAGACAAGCTAATTGAGGATGAACACTATAAGTTCTAAGTCATTTTCGCCCAGATATAAAAATTGCGCTTTCGGAAAATCCGGAAGCGCAATTTTTTTGCTGTGATAAGAGGCTGTTTTACCGCAGGATACCTTTTCCGATAACCAGCCGCTGAACCTGGTTGGTCCCTTCATATATTTGGCAAAGTTTGGCATCGCGCATCATCTTCTCAACAAGAAAATCAGTGGAATACCCCTCTCCTGCCATAATCTGGACGGCATCGGTGGTAACTTTCATGGCCACATCCGAAGCATACAGTTTACACATGGCCGAAAGCAGGTTTTTCGATTTTTGGCCGTTATCGTATGCCCAGGCCGAATGCCAGGTAATCAACCGGGCGGCTTCTACTTCGGTAGCCATATCGGCAAGCATAAAACTCACGCCCTGGTTTACGGTAATGGGTTTCCCAAACTGAATCCGGTTCTTTGCCCACTCACGCGATGTTTCATAAGCAGCCCTGGCATTTCCCACACTGAGTGCTGCTACACCGGTACGGGTACGTTCAAAAGTTTTCATGGCAAGGATAAATCCCTGGCCTTCCCCTCCGATAAGGTTTTCTTTGGGCACCTCAACATCTTCAAAAATGAACTCAGTCTGCACAGAGGCGCGCTGCCCCATTTTTTTCAAATTGGAAACGACCTTCACCCCTGCCGATTTTGTGGGAACAACAAAAGCACTCAGGCTGCGGGCACCCTTTTCGGGATTGACCATGGCAAATACCGTGATGAATTCCGAAACAGCACCGTTGGTGATAAAACGCTTGTGCCCGTTTAGGATATATTTGTCACCATGAAGGATGGCCGTTGATTTGATTCCGGCAACGTCTGATCCGGCATTGGGTTCGGTAAGTGCATAAGCAGCAACGCCTTTCGATTCAATAATCTGTCCAAAGAAACGTTTCTTTTGTTCTTCGCTGGCACCGAGCAAAAGCGGGGTCAGGGCCAGCGTGTTGGCATCCAAACATATTCCGATACCGACGCATCCGGCACCAAGTTCTTCTGACGACAGTGCACTTTCAAAAATATTGTGCCCGTTCCCACCATATTCAACCGGAATGGGGCCATTCATAAGTCCCTCATCATAAGCCTTTTTGACTATATCCCACGGAAATTCTGCGGATTCATCATACTTTCTTGCATTGGGGATCATTACGCGTGAAGCGAAGTCCCTGACTTTCTCCCTCAGTTCAATTTGTTTGGGTTCTAAAGAAAAATCTACCATCTTTTTTTAATTTATTTTAGTTAAACAATTCTGTTATTAATTTTAGACTATTTTTCGAGCGAAAAGACAAAAGTAAGTTTTCTCTGGGATTTTTTCTAATTTAGGGCAACTTTTTGTTTCAGGGGACAGGACAACGGCGAAATTTTATGCAGGAAAATATTTATATAAAAGGGTTCAAATCATTTCTCCAGCTCGAGCGGGCACTGTCAGAAAATACGGTAACGGCTTATCTGCACGATGTTAGCCTTTTGTTCTCTTTTTTACAGGCCAAAAGAAATACGCAGGCCATTAAATCGGTAACACACGATGACCTCACCGATTTTCTGCAATTCATTAACGAAACGGGGTTGGGTGCTTATTCGCAAAGCCGTGTTGTGTCGGGGATAAAATCATTTTTCGGCTATCTTATCCTGGAAAAAGTCATTGATGTTGATCCCTCAGCACTACTTGAATCGCCCAAATTGGGAAAAAAGTTGCCCGATGTCCTGAGTGAAGATGAGATGATGACTATCATCCAATCGGTTGATTTGTCCAGGCCGCAGGGAGAACGCAACAAGGCCATACTGGAGACGCTCTACGCCTGTGGCTTACGCGTTTCCGAGTTAATCAACCTGAAGATTTCGGATATTCATTTCAACCAGCAAATCATATTTGTTACAGGCAAAGGGAACAAACAACGCCTGATACCTGTGGGCAAAAGTGCACGAAAACAGTTACGTACTTATATCCAGCAAGTGCGGATTCTGGCAAAACCCTCCAAAGAAGCTGAAAATATTGTTTTTCTGAACCAGCGTGGTGGAAAAATGAGCCGGCAAATGATTTTTATCATTGTAAAAAAGCAGGTTGAAAGGGCCGGCATCCATAAAAAAGTCAGCCCGCATACTTTTCGGCACTCTTTTGCCACACACCTTATTCGCCATGGTGCTGATTTACGGGCTGTCCAGGAATTACTCGGCCATGTATCCATCAGCACCACAGAGATTTATACACACCTGAACGACACTGATTTAAGAAATACCATCTTAAAGTTTCATCCGCTGGGCTAAAGCCTCAGAATACTAAACGAACCGTTTTTCTCAAGCTTAATCAGTGTGGATGGCCGAATGGTACGGATGCGCGTACGATGAATATCTACCACATAATCAACTTTTTCTTTTATGATTTCCGGGATTTGAAGAAAAGACTGGGGAGCAGGTTCCCCCGATAAATTGGCAGAGGTCGATACAAGCGGACGGCCCAATTGCCGGATAACATCCACACAATAATCGCCCTGCACGACCCTGATGGCGATACTTCCATCGGAAGCAACAAGTTTTTTGGAAAGGTTTTTTGCCTTGTCAAAAACTATGGTAATGGGTGAAGCAGCATTCTCAATGAGGTCGTACGCTATGGAAGGAACATTCTCCACATATTGTTTCAGCTTGTCGGCAGTGTCCAATAAAACAATCATGCTCTTTTGCCCGCTGCGGTTCTTTAATTTAAAAATCCGGTCAATGGCTTTTGAATTGGTAGCATCACAGCCAATTCCCCAAATGGTATCTGTCGGATAAAGCAGGATTTTCCCCTGCCTCAACAAGGTTACGGATTTTTCAACTTCTCTTTTTAATGCTTCAGACATAACAACAATTGTTTGATATCAATATTTTCTGCACATTTAAAATGTTTCTCAGGACAAGCCCTTTTGCCATGCAACCCGCAGGGACGGCAGGAGAGCTTTTCAGAAGCCTGGATAACAAAAGCACGGTCAGAAAGCGGCCCAAAGCCAAACTCGGGGACAGTAGAACAAAAGACAGCTGCTACGGGAGCATTCATGGCCGAAGCCAAATGCATGGGAGCCGAATCGTTGGTATAGTTCATCAGGGCATCCCGCATAAGGGCAGCGGATTCCAAAAGGGTCAACTTCCCTGCCATGTTAATGCTATTGGCATGCCCGGCAGCTTTCATTATCCGGTTTATCTTCGGTTTTTCTTTCTCCGATCCTAAAAAACAGACAATCAGTTCTTTGTCGAGATGACGGACAAAATCAGCCCATTTTTCGGCAGGGAACTCTTTGGTATGCCACAAGCTTCCGGGAGATACTGTAATGTATTGATGGGTTTTGTATTGCGATACTTTGGCAAAATCGTGTTTTGATGGATATAATTTGGGCTTAAAAACAGAGGTATCCGTATGATTCTCAATAAGCTTAAGGTTTCGTTCTATTTCATGGGGGCTTCCCTCCTGCCCCGAAATCCGGTGCACATAACGATGGGTAAAAAGAAGAGAAAAGGGATTTTTTTTAAAACCTGCTGTTTGTTTCGCTCCTGAAAGCACAGTTAGCAAGCCTGTGGAAGCAAACCGCTGGGTGTTAATTACCATGTCGTATTTTTGCTCACGGACAACCGTGATAAGTTCGCGAAGTTTTTGGTATTTTTTCTCTGATTTGTCCCACACCATGACATGCTTCAAATGTGGATGGTGCCGTAACAGATCTTCGTTTCCCTCTTTCAGTAAAAAATCAATCCGCGACCCGGGGAAAAAATGATGTAGTTTCTCAATCAAAGGCGTGGCCAGCACAACATCTCCAAGGGAAGCAGTTTGTATAATTAAGATCCTTTTCATACTTTCTTACACTTAAACAGCCACCTGAAAATCACGCAACGCATCATTCAACGAAGTCTTCAGATTGGTAGAGGCCTTTCGTTTGCCAATAATCAATGCACAGGAAACCTGATAGTCGCCTGCCGGAAAATGCTTGCTGTAAGAGCCCGGGATAACCACCGAACGGGGAGGGATAAATGCCTTATACTCAACAGGTTTATCACCGCTAACATCTATAATCTTAGTACTTTGCGTAAGCACAACATTGGCACCAAGGACCACCTCTTGTGCCAGCCTCACGCCTTCCACCACAATAGAGCGGGAACCAATAAAGCAATTGTCCCCTATAATCACGGGGGCCGCCTGAACGGGCTCCAGCACACCGCCAATACCCACGCCCCCACTCAAATGTACATGCTTTCCTATCTGGGCACACGATCCAACAGTGGCCCAGGTATCCACCATGGTCCCACTGTCAACATAGGCACCAATATTTACATACGAGGGCATCATAACCACTCCCGGGGCCAGGTAAGAACCATAACGGGCAATGGCATGCGGCACAACACGAATATTTTGGGCAGCAAAATTTTTCTTCAACGGTATCTTATCATGGAATTCAAGCATACCGGCTTCCAGGGTCTCCATCTTCCGCAAAAGAAAATAGAGGATAACCGCTTTTTTTATCCATTCGTTCACCTTCCACTCCCCTGCTTCCGGCGTTGCCACCCGCAGCCTCCCTTTGTCAAGTTTTTCAACCGTGTCAAAAACAGCTTGTATTACCTCATCAGATTCGAGCAAATTGCGGTTTTCCCATGCCCTGTTTATCAATTGTTCAACCGTATTCATTGGTTTCAAATTTTGAGCCTAATATAAACATTTCCGTAATAGCTGTAACATTAATTTTTATTCTGAAAATATTTTTGTAATTTTAGGCCACTCAATTTACTGAAAACTCTTTTCTGCCATGAATACTCCTGTTACAAACAGGTTAAGGCTGCTCAAAGCCATCCTTGTCGTCATGATTGTTAGCGTATCATGCCCTCCGGCTTCCGGGGCAGGTTTGTGGTATCCTTCGGGTGCACGGCAGGCCGGTCTGGACCACTGTTCTGTCGCCCTGGGCGGTTTCTGGAGTGTGCAAAACAACCAGGCCGGAATGGCCATGATAAAACACCTTTCCATGGGAATGGCCTACGAAAACAGATTTTTAATCCCCCACACGGGAACAGGAGACCTGGCCATAATCTATCCGCTGAAATTTGGAAATATCGGGGCCAGCCTTAGTTATTTTGGCTACCCGCTTTACCACGAAATGAAACTCGGCCTGGCCTACGCACGTTCTTTCGGGCCAAAGCTGAGGATAGGCCTTCAGCTCGACTACCTGCTGACAGCACTGGGCGAAGGATACGGCAAGCGGAGCAATGTAACTTTTGCACTGGGCATCCAGTCGGACGTTACGGACAAACTCACTTTAGGTTTGTGGGTTTTTAATCCCGTAAGGGTAAAGCTTTCTGACTATGCAAACGAAAAAATTCCGGCAGTTTTTCGTTTCGGCCTGGCTTACCATTTCTCCCCCCGGTTGCTGGCCACCGCAGAAGTGGAGAAAAATACTGCTTTTCAACCGGTTATACTGCGTGGCGGAGTGGAATATGTTATTAAGGAACAATTCTCTTTCCGTGTCGGCGTGGGCACGTCGGGCGATGTGTTCTCTTTCGGGTTTGGCTGGCACAAAAAGCACCTGCAATTTGACATCGGTACGGCCATGCACCAGTCATTGGGCTTTTCCCCTCAGTCTTCACTTGTTTTTTCTTTTTAAAATGCAACGGCAATTTACATATGGTATCCTGTTGCTCGCTGTCTTGCTTCTTCGGATAAACACGGACATGAAAGCACAGAACAGCGATACGCTGCACCAATCGGCTGAGTTTCTGACAAACCAACTCGAAAATATGGCCAAACGTTCCGACCGGTCGCAGGATTATTCCGATTTGGCGGACGAATATATTTACCTTGCCAAACATCCCATTAATATCAACAGTCAGGATATAAGCAAGTTACTTCACTTGCATTTGCTTAACGAAGCACAGCTTGTCTCCATTAATGATTACATTCATCAAAACGGGATTATTTTCAGTATTTATGAATTGCAATATATTTCGGGGTTCAATGCACAGACAATTCAACGGATAAGCCCGTTTATCAAAGCCGGGATTCCTAAAAAACCAAAACCTTTTTCCTGGAAAAGTGCCATTAAGTATGGGGGCCATCAGGTGTTGATGCGTTATGGCCAAATCCTTGAGACTGTTGCCGGATACCGTATTCCTGCCGATTCTGCCTACCTGAAGCCGGGTTCTGTTTTTTTGGGAAGTCCGCAAAAGCTCTACATGCGTTACGGTTTCCGGTCGGGCGACCATCTTCGCTGGGGCTTTACTACGGAAAAGGATGCCGGCGAGGTATTTTTTTCTTCCCGGCTAAGCGACAGTGTGAAACAGCTTTTAGGCAGCCAAAAGCCCCGTTTCCCTGATTTTTTCTCAGCCTATGCGTATGTGTCGGACATGGGAATACTGAAAAAAGCTATTGTTGGCGATTATCACCTTGAATTTGGGCAGGGCCTGTGTCTTTGGTCCGGCCTGACTTTCGGGAAATCGGCAGAAGCCAATGCAGTAGAATATTTCGGTTCCGGCATTCGTCCGAATACGTCTGCCAACGAGAATCGTTTTTTTCGTGGTGCTGCCATAACCCTGGGCATAAAGCATATTTCCCTGACCGCCTTTTATTCTCATAATAAAGTAGATGGCAGTTTCAGCGTGTTACCGTCAGGACAAGGCGAAATATCAACCATCCTCGAAACAGGAAATCATCGTACTATCAATGAGTTACTCAACAAACACCGTTTGGTAATTGATGCTTTTGGCGGACATTTGGAATATAGTCATGGCAGGTGGAAGGCCGGTGCCACCTATTATCAAACACGGTTGAGTTTGCCATTGGAACCGGCCCAACGTCCTTACGGGATATTTTATTTCCGGGGCAGGCAGCTGAGCAATGCGGCTGTTAATTTGGACTTTTTATTGAAACATATCTCCTTTTTTGGTGAACTGGCAGCCAATCCGGGAGGCGGGATGGCCGGGACAGCGGGTGCAAACTTTTATCCTTCAGACCGTTTAACACTGACAATGAGCTACCGCAATTTTTCGCCCGGGTACAAGGTACTCTATGCCTCCCCCTTTATGGAATCGGGTCATGTGAGCAACGAACACGGTATTTATATCGGACTAAAAATGTTGCTCTCCCGTGTATTTACACTGTCAGCCTATGCCGATTACTTTCGTTTCCCCTGGTTAAGATTCCAAATCAATTCACCATCCACAGGGAAAGCATTTCTTGCCCAGCTTGATATGGATCCAGGGAAAAATATCAGCATGTATTTCCGTTTCCGGTATCAGCAAAAAGCGGAAAACATCTCCTGTCCGGAGGATTATCACCCATTGATAGCAATGAAAAGCTATTCTGATTTTCGTTATGCCTTGTCGTACGCCCTTTCCCCGCAGTTAACGCTCAAAACACGTGCAGAATATGTACGTTATACAAAAGCTACTGACCGTGAACAGGGTTTTCTTGTTTATCAGGATATTTTCTATCAGTTTGTAAAAGTTCCTTTAAAACTGAGTTTCAGGTACGCCCTTTTTGATACAGATGGCTGGAACAGCAGGATTTACGCTTACGAAAATGATGTATTGTATGCTTTTTCCATCCCCGCCTATTTCGATAAAGGAGAGCGGTTTTATCTGTTGTTGCACTATCAGGTAAAAAAGCACATCAACCTGTGGGCCAAAGTTTCACGGACTGTTTTCTTTAACAAAAACAATATTTCCTCCGGGGCAGAGGCCATTGCCGGAAACCACAAAACCGGCATCACGCTGCAGGTACAATTGAAATTCTAAGCACAAAAAAAGGAGCTGTAAACCCGGCTCCTTTTTTTATTCATTCCATATTTTCTGATAAGTTACAGGTATTGTTCCAGTTTGTTCACCAAAACCTGTTTGGGAACAGAACCTACCTGTTTGTCCACCACCTCCCCGTTTTTAAAAAACAGAAGTGTCGGAATGTTTCGAATGCCATAACGCCGGGCAATGGCAGGATTGTGGTCAACATCCATTTTACCCACCATTACCTTATCGCTGTACTCTTCGCCAATTTCCTGAACGATAGGGCCGATAACACGGCAGGGGCCGCACCATACCGCCCAAAAATCAACAATTACAGGTTTGTCGGAATGCAATACGAGTGCATCAAAATTTGCATCTGTGAATTCTAAAGCCATTTTTTTCTTTTTTTATGAGTTGCAAAATTAAGAAAGAATTGAATACAGAACCATCCATTGGAACGTGGCCATTTTATTTGCTCAGCGTGTAACGGACCGCCCCCAGTTTCGGCAGGTGCTTTAAGAACAGGCGGGCATCCACTTTCGTTGATTTGCTGTTCATAACCAGCGATCTTTTTTGGTCGTTGGTAACCAAAGAAATGGCCAACATGGTATCGCCCTGGTAATCCTTTTTCATCTGCACAATATCATCCACCAATTGATCCGTAACATTTTCAGGGTGAAGGTACAAAGTAAGCTTCTTAATAACTTTGTTCATGGCATCTTCCAGCAATGAAATCTCCCGGATATTAATGTTCAGGGAATTTTCATCATAGCGGTTGGGCTCCACAACAGCACGTACCATCAGGTTATTGCCAACCACCATCATATGCCTCATTTTCAGGTAATTCTCCTTAAAAAGCCTGAAATCCATGGCACTGGTATAATCCTCCAGTGTCATCACGCCGAACAGGGAACCGTTTTTGGTTGTTCTTTGTAATGTGGAGGTTACCATTCCGCCAAAAACCACCTCCTTATTTTTATAATCGGCAAGGTGGTCGTGAAGCCGGGAGATATTTACGTTACAGACATGTTTCATTGTCAGTTCAAAAGCATCCAGGGGATGTCCCGAGATATAAAAGCCCGTAACCTCTTTTTCGTGCCTCAGCTGAACGGCCTTGGGCCACACTTCGCACGGAGGGATTACAGGGTCCTGGACTTCAAAATCATCAGAATCGCCAAAAAGCGAAACCTGGGCAGAGTTTTTCTTTTCCTGGTATTTGGCAGCAAACCGAATGATTTTTTCAATGAATTCCACATCGTTTTCGTTCTCTTTGTAAAAATACTGGGCACGGTGGGTACCGGAAAACGTATCAAATGCCCCTGCTTTGGCCAGTGCCTCGAAACTACGTTTATTGACCGATTTCAGGTTAATCCGTTTGGCCAGGTCGAAAATACTTTTGAAGTTTCCGTTTTTCTCCCGTTCGCTGATAATATCTTCCACGGCAGCCCCGCCAACACCTTTGATGGCGGCCAGCCCAAAGCGGATAATTCCCTCTTTGGTAACAGTAAAGTTCAGTGAACTTTCGTTGATGTCGGGGCCAAGCACCTGAATGCCCATACGCTCCGACTCTTTTGTAAAAAAGGTAATCTTGTCGATGTTGTTCAGGTTACGGCTCAGCACGGCAGCCATAAATTCGGCCGGATAATGTGCTTTCAGGTAAGCTGTTTGATAAGAGACGTAGGAATAGCAGGTGGCATGTGATTTGTTAAAGGCATATTTGGTAAATTCCTCCCAGTCGTGCCAAACCTTTTCAGCCGTTTTTTGCGGAATATTATTTTTCTCACAACCGGTTAAATATTCGACTTTCAGCTTGGCCATTTCTGCCATTTTCTTCTTCCCCATGGCTTTGCGCAGCGAGTCGGACTGCCCGCGGGTAAACCCTGCCATAAGTCGCGAAAGCAACATTACCTGTTCCTGGTAAACCGTTATTCCGTAAGTCTCTTTCAGAATCTCCTCCATCTCGGGAACATCGTACTGAATCTCCTCCAGGCCATGTTTTCGTTTGATAAACTGGGGAATGTACTGCATGGGGCCCGGCCTGTACAAGGCGTTCATGGCAATCAGGTCCTCAAAGCGCGAGGGCTTCAGTTCCTGAAGGTATTTTTTCATGCCATCGGACTCAAACTGAAACAAACCTGTTGTTTCGCCCCGGCCATAAAGTGCATAAGTCGCCTCATCGTCCAGCGGAACGTTGTCAATGTCCACATCAACACCCTTGGATTTTTTTATATTCTGAAGGGCCTCTTTGATGATGGAGAGTGTTTTCAACCCGAGAAAATCCATTTTCAGGAGGCCGATATCCTCCACATAATGGCCATCATATTGCGTGGCATACTCTAAGACGGAACCTTTTACCGTGGAAATGGGGACAAATTTGTCCAGATTATCGCGGGCAATGATGATACCACAGGCATGTGTGCCGGTATTTCGCACCGAGCCTTCAAGGGTCAGGGCATTTTTTAATACCGAAGAGACTTCCGGTTTCCCATTCTCCAGTTCATGCTTCAACTCAGGCACCTCTTTTATGGCCTCGTTGAGGGTAATGCCGGGGCGTTCGGGAATCATCTTTGCCAACCTGTCAGCTTCCTGTAAAGGCAATTTTTGAACACGGGCCACATCGCGGATAGCGGACTTTGCCGCCATTTTTCCAAAAGTTATCAGGTGTGCCACCCGCTCTTTTCCATATTTTTGGGAAACATAGTGCAATACCTTCTCACGGCCATCGTCATCAAAATCGATATCGATATCCGGCATGGAAATCCGGTCGGGGTTCAGAAAACGTTCAAACAGCAGTTTGTATTCTATGGGGTCTATCTGTGTTATTTTCAGGCAATAAGCCACCACGGAACCCGCCGCGCTACCTCGCCCGGGGCCAACAGATACGCCCATTTTTCGGGCTGCTTCAAGGAAGTCCCAAACGATAAGAAAATAATCGGGGAAGCCCATGCTTTTGATGACTTCCAGCTCAAAGTCGATACGGTCGGAGATGGCAGTAGTAATCTCGGCATATCGTTTTTTGGCACCTTCGTAGGTAAGGCTGCGTAAATAGTCATCGGCATCCGTATAAGGTTCCGGGATGTCAAACTCGGGCATAATGGGCTTGTGATCAAGCTTGTACACCTCTACTTTATCGGCTACTTCCTGTGTGTTGGCCAGGGCCTGTGGCACACCGGCAAACAGTTTCGCCATCTCCTCACGGGTCTTGAACCATTCCTGCCTGGTGTACTGTAAACGGTTCGGGTCATCGATATCGCGGCCGGTACCAATACAAATCAGGCGGTCGTGGGCACCGGCATCATCGGCATTAACAAAATGCACATCATTGGTGGCCAGTACCTTAATATCATATTTTGCGGATAGCTTTAACAATTCGGCATTGACATATTCCTGGTCTTCATAAACACGATGGTCAATTTCCGGCTGGCCACTTTTATGGCGTTGCAGTTCGAAATAAAAATCATCGCCGAAAATCTCTTTGTATTCAACAACAGATTTTTCTGCTTTTTCCACACCCTCTTTGACTATTTTAGAAGGTATCTCGCCACCCAGGCAAGCCGACAGTGCTATTAGCCCTTCATGGTGCTTTCGCAGCAAATCTTTATCAATACGTGGCTTATAATAATACCCCCGCGTCCAGGCAGCAGAAACCAATGCAAGGAGATTGTGATACCCCGTTAGGTTTTTGGCCAGCAGTACAAGATGCCATCCCGAGGAATCCACTTTGGACTCTTTCCTGTCCATGCCCCTGTGTGCCACATACATTTCACATCCCAAAATAGGTTTCAGCCCCTCTTTTACAGCATTCAGGTGAAAATTTTTCACGCCAAACATGTTGCCATGGTCGGTAATGGCCACCGCAGTCATTCCATCCGCCTTGGCTTTCTTCATGAGAACAGGAATCTTTGACAGGCCATCCAGAACAGAGAACTGTGTATGCACGTGCAGGTGGGTAAACATGGGAATTTCCAACCCTGACGGAATTTTATCCGTGGCAGCCTCCTGCGGCAACGGCACTTTTACAGGCTTCTTTTCCTCGTGATAAGCTTCTACCTTAAGGCCGACAGGTTGGATGGGATCAGGATGCTGTGCCTGAAAGCCATGCACAATTTCTTCTGTCAATCCCAGCATATCGGCCTTAATGACATTCAACCGGATAAGCTCCAGAAAACAACGTGCCGTAGCCTGCACATCAGCAGAAGCATTGTGGGCTGCATCAAAATCTTCATTGAAAAGCTTACGGTGCAATTCCGAGAGCTTTGGCCATTTGAATTTACCGCCCCTGCCGCCCGGAATAGCGCAATAATTTGTAGACGTTTCCTTGGTATCCACAATTATCTTTTCGGTAAGCGGGCAGCCAACTTCTTTTCTCATACATTCCACCCTGACAACCGTATTGTCAAAATCCACATTATGGCCCGCCACCACCTTTACTTTTTGAAGGGCATCAACAAACTCATCTAGCACCTTTGCCAATGGTTCACCTTCTTTCAGTGCACGTTCGGTCGAGATTCCATGCACTTTCTCGGCAGCCCTCGGAATAACAAAGCCTTCGGGTTTTACAATGAAGTTTTTTACTTCGGTCAACGCCCCCGTTTCGTCATGAATCTGCCAGGCAAGCTGTACCAACCTTGGCCAGTTGTCAAAATCTGTTAAAGGGGCATGATCGTTTACGGGCAACCCCGTGGTTTCCGTATCGTAAATTAAAAACATAGCTTTTTCAATATATTAGTCTGATTATCTGACAGGTATAAAACAAGTACCCGCTTAAACAAAATTAAATAAATAGCTGTAAACAGAAAGCAATGTTCATAACTTTCCATAATAATTCACAACAAATTGATAAACAAAGTTTAGCATAGAAAATGTAAAACGAAGATGAAATAGATTTGAACAATGGTAGATTTGCGTATCTTTACGGCGATGAACAGCATCAAAATAAAGGGAATGTCGGGAAAAAGTCGTGACAGCAAGGGACAAGGCGGAGAAAAGAAAAGAGATCATCTTGTTTTTCTTATTTGTATTATTCTTGCCGCCGGATTTTGGTTTCTTATTAAGTTATCCGACATTTATCCGGTAAGTTACCAAATGAAGATAAAGTACACCCATGTTCCCACAGGGAGACTGATTACAACCCTCAACGACAGCTCGGCCACCCTTCATTTCCGGTCTACCGGATACAACCTGCTGGACCTTATGCTCCACGGAAAACTGGATAGCCTTTCCATCGACCTGAAAGATTGCGACATCAGAACAGAAGCCGGAAATGAATATTATATCACCACCTCCGGCCTGCGCGAGAATGTGGCCCAGCTCCTGGGCATCAATGACCGGGACCTTGAGTTTACGAAGTCAAAGCTTCGGTTTACCATGGAACGGCTGCACAGAAAAAATATAAAGATTTCAGCCTTGCTTGACCTGAGTTACAAGAGCCAGTTTAGCCTTTATGATTTTACTATAATTCCTGAATACATTACGGTTTACGGCCCGCAACAAATCCTTGACACACTAAAGGTACTGTCAACTGACCGTATCCATATAGAAAAGCTGGACGGCGACAAAAAAATACCTGTTTCCGTTCACAATCCCTACCCCGGTATGCTCAGGCTGCTGCCGCCAAAAGTAATTGTCCAGCTCAATGTGGAAAAATATACCGAACAACGCCTTCAGGTACCCATAGATGTTTCCGGCATCCATCCGGAAATCAGGACTTTTCCCACAACGGCCTCTGTTAATTTCAATGTTTTTCTCCGCGATTATGAGAAAATTCACGTTTCGCAGTTTCAACTTGTGCCCAATGATAAAAATATTGATTTACGGCAGGTAAAGACCCTGCGCCTGGAGTTGACATCCTTCCCGAAAGAGATTAGCAACATACGCATTGTTCCACCCGAAGTGGAGTTTATCATTGTAAACTAAACCGGCCAGAAATGCTCAAAACAGCCATCACGGGAAATATCGGAAGCGGGAAAACAACCGTTTGCCGGATTTTTGAAAGCCTGGGAGTTCCCCTTTTTTATGCTGACGCAGAAGCCAAGAAACTTTATTCTGATGCCAGTGTGATAGAGGCTGTCAAAAAGGCTTTTGGAGAAGGTATTTTTGATGCCAACAAAGAATTGAATAAACAAAAACTTGCTGCCATTGTTTTTGGGGACAGCGCATCGCTGAAAACACTGAACAAAATCATCCATCCCAGGCTGATGGAGAATTACGGGATGTGGCTGAAAAAAAATGCAGCTTACCCATATTCCATACACGAAGCCGCTGTAATCTTCGAAAACCACCTGGAAAATTATTTTGATATAATTATTAACGTGTCGGCACCGGAGGATATCCGGTACAACCGGATAAAAAACAGGGATGGGTTTTCGGATATGGAAATAAAAAATCGTATGCGGCGACAGTGGCCTAACGAAAGAAAAAATAAGCTGGCAGACTTTGTCATTGTCAACGATGGCAGGCGTTTTCTCATCCCACAGGTCATGGAAATTCATAAGAAATTAACACAGAAAAACACATAACAGCATGGACCTTAAATTATTAACAGAACAAGTTGTCGAATTGAGCCGGAATGTCGGACAATTAATCCGCATAGAAGTAGATAAGCTCAGCGAGTCGGATGTGGAATACAAGGGAACGCATAACCTGGTGTCGTACGTGGACAAAAAGTCGGAAGATATGCTGATTACGGAACTGGGCAAAATGCTGCCGGAGGCCGGGTTTATCGCCGAGGAAGATGACCAATTGCCCCGCGGCAAAAGGTATAACTGGATTGTGGACCCGCTGGATGGCACCACCAATTTCATTCATAAGATTCCGTTGTATTCCATTTCCATTGCTTTGAACGATGGGGATAAAACGGTTTTGGGCGTAGTTTATGAAATCAACCTGAAAGAGTGTTTCTATGCCTGGAAAGGAGGCCCCGCACTGATGAATGGGGACAAAATTCACGTAACAGAAACTGCCATCCTTGATAAATCGCTGATTGCCACCGGATTCCCTTATTACGACTACTCAAAATTAGATCCCTATCTGGCACTTTTTAAAGACCTCATGCAAAGCAGCCGCGGGGTGAGACGGCTTGGCTCTGCCGCTGTGGACCTGGCTTACGTGGCAGCCGGTCGTTTTGAGCTGTTTTACGAGTACGGCCTCAATCCCTGGGATGTGGCAGCAGGGGCATTGATTGTGAAACAGGCCGGAGGAGTGGTTACAAAATTCCATGGGGAGCCCGGTTTTGTTTTTGGAAAAGAAATAGTAGCTTCCAACAGCAAAGTACACAAAGAATTTCTGGAAAAGCTGGCACACTACTTTATTTCTTAATTTTACACCTCCAAAAAAAGAGGGATGACCCAATCCAAATACAAAAAAAAAGACAGCCCGACACGGAGTGTCCTGAAAGCAATCAGCTGGCGGATTATTGCGTCAGCAGCAACTTTTGTCATCACCTACACTATCATCCGTTATTCTTCTGACAAAAATGAAACACAGGCCCTGAGGTTTGCCAGCACCATTGCTACTGTTGATGTCATTGCAAAGCTTGTCTTATATTACTTTCACGAAAGGTTATGGACAAATATTTACTGGGGAAAATACTGGACAAAGAAAGCCTGGCGGAGGAAATACCGGAAAATGCACAAAAAGCTGGAAGCGTTGAAAGACTCAAATTCCCAGACAAAATAGCGGGCTTTAAAAAAATTATTTTAAGCATGAAGATAAAACTTATCAGCAGCGACATTACCAGACTGCCCGTGGATGCCATTGTCAATGCCGCTAACCGTACTTTGCTGGGCGGTGGTGGTGTGGATGGGGCCATCCATCGTGCTGCAGGCCGCGGGTTGCTGGACGAATGCCGGAAACTAAACGGCTGTGATTCCGGCTCGGCAAAGATTACCCAAGGCCATAACCTACCGGCAAAATATGTTATCCATGCGGTTGGCCCGGTGTGGCGCGGAGGCAAAAACGGCGAGCCGGAATTGCTCAAAAGCTGCTATGAAACCGCCCTGCAACTTGCTGCCGAACATCATTGTAAAAGCATTGCCTTTCCCAATATCAGCACGGGTGTTTACCGTTTTCCCAAAGAGGAAGCTGCCGGGATTGCCATCAAAGCCGTCCGCAATTTCCTGTCGGAAAATGAATTACCGGAAGAGGTTATCTTTGATTGCTTCGACAAGGAAAATTATGCCATTTATGAACGCCTGCTGAAAGCTGAATAAGAAAACCACGAAAAGCACACAATACCGGTCGGGATTTGAAATCTGCCGTAGCATTCGGATTGCAAATCCGAATGAGCGTATGGGGACACAAAAAAGTTTTGCAGGCTTTCCGTATGTAATTCTTATCAGAACTCAGGTTATTACAAACACGCTTTATCTGCCAGATATTCGGGGAAAGAAAAAAGTTGCGCTGAGAACTTTTCTCTGAGCAGATGCCGGGCAAGGTCAAAAACAGGAACCCGCGAATGTTCGATAATATGGGAATCTGCCGTGCAAATCACGCCTTTATCCCTGTTTATTAACGCATCGTCAGGCGAAAAAACCGTTTCGGCATCTCCTGCTATCTCTTTCTCTTTCATCTTTTCCCGTACCATCTCACACATTTTGCCGCTGTGACTAATGGGACTGTCAAAATAAAACTGAACCGAACCAACCTTTTTTTCTTTTAAAAAATCCAGTATCACATCCACTGCCCTTTCCAGCACTTCCCATTTCAGCTTTTTGCGATGTAATTCCGACACATCGCGCAGATAACCATCCATACCCACAAATACCGGGTTCCCGTTCAAATAGCTCCCCACCGTACGGCAGACGTTAAAACCATCCAACGTTACCCTGGCAAAAGCGGGAATACGTGGGATAAACTTTTGCTGACGAGCTTCCACCTGCTGCTTTTTGGCCAACCCACGGTAAAGCATTACCCTTTCGTGAGAACGTAGCATATATCGGTCGCCCACCATCTTCAGCATGGATTTCTGTGGATAGTCGTGTTCCAGCAGAAAACAATAATCACACACAGCCTGAAAAAATCCTCTTGAAAACTCCATGGGTATAAGGCTTTTTCTATTTTTGTAAAAATAACAAGAAACAAAACATGCCAAACCGGAAAATAAGCATCATAAACGGGCCCAATTTGAATTTACTGGGGACACGGGAACCGAATATCTACGGAAACCAGAACTTTGAAAAACAATTGACTGTTTTTACAAAGGAGTTTCCGGAGCTGGAAATCGATTATTTTCAGTCGAATGTGGAAGGAGAACTCATCAACAGCCTGCATGAAGCTGCCCGCGAAAAAGAGGGTGTTATCCTGAATGCCGGTGCTTACACCCACACTTCCATTGCGTTGGGCGATGCCATTAAAGCCATTGATATACCAGTGATTGAGGTACACATCAGCAACATCTTCTCCCGCGAAGATTACCGGCATGTTTCTTACATCGCCCCCCATTGCAGGGGCTCCATTATTGGTTTTGGCATGGATTCGTACCGGCTGGCACTGAAATATTTTGCGGAGTTGAAGAAGTAGAAACAGCCTGCCGTAGTGAATTTTATCCTTTATCCAAAAACATTTTCTTTAAAAATGAAGTCATTTCTTTTAAGTACGGCTTTTTTTTTGCTGGCCGTCATGTCTCTTTCGGCACAAAATAACATAAAAATTGTTGCCCCGCCCAAAGTGGTTACAGACACTTTTTTTAATAAATACCGCATCAAGGATCCTTACCGCTGGCTCGAAAACCTGAACAGTCCACAAACACAGGAGTGGGTTAAAGAGGAGAACAAGTTGTCGAAAACGGTGCTGGCAAAAGCTTCGTACCATACCAACTTTTATCATGATCTTGAAAAGTACAGCCTGAGCCGGTACCGGACACCTGAAAAACTGGGCAAATACTATTTTTCTTACCTCTATTATGACAATACCACCGTGCCGGCACTTTTTTACAGAAGAAGCATGCAGGGGCGGCCTATGCTGCTGGTTGACCCGACCACACTCACAACAAAAAACAGCGACATTGTCATGTTGCAAGACTACTCCGTGTCGAAAGATTCAAAATACCTTGCCTACTTATACAACATTAACGGCAGCGACTGGCGGAAAATAGGTGTGGTAGACCTGGAAACCGGAAAAGAAACCTCCGACCATTTAACGGGCATCAAATTTTCAGGGTTGGTATGGCGTGGGCACGGTTTTTATTATTCCGTTTTTTCCCAAAACGGTAAGTTCGGGACCACCGTCGATGAGAAAGTGTATTACCACCGGCTTGGAACACCGCAAAATGACGACAAACTGATCTTCAAAAGAAAAAATACAGAAACCACTTGCCGCTATTTAATGACTTCCAACGAAAGGTTTCTGGTGATAGAAGAAGAGAACCGGGCTAAAGCAAAAGAAAATATATACTATATTGATTATCAGGACAAACAGCCACATATCATGCCGCTGGTAACCCATGTTCCCAATGCCTTTAGCATTTTAGATTATCACGATGGGAAATTTATTGCCCGTTCTTTTTTTCATGCCAACAACGGTTGTATTGTAGCCATTGATCCGGCGCATCCGTACAAGTTGCAAACCCTTGTGCCCGCGTACTCCGAGGCACTTTTGCTAAGGGTGGAAACTTTTGCCGACAGGCTGGTTGCCGTTTACCAATCGAACCAGCATCCCATTCTAACCGTGTATAATTATTCCGGGAAACTCCTGTACACCATGAAGTTCCCTGTGGCAAGCACACTAAGTGGTTTTTATGGTGGTTATTATGACCCGGAAATTATCTTTTACTTTACTTCCTATACAGTTCCCCCGGTAGTTTACCGGTTTAATCTGCACAGCTTTAAGATGGAGCTGACAGATCGTACCGAAGTACATTTTAATTTTAAAGATATTGTGTACCGGGAGGTTGAATATCCTTCCAAAGACAGCGTAATGGTGCCTATGATACTGATTTATGAAAAAGGATTAAAACGGAACGGCGACAATCCGGCAATTTTAAAGGCATACGGGGGATTTGGCATCGTCTCAAGCGGGCATTTCAATCCGGGCATCGTAAACTTTATTCATCACGGAGGCCTGTTTGCCTTTGCCAACATACGGGGCGGAGGCGATAAAGGAAGTGCCTGGGCTGCAGCCGGAAAAGGGATTCATAAACAAAATTCGTTTGATGATTTTATCGCTGCAGCCGAATATCTGATAAAAGAAGGTTATACCCGTAAAGAGAAACTGGGCACCACGGGTGCTTCCAACGGAGGGCTTGTGGTAGCGGCTTGCGCCATACAAAGACCGGATTTGTTCAAAGTGGTGGTTCCCGAAGCTGCCCCCCTTGATATGCTGCGTTTTGAAAAGTTTACGGCAGGCCACTGGTGGACCCGTGAATACGGTTCTGCTGCCGACAGTACCGGATTTAAAAACCTGCTGCAATATTCGCCCTATCAAAACATTAAAGATTCGGTAAACTATCCGGTAATGCTTGTTCTTACTGCGGACAACGACGACCGGGTTCCGCCGTTTAATTCCTATAAATTTGTGGCCCGGTTGCAAAACCGCCCGGCACAAAAAAATCTGATTTTGCTTAAATCGAAACATAATGCCGGTCATTATCACGGTTCAACATGGAATTTAACACTACGGGAAACAGCCGATATTTATGGTTTTATCTTGTATGAACTGACAAAAAAACAGAAAGCAAAATAATTCCCGCCAGATATCATTTAATATCCTGAATTGAGTCCGGGTCATGAAAACTTCTCAGGAAGTAAGCTGGAGAAGACTTTTATTTTTTTTATGAAAAAAGCAATGATTAAACTTCCCTGATATATACCGGAAACCGTATTTTGCCGTAGGGCAGCGCGTTTCTTTTTCAATATTTTCAGGTGCCCGTAAAAATAGAAATGTGCCCGAATGATGGCCATCATATCTTTGAAATGCCCCTGTAACAGAAACTTTAAACCGGCCAGTCCATCGAGGAACAACCGGGCAACCAGCACTTTCCACAATCTATCGTCCGGCAGGTTTTTATACAACAGCATAAAATTGTTCCGAAAGTTCAGATAAGTCTTCTGCGGCGAGTTTTTGGGAAGCGTCCCCCCTCCCACATGGTACACCATCGAGGCAGGCTGTACCATAACTTTATAGCCACTGTTTTTGGCACGCCAGCAGAAATCGATCTCTTCCATGTGCGCAAAGAAATCTTCATCCAGCCCGCCCAGCCGATGGTAAACATCGGCGCGTACAAACATACAGGCACCGGTAGCCCAGAAGACTTCCCGCACATCGTCATACTGGCCCTCATCTTTTTCTAGCTCATCAAAGATACGTCCCCGGCAAAAGGGATAGCCCAGTTTATCCATAAAGCCACCGGAAGCCCCGGCGTATTCAAAATAGTCCTTTTGAAAAACCGATCTTATTTTCGGCTGGCAGGCAGCTATTTGTTTGTCCGTTTTCATTAGCTCCAGCACCGGAGAAAGCCAGTTTGGCGTAACTTCAATATCGGAATTCAGCAAAACATAAAATTCCGTTTTTATCTGCGAAAGTGCCCAATTGTAGCCACCGGCAAAGCCCCTGTTTTTGTTGCTTTTCAATAAACGGACCTGCGGGTAGTGCCGTTCCATAAAATCAACGGAGCCGTCTGATGAGGCATTGTCGGCTACCACTATTTCCGCCCCCCCACTGTATTTTATAACGGCAGGAAGATATTTCTCAAGGAAAGTTTTTCCATTGAAATTTAAAATAACAACAGCTGTTTCAGACATAAAAGTAGCATTGTGCTTTGCAAAAATAAACTTATTCCGCTATTATTTTGCAGCAGCTATCCGGATGAATAATTTCCCTTGCCATTTTTGAAAATGGAAAAAAAGTGTAAATTTGCGGCCTCAAAGGAGAGTTGGCAGAGTGGTCGAATGCGGCGGTCTTGAAAACCGTTGACCTTCACGGGTCCGGGGGTTCGAATCCCTCACTCTCCGCAAAGCAAAAAGCCGGCCTTTTCAGACCGGCTTTTGTGCTTGTCATCCCCTTTGCAGTTTCCTTTTGTTTTTCGCTCCACCTGGAGAAAGGATGGTCAGAGAGGTTGAGGAGCATAGTTTTTAATTCTTATCCATGTTTGAAAGAAAAAATTTCCAGTAGGGTACTACTTTTATCTCAAATTTTTCCTGATGAATAACGGTATCCAAATCATTATTAATAATGTAAAGATTTTTACAGGAAAGTTTTCGTGCAGCTTCAGCTAAGCCGTCCACTTCCCTTTTCAAGGTTTCGCCAGAGGTAATGTCCCAGGAAACCTGGACAAGCATGTGGGGTTTCTGGCGGTCGGTAACAACAAAATCACATTCTTTACGCCCTTTGTAATAATTCAGTCCCCTTTGGAACGGTACTTTTTGCCTCAGGAACAAAAAAGTACTATTTTCCAATAGTTTGCCATATTCGTTGGTGTTGGCATAGCTGATGGCATTCACCAGCCCGTTATCGATAAAATAGAATTTACTGTTCGTCAACAGCTCGGCCTTTAACACCGAATTTTCAAAACGTTTCAGCCGGAAAGAGAAGTAAACCGCATCCAGGTAACCGGCCAGCTGATAAAGCAGGTTTTTATCAGTTTTTAGCCCCGCCGAACGGATTTCATTGTAGATTTTATTGATGGCAGTTGGTTTTGATAAATTATTGATTAACCGGGCAACAAAATATTTCAGCACCGCAATATTGCTTATGTTGTACCTTTCAACAATGTCCCTGAACAAAAGGACGTGATAATATTCCTGCAGGATCATGTCGGGATTTACATTTTTTGAAAGGGCGATTTCGGGGAACCCTCCGCCCACAAGAAAAGAAGTGGCCGCATTAATAATTTTTGCCCGGTTGGCAGAGGAATAAATATCTGATTTATCCATCTTTTTAAAGGTACAGAATTCCGGGAAGGAAAGCGGGAATACCTCAAACTGTATTGTACGCCCCCTTAATGCGCTGGCAATATCCGATGCAAGCATATTGGAGTTTGACCCTGAAAGGAAGATGTTTTTTGTTTCGGTATCATAAATACGGCGTACAAATTTTTCCCAGTTAACGGCATTCTGAATTTCATCAAAAAAGAGATACACATCCCTGAGATCCGTATCCGGAAAAAGTTCGCGATAGGCCTGTATGATTAAATCCAGTTCATCAGGTTTAAAATTAATCCGTTCATCATCAAAGGATAAAAAGAGAATGCGCTTTTTGCTTACACCGCTTTTTACAATTTTGTTGATAGTCTGGTACAATAAATAGGTTTTCCCCGAACGCCTTACACCTGTTACAGTAATAATCTTTCCCGAACCTGCAGGAAGCGAAAGTTCCCTTTCAACCAGTTTAACAGGCAACATATTTTGAAAATCGAGGATTTTCGTTTTCAATATTTCTTTCCGTTTTTCCATACGTTTTCAATTTAAAATTTCCGTAAAATCATACAAATATACAATATTTTATCTTTGAAAACATACAAAAGGGAAGGTTTTTATGATGGGATCTTTTCAATTGTCTGGTTTTAGTTTTACCATTATTAAAAATATTCACATATCTCCCCAAAACGGGATCATTACTCTCCGCAAAATACAAAAGCCGGCCTTTTCAGGCCGGCTTTTGTGTTCGTTCTACGAATTTTCCTTTTCTTAAAGTGCGCCTTCGTCGTACGCCCTTTCACCCAATTCACCGGCATCCAGTCCAAGTACTTCCACCTCAGGATCTACTTTTACCGGAGTAATATAGTTGATAAGTTTCAACATTATCAAGGTAAAAACAAAAGCATAAGCAGCAGCAAGTACAACGGCAACAAGCTCTTTCATAAAGAAAGCTCCGCCCCCGAAGAAGAGGCCATTGGCCCCGTTTGCATTAACGGCCGTAGAGGCAAATACACCGAGCAGGATAGTTCCGAGAACACCGCCCATACCGTGAACGCCCCAAACATCCAATGCATCATCCCAGCCAAGACGATTTTTCAACTGTACAGACAAATAACAAATGGCACCTGCCGAGATACCAATAACAATGGCTGCCCACAAAGGGACATAACCTGCTGCCGGGGTAATGGTAGCCAGTCCGGCAACAGCACCCGTCAAAAGGCCGAGAAATTTCGGCTTTTTCTCACGGCTCCATTCAATAATAAGCCAGGTAATGGCTGCAAAAGAAGCAGCCACATCAGTATTCAAAAAAGCCAATGTAGTTACTGAATCAACTTTCAATTCACTTCCGGCATTAAAACCATACCATCCAAACCAGAGCAAGCCGGTACCAATGGCTACCAGCGGAATACTGTTGGGAATCGACTTTGTATCAATACGTTTACCAACATAGATTACGGAAGCCAGGGCCGCAAAACCCGCAATGGCATGAACCACAATGCCACCGGCAAAATCAAGAACACCCCAGGTAGCCAGTAATCCGCCACCCCAAACCATGTGAACAAAAGGATAGTAAACAAAGATCTGCCAAAAAACGAGGAAAATCAAGTACCCTTTAAAGGTAATCCGATTAATGAATGCACCAGTAATCAGTGTCGGTGTAATAATGGCGAACATCATCTGGTAAGCGACAAAAATGAATGTCGGATACTGATTTCCGCCACCGGAAAACATCTGATTAAAAGGAATATCTTTCAGAAAAGCAGCATCAAAGTTACCAATAATGGCTCCATGACCACCACTGAAGCATAAGGAATATCCAAAAGAAATCCATAAAATTGTTGTAAGACCTAACGAAACAAAGGTTTGGATCATAATTCCGAGAATGTTTCGCTTACCGGCCATGCCTCCATAAAAGAAAGCCAGGCCCGGCGTCATTAACATAACAAGACTTGTCGATAAAATCATAAAAGTCGTTGTACCTGTATCAATCATGACAAAAAGTTTAAGTGAATAATAATTTTATATACTAAATATGTTAAAATGAAATTCCAAAAACAAAATAAATATTTCCCGCCTGCGGATTGGTTACCAGCGAAGCCATCAATGGTAAAGCATATTTTTTAGTAATCTGTACCGCTTTGGAAGCTGTAAAGCCCAGGTTTACCACACCGAAACCTGTTCCGTAAAACCCTGTTTCGCCTTTGTAGCCGGTGTCTGTATTGGCTTTTTTCGGTGTAGTCGCATTAAAACCGACAAAAGGTGTAATGTCAACCGTTTTCACCTCAAACGGATAGCCCAGCTCGAAATAGGTAGAATACTGAATGCCTGTTTTCTTATTAAAATCGGGAGAGGCAGGATCACTTTCTACACGTGCCGCATCGGCACCGTAGAAATTGACAGCCACCAGAGCCGTCAACGGAAACTTTTTAGTCCCGTTATAAGAAGCCGACCCTTCCAGAATATGTCCCGTAGATTGGTTCCTGTAATCAAAATAATTATAACTGCCGAAGTCTTCAGGAAAGAAATAATCGGTCAGGGTAACCGTAAACATTCCTTTGGCAAACGTCTGGCTGACATGCAGGTCGACTTCTTCCGAAGTATTGTTTCCCGAAATGGAAAATGCGCCCCACACGCCTGCTTCAAAGCCACCTGTTTTATAGTTAAAAAACGGTTGAATGCTTGGACTGTTTCCACCAAACTGCATTCCACGCCAAATATAACGGCTCACGAGGTCAGCACCAAGAAAGAGATGCGACTTAGCCGTTTTTGAGGTTACCTCATGTCCTTGCGCATGCAGGAAACAGGGAATTAAAAAGAGCCATCCACCCAACAAAATCAAAGATAAATTTTTGTTCATATGCATAACTTTTCCATGGGCGGCAAATATCTGACATTTAGATAAAATAAACAATAGTGGAAATACGTAAATATCGGGCCGGTAAAAGCTATCTGACTATTTTAACCGTTTTGGCTTCATCCAAGGTAACCATACCGTAATCATTGCCCCAGGCGTTGAGTATGTAATTTACCACATTCACGGCATCCTTATAATTGTCCACCTGTGGCGGCATGGGAATACTGTATTTTGTCCCGTTGACCGTAAGCCCTTCGTTGGAACCGTTAAGCACCTGCTCAATGATCCGTTTTTTAGCAGCCTGTTTCAGAAAATCAGAGCCTTTCAACGGAGGAAATGCCCCGGGGACGCCCATTCCGGTCAGCTGATGACAAGCGACACACTTTTCTTTAAAGATTTTCTCTCCTTCCGGATATTTGGCAGCCGCCTTATCGCCGGAGGGCACATATACGGTTTCATTGGAGGTCGTTTTCACCACTTTACGGGCAAGAAAACCAAAAGACTTTCCGGCAAATAACAACAGACCGGACAATACGACAATTAAACTAATCCTTTTCATTCTTCTTAATTTTTATTTATACAAATATAGTTTTTATTTCTAATGACAGGGTAATATCTGTTACAGGCTTTGTATGAGGCATTTGCATCATCTTTTCGTGGGGCTTCAGCATCTTTTGCGGAGGGCTTACATAGGGAATTCCCAACGACAGCCCGCGAAGGACAAACAAAATCCCCAGCACCACCACCAAAACGGAAAGCAAATACCGGTACTTTTTCCGAAATCCGGAACCTATCAGGTTTCCAAGCAAAGGGATAGCCAACATAACCGGCAAGGTTCCCAGGCCAAAAACAAGCATAAAGCCAACGCCGCCCAAAATACTGTTGGTATTCAACGCCCCTGCTACGGCTACATACACAAGCCCGCAAGGCAATAAGCCGTTCAGTAACCCTATCAAAAACAGCGAAGGGAACGAAGATATGGCAAACAGCTTCCTGAATTTTCCCACCATCCTGCCGGCATAACCAAACAAAAGTTGTTCGATTTTAATCTTTCCTTTAAATAAGACGGGAAACAGCACAGACAAGATCATAACCACACCTATGAGAACAGAAGCCCATCGCTGTAGCCCGGCCATTTCGATTCCCTTCCCCAGCAGGCCAAACAAAGCCCCCAGAATTCCGTAAGTCAGGATACGTCCGGTGTTGTACGTGAGGCCGCCCAATGTCCGGTGCCCCCAGCTTTTGTTGCCCAACGGCAATGAAACAGCTATCGGGCCGCACATGCCAATGCAATGGAGGCTGCCCACCATCCCTATCATCAAAGCCGTGTAAAAATTAATTCCCATGAACTATTTCATAAAAAAGTTTTTCTCCACATAATATTTCTTTCCCTTCTCTTCCCAGTAAATTTTGAGGATGTATTTTCCCTTTTCAAATTTGGCTGAAGGTAGGCGCATCAAACCCAGCGAATCGGGATGAAACGGAAAACTGAGATCGTAATTTGCATCTGATGGACGGAAAAAGGTAAAGCTGCTGGTGTCGGGGTGAACCTCCGGAAAGTGAACAACAACCTCATCATTCTGTTGGAAAACCAGAAATTTCGGTTTGTACAAACGGGCATTACGGCGTTCGTCAATACGCTGCTGGTATTGTAATCCCTTGGGATAATAATCTTTTTCCACCAGCATTACCGGATGCTGGGTAGCCCTGTAAACTTTCCATAATGTGAAGGCCATAAAGAGGATAATAAAGAGGGTTATCCCCGTTCCCCAGTTCCATTTTATTTTCATTTTTATTTTATCTTTTTGTCAAGGTCATTGGGTGCCACAAAAGTGGAGTGATATTTTTCCACCTTATTTCCGTTATGGTAAAGGCCGATAACCAATAGGATTTTGGAAGAATTCATTCCTTTTTTGGGCAAAACAACCATAAATGTACCATTCTGCTCCTTCCCGACAGGCACTGTCAGCTGCCCGCCGATAAAATGAATACGTCCGGCAGGAGAAATAAGTTTCATCCTGACCTGTAGCGGCTCACGCGACTTGTTCACAATATCGTAATTGTAAATATTGCTCAGGCTGTCTTTACCATATTCCTGGTACATGCTCCCGCGGGCACGCAGGATAGTTACCTCATAATCGCCACGGACGACGAACAGGGCGGCAACAAACATCAACAAAAGCGTGAGTACCACCGAGTAAGCAATGGAACGTGTGTTAAAAAGATGGTGTACCCCTTTCTCAATGCCTTCTTCCGAATCGTACCGGATTAAACCCTTTGGCCGCTTCACTTTGTCCATTGTCGCATCGCAGGCATCTATGCAGGCCGTACAGTTGATACATTCGAGCTGCGTTCCATTTCGAATATCAATTCCGGTGGGACAGACGGCCACACAGGCGTTACAATTGACGCAGTCGCCCAGTTCGCCGGATTTGGCTTTCGACAGCGGGCCACGGGGCTCTCCCCTTTTGTAATCGTAGGCGACAATGAGCGTTTTGGTATCAATCAAAACACTTTGCAAGCGGCCGTAAGGACAGGCAATGGTACAAACCTGCTCACGGAAAAAAGCAAAGATAAAATAGAAGATACCTGAGAAAATCAACAGCCCGATAAAACCGGACAAATGCCGTGCCGGCCCTTCTTTAATGAAAACCATCAGCTGGTCAATACCAATAATGTAGGCCAGAAAAGTGTTGGCCGTGATAAAAGCAATGGCATAAAAGATAAAATGTTTCAACGATTTTTTCCACAGCTTCTCAAAGTTCATGGGCTGTTTGGCCAACTTGCGCTGGGCAGCCGAATTGCCTTCGATAAGGTATTCAATCCTCCTGAAGACAAACTCCATAAAAATGGTCTGCGGGCAAACCCATCCGCAAAACAGCCGACCGAAAATTACGGTGAAGAGTACCACAAACAAAATGAGGGTAATCAGCATAATGACAATCAGATGAAAGTCCTGCGGCCAAAAGGTAATCCCAAACAGAATAAACTTCCGCTCCAGAACGTTGAACATCATAAGCGGTTCGCCATGCACTTTCAAAAATGGGCCGACATAGAGCAATGTCAGCAAAAAAAGGGCGAGGGCACTTCTCCTGTTAAAGAATTTCCCTTTGGGTTTCTTAGGGAATAGCCAAACCCGTTTACCTTGTTCGTCCACCGTTGTCAGTTTGTCCCGAAAATATGATTCATGCTTTTTTGCCATCTTACATAAAAGTATATAACTATATTACTATTTCTTTAAAATACCGGAAGCCGGACAACAGTCGTCCGGCTTCCGCAATCGTTCAACTATCCATCAATCTGTTATTTATATTTTTTGCCCTGCGGAGCTTTGGGGTGGGCAGGTTTGGTACCCTGCAACTTTTCGAGAACATAACTCACCACTTCAAGACGGGCTTTATCGGAAAGCTGGTCCTTGTAGGAAAGCATCCCTTTGGCAAGAACCCCATTGGTAACCACATTGTACAAATCCTGCACAGTATTGCCATGCAGCCAGTAATTATCCGTCATGTTGGGGCCTACCAGCCCGCCGCCATCTGCCATATGGCAGGCAGCACATATTTTATGCCATGTCTCGCTTCCTTTGGCAAGGTCCGCATCGGAGGTCAGTAATTTTACCTCAAAGGCCTTGTTTGCTTTTGCAACAGCTTTGGAAGCCTGATAAGAGGCCATTTCATTTTGGTATTCATCGGCCTGGATCAGGTCGGGTGCCTTAAAGACAAACAACCGGACGGAGTAGATTATGGCAAAAGCTATGGTGATGTAAAACAGCCACTTCCACCAGGGAGGCAGGTCATTGTCCAGCTCCCGGATACCATCGTAATCATGTCCTTTTATAAGACGGTCGTTCGTCAGCGTATCAATTTCATACTCTTCATCTTTTTTCTGGAGATGTTTTTTTTCGTTATCCATTTTTTTCGGGTTTAATGGTTTATTTTAAATCCTCATCCTGATAAAAATCGTTTTCATTATCATCGAGCGGCATCCTGCTCATCTCGTCCACATAAATTTTGGGCGTTTTATAAACAGAATAGCCCATCCACAAAAAGAAAATGAAGAAGATGAGAAAGCCAACGGTTGCCAGCCATTCCACATGGGCAATCTGCTGGAGGCTGTTCATAACAATTTTCATAATGATAAGCAGTTAAATTTATTCTTTGTCTTTATAAATATCGGTACCAAGCCGTTGCAGATAGGCAATGAGCGCAATAATCTCTTTATTGTCGTCCACCTTAATCCCCGACTGGCGCAGGTTTTCACCAATTTCATGTGCCTGCATCTCCAAATCGGCAATGGCAGCCTTGTCATAACCTTTCGGATAAGGAACGCCGAGTTTTATCATGGCCCTGATTTTGGCCGGTGTACTGGCTATGTCGATATTTCGTGTTATCAGCCAGGGATAAGGCGGCATGATAGATTCCGCATTCATCTTCTGCGGGTCAAGCATGTGGTTGTAATGCCACGAGTTGGGTTTGTAGTTGGGCAAAGAGGTTACCCCTTCACGCGCCAGGTCGGGACCGGTACGTTTGGAGCCATACTGAAACGGAAAATCATAAACCCCTTCACCGGCTTTGGTGTATTCGCCATACCGTTCGGTTTCGGAGCGGAACGGTCGGATCATCTGCGAGTGGCACAGATAGCATCCTTCGCTAACGTAAATATCACGACCCTGCAACTCCAGTGGCGTGTAAGGCTTTACCGCTGCAATGGTGGGCACATTGGATTTCACCATAAACATGGGAATCATCTCTATGGCACCACCAATCAAAATGGCAATGAAAGCAAAAACGGAAAACTGAATGGCTTTTCCTTCCAGTTTACGGTGCCATCCCCATTGCAGGTTCTCTTTTGAACCATGGGCATCATGCTCCAGTGCAGGAGCCTGGTCTTCTTCGTAGCGCACAAATTTTCCGGCAACAACCGTTTTCCTGATATTGATAATGAAAAGAATAACGCCGGTAAAATAAAGTGAGCCTCCAAAAGCACGCAGTGCATACATGGGCAATATCTGGGTTACCGTTTCCAGAAAATTGGGATAAGCCAAATAGCCGGCATCGGTAAACTGCTTCCACATAAGGCTTTGCGTGAATCCGGCAAAATAAAGCGGAATGGCAAAAAATAACATTCCCAGCGTAGCAAACCAAAAGTGTACGTTGGCCAAAGCCCTGGAATAAAGTTTTGTGTTAAACAAACGGGGAACCAGCCAGTAGATCATGCCGAATGTCAGCATACCATTCCAGCCAAGCGTTCCGATATGTACATGGGCAATGGTCCAGTCGGTAAAATGGCTCAGTGCGTTGACTGATTTCAAAGCCAGCATAGGGCCTTCAAAAGTAGACATTCCGTAGGCGGTAACACCCACAACAAACATTTTCAACACCGGGTCTTTCCTGACTTTGTCCCAGGCACCACGCAGGGTTAGCAGGCCGTTAATCATCCCGCCCCATGATGGCGCAATCAGCATAACAGAGAATACCACGCCGAGGGCCTGAACCCAGTCGGGAAGTGCCGAATATAAAAGGTGGTGCGGCCCTGCCCAGATATAGATAAAAATCAGTGCCCAGAAGTGAATAATGGAGAGTTTATAGGAATAAATGGGCCTGTTGGCTGCTTTGGGAACGAAGTAATACATCAGCCCGAGATAAGGGGTCGTAAGGAAAAAAGCGACCGCATTATGCCCATACCACCATTGTACCAGCGCATCCTGGATACCCGCATAAATGGGATAACTGTGCAAAAAAGAGGTGGGAAGCTGCAGGTTGTTCACAATGTACAAAACCGCTACCGTAATCCAGGTAGCAATCCAAAACCAAATGGCCACATACATGTGTTTCATGCGCCTTTTTACGAGCGTCATAAAAAAGTTAATCCCGAATATTACCCAGATAACCACTACGGCTACATCGATGGGCCAGATCAACTCTGCATATTCTTTGGATTGCGTAAGTCCCAGCGGAAGCGTAATAGCAGCAGAAACAATAATCAACTGCCAGCCCCAAAAATGAATGGAACCCAGCTTTTTGCTGTACATGGGCGTTTTGAGCAACCGGGGTGTGGCATAATAAACCGCTGTGAAAATGCCATTTCCCACAAAAGCAAAAATTACCGCATTGGTGTGCAAGGGCCTGATATGGCTAAAAGTCAACCAGGGAATTCCGGCATTCAGGGCAGGAAAAATCAGGTCAAATGCCGCCGTAAGCCCCACCAACATTCCCACGAACCCCCACAAAATAGTGGCATACATGAAAAGTTTGGTCAGCTTGTTGTCGTAAGTAAATTTTTCTATACGCATAAGTGCTTGATTAATTATTGATTATATTTTTTGGTTTTTTTGATTTTTTCTTGTTGTCCTGTTCGATGGGTTTATCAACGGGATGGGTGTCATCAAACAACATACGCACTGACGGAGAGTACAGGTCATCGTATTGGCCGCTTTTTACCGACCAGACAAAAGCTACCAGAAATCCGCCGGCCACGACCGCCCCAATGATAACTAAAACAATGATTACAGACATTTTGGTATTCAAGTTCTGAAATAGAAGATGTGTCAAAAGTAAAATAAATTTTTAATAAACAAATGTACCTAAGTAAATATTTTTTAGTAAGAAACGCTAACACACTGAATACGAGTGTATTTATCAGTGAATATCTTTTGACAAAAATTTAATGGAAAGACTGGCAAAGGCCACTACGCTCACCGAGCTAATGGGCATGAGAATGGCTGCCACCAATGGGGAAAGGGTTCCCTCAACGGCAAAGCCTATGCCTATCACATTATAAAGAAAGGAGATGAAGAAGCTGATATAGACGACATTCATTGATTTTCTGGTAAACCCGATAAAACGATGCAAAAGGCCAAACCGTTTTGCCTCAATGATACCATCACAGGCAGGAGAAAAGTTATAGATATCATCGGCAATGGTCAGCCCCACATGGCTTTCCAGCAAAGCCCCGGCATCATTCAGCCCATCGCCAATCATCAAAACGGTTTTTCCCTCTTCTTTAAGTTTCCTGATAAAATCCCGCTTGTCAGTCGGGCTTTGGTTGAACAGCAATCCGGTCTGCTGTCCGAAAATCTTTTGAATATTGGCTTTCTCCGCATCATTGTCCCCGGAAAGCAGGTAGAGTTTTGCCCGTTTTTTCAGGGCGCGAACAACCTGTTCCAGCCCGGGCCTGTAATGGTTATCAATCTGAAAATAGCCCAAAACACGGTCATCCAGAAAAACATACACATGGGTAGCCACATCCGTACCCGATTTTGTCCCCATCACAAAAGTTTTGGAACCTATGTTAATCCGCTTCCCATCTATCACACTGCTAATTCCCATGGCAGGAATTTCCTGAAACTTATGGACTTCTGGTAACTGTTCCCCTTCAAGCGATTGAAAAATACTCTGGCTCAGCGGGTGCGTGGAATGCGAAGTAAGGGCTTTTATCCGGAGTTTTTGGGCAGCGGTAAGCTTTTCGCCCACAAACCGGGCTTTCATGGTATGGCCCAAGGTGATGGTACCGGTTTTGTCAAATACAACCGTATCTATCCGGTTCAGTTTTTCGATAACGCCCGTATTTTTAATATAGAAACCTTTCCGCCCAAAGGCGCGCATGGTACCGCCGAAAGTGAAAGGGATTGTCAGCGCCAGGGCACACGGGCAGGCAATAATCAACACCGAAGTGAAAGCAAACAGTGCCAGTGCCGCATCATTAAAAAGCCAATAAATACCCGCAGCAGCAGCTACCAGCAGGACAACAGCCGTAAAATACTCACTCACCTTGTTTACCACCGTATCCAGATGTGATGTTTCGCTTTGCCGGGCTGCATCCTGGTTCCAAAGTTGTGTCAGGTAGCTTTGCTCCACACTTTTCAGCACGCTCAGCCGGATGGCACTGCCCACCTGTCGCCCGCCGGCAAAAATCACATCGTGTTTTTTCTTTTCCACAGGCAGGGCCTCGCCTGTAACAAAAGCATAATCGATATTGGCCGTCTCGCTGAGCAACTCGGCATCAGCAGGAATTAACTCCTGGTTACGAATAAGAATTTCATCCTTTTCTTTGAGGTTGGCCAGCGGTATGGTGCCCCGCTTCCCATCTGCCCCGACAAGGGTAACCGCCACCGGAAAATAGGACTTGTAATCGCGCTCAAAAGAGAGTGCCTGATAGGTTTTTCCCTGATACCATTTTCCCACCAACAGAAAGAAAACCAGCCCGGTGAGCGAATCGAGATAGCCAATCCCCTGCCCCGTTATCACATCAAAAGCACTTTGGGCAAAAAGCGTAAAAATACCGATGGTGATGGGCAAATCAATGTTTACCATTTTGTGCTTTAATGCTTTGTAGGCAGACAAATAATAATCGCTGGCACAGTAAAAAACCACGGGAATGGTCAGCAGCATGCTCATCCATCCAAAAAACCGGATAAAAAGCGGGGAAAGATGGTTTCCGCCCGGCAAATATTCCGGGAAATTATAAAGCATCACGTTCATCAGGCTAAAGCCGGCAATGCCTATTTTTATGAGCAAGCTACGCCCCGACTTACTGCTGTCCTTGCCATCCTTCTTATCTAAAGTAATTTCCGGAACATAGTGGATAGAAACCAGCATTTCAACAATATGGCGTAAGGATACTTCCTTGGATTTAAAAGTAATGCTTACCTGCTTTTTGGGAAAATTCACCGAAGAGTGCACAATCCCGGCATCCAGCGTATGCAGGTTTTCCAGCAGCCAGATACAGGAAGCGCAATGGATTGTAGGAATAAATAACGTTACTTTGCTGAAGCCGCCATCGGAAAACGACAGCAGGGATTTGGCAATCTCCTCGTTGTCGAGGTAGGCGTATTTGTCGCCAACCCCCTCTTTGTCAATTTTAATGCCCGACATGGGCTGTATCTCATAATACTTATCTAATTTCTTCTCATTCAGGATCTGATAAACAGTTTTGCATCCATAGCAACAGAAAGGCTTTCCGTCCCACACGACGGGATTTTTCCCGCAGTCCTCCCCACAATGCACACACTTTTCACCCACAACGCTTGTTTAAGTTTTTATCTGAAAAAGAATAAGCTATTTTCAAGTCTCAAATCACAAAACGCAAATTACAATTTACAAATAAATTTCAGGTCGGAAATTCCAAGCCCAAAACAGTTTCGCACCCAATTTTTTGTCATTTGTGATTTGGAATTTGATCTTTATTTGTTTTTTGAGATTTGGTATTTGTAATTTATCCTAAAGTATTTCCAGGATTTTTCCTGTAAAATGCAAATCCTGACCGGCCAGTGGATGGTTAAAATCCATGGTTACCGTATCATCGTTAATCTGGATAATTTTCCCTACATGGCGGTTCCCGTCATTGTCCTGCATGGGAAAAGTATTGCCGACCTGCAACAGGCCCTCATCAATTTTGCCTTCCACGGCAAACGTATCTTTGGTAATATCGAAAATGGCATAGGAATCTTTCGGGCCATAAGCCTGGGCAGCGGGAATTACAAAATCAAACGAATCACCGGGACACAGCCCCAGCAGGTTATTTTCAAACCCCTCAATCAACTGGCCTTGTCCGAAGTTGAACAACGCAGGATTCGTTTTACCGGCATGGTCAATCACTTCATCATCCCCGGCAACTGTGAGTGTGTAGGTAACACGGGCACTTTTCCCTTTTTCAATTTTGTTCATAGTAATTTTTGTTTCCTGATTTTTTATCTTTCGAGAAAATTTTGGGACAAGACCGTTTTTTATCTGGGCATTCTTACATACACCGTATCAAATATATCAGGCGGATTGGGCTGGCTTACATGGATAATATACCTGCCCGTATCAAGTTGTGATACACTCAGCATGGCCCCGTTCAGGTAGGAGACGGCCATATCGCACGTAGTGGCGTCCGAGTGCTGTCCGTAAACCGTAACATTGATATTTCTGCCTTGTAAGGAAGGATCGAAATGGGAAAACGTATAACAGCCATTGGGGCCAATGGTACCATAAAATTTTATATCCAGTTTTCGCCCCAGCAAAACAGAAGAAGGATGTTGGATACTGTCTATTTTCATCACAAACGTTGTGTAATTGGGTATGTCGGTATTGTTGGGATTGCAGCCCCAAAAGGAAAAGGCCATGAGTGCGGCCATACCCATGGCTATGGACAAGAAATGTGTTTTTTTCATTTTTATTCGTTTTATATTTAGTTGATTATCTGATTTTTATAAAGTTTTACTAGAGCCCGAGAATCTTCGCATCGACAAAGAACTTGCAATGAATGGCCACGTCAGTATCATGCGAAATCAGTTCGCGCGTAGTCGTTTTCGTTTTCAGCTTAAAACTGTCTTTTTTAATATACTCCTTCAAATCATCGGTAGAAACATCCAGGACGATGTGTTTTAAGCCTGTTTTGGGGATATCATCCAGCCACGCTATCTTTTTGTCCGGAAGGCCATCGGCACTAATAGAAATTTCAATATTCTTCAGGAAATCAAATGATGAAGATTCCGGAGAGGTTATGGTCATGTCCATTTCCGAAAGATGAATCACATCAATCAGGTTCTTATGGGTATTGTTCGACTGGAATTCGCTTTCGGAATTCGTGGTAATATTCGGCGTGATTACATTAATCGGCAGGTTAACGCCCAGCGTTTTGGGAATGGTTACGCTCGAATTATAATTAATGTAAAACTGTGTCAGTTTCGACAATTCTTTACAGCCCTGCTGTGTAAATCCCCCTAAAAGCAAAGCCAATAGCAGCCAGTATTTTTTCATTATACACTAAATTTTATAAATTTTTCCCTTTTATGAATGTGTTGCAAAAATAACATCTTCTTGCACAAAACAACGTATAATTTTGTGAAAAAATAAATTGTTTGGGGTTTAAAATTATTTCTAATTTTGCCACCGCATTGAGCGTTCATAAAACAAGCAAAGCAAGTATGTTATATCGCAGGCATCTCCGCATTAAAGTTCTTCAGGCCTTATATTCATGGTATTCAGGAAGTAACAACGACCTCCCCTCTGGTGAAAAACAATTATTTCAAAGTATTGACAAGTTATACGAGCTTCTTATTTTTCAGCTGTCCTTTCTTTTGGAAGTGAAAGATTTCGCGCTTGTGCGCATGGAGAAAAATAAGACGAAATATTTTCCCACAAAAGATGACCTAAACCCCAACCAAAAATTTGTAAACAACAAAGCCTTGAAACTCCTGGAAGAAAACAAGGATTTTCAAAAAAAAGTACAAACACTTAAAATAAACTGGAAGCAGGAAGAAAACATGGTCCTCATGTTTTACAAAATACTGCGGGAAGCTGATTTTTACAAAAAATACATGGCCGATGAACACGCCTCGCTTGAGGAGGACAAAAAGTTCCTTATCAAAGTGGTGGACAGGCTTATGCAGGATTTTGACCTGCTGATGTCTTTTTATGATGAAAAAAGTGTTTATTACGCCGAAGGTTACGACTTATGTGGCGTTTTGCTGGTGAAATTTATTGACAACCTCTCTGTGAAATTCACGGCAGAAGCGGCCATGCCCGGCATCTACTCAACGGATGGGAAAAAAGTGAACGATGACAAACTCTTCGTGCAGAAGCTTTACCGCAAGGTCATTTTAAGCAATGAAGAGCTGGGCGAAATCATTCGTGAAAAATCAAAAAGCTGGGATTACGACCGTATTCCCATGTTGGATGTCATCTTGTTAAAAATGGCCATTGTAGAGCTGAAGGAGATGCCCACCATCCCCGTAAAAGTAACCCTCAACGAATACATTGAGCTGGCAAAATATTTCAGCACGCCCAAAAGCAAAACTTTCATCAACGGTGTCCTCGACAAACTCATCGTAGAATTTAAAGCAGCCGGGGCCATCAAAAAAACCGGCCGCGGCCTTATCGAATAGCTTTTCAAATTAGAAACAGTTTGAATTAAACCTACCCTGCCTCCCGGCGGACAATTTTTCAGTTATTTTCCTATTTTTGCATTCCCTTGCTTAGGCAGGATAAAATGTTAAGAAATTGATTTTTAACCTTAAATAAATTACATTATGGCTTTCGATATTGAAATGATAAAAGGCGTTTACGCCCGTTTTCCGGAACGTGTGGAAGCTGCCAGAAAATTGCTGGGCCGCCCCATGACACTGGCCGAGAAAATTCTTTATGCGCATCTTGACGGAGGTGTTGCCAAACAAACCTTTACGCGTGGTAAATCTTACGTTGACTTTCGTCCCGACCGTGTTGCCATGCAGGATGCCACGGCACAGATGGCACTTCTCCAGTTTATGCAGGCCGGCAAAAGCAAAACGGCCGTCCCTTCCAGCGTCCATTGCGACCACCTGATCCAGGCCAAAGAAGGGGCAAAAAAAGACCTTGACAGAGCCGTTTATACCAACCAGGAAGTTTATGATTTCCTCTCATCGGTTTCCAATAAATACGGAATCGGTTTCTGGAAACCGGGGGCAGGCATTATCCATCAGGTAGTGCTTGAGAACTACGCTTTCCCCGGTGGCATGATGATTGGGACCGACTCACATACGCCCAATGCAGGCGGCCTCGGAATGGTTGCCATCGGCGTAGGGGGTGCCGATGCCGTTGACGTAATGGCCGACACGCCCTGGGAGCTGAAATTTCCCAAACTGATTGGCATTAAATTAACCGGAAAGCTCAGTGGATGGCTGGCACCGAAAGATGTTATCCTGCGTGTGGCCGATATTCTTACGGTAAAAGGCGGTACGGATGCCATTGTCGAATACTTTGGCGAAGGTGCCCGGGCCATGTCTGCCACCGGACGTGCTACCATTTGTAACATGGGTGCAGAAATCGGGGCCACTACTTCTACTTTCGGATTTGATGAAAATACTGCTGAATACCTGCGCCAGACAGGCCGTGCCGATGTTGCCGAAGCAGCGGCCAAAATTGGCCAATGCCTTACGGGAGATGAAGAAGTCTATGCCCATCCCGAGAAATATTTCGACCAGGTTATTGAAATCGACCTTTCGGAACTACAACCTGCTTTGAACGGTCCTTTTACGCCCGACCTGCGTACACCTGTTTCTGCCATTGCCGAAACGGCAAAGAAAAATGACTGGCCGCTGAATATGGAGGCCGGACTGATTGGCTCCTGTACCAACTCATCTTACGAAGACATTACCCGCGCGGCCAACATTGCCCGCCAGGCTGTAGAGAAAAAACTCATGGCAAAAGCTGAATTGTTTGTAACGCCCGGCTCCGAACAGGTGCGTTATACCATCGAACGCGATGGGCTGATTGCCGAGTTTGAGAAAATGGGGGCAACCGTGCTGGCCAATGCCTGCGGACAGTGTATCGGCCAATGGGACCGCGAAAGCATCAAAGATGGCCACCGCAACTCCATTATCACCTCTTTCAACCGTAACTTTGCCAAACGTAACGATGGGAACCCCAACACTTTTGCTTTTGTGGCTTCCCCCGAAATGGTGATGTGCTATGCTTTGGCAGGCAGGCTCGATTTTGACCCGCTGACAGATTATCTTGTCAATGCGGATGGTGAAAAAGTAAAACTGGAAGTTCCCGAAGGCATGGTTTTCCCGCCCAAAGGATTTGATGTGGAAGATCCCGGATATCAGGAACCTGCCAAAGATGGCAGTAAAATTGAAATCAAAGTCAACCCCGATTCAAAACGGCTGCAACTGCTGACCCCTTTCCCCGCATGGGATGGCAACGATTTTAAAGGGCTGCACCTGCTGATCAAGGCCAAGGGAAAATGTACGACCGACCATATCTCCATGGCCGGCCCGTGGCTGCGTTTTCGCGGTCATTTGGAAAATATCTCCCAAAACATGCTTATTGGCGGCGTAAACTATTTTAACGAAAAGACCAATTCCGTTAAAGACCAGTTGGATGGCACCTACAAAGCCGTACCGGCAGCCGCGCAGCATTACCGCGACAACAGTGTGGGAAGTATCATCATTGGTGACGAAAACTACGGCGAGGGCTCTTCGCGCGAACATGCTGCCATGGAACCGCGTTTCCTTGGTGTAAAGGTTGTCATGGCCCGGTCATTTGCCCGTATCCACGAAACAAACCTGAAAAAACAGGGTGTGCTGGCACTTACCTTTGCCGACAAAGCCGATTATGACAAAATTCTGGAAGATGACCGCTTTGATGTACTTGGACTGGCTGGGTTTGCCCCGGGCAAAGATTTCACCGTTGTGATACATCATGCGGATGGTACCACGGATGAAATCGCTGCCAAACACACGTACAACAAAAACCAGATTGAATGGTTCAAGGCAGGCAGTGCCCTGAACCAAATCAGGAAAATGAATTCTTAGCAGAAATAATTGCTGCAACCCAAAAAAGCCCGGAACTTTCCGGGCTTTTTTGGGTATTTTGCAGCCGGGATTTTTTTTATTTTCGCATTCTACTATCTCTTCTATGTCTCAGATGTCTCAGAACAATACGTTAACGAAATGCCCGAATTGCGAAAAGCAATTTGATTCCGGATTTGCCTATTGTCCCTGGTGTGGGCAGGAAAATAAAGAGTTGAAATTCAGTGCACGGTTTGTTTTGCATCGTTTTCTTTCCACCGTTTTTAATATTGATTCCCGGATGCTTACCACGTTTCGGGTATTGCTTTTCAAGCCTGCATTTCTTTCCCTGGAATATCTCAAAGGTAAACGTACAAAATATTTGTCCCCGATTCAAATCTACCTGATTGTCAGCCTTATATATTTTTTATTTGTTTCACTGACCACCACGCCAATGCGTTATAAAAGTGAGCCGAAAAAGGTAACTGTTGAGCAGACAACAGGCAAAGAAACAGTATGGACCACTTTTGAAGAGGATTTGCTTAAAAAATCCGAGCAGCTGGAAAAGAAAGACGAAAATCTGGCATTTTTGCAAAAATTCGACACGAATCTTTCCAAAGGGATGTTCTTGATGCTTCCGATAATGGCATTTCTCTTTTTTATCCTGTTCCGCAACAAAAGCTATTATTACGAACACCTCATTTTCGCCATCCATCTGCAATCGGTTTATTTTATACTCCTGACTATTAACAAGTTGTTTATGGAGTTTAAAACAGCAACACATTTCATTCAGGGATTGACTGTTGCAATTTTCCTTGTCATAACTTATTTGTGGATAAGAAAATTTTATAAGCGGAATGTCTGGGCGACCCTCTGGCGAATGATCTTGTTTATTGTAATGTATTCGGTCGTCCTGGCCGTTTTTCTTGCAGGCATTGCAGTTGTGTCGTTGTTGATGTATTGAATCCCGCAAACAAAATTTAAGACTGATTCTTTATCCGGCCGCTTCCGGGGCCATGTTTCTGTAAAAGGTTTTTTTGTACGTTTGCTCTGACTTAAAAATAATTCATTCATCCCGGCGTTATACATTTATCGAAATATCAGTGAGACATAAAATAATAGCCATTTTTCTTTTTGCAGGATTGCTTTTCCCTCTTCTTACTATGGGACAGGGTTACGGAAACCAGGCCTTTTCTTTCCTGCAGGAACCGGTTACGGCACGCCTTGCAGCATTGGGAACCAACACGGCTGCCATTGATGATAATGATATTAACATTGCTTTTGTCAATCCATCGCTCATTAATCCCAAAATGAACAACGACCTTTCGCTGGCTTATGTCAACTATTTTGCAGGATTTAATTACGGGCTGGTGCAGTTCTCGCACACTTTCGATAAAGCCGGCAGTTTTCTTGTCGGCATACAGTTTATGGACTATGGCAAATTTGACTATGCCGATGCCTCGGGAAACCGCGGCGGCACTTTTGGTGCTGCCGATTACGCGCTGAACATTGGATGGGGAAGGAAACTCAGCGACCGCTTTTCCATTGGTGCCACAGGCAAGCTGATATATTCGTACTACGAAAGTTACAGCTCCTTTGGGCTGGCGGTAGATGTGGCCGGCACTTACAAAAGTGCTACCAACTGGATATTTTCGCTCACCGGTGCCAACATCGGCATGCAGTTAAAGCCTTACGTTCCGGGAGCTCCTACGGCTCCCCTGCCCTTCGACCTGTCGCTGTCGCTTTCCAAAAGGCTGGCACATGTCCCGTTTCGGTTTATCTTTGTTTACGACCACATAGAACGCTGGAACGTAAGCTATTACAACGATGACAATCCCCCGGGCGGTGTCGATCCGCTCACCGGAAAGCCCATTGCACTTACCGGTTTTTCAAAATTCGGCAACCAGTTCATGCGCCACCTGATTTTCGGCGGTGAGTTTATGATTGGAAAACACCTCATCTTAAGGGGTTCCTATAATTACCGCCGCCGTCAGGAGCTAAGCATAAGCCAACGTACCGGGATGGTCGGGTTTTCGTGGGGCCTGGGCCTGAAAATTTCTCATTTCAGCATCAATTATTCCCGCTCAACCTATCATCGGGCAGGTTCGCCCAACTATTTCACGCTCAGCACTTCCCTCGACGATTTTAAGAAATAGAAAAACAGGACATATGTATTTATCCCGCCTTACACTTTCCCAATTTAAAAATTACAAAGAAGCTGAATTTGGTTTCAATGCAAAAATCAACTGCCTGGTGGGAGACAATGGTGCGGGAAAAACCAATGTGCTGGATGCCATTTATTACCTTTCATTTACCAAAAGCTATTTTAATCCTATTGATTCACAGAATATTATGCACGGCCAGGATTTCTTTGCCCTGCATGGCTATTACAAAAATCAGGAAGCAACCGAAGACCAGGTGAGCTGCATTCAGCAAAAGGGCAAAAAAAAACAATTTCGCTTTAATAAAAAGGATTATGAGCGGCTTTCGGACCATATCGGCAAAATTCCGCTGGTAATGATTTCGCCTTACGACCGCGACCTCATTAACGATGGCAGTGAGCTGAGGCGGAAATATATTGATGGCGTGATTTCACAATTCGACAAATTCTACCTTACCGATTTGCTGGACTACAACAAAGCCCTTCAGCAACGCAACGTTTTATTGAAGCAGTTTGCAGAACAACGCTATTTTGATGAACTTTCCCTGTCCGTTTGGGACGAAAAGCTGCTGAAACCGGGAGAAGCCCTGTTCCAAAAGCGCAAGCAGTTTCTTGAAGCGTTTAACCCGCTTTTCGACCGCTATTACCGTTATCTGTCACAAGGAAACGAGCAGGTAAAGATTATCTATCACTCACAACTTGAGGGGAAAAGCTTCGACAGCCTTTTGAAAGATTCCGTCCAACGCGACCGCGCGATGCGTTATACCGGTATGGGAATTCACAAGGATGACCTCCTCTTTCAAATGAATGGCTTTCCGGTAAAAAAATTCGGTTCGCAGGGCCAGCAGAAATCCTTTGTGATTGCCATTAAGCTGGCACAATTTGAGTACATGCGCCTAAAAAAAGGGTTTAAGCCCATCCTGCTTTTCGATGACATTTTTGATAAGCTGGATGACAAACGCGTGTCGCAGATTGTTGAATTGGTGAGCCAGGAAAATTTCGGCCAGGTTTTCATCACCGACACCCAGCCTATGCGGATAAACAGTATCTTTGAGAAAATTAAAATCGAACACAAAATTTTCCTTGTACAAAACGGGACCATCGGAGAATTGGCATGATAAAACGCGACAACCAATACAGCCTGAAAGAGGCCATCGAACAACTTATCCGGGCTTACGGCTTCAACGATAAGCTGTTAGAGACAACACTCATCGACTCCTGGGAAACGGTTGTTGGCAGTGTGTATGCAGCACACACCGAACGCCTCAGCGTAAAGGCAAAGGTACTTTATGCCAAAATAGACGCCCCTGCCCTGCGCCAGGAACTGGCCATGCAACGTTCAGAACTGGTAAAAAAACTCAACAACAAAGTCGGAAAAAAGGTTATTGAAGAAATTGTTTTCCGATAATCCGTTAAAAGATTTCGGGCCTGAGCCATTAACTACTTATGGTTTCATGGTATATAAGCCATTGAGGCCGTAAACCTCTTTCCATATTTTGTTAAATCGGGCATAGTCTGCATCCGGCTTTTTGACAAGTTCCATTGTCCGGTCAGCCTGTGCCTTGCTCAGACCCTACCGGCCGTAGAGATCAACCACAAATTTAGAGAAGTCGCGCACCATGAATTCAAAAATCTGATCCACCAAATCGATATCCAGGCCAACGATTTTGGCTTCTTCCAGAATGAGTTGCCCGTAAGCAACCAGTGTAAACAGCTGTCCCACGTTCAGCATCAGGTCAATGTCCTTTTGCTGTTCGGCGGTAGCGGGTGTCTTTGCCAGCAGTTGTTTGTAAGCGGCAATTTGTTGTTTAAAGATGGCAATATTGGGCGTGTCGTACAAATTATAAGCAAGGTTGTAATCGTGGAAACGGATTTTTCCCAAACCATGGGTCGGCCCCTGGTTAAACAGGTATTCATCGTCCGCCATGTCGTTGCGCTGGGGAATTTCCGGGTATTCCTGTGGATTAAACAGAAAATTCTGGATAAACTTGTTCACCAAAGCCACGTTCACATGAACGGTCCCTTCCAGTTTTGGCAATGCCCTGATATCGCGCGAAACCATTTCAAAAAAGGTATCTTTTTCAAAACCTTTAGCAGCAATAATATCCCAAAGCAGGTTATTGGCCTAAAATCCGGACAAAAACCTGCCTTTTACTGTTTATATCAGAATCTTATTTTGCATAATTAATGGCCCTGGTCTCCCGGATGACCGTAATCTTTATCTGACCCGGATAGGTCATCTCTTCCTGGATTTTCTTGGACAAATCGTACGAAAGGCTGTCGGCCTGCTGGTCTGTAACCCTGTCGGCCCCGACAATTACGCGCAATTCGCGGCCGGCCTGAATGGCATACGTCTTTACAACGCCCGGGTAACTCAAAGCAATCTCTTCCAGTTTTTTCAGCCGCTGGATATAGGCCTCCACCACCTCGCGGCGGGCACCGGGGCGTGATCCCGAAATGGCATCGCACACCTGGACGATAGGGGCTATCAGCGTTTTCATCTCCACCTCATCGTGGTGGGCACCGATGGCATTGCACACATCCGGATGCTCTTTGTATTTCTCGGCCAGTTTCAGCCCAAGCAAGGCATGGGGCAACTCCTCCTCATTTTCGGCAATCTTGCCAATATCATGCAACAGGCCGGCACGTTTGGCTTTCTTGGGGTTCAGCCCCAGCTCGGCAGCCATGGTGGCACTCAGCCTGGCCACCTCTATGGAGTGCGACAACAGGTTTTGGCCATACGACGAACGATAGCGCATGCGGCCTATCAACCTGATCATTTCGTGGTGCATGTTATGAATGCCCAGGTCAATAATCGTACGTTTGCCAATCTCCATAATCTCCTGCTCCACCTCTTTTTTTGTTTTGGTCACCACCTCTTCAATACGGGCGGGATGGATACGGCCATCGATAACCAGCTTCTGCAGCGACAAGCGGGCAATTTCGCGGCGGATGGGGTCAAAGCCCGAAAGCAGGATGGCGTTGGGCGTATCGTCAATGATGATTTCGATGCCGGTAAGGGCCTCCAGGGCACGAATATTTCGTCCTTCACGGCCAATAATCCGGCCTTTAATATCCTCACTGTCAATATTAAATACGGTTACCGTATTTTCGATGGCATGTTCTGAGGCCGTACGCTGAATGGTTTCAATCACAATCTTTTTGGCTGTGCGCTCTGCTGTCAGCTTCGCTTCCTCGATAATCTCACGGGCCATCATCATGGCTTCCATCTTGGCCTCGCCTTTCATGGATTCCAGCAACTGCTCCTTGGCTTCATGAGCCGACAGCTTACTGATATTTTCTAACTGTTTTACCTGGCCGGCATGCATTTTATCCACCTCGGCCTGTTTTTTGTTAAGAATCTCCAGTTGGGAATTCAGGTTGGCTTTCTGGGCATTCAGCTCATTGTTTTTACGCTGGGCCTCCTGCAATTTCTGGTTGAGGCTGGCTTCTTTCTGTCTGATCCTGTTCTCTGATTTCTGAATGTTCCTGTTTTTCTCATCAATGAGTTTCTGGTGCTCACTTTTCAGTTGAAGGAACTTCTCCTTTGCCTGGAGTATCTTCTCTTTTTTTACCACTTCGGCTTTTTCCCTGGCCTCTTCCAGTATGCCGTTACTCTTTTTCAGCAAAGCATTTCGTAAAATAAAATAAGTAACGAAGATACCTACCGCTACTCCTGCCAGCACAAGTACTGCATAAATTATAGTTGTTTCCATAAGCATTTTGTTTGTGTGGCAAACACTTGAAAATAAAAAACCCGCATAATCATGGAGCTAAAGTAAACTCCGGAAAACATGGTTAGGGCTGCCGTGATTTTCGAACGTCCAGCGTCTGCCAGAGGCAAATCCCCGAAGGTAAACAGGCCTGTCCTACAATCCGCTAAGCTTATCCCTAAAGTTTGTAGTGTTGAGTTTACAAACATTAGATTATGCGGGTATATCTTACATTAAGAACGTTATTCCATTGATAATTGATGACTCAGGATACCATCGATTTCTTTCAATTTCGTTTCCATTTCCCTTTCACGGTATCCCTCTCTCCTCTCCAACTCCATCATCCCGGTAGTGCTTTGCAAGGCCACCATGGCCAGTAAATCCTGTTGATCGTCATACTCATAAGAATGGGCATACCGGTTGAGGGCATCATCCACATAACCGGCTGCTTTTCTCACCACCTCTTCCTGTTCACGTTGCACTTCCATCTTATAAGGCCTTCCGGCTATTACAACTTTGATATTTAACAATTTATCCTGCAAAACACGCTACTTATTGACTAATTACATCTATGCTCCGGTCTATCTCTTTTATCAACGCATCAATTACTTGAATTCCTTTCTCAACACCGAATTTATTTTCAAAGGCATTTGCCAAAGTTAATTTTAAAAATTCATTATTTTTTTCGTTTAACACTTCTCGAAGCGATGCCAATTGCGCTTGCAAAGCAACCACTTCTTTTTTAAGCCGCTCATTTTCGGCAGATTGCAAATTATATCTTTCAATTAACTCCCTAACTTTGTATTCTATGCCGGAAATTAACGTTTTCTCATTTGCCATCTTCTCAAAATATGCTGCGCTACAAAAGTAATTATTTTCATACTCCACTGCAAGCCATCGGGCAAAAAAGCGCACAGACTTTTAGAAAATTTCACAAAAACATGGCTTATTGTCTCAATGTCCGTTACTTATAAATAATATTTTTTGAAATATTTTCCGCACCGGTTTTATCATACTGGCAGAAGATGTTTTAGGGCGGCCTTCCCGCCATGCCTTCACGGGCTATCCGCTTGTAGTCACGGTGGCACAAGTGGTGTTTCGCTACGTTGGCGCACGGGCTTCCTCCGGTCGCCGTCCGCCACCTGCTCCACAACCACTTCCGCCACCGGCAGCTACCGCTCCTATCCCTGCCGCCATCGTTCGCTGTAGTCTTGGCATAGGCGAAATGTTATCGAAAAGGTAACGAAGTAACGAGGAGACAAAGTGACGGAGAGAAGTTGCAAAAGAAGCTCATCCGTTTGACAATTTTTTCATACCTTGTGGGGCCTAAAAACCAAACGCTGATTATGAACGAAGATTTCCTATATTACCTGTGGAAGTACCACCTGCCGGGAAAAACGCTGACAGGCAGCAACAAAGAGAACATCTACATTCAACATCCCGGTCAACAGAATAACGACAGCGGCCCTGACTTTTTTAATGGTAAAATCCGAATTGATGGCACACTGTGGGCTGGAAATATCGAAATTCATGTACGCTCATCGGATTGGTTCCGCCACGGGCATCAGACAGACCCAGGATATGACAATATCATTTTACATGTCGTTTTTCAGGACGACCGGCCTGTTTTCCGTAAAAACGGGAAACCCGTTACGACGTTGGTGTTAGACGGGAAATTTGATGAACAACTTTTTGAAACGTATCAAAAATTTCTGCTTTCAAAACAGTGGATTCCCTGTCAAAACGATATTGCTAAAGTCGGCCATTTTGAGATAATGGGATGGCTGCATCGCCTTGCCATTGAGCGGTTGGAACAAAAGACAGTGGAAATTCAACAGATGCTGCACGAAAGCAAAAGTGATTTCAGGGAAATATTTTACCGCAAACTGTTACAAAGCTACGGTTTCAAAACCAACACGGAGGCTTTCGGGCAGCTGGCCCTTTCATTGCCCTTCGCCGTGCTCTCAAAGCACAAAGACCGGCTTTTGCAGATAGAGGCCTTGCTTTTTGGACAGGCCGGCATGTTGCAACAGGATTTTAAAGAAGATTACCCGCAGCAATTACAAGCTGAATACCGGTTTCTTGCACAGAAATATGCGCTCCGCCCCATGCAACCTGAAGCATGGAAATTTATGCGTATGCACCCGCCCAACTTCCCCACCATTCGTATCGCACAGTTTGCCCGTCTTTTTTACCGGTCAACGGCCCTTTTACAAAAGATTCTCGAAGCAGAAAGGCTCAGCGATGTCATCAGCCTGTTACAAACCGAAACCTCCGATTACTGGAAAACACATTTTCGCTTTGACAAGCCGGCAACATCCCGGCCGAAAAAAATGGGGAAATCTTCCCTTCACCTTGTCCTTATCAATACCATCATCCCCTTTGTCTTTGTGTACGGAAAAGAAACAAACCGGCAAACACAATGTAATAAGGCGCTGGAATGGCTCGGCACCATTCCATCAGAAAAGAATTATATCACCCGTAATTTCAGCACATTGGGCATAAAACCGGAAAATGCAATGCAGTCACAGGCGTTGATCCGGCTGAAGACATCCTACTGCAATAACAAACGATGCCTGCATTGCAATATTGGCCACCAGCTGTTGAAAACTATTTGATTTCCCCTATTTTGGCCTTCCTGTTTTTTATTGAAAATCATTACCTTTGCGACGCAATTTTTAAAAACAAAACAAACCTGAATTTGATTGCCGGAAAATACACAAAATAAAAAGCAAAGGATTTAAGGAGCGTTCTTTAATGGACAAAAAAACAGATAAATGAAAAAAACAGCATTAAATGCCATGCATCGCCAGATGGGTGCAAAAATGGTGGAATTTGCCGGCTGGGACATGCCGGTGCAATTTGAAGGAATCAACGCCGAACACAAAGCTGTCCGTACAAAACTCGGTGTTTTTGATGTCTCCCACATGGGCGAATTTTGGGTGGAAGGCCCACATGCTTTCGAACTCGTACAGAAAGTTACGACCAACGACGTGGCTGCCCTCACAGACGGAAAAGTGCAATACAGCTGCTTTCCCAACGGCAAGGGTGGCATTGTGGACGATTTACTGGTTTATCGTTTTAATACAGAGAAATATTTGCTCGTGGTCAACGCTTCCAACATCGACAAAGACTGGGCACACATCAACAGCCGGAACGATGTCGGTGCAAAGCTGGCCAATGTATCCGATGAGGTTTCACAACTTGCCGTTCAGGGGCCGTTGGCGTTAAAAGCCATGCAGAAGCTGACAAAGACAAGTGTGGAAGACATGGAATATTACACTTTTAAGGTGGTTGAGTTTGCCGGTGTCCCCGATATTATCTTCTCCACCACAGGTTATACCGGCTCGGGCGGTTGCGAGATATACATGCCCAACAACAAAGCCGAAGAAATTTACAACGCCGTTTTGGAAGCCGGTAAAGAATTTGATATCAAGCCCATCGGCCTGGGTGCCCGCGACACCCTGCGCCTCGAATCCGGTTTCTGCCTTTATGGCAACGATATTGATGACACCACCTCCCCCATTGCCGCCGGGCTTGGATGGATTACCAAATTTGTTGATGGCAACGATTTCATCGACCGTCCGCTTTTTGAAAGCCAAAAAGCCAACGGTGTCCCCCGCCGGCTGAAAGGATTTGTTATGGTGGACAAAGGTGTCCCGCGCCACGAATACGAAGTTACCGATGCAGATGGAAACATCATTGGGCACGTAACCTCCGGGACCATGTCGCCTATGTTGCACAAAGGTATTGGCATGGCTTATGTTGACAAGCCTTTCTGGAAAGAAGGCAGTGAGATTTACATAAAAGTAAGGAATAAGCTGTTGAAAGCAGTAATAACACGTCCGCCTTTTTATAAAGCATAAATATTTGCTGTGGCTAAAAAAAGAACCATCGAGGTCATACTTGCACCCAGGTTATTCTCGAATATCTCGACAAAAAAACCTTACGTGGTAGTGGTAACGGATGTTTTCCGTGCCACTACCTCTATTTGCGCCGCACTGGACTACGGCGTAAAAGCCATCATTCCGGTAAAGCGAATCCGCCATGCCCGTTTTCTCAGCAGGCTGGGGTATATTGTGGCTGCCGAGCGTGGTGGCAGTAAGGTGAAGTTTGCCCATTTGGACAATTCGGCTACTTCTTTTTTTCATGCCATTTTTAAGGGCAAGGAGATAGTCTATTCCACCACCAACGGGACAAAAGCCATCAAAATGGCTTCCTCGGCTTCCGAAATAGCCATAGGCAGTTTTGTGAACCTAAACGCATTGGCAGAATGGCTCAACAAACAGGACAAAAATGTTGTCGTTTTATGTGCCGGCTGGAAAAACAGGATTAATATGGAAGACAGCCTTTTTGCCGGTGCTTTATCGGAAATTATGATGGACAAATATGGCTTTGTTACCGATTGTGATTCTGCGAAAATGGCACTGGACCAGTGGAATATGGCCAAAGATGACCTTTTGGGGTACATTGACAAATCATCCCATCGCAACCGCCTGCGCAACCTGGTTTCCGACAGGCTTTTGAAATATACTTTCACGCTGAATTCCAGCAAAGTAGTACCTGTTTTGAAACGGTACAAAATTGTCCCTGCCAAAGACTAACATTACATTACCAAATACTCACCAACTGAAGCCGTTCAAAAAGTGGGTTTCGCGCAAAGTGCGCAAAACTTTAACGCAAAAAACGTAAAACTTAAATCATTCTAGCAAAATGATTTGCGAACTTTGCGGAACCTTTGCGCTTTTAGCGTGAACCTTCAAAAACTATCTTTTTGAACATCCCCGCATTCTAATACCGGTACCGGCTTTTCCACTTGTTCCTCAACGATTTACGCATCTCCTCTTCCCGCGGGTTATTGCCCGGTTCAAAAAGTGTGCTTCCGCTGATTTTATCCGGAAGGAATTCCAAATCCGTAAAACTGCCTTTAAAGTCGTGGGCATACCGGTAATTTTTGCCGTAGCCCATATCTTTCATAAGACCGGTAGGCGCGTTACGCAAATGCAACGGCACCGGCAGGTCTCCCGTTTTCTTCACCAGCGACTGCGCACTTTTAATGGCCCTGTATGCCGCGTTGCTTTTGGGAGAAGTGGCAAGGTAGATGGCTGTCTGCGAAAGGATTATCCGGCTTTCGGGCCAGCCAATCTTGCTCACGGCATCAAAACAGGTATTGGCCAGCAATAGTGCGTTGGGGTTGGCATTGCCGATGTCCTCCGAGGCAAGGATCAGCATCCGGCGGGCAATAAATTTGGGGTCTTCTCCCGCTTCCACCATGCGGGCCAGCCAATAAACCGCTGCGTTGGGATCACTGCCCCGCAACGATTTGATAAAAGCCGAAATAATGTCGTAGTGCTTCTCCCCTTTTTTGTCGTACATCACCAGGTTTTCCTGGATGGTACGGCTCAGGTTTTCGTTGTTGAGGATAAGTTTTTCAGCACCTTTTTTCTCTTGTTCCACAAAAAGTTCCAGCGCATTGTACAGTTTGCGGGCATCGCCGCCCGAAAGGTGCAACAAAGCTTCTGTCTCTTTTATCTCGATGGGCAATCCGTGTTGTTCCGACAAAAGTTTAACGGCTTTTTCCGCCAACATGTTCAGATGAGCTTCTTCAAGTGGTTTCAAAACGTACACCTGGCATCTTGACAAAAGAGGGGCAATTACTTCAAACGAAGGGTTTTCGGTGGTAGCCCCAATGAGCCGGACAATACCTTTCTCCACGGCACTTAGCAACGAATCCTGTTGCGATTTGCTAAAACGGTGAATCTCGTCAATAAACAGGATGGCGTTGCCGGCATATTGCGAAGCAGATTCGATGACTTTGCGTACATCTTTCACCCCGGCACTCACCGCATTCAGCGTATAAAATGTCAGGCTGTTCTGTCCGGCAATGATATGTGCCAGGGTGGTTTTGCCCACACCCGGAGGCCCCCAGAGAATCATCGAAGGAATATTCCCCGACTGTATCACCTTTCGCAAAATACCCTCTTTGCCCACCAGTTCTTCCTGTCCGATGAACTCGTATAGTGTGCGGGGTCGTAATTGTTCTGCTAACGGGATGGCCATATCATGCGCTTGTTTGTTCCGCAAAAATAAGTTAATTTTTTCCTAATTTTGCCCTTTCAAAAAAAGCAGTATGCCATGATTGAATCCAAACTGACGGAAGCCCTGACAAAAGCGGTAAAAACCCTGTACCAACAGGAGGTGAAACCGGCTATTTTTCAAATTCAGAAAACCCGTCCCGAATTTGAAGGCGACCTCACCGTCGTGGTTTTTCCGTTGCTGCGTTTGTCGCACAAAGCCCCCGAAGCCACAGCCAATGAGCTGGGCCAATGGTTAATGGAGCAGGTGGAAGAAATTACCGGGTTCAACGTTATCAAAGGCTTCCTGAACCTGGAGATTGCCGGCACTTACTGGCTCTCTTTTTTCAAATCGGCCATGGCGATGGAGCATTTTGGTTTTCAGCCGCAGCGTGATGAGCCGCCCGTAGTCATAGAATATTCTTCGCCCAACACCAACAAGCCGCTGCACCTCGGCCATGTCCGCAACAACCTGCTGGGATGGTCCGTGGCAGAAATCCTGAAAGCCGCCGGTAAGAAAGTGATAAAAGTAAACCTCGTGAACGACCGCGGCATTCATATCTGTAAATCGATGCTGGCCTGGCAAAAGTGGGGCAACGGTATTACACCACAGACCTCCGGACAAAAAGGCGATAAGTTAGTGGGGGATTTCTACGTCCTCTTTGATAAAAAGTACAAAGCACAAGTTGCCGGACTCGTCAAACAGGGCATGGATGAAAAAGAAGCCGCACAGAAAGCCCCGCTTATCCTCGAAGCCAAAGAAATGCTGGTGAAATGGGAAGCCGGCGATGCAGCGGTACGGAAACTCTGGAAGGAGATGAACAGCTGGGTTTATGCCGGTTTCGACATAACCTACCAGCGTATGGGGGTAGATTTCGACAACATCTATTACGAATCACAAACTTATCTGCTTGGCAAAGCGTTGGTATCCAAAGGCCTGGAAGAAAATATTTTTTATAAAAAAGAAGATGGCTCAGTATGGTGCGACCTGACGAATGAAGGGCTGGATGAGAAACTATTGCTTCGCGCAGATGGTACTTCCGTTTACATGACGCAGGATTTGGGAACCGCACAGCTGCGCTACGACGATTATCATCCCCAAAAACTTATGTACGTGGTAGGCAACGAGCAGAACTATCACTTTGAAGTACTGAAACACGTTTTGAAAAAGCTGGGAAAAAGCTGGGCCGATGGTATTTACCACCTCTCCTATGGAATGGTGGAGCTGCCCCATGGCAAAATGAAATCACGCGAAGGGACGGTGGTAGATGCCGATGAACTGATGGAAGAGATGGCAGCCACAGCACAGAAGACATCAAGCGAACTGGGCAAATTTGATGATTTCACGCCTGAAGAATCGGCAAATTTGTTTGAAATGATCGGGCTGGGTGCTTTGAAATATTTCATCCTGAAGGTTGACCCGAAAAAAACCATGCTTTTCAACCCGGAGGAGTCCATCGACTTTAACGGCAACACCGGTTCATTTATTCAATACACACATGCCCGCATCCGGTCGGTACTCCGCAAGGCCAAAGCCGCAGGCATAACACCGGACAACGAAAGAATGGCAGGGCTTTCGCTCGAAAAGAAAGAAAAATCGCTGATAAAGCTCCTTTACGATTTTCCACAAACGGTGGAGGCAGCTGCCACGGCTTACAGTCCGGCACAAATAGCCAATTACAGCTACGAGCTGGCCAAAGAGTACAACCAGTTTTACCACGAGCTCTCTATCCTGAAGGAGGAAGATCCCGCCAAACGCGATTTCCGGTTGTTGTTGTCCGGTTTCACCTCGCAGGTGCTGCGTACTGCCATGGGATTGCTGGGAATACAACTTCCGGAACGGATGTAGAAAAAGACTTTCTTCTTCCATTTTCAATGAAGTTGACGGCCTCCCCTAAAATGTCGTATTTTTGCCATATAAAAACAAATTGACATGCGTTTAGTTTTTTTTAAAACACCAAAGGCCAGAAAGTTTGGTTACCAGCCACGGTATTACGATCCCAAAAAAGAGGAATGGGAACGCAGAAAAGCTGAGTTGGGGTACGCATCGAAACTGACAAAAGAAGAAGAATTGCGGCTGAAAATGTCAGGTCGATGGCAAAAAGACATGAATACTGAAAGCAATAAGGCCACAAAACTACTTACCTATTTTATTTATGTGGTTTTTATTCTTGGAAGTATATACGTCATACTCTTCACCGGGCTTATCGACAATTTTCTTAAATTATTTGGTCTTGTAGCGAGGTAAGTATTTTGCAGGTTATGTCGAATATCATCAAACTTCTCCCCGATTCGGTGGCCAACCAGATTGCCGCCGGTGAGGTAATACAGCGTCCCGCCTCGGCAGTAAAGGAGTTGTTGGAAAATGCCGTGGATGCCAGGGCTTCTGAAATAGATATCCTTATTAAAGATGCCGGAAAAACGCTGATACAGGTTACCGACAACGGCTGTGGCATGTCGGCCGTGGACATGCGCATGTGCTTTGAACGCCATGCCACCTCCAAAATTCAAAAAGCAGAAGACCTTTTTACCATTCATACACTGGGCTTTCGCGGGGAAGCCATGGCTTCTATTGCGGCCATTGCCCATGTGGAAGCCAAAAGCCGGCCCCACGAAGAGGAACTGGGGACATGCCTGCGCATAGAAGGCTCCCGGGTTATCAGCCAGGAACCGTGCCCGTGTAAAGCAGGGACTACCCTTTCCGTAAAAAACCTGTTTTTCAATGTCCCTGCCCGCCGTAATTTTTTGAAGTCGGATACCGCAGAGACACGGCATATCCTCGAAGAGTTTAACCGCGTGGCCTTGATTCATCCCGAAATCGCCTTTTCACTTACACATAACAACAAACTGGTTTATAAGCTGCCTGCGACAACGGAGAAATCACGTATCGTCGGTATCCTCGGAAAAATTTATAACGAACGGCTGCTACCGGTTGAACAAAAAACCGATCTGGCACATATCAAAGGTTTTATCGTCAAGCCACAATATGCAAGAAAAACCCGCGGAGAACAGTATTTCTTTGTAAACCAACGCTTTATCAAGCACCCATATCTTAACCATGCCGTTACCAACGCTTTTAGTGAACTGCTTCCAACAGATGCCTTTCCCTCCTATTTTATCCATATTGAAGTTGCCCCATCGGATATTGATGTAAATATTCATCCCACAAAAACAGAAGTAAATTTTAAAGATGCACAGTACATTTACGCTATTGTTCATGCTGCCGTAAAAAAGTCTATTGGCGTGCATAACCTGACACCGACCATTGATTTTACCGTAGACCCTGAACTGAATACAACACTCGGAATGCCGGCATCAGGCGAAATCAAACAACCCGAAATCCATTTCAATCCCGATTATAACCCGTTTAAACAGGATGGCCGTAAACCGGAAACAGAGGATGTAAACTTCCGTAAGAAAAGGGAACACCAGGATTGGGAAAAACTTTTTCAGGCAAAAGCAGCACAAGATGACAGTGAAAAAGAGGCACGTGCAGAACAGACATTGTCGCAAGAACAACCCGGTACGTTTTTCCAGGTACATTCGAAATACATTGCCTGTAATGTACGTTCGGGGCTTATGCTCATCGACCAGCACAGGGCACACCAACGCATATTGTACGAATATTATTTGTCTTTGCTGACCAACCGCCGTCAGGCATCGCAACAACAGCTCTTTCCACAGGATTTTCACTTCTCTGCCGAAGAGATGTCCATACTCAAAGAGATGGAAGAGTTGCTGAAGCACCTGGGTTTTACTTTTGATGGTTTCGGGTCCAACCGGGTAGTCATCAAAGGGATTCCCGAAAATTTTGACAGCAGCAACCTCAGGGAAACGCTGGAGCGTATCATCGAAGATTTTAAAAAACAACATAACCAGCCCGGTATGGACAATACCATCAGGCTTTCGCAATCGCTGGCATCGCAACTATCTGTAAAACAGGGGACAATGCTAAACAACGAACAAATGGCCTACCTATTTAACAGTCTGTTTGCCTGTAAATTGCCCGAACAGGCCCCGGATGGCTCACGCATACTGAGCATTATCCCGTTAGAAAAGCTGGAACAATTTTTGAAAGGGTAAAAAAGTTAACAAAAGAAATTATGCAAAGCTACAGTCCCACAGGGTTCAAAATATTACCACCGGTTGTTAAGAACCTGCTTATTGTCAACACCTTGTTTTTTCTGGCCACACTGGCACTGAGGAAATACCATATTGACCTGATAAACATTCTCGGCCTCCACTATCCCGGAGCTTCCGGTTTTAGGATCTATCAATTTGTTACCTACATGTTTATGCATGGCGGATGGTCGCATATCATCTTCAACATGTTTGCACTGTGGATGTTCGGCAATGTGGTTGAAAACGTATGGGGCGGGAAAAAATTCCTGATTTTTTACATGCTGACCGGCTTAGGATCGGGCATCGTTTATATTTTCTGGATTCATTTTCACCTGCGTGGAAACCTCGACATGATCAATGCCATTATTGCCCATCCCACCGTTCAGGGTATCGAAGCTTATTTCCACCACTATGGGTTCCATCTGAATGCATTGACCACAGCCCTTTCGCAAAGTGATTTGAACCTGTTTAACCACAACATGAACCTGCTGGCAAGTGGTACGGCCGCTCCCACCGATATACAGCAAATCATTAGTTTCCTTTCGACTTATAAAGCCGAAATGATGAACCAAATGGTGGTGATTGGTGCTTCGGGGGCCATATTCGGTTTGCTCATTGCTTTCGGCATGATGTTTCCCAACACACTTATTTATCTCTATTTTGCCATTCCCATCAAGGCAAAATGGTTTGTCATAGGTTACGGGTTGATTGAACTTTTCTCAGGCATCAGCAACCGTCCGGGCGACAATGTGGCACATTTTGCCCACGTTGGCGGAATGCTGGTAGGCTTTTTGATTATCATGTACTGGAAAAAGAAAGGCCATCTTTTTGGCCCTGAAATATAAAGATAAGGATATGCAGGGATACTATCGACAACCGCTAAATACCAATGAATTTATCAGGAAGGTTTTTCTGGGAAAAAACGTCCTGTCACGCCTGATTCTTGTCAATACCCTGATTTTCCTGCTGACGGCTGTTGTCCATCTCATCACCTGGCTTGGCGGTATTGCCGAACCTTCCAACCTCACCCTGTTGGGAAGCTATCTGGCTTTGCCTTCGGGTTTGTCGCAACTTGCTTCAAAGCCCTGGACTGTGTTTACTTACATGTTTCTGCATGAAGGTTTCCTGCACTGGCTTTTCAATATGGTCATGCTATATTTTGGGGGTATTTTGTTTACTGAATATTTGAGCCAGCGCAGGTTGCTGTTGACTTATCTGCTTGGCGGGCTGGCAGGTGCCATTTTCTTTGTATTGGCATTCAATCTTTTCCCCGCCTTTGCTTCTGTTCGTCAGCATTCTGTTGCACTCGGTGCCTCCGCCTCCATTCTGGCCATTATCGTTGCCATTTCAACTTACGTTCCTGACTACACCGTTTATCTTTTTCTGCTGGGAAAAGTAAAGCTGAAATGGGTTGCCGTAGCCTTTGTTTTATTGGATATTTTAAGTATCCCCTCCAACAACCCGGGCGGGCACATTGCCCATCTGGGAGGTGCGCTGTGGGGCTTCGTCTGGGCTTTGTCATTACGCCACGGCAATGATTTTCTCCACATCTTTGATGGCATCAAGATGCCGGACATGGATCCCCGGAAGAGAAAATTCAGAAAATTTGACACCTCCCGTCCGGCTTCCGGGCATCCTATGACCGATGAAGAATACAACCGAAAAAGGGCTGCCAGCCAGGCTGAGATAGACAAAATCCTGGATAAGATTTCCCAATCGGGCTATGCCAGCCTTTCAAAGGCAGAAAAAGAATTGTTATTCAAATCAAGCAACAAAGATTAATTGAGCCGAAACAAACAACATTTTCTACGAAGTACGTTCATGGCCTTTAACTGGGTGGCTGTGATCCTATTGTTAATCAGTTACCTTGCAGCCAAAGCTTCGCCGGCCCATTTTGCCGTGATAGCCTTGTTCGGCCTGGTATATCCGATAATTTTTTTCGTCAATCTTTTTTTTGTCGCTTTCTGGACAGTGCGCAAGGATGCCCGTTTGTTGCTTTCCCTGCTTGTCATGCTGATGGGGATTCCGCATATCAAAGATAACTTTAGCTTTCACAAAAGGCAAAACATCCCGTTAAAATCGGATATCAGGATATTGAGTTACAATGTCCAGGGATTTACTAACCAGAACGAAGCTCCGTATAACCCAAAGATAAATGCCGGGGTTCATTCCTTCCTGAAAAATAAAAAAGCTGATATAATTTGCCTTCAGGAATATGCAAAAGTCAATCCAGACCTCTTTTTGAAAAATTTGGGCAAAAATTTCGTCTTTCGGAGTTATTACACCCAAAAAGGTACCAACACAGGCCTGGCCATCTTTTCACGATATAAAATTTATGGCAGCCGCTTTCTGAAGTTCAAGGGATACCGCACCTTTGGGATTTCTGCCAATATCATTGTCAGAAATGATACGCTGCGCCTGATAAATGTGCACCTTGCCAGTATAAGCCTGGAACAAGCCGACCTCGACTTGCTGACAAATGCCTCTTCGTCGTCATGGGAAAACCCCAAAGTACAAAAACATTTTCTGGATATTTATCGCAAACTGCAAAAAGCGTTCAGGCTCCGCGAACGACAGTTGGGCCTTGTTTTAAAGTATGTTAAGGCAAGCCCCTACCCCGTTGTTTTATGTGGTGATTTTAACGATACGCCATCTTCCAATGCCTACCATCGTGTGGCCTCTGTGCTTACAGATGCTTTTGTGGAGCGGGGCACCGGACTAAGTGCCACCTACGCAGGCCCCCTGCCCTTTCTGCGTATCGATTACTTCTTCACCTCCCCGGGATTAAAAGTGGTTTCGTATAAAAAATACCATCTGCGGTTTTCCGACCATTTTCCCCTCTCTATGACTTTCAGAATTGTAAAAGAAAATTAACATTTACGTACTTTTGCTGCCTATGGAAACAACCATTGGGTACATCGTTATTTTCGGTTTCGGGATTCTTTTTGCCGCATTGTATTTATTTAGAAAAGACAAAAAAAGAATCCTTCCCATCTCAGAGCAGTCTTATTCACAGCTAATTATATCTATCTATATCAAAAAAGAAAAAAGTACGATAACAGAAATCATCCTTGAACTCAGGCCAAAAAACAAGGCCATCCCAATCAGCAATTTTTATCTTGAGCTGACGAACGAAAACCATGACTCAGAAACTGTAGATATAAAACCGCTGTTGACAACAGTAGAGAAGGAAGTTACGCTCCAACCGGGAAATATTTACCAGTTTCCCCTTCTTACCCAGCCTTTTAAAATCTTTCTCGGCAACCAAAACAGTGCTTACGACCGGTTTCGTTTTGTCGTTGCAACACCTGACAACAAAAAATTTAAGACGCATACGCTGAGGATGAACACACGCTGGGGCCTGTTCAAAACAGACTCAGGAAAATACAACTAAGTTCTCCAGCCCATCTTTGCCAGCAGTTTCTCCAAAAAGAATTATCTCTTCCTGTAAATTTCAATGGCCCGACAAGCCAACACCAGAAATCAGTACATTTGCCCGTTGAACAAAAACATTTTTAACCGGAGCAAAGTTATCACCATCTCATCGGCACATTTTGTGCATGATGTATATTCATCATTCCTTGCACCCCTGCTTCCGCTTTTGCTCAAGAAATATGGCATTAACCTTGCCGATGCCAGCTGGCTCAGCCTCCTCCAGCGCATTCCTTCACTTTTCAGTGTAGTACTTGGTACATTTGCGCACAAAATCCCCTGGCGGCCCATCATCATTCTCGCCCCGCTGTTGACAGCCATAAGTGGCAGCCTGCTGGGTGCTGCGCCCAATATTTTACTGCTGGGCATTTTACTTTTTACCATAGGTATGAGTTCGGCTGTATTTCACGTGCCGGCACCGGTTATGATAAAAATCTTTTCGGGAAGCCGTGCCGGAAAGGGAATGAGCTTTTTTATTGCGCTTACCATATATATGTTGTTCAGGTCCGTCATGCGTGCCACCCTCTCCACATTTCTCCCTACTTTTATGGTAGGGTTAAAGGGTAGCAGTCTGCTTTTTGGGGCATTCTCGCTATCAGTTTTACAAGCAACCGCTGTAATAGGTACATTTGTTTCGGGAAGTATCTCCGACAGGATTGGCCGTTTTAATACGCTGCTCATTCTGGCCATTATTTCTCCCCTTTTTATGTTTCTGTTTTTATGGACAGGCCCTCTGCAAATCGTTTCCCTGTTGGCCCTTGGTTTTGTATTGGCAGCCTCCACACCGGTTTTGTTGGCACTTGTACAGGAACAGGGGTCCAACCAACCGGCACTTATGAACGGCGGATTTACCACCATCAATTTTATTAGCGGTGCATTATCGGTCCTCGCGGCAGGCTACATCGGCGATGCCATAGGTTTGGAAAAAACTTTTCAGCTATCTGGTTTACTTGCTTTTATAGCCATCCCGGCGGTCTTCCTCTTAAAGAAAAAAAGCGGGCAACATCACGCTGAAACCCGCGCCCCGCTTACCTAAAGTTATGAACTTTAAAATGTGAACAATATTTTTTTTCTCAGCATATATAGCCGGAGATAGCCCTAAGTTTGTATTACTGAATTCAGATGGGTTAAAGGCCTTAAAAAAATTATTGTTTAATTTAATTCTTATTATGATGAAAAAATTATTAAAATTCTCCATGATCATTGCGATGATAACAGGCATCTCGATGACATCGTACGCACAAGACAACAACACGGATGCGCACGACATTAACATTACGGTTCCCGAAGTGGCTTTGTTAGATATTGAGCCATCGGCAAACACAACCATTGCACTGGAACCTACGGCTCCTGTAGAAGCAGGTAATCCTCTTGATTTTAGTACAGCTACTAATAATTCATTATGGATGAACTACTCCTCTATTATTGGTTCTACAACGGAACCTACAAGAAACGTTACTGTTTCCATTACCAATGGTACCGTTCCTGCCGGAACGCAGATTCAGGTAGTAGCATCTGCAGATGCCGGAAATGGTGGTGGCAACGTCGGAACGCCGACAGCAGCCATTACCCTTTCAACAACAGCCCAGCAGATTGTTACGGGCGTTGAGAGTTGCTATACAGGAAGCGGAGTAAACGACGGGCATAACTTAACGTATACCATGTCATTAACAGCTCCATCCGATTATGGTAGCCTTGATTTCGATCAATCTACTACCGTTACTGTTACTTACACGCTTTCTGATAACTAAACGGTAAAACTGTACTATTTATATTACGGGTATTTCCGGACGCTGTTCATCCGGTGTGCGGAAATACCTTTAATTTTTGTGATTAACTGAAAGGAAAAAAATGAAAACATGTTTTGTCCGGAAAGTATGGTTATTGTGCTTAATTGCGCTCATCTTTCCTTTTTCACAAGCCTTTGCCGAAATTTCTATTGAAAACGGATTATCCCATGAATTTAAAGTTAGTCCGGCGGGAAATTATTCGGGCAATATTATTATTGCAAATTATGGCAATAAGGATCAGTACGCAAAAATTTATCAAAAAGATTACCTTTTTAATTATAAAGGGCAATCGTTTTATGACACTCCCGGAAGTTTAAAACGTTCTAACGCTAAATGGATTGACCTGAACGCCACTTATGTAAAAGTTCCTGCTCATGGTAAAATCGATGTCCAGTATGAGATAAAAGTCCCCCATGATTCACTTGTGGGAAGTTACTGGAGTGTCATCATGGTAGAGGGGGTAAATGGCGGAATAGATACCAGTAAACTATCAAAAGGGGTGAATATCCAAACCGTTTTCAGGTATGCCATTCAGGTTATTACCAATGTTGACAATACGGGTAAAAGGGAATTAAAATTCCTCCATGCAAAACTCATTAGAAAAGATTCGGTGAGATACCTGCAAGTTGATATACAAAATCCGGGCGAGACCTACCTACAGCCTGTTTTAAAACTAAAACTGTTTAATGATTCCGGACAACCTGCCGGTATTTTTAAAAGCCTCCCACGCAAAATATATCCCGGAACTTCCACACGTATCAGCCTTCCTTTGAAAAATATATTACCGGGTCATTATCAGGCGTTACTGGTAGCTGATCCCGGCGGAAATAAAGTATTTGGAATAAACCTTTCTCTGGAATTTAAACATGATTAGGTCCCTCATTGCATATATTGTTTTTCAGGTTATTTTCTCAACGATACCAACTTTTGGGCAGAATGTTACACTTGTTCCGGCCGGAAAGGGAGTTGTGCAGATAAAACCCGGTCATATCGGATCTCTGGTTTATCATCTGCAAAACCATACAGATTCTCTCCTCTCCGTTCAAACAAAACTGCTGCTTCCTGATAAGTGGCAGGCCATTTCAGACACCTCTTTTATAAAGTTAGAAGCGGGAAAATCCCAAACGGCACTGGTCAGTTTTCGGGTTCCCAATTTCACCCCCACCGGTTCCTATACGCTAAAGTTAAAGGTAAACAATAGCTACGGGACAGACCTAGCAGCTTTTGATTTCACCGTAAAAGTTCAGGAAGTGGTAAAACTCTCCATGCAAATTATCCAATTCTCTGATTATGTGGTGGCAGGAAACCAGGCGACGGCAAAATATATTGTCAGCAACAATGGTAATTCAGTGCAAACAGTGGTTCTGGAAACGTCAAACTGTGAAATAAAAGGACAATCATCTTTTCAACTAAAACCTGACTCTTCGAGGATAATCGATGTTTCCTCAGAATTAAAGCAGAGTATTACACAAGCGACTAACCGAAGTTTTAGATTGTCTGCCAAACTTGCCGGTAAACCGGGTGTTCTCATCGACAAATACCATTCATTTAAGGTCATTCCGGTGATGGAACAAGAAAATGATCTTTATTTTAGGTTCCCCATAGATGCCAGCGTAAGGTATCTGCTTCGGCGCAACAAAGGGGAATTCCGATCCGGATTTCAGGGTAATATCTATGGCAACGGATTTCTTGATGTAAATAAAACCCGGCACCTGACTTTCCTCGCCAGAGGCCCCAGCCAGTTTAACCTCTCTTCACTCGGATTATACGACCAGTATTATGCTGCTTATAGCCAAAAACAGTTTAAGGTTTTCCTTGGTGATAAATCGTATAGCTTGTCTCCGCTTACGGAAATGTCCCGTTATGGACGGGGCGTACAGGCCCAAAGTCATTACAAACGGTTTATGTTTGGGGGATTTTATCAACAACCCCGGTTTTATCCCGCCATAAAAAGTGAACTGGCCGCTTATGGCAACTATCGGTTCTATAAACAAAATACTGTGGGGGTCAGCTATCTGTTCAAAAGGTTTAGCGAAAACCGTGGCGATGCCCATCTTTTCAGCTTGAACGTTAACCTGCATCCCATCAAGAACTCATTGCTCCAAGTTGAACTTTCAAAAGGTATTCTCGGAAGCAAAGGAGGGTTTGGTGCTTATACAAATTTTGTAAGCAATTGGAAAAAAATAAATGTCGCTGCCACACTGGTCTATGCCGGAAAGGACTATCCGGGATATTATACCAATTCTTTATTTTATACAGTTATGGGAAGTTGGCGCATCACCAAAAGACTGAGTGTCAACGCCAACATAAGACAAGATTACCAAAATGCCGCTGTGGACACACTTTTTGGGACGGCACCCTACAATCAGGGATACAACATAGGGGCCGGTTACCGCTTTTCACGCAACATGGACCTGCGTGTTTATTACGACCACCGCATTACTATGGACAGGGCTCCTAATCAAAAATTCCACTTTAAAGAAAACCTTGTCCGGTTATATTTCTCACATAAAATTAATAAGTTGCAATACAACATAAATGGTGAATTTGGTAAAACTGAGAATATACTACTGGCAGCCGGAAAGTACTCCAATACATTTAGAGTTTCGGCGAATGCTTTTTATAGCCTGACCAACTGGATCCAATTTGGTGGTTTTGTCAGTTACCTCTCCAACAACCGTTATTCGACAGAAATTCAAAATTCATGGATTTACGGAGCCTCGGTATCTGCCATTCTTATGGAAACACTTCGGCTTAACGTGTGGTACCAGAACAACTACGAAGAGATAGACTATTACAGAAACAGAAGTTTGTTTAATGCAGATGTGGACTGGAAAATAACCCGGCATCATGAAGTAAGGTTATTGGCCAATTATGCCCTTCTGCAGAAGCAGTTAAATGCTACCGACTATTCTATTCAACTTACTTATACCTGGCATTGGGGCATTCCGTTGAAAAGAACAGGTAAAGCAGGTTCTGTATTGGGAAAAATCAGGGATGCTGATGGCAAAGGCGTTGGAGGGGTCATTATGCACCTTAACGGACATACCGTAATTTCCGATACCAGCGGCGTATTCTCTTTGAAAAATATTAAGCCCGGAAGTTATTACCTGCTCATCGACAGGAGTACCCTTGGTGTACACGAACTGCCCGATGTAAAGGTGCCTATCCTGGTTAATGTAAAGGATGGCGAGCAATCCTATGTTACTTTCGGAATGACGACAGCTGCCCAGGTTGCGGGAGAAATTAAAGTAAACAAAAGTGCCAGTGATTCCTCCCTGCTCAACGAAACAAGCAAACCGGGACGGCTTATCCTGGAGCTTAAAAACGGTAAAGAATCGTTCAAGGTCATTTCAGAAAATGACGGTACATTCCAGTTCCCGGATGTCCGGCCCGGTAATTGGACGCTGGTTGCTTATCCCAATGGATTGTCCGAAAAATTTATTATCCAAAAGGATGAATTCAACCTGAACTTAAAACCCGGAGAAAAAGTAAATATCCCGATTATATTGCTTAGAAAGGAAAGAAAAATTATCTTTGTAGGAGATAATCTTGATTTATCAGATAATACCCCGCAACAATCAAACAACAAATAGTATCTATCGTGAAACCAAAATTACAAACTGTCATTTTTATTCTTCTCTGTTTTGCAGGCTGGGGCACCATAGCTCCTGTTTCGGCCCAGGTAACGGATAATGCCACCGTATCCATAAAACTAAACAGGATAACCATTATGGATATTGAGCCAAACAATGATGTCATAGCTCTGCCCGTTACAGCTCCTACAGAGGCCGGATTGCCGGCGCAAGGCAAAACAGACAACTCCAAGTGGCTGAACTATACCTGCTGTCTCCAGTCAGGTGATGCCGACCGCTCGATTACGGTAAACATTGGAAGCGGTTCTGTTCCTCCCGGGCTGAAGCTTTCGGTTATTGCCTCTGCCTATTCAGGCACCGGAAACGGCACTTTCGGTACTTCATCCGGAACAATCACTTTGTCTGCCACTGCCCAAACACTCATTTCGGGTATCCGTGGTTCCTATACAGGAAACGGGCCTAACAACGGGCATCAGTTGACTTATAATTTGGAAATAACGGACTACAGTAAACTTGATTTTGATAACTCTAATACCATCCAAGTAGTTTATACAATAGCTGATTAGCATGATGAAATTAAACAGAATTCATATCCGAAAGTTACTACTGATAACGTTGGTTTTAGTTGGCGTACAGAATGTTTATAGCCAGGCCACACTCACCGTAACCGGAGACTGGACAAAAAATGTTGAAGCCAGTGAGATTACCGAAGCAGGAAATGACTTTCCGGGTGTTTATGAAAGCTCCTCTACAGTAACAAGTATCGATATTAGCAAAAGTCCCACTTCGGAGTTGTTTCCATGGAAATTGGATGTACACGGAGAAAAAGGAGATTGGGATAACCGGCTTGAAATTTGGCTACAACGAACTGATAATGGGACAGCCATAACACCCGGTGCTACGATTACCGATGGGACAGTTTACCAACAGGTTTCAAATACTGACCAGTCATTCTTCTCGGGAACCGGCTCTATTAGCCAAATTCATGTACAGTACAAACTTACGGGGGTTACCGTACTTATTCCGGCCGGAGTACTATACGGGACAACCATCGTCTATACGCTTACCGAACAGTAAAACTAAATTTATCAACATTTAATTTCCGGCAATAGGTTTCCATAAAAAAAGCATCCGGTTTTCACCGGATGCTTTTTTTATGGAAATTCTAAACTTTTATTTCTTTCTGGTACCGGCAGCCGGCTTTTTAATGTTGACCAGTTTCACATCAAACACCAGTGTGGAGAAAGGAGGAATCGGGCCCATGTTACGTGCACCATATCCCAATGACGACGGGATAATCAGCGTAGCCGTACCCCCTTTGCGCATCAGGGCAATGCCTTCGTCCCAGCCGGGAATTACCTGATGCCTGCCCAGGGTGAAGTCAAATGGTTTTCCACGATCCACCGAGCTGTCAAATTTTTGTCCGTTCAGCAAATAGCCTGTGTAATGAACGGAAACAATTTCTCCTGCTTTGGGATGGGGGCCTTTTCCGGCTTTTTTAGGAATGAAATAAAGCCCGTCGGCAGTAGGTTTGACTTTGATGTTCTTTTTCTTGAGATAAGCTTCCCGCTCTTTGTTTTCTTTGTTTTGCAATTTCATCATACGGGCACTCTCTTCGGCCTGCATCTGTTGCGGTGTTTTTACATTTATCAGCTTAATGGCAAAGTAAATATCTTTTGTTGAGTCAATAAACTTCGGAAGCTTCCTCATGCGGAAAAGTTTTTTGAAAACAGAATCAGCATTGCATTGAAATACAGCACTGTCGCCCACATGCATCATCTCTATCCCCTCATAAATATCGCCTTTGTATATCGACTTAATCAAAGGGATTTTCATGGGCTGGCGTGCAGCCGGTAATTTTCTGCTGTCGAACAAAACAGAATCGGGCGAACCATAAACCATTTCAACTTCGGCATATTCGGCCAAACGTGCCCGGGTGGTGTCTTTACTCTTATGGTAAAATTTATAATACAGCCCCGTTTTGGTCTTTGAAAAACCGGGATGCTTCGAACTTTGGTTACAGGAAGTCATAAAAAAACCTGCAATAACGGCTGCAAAAACAACCAAAAGAATTTTTTTCATTTTTTTAATGTTTATTTAAGTTTTAAAATCTGAACATAATAAATAATGGGTGTATGGGGCGGAATTTTGTCTCCATCTCCCGACAGACCATAAGCAAGATGCGAAGGTAAAATAAATCTTGCTTCATCCCCATTTTTTAACAAAAGAATTCCTTCTTCCAGTCCGTTTTCGACTTTGCCATAACCTATTCTAAAGGTTTTTACGCCCGAATAAACTTTCTGGCCGTTCAACAATTTTATCGAATAACGGATTTTTACCACCTGTCCGGTACGGGCTTTGGGGCCTTTACCATGGCGCAATATCTGAAACCTTAATCCCGTTCCGCTCTCTTTCATGGGCCAATGGTACTCACTGACAAAAGCATCAATACGCTTTCTTTCCTGTCTTAACAAATTCCGGTTCAACTCCAATAACTGTTTCTCTGTCAATGGTTTTACCGGTTGTTGGGATGGTCTTTGATGGAGGCTGTCGCAGCCCAACCAGCCCAGAACAAACGACACAAGAAGCAATGTCAGGAATCCTTTCATTTTCTAGAGTGATACGGTGTAATCTAATGCTTCCTTAAAGCGTTTCAGCACCTCGTTGAGCTTTTTCAAAGTGTTTTCCATACCCGTCTTTGAAGTACCGCCCGATGCATTTTTGTGGCCACCGCCGTCAAAGAAGTCGCGTGCCAGGCGGTTTACCGAGAAATTTCCCTTGGAACGGAATGACATTCTGATTTGGTTGTCTTTTTCAGTTAACAAGACGGCAAGATTGACTTTCTCCATAGAAAGGCCATAGTTTACCAGTCCTTCCGTATCCCCCACCCGATAGTCGAACCGCTTTAAATCCTCTTTGGTCAGATAGATAACGGCAGCATGGAGGTCATCCCATACTATCAGCCGGTTGCTCAGGGCAAAACCCAGCAGGCGCAACCTGTTTTCAGAGTAGGTATCATAAACCAGCTTATGGACGTTGGCCGCGTCTATTCCAAGGTCAATCAGCTCTGCCACAATATGATAAGTACGTCCATGGTTACAATTATAACTAAAGGAACCCGTATCAGTCATAATACAGGTATAGAGGGCCAAAGCCTCCTCTTTGTCTAAAAGTTTCTGGTCACCGAGCGCGACAATAAACTCATATACCAGCTCCCCGGTCGATGAAGCTCCTGTAGAACAGAAATAATGGTCAAACTCATCGGAAGGCTCCAAATGATGATCAATAACGATTTTGGTACCCGGGAATTTCTCAAGAAAAGAAGCCATATTTCCGGTACGGTCCAAAGCATTAAAGTCAAGGCAAAAAAGCAGCTCCCCTTCCTGCAATACACGCTTTACCGCAGAAGCATTACGTTGAAAGACAAGCATTTCCCCGGCTCCCGGCAACCATTGGTAAAAATCCGGAAAATCGTTGGGGACCAAAGCAGTAACCTCATGGCCTTTTTTGCGCAGGTAGTGCATCATGGCCAATGCAGCGCCCAGCGTATCACCATCAGGATTTTTATGAGAAACAAGTACTATCTTTTTGGGAACGGACAGCAACAGGCTAACCGCTTCTATTTCATGGGAATCAAACATAAACACAATTCAATTTAGCGCACAAAGATAAAGATTTACACCGGATATGGAGAAGAATAAAATGGACAAATTTCTTCAGAAATAAGCGATAAAAAGCAGAATGTGCCGGAGCAGGTCAACTTATTTTGTTAACCCGGATAATTAGGTTAATTCTTTTACCTTTGCACAAATTTTTTTAAATCAATTAAAATGACCGGAAACATCACATTCACTATGATTAAGCCCAAAGCCATGGAAAATGGTAACATGGGCAAAATTATCGCACAGATAATTGAAGGAGGGTTTAAAATTAAAGCACTGAAACTCACCACGTTGACCAAAGAACAGGCCATGGAGTTTTATGCTGTCCATAAGGAACGCCCTTTTTATGACGGACTGACCGATTTTATGTCATCAGGCCCCATTGTAGCTGCCATTCTTGAAAAAGAGAATGCCATCAAAGCTTATCGCGACTTTATAGGGGCCACCAACCCTGCCGATGCCGCTGAAGGTACCATTCGTGCCAACTATGGCACCAGCATTGAAGCAAATGCCGTTCACGGTTCTGACAGCGACGAAAACGCACAGATAGAAGCCGGATTTTTCTTTTCAAAAAGAGAATGGGTATAACCCGAACATGTCAATTACCTACAAGGGCCTGTATTTCAATAAATGCAGGCCTTTTTTATTTTGCCCCATTCGTTTGTTTCCCGGGCTTAAAAGCACGGAAAGTACCATCATCATAGAAGAATAACACCTCAATAACCTGCCTGTCCGGCTTTGAAGTACCATAGTAAGCCTGCTCTTCATCCCTGACTTCGGCAGCCCCGGCCACAATCCCTGTCTCCTTTGAGAAATGCCCCCCGGCCACATTGTCCGCCCCTGCATTCGCTGATTTTTCAGGCACATCACGGTCAGCAGCCAGTTCCCGGGGTACAGGAACAGGAGCAGAACTCCCCTCCGGCAACATATCGCCCTCACCCAAAGTCAGCCAGTCAAGGCTTATTTCAGGAAAATGTCGCTTGATGCGTAAAACAAAATCCAGGCTCGGTTTGTTCCTTCCCGACAAAACATGCGATACAGCAGAACGCTGCATACCGATGGCATCAGAAAACTGGGCAGCCCGCAACTGATAATGGGCCATAATCGTTTTTATCCGCTCTACCATTTTTGCTTATTTAATTTACAAATGTAATAATAATCTGATTATCTTTTCAAAGTTTGCCGGAAAAAACTTATTGTACAATTGTAAACACTATATATTTAAAGTATTTTTTCTATTTCAATTTATAATAAATTATTATTCAATAGACTAATGTTAATATTTACAACCGGGGGTATTTCTGTCAGATTTCAACATTAAATCTATATTGTTTTATAGATTTAATTATTTATCAAACTGATTATAAGTATTTTAAATGTAGTTTATTAAATTTAATCTTAATAATTTATAATTGTAACCTGTAAGTCAACAGCGCCCTGAAACGTTAGGGGAGCTTAATTAATTGTAAACCAGTATTTTTAACGAGTATTGGGTATATTTGTATCGTCTTGTATTTTTTGTATACAAAACTAACTTTTTATAAATTTACTTTTGTAATCCCTAAAGAAGTGCCTTTTGTATACAACTTTTTATGCCCGAGTGGGGAAGATTGCAGGTTCCATTTCTATTTTCGGCTAACGCCAAACAGCCTCTCCCCTTTTCTACGCGAAAAGGATGAGTTGAATAATTTTTATCAAAAAATATTTGTTGGGGTGAAACAAGAAGAAATATCCGAATGGCCGACATTCAACGGATTTCATCCATCTAAGTCATCAATTGAAGCGATAACCAGATGCTGCAGGGCAAAACCTATACCGGTTAAACTTCAAAATCAGTCATATTCAGTTGAGAGAAAGTATTTTTTGCCTGAAAACGGATTGATTTAGCCCCTGGTACCCGCCCTACTCGTAGCGCAAGGATTCGATGGGATCGGTACGGGCAGCTTTGTTTGCAGGGATAATTCCCGAAGCAAGGGCCACGACAAATGTCAGGAGGACACCGCCAAATACCCATTGCCAGGGGATTATAAAGGTACTCCCCGTCATAAAGGAGATAATATTTCCCATGACAATACCGGCCACAATGCCGAGGACGCCCCCTATCTGGGCAATCACAATGGCTTCAAACAAAAACTGGTTACGAATGGTTTTCCTGCGTGCCCCTATGGCCTTGCGGATACCTATTTCCCGCGTTCGCTCGGTAACGGAAACAAGCATAATGTTCATCAACCCGATAGCGGCACCAAACAGGGTAATCAGGCCGATTACCGTAGCCCCAATGGTAATATTTGACGTCAGGCCGATGAGCATATTGGCAATATTGTCGCTTTTTACAATTGAAAATGAATTCTCTTCGCCCAGGCGGTCTTTGCGAATTTGCCGGAACAGTCCTGTGGCCTCGCCGATGGCAGCCTCCATTTGGCCGGGTTGTTTTACCATGATGCTCACGGTATAATTCATATTGGGGCGGGAAAAATACTGGCGCACATTGTTCAGCGGCAAAAAAACAGCACGGTCGCCCGTAAAGCCGAGGCTGGAACCTTTCTCCCGTAAAGTACCGATTACGCGGTACATACCGGCCCCAATAGAGACAATTTTGCCTATGGGGTCTTCTTTATTTTTAAACAATTTTTTTACGACATCGCTACCGAGAATAACCAGATGGCTGCCGCCGGTAACTTCTGAAGGCTGGAAATTACGGCCTCTGTCCAGTTCCAGCCCGGCCGTGGCAAGATAGTTCCCATCCACACCGGTTACCCGCACATTGGGATCTGTCTTTTGTGATTTATGTTTTATGGTCGCCGTTCCCGTTCCCGTTACACTGACAGAAGCGACAGCAGGAAAACTGTAACGGTCCTTAAAAGCCACTGCCTGCCTGTAAGTTATGATAGAGTACGATGCTGCCCGGGAACGGTGATGGCCAATCCGGACACGTAAAGACCGGTTCCTGATGTTAAAGGTGTTGGAACCCATCATGGCAAAATTCTGCGTCAGGTAATATTCGACCGAATCGATGGCGGTAAGGATACCCACAAGGGCCATGATGCCGAACGCTATAATGGCAACGGTCAGGATAGTCCGCACCAGATGGCTTCTGATAGAATTAAGGGATATCCGTATATTTTCCCTGACCAGTTTTAAATTGTTCAATTTTAATCCTCTTTTTTACCATAAGCCAGGTCTCCCGCATCGCCAAGGCCGGGCACAATATAGGCTTTGGCCGTGAGCTCATCATCAATGGCCCCTGTCCAAATGGTTATTTTATGCTTTGAAAATGTTTTTTTCAGGACTTCAATTCCCTCATGGCTTGCCAATACCGAAACAATATGAATTTCTTTGGGCATTCCCTTCTCCATCAGGCCTTTGATGGCCGCCACAAGGGAACCGCCCGTAGCCAGCATGGGATCGCTGATAATCAGTATCCGTGATTCCATAGAAGGCGATGAGACATATTCCAGCTTGATAACAAACTTTTCCCCATCGTATTTGCGGTAAGCCGACACAAAGGCATTGTCGGCATGGTCAAAAAAATTCAATAATCCCTGATGAAACGGGATGCCGGCACGTAAAATGGTAGCAAGTACCGGCTGCTGCCCGGGAACTTCCATATGCGCAATTCCAAGCGGCGTTGTAACATCTTTCTTGACATAAGAAAATCCTTTGCTGATTTCATACGCAAAAATCTCGCCCATGCGTTCCAGGTTTCGCCGAAAACGCATGCTGTCCTTTTGAATATCTACATCCCTTATTTCTGAAAGAAATTGATTGAAAACAGTGTTGGTTTTTCCTAATTCCCTAACCATAGATTGTAGTTTTAGACAAAGATAGAAGAAATTTTTCAGGGAGCGGAAAAAAGTTCCGTAATCTTTTTGATTTCATCCCTTTTTACCGAAGCGGTACATTTTCCCCACTCTCCCCCCGGCCATCAGTTGCACGAGATGGTTCACCGGAAACGGGAACCGGTTGATTTCCAGGTGTAAATAAGTTACTTCTTTGGAGCCGAACCCTCTGTAAAAACGTGCCAGGTTCGCATCTTCAGAACCTTCAAAATCAAGTACGAGTGCCGTCCCCGCATAAGTTTTTATAATGGTGTCCAGCAAAAAGGTCATGGCTGCATTTTGGCGGGCTTCAGGTGTTACAGCAGAGAACAAAAAGACAAGGTGCTGGTGGTCTTTTAAGAAAAAGGCCCCCGCACACAGCTCATTTTGCCCGGTGTAAACCCCGTATATTTGTCCAAAGCCTTTAAATATAGCTTTATACATCAGCTGGTGCAGGCGTTGGTAGTGTTCTTCATGCCAGTGCTTAATTTCGCGCCCTTTGTTTTGGCGGAACATTTGGGTCAGCAAAACAGGCTCCATGCCTTTTACAAGGGACAGATGGGAAGCAAGGGACTTTTTCAGGTTTCGTTTTGTATTGGTTGCATAGTGTGCCGATAATGCAGGATAGGATGGAATCAAATCCAGCAGGTAATTCTTTTTGGGCACCAGCCTGTATTGATTGGAATGTAATTGGTTGTGAATATTTAGGTTAACCTGCACAAAGCGGAACCTTTCCGGAATGGCGGCAACAAAGGCATTCATTATATCGTTATCCAATATTTTAGTGGAGAATATTCCCAACTGTTGTGCAAAAAAAGGCTGAAAAAGGTAATGAATGCCGTACTTAGTATTTCCGGTGAGGGGCATAACACGGACATATTCATCTTCTTCATCTTCCACCAGGGCCTCCCATCCCTTATGGACAATATCCAAATACCAGCTTAAAGCATAAATATTACCATTAAAAGCCTTGCGGATACAGGCGTCCCATTTTGCCTTATCAATTTCATCCTGTTGCAGGTAAACAATCACCGGTTTGTATTTTATGGGTTTGTTGCCTCTTCGAGCAGTGCTTCATACACCGGCAGCCAGCCTTTCCAACGTTTTGCATCACTCAGCGACTCATTGTGCCACAGTGAAATAAAAGTTCCGTTTACCTTTTTCACTTCGGCAATCAGTTTTTTGATTTTGTTGATGGCATCTTCCGGTGTCAGGTTCAGGTAATCCCGTAATGTTCCATCCATCACGGCAAAAGGGTGCAGGCGCAATTTTGTTTCCACATCCAGCTCCAAATCATAAAACGGATAGGTATCACATATCCCCGCCCTGAAACCGGGCAAAGCGGCAAAACCCATGGTATAATCATCCGAAATATCGTTTTCAATCAGGTTCTGGTAAGTGTCGGGCAGGTTGAGCCGCAGAAAATGTTGCCTGCTCATGGTAATATCTGTTTTTAGCAGATCTTCAAGGTTCATCAGTTCCTCCCGGAGAAGTTCCGGGTGGTCAACCGTATTATAACTGGGATGCAATCCGACTTCCGCATAATCTGCCAGCCATTTTACCAATCGCCGGAATTTCCTGTTACGGAAATTAATGTTCTTGTCAAAACGTCCGTAAATTCCAAAAAGGATGAAGTAGACAGGATGGAGATGAAATTTCTTCTGATAGGCACGTTGCAGGTCAAACGTATCAAACGGGTCTCTTTCTTTTCCAGACAAAACGCGGGCCCTTTTGCCAAACTCCTTTAAATCAAGGTTTTTCAACGAAAGGTAAAAGCCTCCCAGCGAGCGGAGCCACCCCTTTTGGGAATAAGCCCAGGCAGCATCAATATCGTAGGTGGGGATAAAACGAAACTTTTTAACGGGAAAAACAAAACCGGGATAACGTTTGAGAATAATATCCTTAATCTCCAACGCCCAAATATTCACCATGGGCTTTTCCAGAATTCCCCACGCAACACTCATGCTTAACGGTGCCGCAAACCGGCCATGATAATCACGGACAAAAGGCAGGTATTCTTCATAACGCGATACGAGAAAAAATATGGCCGAAAACACATCAAAGGGTAAAACGGCATCTTCGTCGTAAACCTGGAAAAAAGCCTTATCTCCCTTATAATCAAACGCATTGTACTCCAGGCTATGTACACCTTTTTCAAAAAGCAAACCCGCTGCCTTAAAAAATATATCATCGGTATGTGCTTTCAAACCATACATCATCTTTGGTTTGTCAGCACTCTGAAAAGCATCCAGATTATTGGTAACCTCATAAGGGATCTTTAACAGGTCTTTAAATACCAACCTGAAAATATAACGAACACGGTTAGTAATCCGGGGCACATATATCAGTATCTCATTCATACCTGGTAAAAATAGAAAATTTTAAGGACATACCCCACGGAAAGTTAATGCAGGGGGATAAAGCGGTCATCCAAAGCATAGAAAAACTTCTTCCGGTAAGGATCGTAACGCCAGTAATGTTTTGTACGGTGCGAAGCCGGTACCATTTTATCAAGATACCTGTTCAACAGGTAATCAAACGTATATCCCGCATACGTCCGGCCCAAGTTTCGGGCATAAGCATATATTTTTTTTACGGTCAGGCTGTCAATTTTATAGAGATATTTGATATCGCCCGAATAAGGGTCCAGATCAAAATGGCCATCGAGGTTATCCGTTAAAAGATTCTCGGCAAACAGAACTTTCCCCGATTTTACGGGCAGCAACGGACCATAAAGAGAAAACCATGTACTCACATCAAGTGCGTTTAGAAACTGGTGATGGACATAAACGTCATTGCCATAATAGGCCGTATCAGCAAAAAGATAATACTGCTCTTCCAGCTCGATCTGGGCAATATTTACCGTATAATTGTTGTTTTTCAGGGCATCTCCACCGGCAACCACCCTCATGCCATATTTTTTCAGTTCGCCAACATAACCGGCCTTAAAATTATGGATGAAAACCGAATCCACAATATGCCGGATAAATTTGGAATGCACCCAAAGAATGGAATCCTTTTCGCGCTTATTCCGGTAACTGATCGTATCCAGAATATCCGTTTTTCGATTATATTTATAGAGAAAAGCGGGGGGGACAACCCTTATGGAAATACCTGAAGCCTGCGCAACAAATTCTTTGGCCATTTTCCGTTCTGATTGCCCGAAAGAGGCCATAGCCAGCAACAGCAGAAACGATACCAAGAAAATCCGTACGGAAAAACTTTTTGCCTGCATGGCTTCAAATTTTAATAATTTGCATGATAACAAACAAAATCCATGCCGCAATCAGGATCCCAGCAAATGCTTTCCAAATGCCAGGCCATAATTAAAAGCAGTTTCAAGTTCTGCAGTTGTGGGCGAAAATTTAATAAAAACCCCCTCTTCAAAATATTTAAATTTCAAAGCAGTCAAATTCATCTCCAGCATTTTCTTGTTCTCGCCACTCCATCCGTAAGAGCCGAAACCGCCCGCCAGTTTCCCATGGTCACGGTAAGGGTTCATCACAGCAAATAACCGGTAAATCGGCAGCAGAATATTTTGGTTTATGGTAGGGCTTCCAACAATAACCGCATTGCATTGCGTAAGCTTCATCTCCAGTTCGCCAAGGTGGGCATGCTCAATATCCATCAAATCCACCTCAAAATCGCCTGCAGCATGGATGCCCTTTGCAATGCGCTCCGCAAGGACCCCCGTGTTATGATAAGCCGAAACATAAGGGACAAAAACCTTATTTTTTACGGGCTGGCCCATAAATTTCTCTGACCATAAGCGTGTCATTTCCAGATAATGTTTCCAGCTTTTGCGTAAAATAGGGCCATGGCCGGGACATATCATGCTGATTTCCAGCTGGTCTATTTTATCGATAGCCTTTAGCATAAATTTGCTGAAAGGCTTAATAATCACATCAAAATAGTAGCGAAAAGAGACATCAAAATCATCCACTTCATCGTCAAACATTCGCTCATCGGCAAAATGACAGCCAAACGAATCGCACGTAAACAGCAGTTTATCTTCCTCAAGATAAGTGTACATGGTATCAGGCCAGTGCAGATTGGGGGCCGATATAAAACGGAGATGTTTGTTTCCCAAATCAAGCGTATGGCCGTCTTTCACAGCAATGGACTCAAAGTCGCAGTCAAGCATATCTTTCAGGTACCGAATGGCCACCGAAGTCCCCACCACTTTTGCTTTGGGGGCTATCTCCAACAACCGTTTCAGGTTTCCGGAATGGTCAGGCTCGGTATGGTTCAAAATAATATATTCGATATCGGCCGGATCGGTTACCGCCCTGATTTTTCGCTCATAATCTTCCCAGAAGGTGGCTTTTGAAGTATCGATGACCGTTTTCTTCTCTGCATCAATAAAATAGGAATTATACGTGGAGCCATAGTCCGTGGACATGACCACATCAAAAGTTACCAAATCGTAGTCCAGGATCCCCACCCATTTCACATCAGGCGTAATGTCAATGATTTTATTATTTGTCATGGTTAAAAGTCATTTTATTCTTCTGCAAAGATAGGGATAAGCCCCGGTTATCTGCTGCAATTCAGGAAAAATTTAAGAAAGATTAAAAAAGATATTTTTCTGTCAGAAAAGCTCCAGCTGTATTTCGTCATCCTCCGGCTTATCCTTCGGCTTTTCTTTTTTCTGTACCGCCGGCCCGGCATCCTTTGTCTTGTCATCCACATTGGTTTTGGCAGTATGTTCAGGCTTTTCCCCGTTATCATCCTTTACTTCCGGGACATTTGTGCCATCAGCCCCCTCCTCCACCTCTTCCAAAGGCCCATAAGGCAGGGGGTCAATGAGTTTGAGTTTCTTCAGTTTTTTGTTTGACAGCTGTTTTCCTTTGGCGCGAAAGCTTTTTATCCCGATAAAATCGGCCAGCAATACCACTTCAGAGGTTACTTCATTTCCATCTTTAGACTTCATTTCCATCTCTATCCGTGGCAAATAATCTGTAGAAAAAACAACCAGCTTTGACCCTTTGGCATCAGAAATAAAAAGATATTTTTTATCAGATGAAATATCCTTCTCAATACCAAAACGTTTTACGTAGTATCTCTCCTTTGCGCCATCAAAATAGACAGCCGTAATAATTTGTTTAGGGTCATATTTCTCAATCAACAACATCTCATCATCAAAGTGAGTGGCCAGGTCAAAACCGGTAAGTTTAAACTCGCCCGAAGACAAAATGGTAAGTATCCGGTCATCCCCTTTAAATGCACCGAGATATGTGCCCCGCTCCTCCGTATTCAGCCGCCTGACCGTATCGTCATACCAAATATCCAAAGCACCGAGCGTAGAAACCCCCTCTTCGCGTTTCACCACATTACGCACAGAGAATTTGCTCAGGATATTCCCCTGTGAAGAACGGCCTTTTATGGCAAGGTCTTTAAAATCAAAATCAAAATGGGTCTTTTTCATTTTTGGCCTGGGGCGCAGGTTGACACGGACAACCTCCGCTTCGCCATTGGGATTTGCCGAAAAATAAACCACTTTCGAATCTTTGGCCCCGCGTGTAAGGTCATAAACCCTGTCGCGCGTAACGCCCTTAACAGCAAAGCGTTTCACGTAATATTTTCCCTGGCGGCCATCCCTGTAAACCATGTTGTAGATGGTACGGTCGTCATTCTTCTTAAAAACATCGAGATGCAGAATATTTTTGCCCACAAATACTTTGGGTGCCACTTTGGTAACCATGAAAGTACCATCTGTGCGAAAGACAATCATGTCATCAATATCCGAACAATCCGTAACATATTCATCTTTTCTCAGTCCGGTACCGGCAAAGCCCTCCTCCCGGTTGACATACAATTTCTGGTTGGCGACAGCCACCATGTTGGCCTGAATCGTGTCAAAATTTCGTATTTCGGTTTTACGTTCTTTGCCTTTGCCGTATTTTTTCTTTATTTGCCGGAAATAGTTGATGGCATAGTCAATCAAATGCGCCAAATGGTTTTTTACCTCTTCAATTTCTTCTTCTACTTTTTTAATCTGGTCTTCGGCTTTAAAGGCATTGTATTTGGAAATACGCTTAATTTTAATCTCGGTAAGCCGTACCAGATCATCGTGGGTAACCTTTCGGCGCAATACTTTTGCATAAGGGGCCAGGCCTTTGTCGATGGTCGAAAGGACACAATCCCACGATTCACAGTCCTCAATCAACAGGTAGATCCTGTTTTCAATAAATATTTTTTCGAGGGAAGCATTGTGCCACTGGTCTTCCAGCTCCCCCAGCCTGATTTCCAGCTCCTGCTTAAGCAATTCAACTGTGTGGTCGGTATTGGCGCGCAGAATCTGTTTTACCGAAATGAATTGCGGCCGGCCATCGAGGATAACGCATGCATTGGGCGATATGCTCATCTCGCAATTGGTAAAAGCATACAACGCATCAATGGTCTGGTCGGGCGAGACATTGGAAGCAAGGTAAATCACGATCTCCACATGCTCGGCCGTATTGTCATCGATTTTTTTAATTTTTATTTTTCCTTTGTCGTTGGCGGCAACAATGGAATCGATAAGTGAGGAAGTTGTTGTATAATAGGGAATTTCAGAGATGACCAGTGTCTTTTTATCTTTTTGGGCAATCCGGGCACGCACGCGTATTTTCCCTCCGCGCAGGCCTTCGTTGTATTTTGAGAAATCGGCCATGCCGCCGGTAAGGAAGTCGGGATAGAGTTCAAAATCTTTTCCCTGAAGGTGGCGTATGGAAGCATCGATAAGTTCGTTAAAGTTATGCGGCAGGATTTTCGAGGCCAGTCCTACGGCAATTCCTTCCACGCCCTGTGTCAGCAACAGGGGAAATTTTACAGGAAGCGTAACAGGCTCCTTATTTCGCCCGTCATAGGAGAGTTTCCACACCGTGGTTTTAGGATTGAAAACCACCTCTTTGGCAAAAGCCGACAAGCGGGCTTCGATATAACGCGGGGCAGCGGCACTGTCGCCTGTAAGGGTATTTCCCCAGTTTCCCTGCATATCGATGAGCAGCTCTTTTTGTCCCAGTTGTACCAAGGCATCACCGATGGAGGCATCGCCATGGGGATGAAACTGCATGGTGTGCCCGATGATGTTGGCCACCTTATTAAAACGGCCATCATCGAGCCGGCTCATGGCATGCAAAATACGGCGCTGAACGGGTTTCAGCCCATCCAGTGCCTCCGGAACGGCACGCTCCAGAATCACATAAGAAGCATAATCGAGAAACCAGTTCTCATACATTCCACCCAGGTGCAGGCTCCGGTATTGCCCGGCTTGTTCCTGGTCATCCTTATTATCTTCAGTATTTTCTTTTTCAGGCAACTGTTCTTCTTCCAAAATATCCATGAATATAGCTCCTCATTAATCTTTTTTGGACAATCCACCTATCCCGGAACAGCTGTTCCGTAACAGCCACGGGCAGGATTTATTTAAAAATGCGAAGATAGTAAAACGATGGAAAAGAAAAAAGGTCATTCAAATTTCCCAATTTTTCATCAACAACAATGCACCCTCTCCGGTTTGATGTACTTTCGAAACCGCTTTAACCTGAGATAATAGAAATAAAAAACCGCTACTGCCAATGACAGTAGCGGTTAAATTATCCTTTTTCAGAAATCTGTAACAGGGGTATTTTAAATTACGCCCTGGTCCATCATGGCATTGGCCACTTTAAGGAAACCGGCAATGTTGGCCCCTTTGACGTAGTTAACGTATCCATCCTCTTCCGTACCATATTTAATACAGGCATTATGAATGGAAGACATGATGTGGTGCAGTTTGGCATCCACTTCTTCTGAAGTCCAGGCAAGTTTCATGGCATTTTGTGTCATCTCCAGGCCTGAAACGGCCACACCACCGGCATTAACAGCTTTGCCGGGGCCAAATGGAATCTTCTTTTCGTGGAACAATGTAACAGCTTCCGGTGTACATCCCATATTAGAAACTTCGGCAACGGCCAGAACACCATTCTCAATCAATTTTGCGGCATCATCGCCATTCAATTCATTCTGAATGGCACAAGGCATGGCAATATCACATTTCACTTCCCAGGGACGTTTGCCCGGAATGAAGGTTGCCGAAACAAACTCGTCGGCAAAAGGAGCAACGATATCCTGGTTGGAAGCACGCAGCTCAAGCATATAATCAATTTTTTCGCCGGAAATTCCTTCAGGATCGTAAATATAGCCATCAGGGCCGGAGATAGTAACAATCTTGCCACCCAGCTCAGTAACTTTCAGGGCAACGCCCCAGGCAACGTTTCCAAAGCCGGAAATAGCCACCGTTTTGCCTTCAAAAGTCTCCTCTTGCTCGGCCAGCATCTCCTTGGTAAAATAAACACCGCCAAAGCCCGTAGCCTCGGGACGGATAAGGCTTCCACCCCAATTCAGGCCTTTGCCCGTAAGGACACCGGTATTTTCCCTTGCCAGTTTTTTGTACATGCCGAAAAGGTAGCCTATTTCTTTGCCACCAACACCCACATCGCCGGCAGGCACATCCGTTTCAGGGCCTATCACCCGCCATAATTCGAGCATAAAGTTCTGACAAAAACGCATGATTTCATTGTCAGATTTTCCTTTGGGGTTAAAATCGGAGCCTCCTTTACCACCGCCCATGGGCAATGTTGTGAGCGAATTTTTAAAGATTTGTTCAAATCCCAGAAACTTAAGAATACTGAGGTTCACACTGGGGTGAAAACGTAAACCACCTTTGTAAGGTCCGATGGCGTTGTTGAACTGAACGCGGTATCCAAGGTTCATTTGAACATCACCGTTGTCATCAATCCATGGCACTTTAAACATCAAAACGCGGTCAGGTTCCACAAGGCGTTCAACGATAGCAGCCGAATCAAACTGGGGATTTTCATTTACCACTTCTTCAATAGATTCCAGGACTTCGCGCACAGCCTGAAGGAACTCTACTTCACCCGGATGTTTTTTCTCCAGGTCGTTCATAATATTATTAAGGTTCATTTACTTAGTTTTTAGTAATTTGTTAAAATTAATGAAACCATTTTTTTAATTTTTGATTTCGCGGCAAAATTAGATATAATCCATATGGCCAAATCAATTTTCTACAAAGATACTGTTTTTTTATTTAGTCTAAATAATATAATTGGAAAATATTATATCGCTGTTTGTGTGTAAGTTAGCTCAATCACACAACCCCGTTTTGGTCCTTTATTTAAGTCGTTGTTCCGATTTTGGCAAAAGCCGTAATTTGATTAGCCCGGTTTACGTAATTCACTTAGGAGCCTCCACCCTGTGAAAAGCATCCTGCCGAAACCATCAGAAACTTAAGTATTTGATTTTTGCGGATACCTTCATCTTTAAAACATGACACGTGTAAGAATATATTTGTCAGCAACGAATGAAACATAAATTATATGGCTTATAAAAAGTTATTTGACTGTTAGTTTATTTACAACCAGACAACATGGCACAGTTTATGATTGGAACCGGACAAGTTTAACTATTAAAAAAAAGAAAAATGACATTACCCACCAACTTAAAGCACGTTGTCAGCGAAGCAGAGCTGAACCAGATTTTGAAAGACCATGAAAATGTTATGGTTTGCTGTGGCCGCATGGGCCCCATGTGTGTTCCTGTGTACGACATCATGGAAGAGCTGCAGGACGAATACACCAACGTTGAATTCCGTGACATGCTGTTTGACAATCCTGAGGCCAGGGTTATCCGTGAACTTCCCCAATGCCGTGGTTTCATGGGACTTCCTTTCACCATTTATTACAAGAATGGCGAAGTGGTTGCCGCCACCAGCAGCATCCAAACCAAAGAACAGATTACCGAAATATTGGATAGGGAATTTAAATAATATGCCTATTTTCGTGCAGCGGACAAAATTATCCGCTGCACGAAAATTTAAAAGCTCACTTCCATGGATGAAAATCATTTTGATGTGATTGTGTTGGGAGGCGGCCCTGCCGGATTGACTGCCGGTATCTATCTGGGCCGTTCCAAAGCCAAAACACTCATTTTAGACACAGGTATGCCGGGAGGGCAAATGGTACTTACCTACGAAATTGCCAATTATCCCGGTGTTGAAAACATCAGCGGATACCAACTCTCGTCGGTAATGAAAAAACAGGCCAAGGACTTCGGCTGTGCCATTAAATCAAATGTTCGGCTGAAAAGCCTTTCCCTTGAAGGAAATGAGAAGAAAGTGGAGCTTGAAAACGGGAATATCTATACAGCGCCCGCTGTCATACTCGCCACAGGAGGCCGCTCCCGCATGTTGAACGTACCGGGTGAAGACAGCTTTAAAGGCCGTGGCATCTCCTACTGCGCAACCTGCGATGGCGACTTTTTTCAGGACAAGGAAATTATTGTTGTAGGTGGGGGAAACTCGGCACTGGAAGAAGCCGTAGCCCTTACCAAATACGCCAGCAAAGTAACCATCCTGCATGAATTTGACCATTTTCAGGCTTTCGAACACGCCGTGGAAGAGGCAAAGGCCAACCCGAAAATCGACTACATCATGGAGGCCCATATTACGGCGTTTTATGGTGATGAAAGCCTGCGGGGCATAGAATATAAAAACCTGAAAACAGGCGGCAATTTCAAAAAGGACATTGATGGCGTTTTCATTTTTGTCGGTTACGAAGCCAACACACAAGCCCTGCAAAGCACACCTGTAAAGCTAAACAAATGGAATGAGGTGGTAACCAATGAAAACCTGCAAACCAACATCGAAGGGGTTTTTGTTGCAGGCGATTGCCGTGCCAAACGTTACCGGCAAATTACAACTGCTGTTTCCGATGGTACCGTAGCTGCATTGAATGCCCTGAATTTTATTCAGAACCGATGAAAATATCAGGAAGCAGGGCAAAACAGTAAGCAACTTTTAGAAATTCATTTACATTTGTGCCCTAATTTTTTGATATGTTTCAACACGCTATTATCGGCCCCGACCAGTCGTGGATGCTCTGGGCCATTCTGGTTATTGCCGCCACTTTTGGTATTTGGGCCGAACAAAAAACAAAATGGGGCAATAAGCTCTCTGCAGTAGTTGTTTCCATCCTGACAACTTTTACGCTCTCCAACCTGTACATTATCCCCATCAACTCGCCCACCTACGACATTGTGTGGTCTTATCTTGTTCCGCTGGCCGTTCCGTTATTGCTTTTCAAGGCCAATATCCGTCGCATTATTAAAGAAGCAGGCCCTACGCTCATCGCTTTCGGGATTGGCAGTGTCGGCACCATTGTCGGGACTTACATTGCTTTCAAGACCATCCCGTTGGGTGAAGAAGGCTGGAAACTGGCCGGTATTTTTTGTTCGACATACATTGGCGGCTCCATGAATTACGTAGCCACCTCACAGGCACTTCATTTACATTCGGGCGATATGCTCACAGCAGGTGTTGCCGCCGACAACCTGGTTATGACCCTCTATTTTCTCATACTCTTTGCCCTGCCGGGTGTGGGCTTTTTAAAAAAACATTTTAAAAACGACCACCAAAAAAATGCGGACAAGGAGATGGAGACCAACGAAATTATTGAAGACAGTTATGAAAACCCCAACCTTCTCGACATGGGAAAAGCATTGAGCATAGGACTGTTAGCTGCTGCCATAAGTTTTTACCTGCAATACCTTATCGGGATAAAAGGGAGTGCCATACTGATTATCACGCTGCTCGTGGTTGCCGTGGCGACACTGTTCCCCAAACAGATGAATTCCATACGGGGTGCCGACCAGATGGGGACTTTCCTCATGCAGATATTTTTTGCTGCCATAGGGGCCAGTGCCAACATTTTGATTGTAATGAAAGTAGGCCCCATCCTGTTTCTTTTTGCCGGATTAATCCTGCTGGTACACCTTATTTTTATTTTAATTTTCGGACGGCTTTTCAACCTCGACCTGGCTGAAATTGTCATTGCCTCCAATGCCAATATGGGAGGCCCTACCACAGCAGCGGCCATGGCTGTGGGCCGTCGTTGGAAATCGCTCGTCATTCCGGCCATTCTTTGCGGAACCCTCGGCTATGCCATTGCCACTTTCATAGGGGTAGGCATGGCTTACTGGCTACATTAAAATTACCCCAATATTTCCCTCCTGAATTTTTGCTTAATCGAGTGATTACTTACCTTTTTGTGTGCCAATTAACCATTATCAATCGCTGTTTCAATAATTTACATATTTAAACTCTTTATAAATAAAGAGAGGCCGGAAAAATCAGTAAAATACTTAGCAAAAATCCGCTTTGAAAAGTGTAATTTCGTGCAAAATTTTAAGAACCATATAAAAACGTTAATTATGGCAAAAGTGAAAGGTGCTATTGTAGTTGACATTGAGAAGTGTAAAGGTTGTGGCGTTTGTGTCCCGGCCTGTCCCACCGATGTCATTGCATTGGCAAAAGAGGTAAACGGCAAAGGTTACAATTATGCTTATATGGCAGTTCCGGACGCATGTACCGGTTGTACCAACTGTGCCGTAGTATGCCCTGATGGTGTTATTACCGTTTACAGGGTAAAGGTTCAATAATTTAAAAAAATAAAATATAGAGATATGGGTGAATTAAAATTAATGAAGGGGAATGAAGCCCTGGCAGAGGCTATCATTCGCGCCGGCACGGATGGCTATTTCGGGTATCCAATTACGCCCCAGTCGGAAGTTTTGGAATATCTTATGGCCGCCAAGCCCTGGGAAACAACGGGAATGGTTGTTTTACAGGCAGAAAGTGAAGTAGCTTCCATCAACATGTTGTATGGTGGTGGGGGAACCGGTAAAAAAGTGGTTACCTCCTCCTCCAGCCCGGGCATCAGCCTTATGCAGGAAGGTTTGTCATACATAGCCGGTGCAGAAATTCCAATATTAATTGTAAATGTGGTGCGCGGTGGCCCGGGACTGGGTGATATCCAGCCGGCCCAATCCGATTATTTTCAATCTACAAAGGGTGGCGGACATGGCGATTACAGATTAATCGTCCTGGCCCCTTCCTCCGTGCAGGAGATGGCTGATTTTGTTCCGGTTGCTTATGATTTGGCTTTCAAATACAGAAATCCTGCCATGATCCTTTCGGATGGTGCCATTGGCCAAATGATGGAAAAAGTGGAATTTTTTGAGCCCATTCCCCGGCTTTCTGATGAAGAAGTCAAAAAACGTTATGCATGGGCCACCAACGGGAAACCCAAAAACGGAGAAAGAAGAATCCTCACCTCTCTGGACCTTGATCCCCAAAAAATGGAAGACCACAACCATCACATTCAGGAAAAATATCGCAGGATTGAGGAAAACGAAGTACGCTTTGAAGCCTTACAGTGCGACGATGCAGAGTATGTGCTGGTAGCTTACGGAACCAGTTCGCGTGTTTCGTTAAAAGCCATAAAACTATTGCGCGAAAAAGGAATCAAAGCCGGGCTGCTGCGCCCCATTACCCTGTGGCCTTTCCCCACCAAAAAAATTCAGGAATTGGTTAAACAGGGCGTAAAAGGATTTCTTTCAGTAGAAATGAGTGCCGGCCAAATGGTAGAGGATGTCCGGTTGGCCGTAAATGGTAAAGTTAAAGTAGAACATTTTGGGCGACTGGGCGGAATGATTCATTCTCCCGAAGAAGTTGTGGAAGCCCTGGAACAAAAAATAATAGGAGGATAAGCCATGTCAGAAATAGCTTTAAAAGATATTATAAAACCGGAAAACCTGGTTTATCAAAAAACAAAGTTGATGACGGACAAACCGCTCAGTTACTGTCCGGGATGTGGCCACGGGACTACCCACCGCCTCGTTATGGAAATCATTGAAGAACTGGGAAAAGAACACGAAACAGTCGGTGTTGCCCCGGTTGGATGTTCGGTATTGGCCTACGAATTTATGAACGTGGACATGCAGGAAGCGGCCCACGGACGGGCACCGGCCCTGGCAACGGCCATCAAGAGGCTGTGGCCCGGTAATATTGTGTTTACCTATCAGGGGGATGGCGATTTGGCCGCCATTGGCACTGCCGAAACCATTCATGCCTGTAACCGCGGGGAAAAAATCGTTATCATTTTTATCAACAACGGTATTTACGGCATGACCGGAGGACAAATGGCCCCGACAACAATCGAGGGAATGAAAACTTCAACCTCCCCTTACGGAAGGGATGTGTCTATCATGGGATATCCATTGAAAATCACCGAACTGGTAGCACAACTCCCGGGTACTTACTACGTTACACGACAGTCTGTACAAACGCCCTCGGCTGTTCGCAAAGCCAAACGGGCCATAAAAAAAGCTTTCCAAAATCAGTTGAACAACGCACCCGGATTATCGTTTGTCGAAGTAGTCTCCAACTGTAACTCCGGATGGAAAATGACACCTGTGGATGCCAACCATTGGATGGAGGAAAATATGTTCCCCTTCTATCCCATTGGCGACATCAAAGTAGATGGCCAATTAGTAAAATAGGTTTAACCATTAAATGACGAAAAAATGACGGAAGAAATAATTATTGCCGGCTTTGGTGGACAAGGAGTCTTATCAATGGGAAAAATTCTGGCTTACTCAGGCATTATGCAAGACCAGGAAGTGAGCTGGATGCCTTCTTACGGACCAGAAATGCGCGGCGGCACAGCCAATGTTACTGTAATTGTCAGCGACGAACGTATCAGCTCCCCTATTCTGCGTACCTACGACACAGCCATTATCCTGAACCAACAGTCCATGGATAAATTTGAACACGAAGTAAAACCGGGCGGAGTACTTCTCTACGACCCCAATGGCATCACACATCACCCCACCCGTAAGGATATCAATATCTACAAAGTGGAAGGGGCAAAAAAAGCTGCCGAAATGGGTAATTCAAAAATTTTCAATATGATTGTTTTAGGTGCTTATCTGAAAATAAAGCCTATTGTAAAACATGAAAATGTTTTGAAAGGGTTGAAGAAATCGCTTCCCGAACGCCATCACAAGCTCATTCCGCTGAACGAAGATGCCATTAACCTCGGAATGAAAAGTGTGGAGGTCGTTCAGAAAGTTTAAAGCTATATCCCAAAAGTTAACCAGATATTCATAGTAAGCCGGCCTAAAAAAGCCGGCTTTTTTATTATTGTGCAACCATACCCCGGTAATTCTATATTTTTATTATTTTTATGGTATTAAAAAATACAGGACTTATGAAAAACAATACCCATCAAACAGTTGCTGACAAACGCTCCTTAATTGCAGGTTTCTCAGGCAACATTCTGGAATGGTACGATTTTACCGTTTACGGTTTTTTTGCCACCATAATAGGTTCGCAGTTTTTTCCCCAGGAAGATAAAATTGCCCAGTTAATTTCAACATTTGGCATTTTTGCCGCCGGGTATCTTATGCGGCCTATAGGAGGTATTATTTTCGGACATATTGGCGACAGAAAAGGAAGAAAAAAAGCACTTTTAATCTCCATTCTCATGATGGCCATTCCGACCACCCTGATTGGCTTTCTCCCTACCCATGCGAGTATCGGATGGTATTCGGCCTTGTTGCTTGTAATATTGAGGCTGTTACAGGGACTTTCGGTAGGAGGAGAATTTACAGGATCCATCTCTTTCCTTGTTGAGAAAGCGCCCAAGGGGAAAAGGGGATTCTTCGGTAGCTGGACAACTTTTGGTGTTTTTGGGGGAATGCTCCTGGGGGCCGGCATAGCAGCCATCGTTACTTTCGTATTTACGGCCAAACAAGTGAACAGTTTTGGATGGAGAATACCTTTCCTGCTTGGTGCCATCATTGGTATTGCCGGCCTTTACCTACGGAAAGACATGAGCGATGATGAACGTTTCCAGAAAATAATGAAAGAGCAGAAAACCTATAAAATGCCCCTCGCCGAGTTTTTTGCCCATTACAAAATGCAGTCTTTTAAAATCATTCTGCTAAGCTGGGCATTTGGCGTATCGGTTTACCTGATTTTTATTTTTCTCCCCTCCTACCTTCATACTTTTCTGCACGTAAAACTTGACGATGCGCTCTCTATCCACACCATTGCCATCATCTTTATGATGCTGATTATTCCTTTGTTTGGCCACCTGAGTGATAAAATTGGAAGAAAGGCTGTTCTTTTCATTTCACTCATTGGTTTTGTGGTTTTTTCCTATCCGCTTTTTTTGCTCATGTTTGAAAAATCTTATTGGGCCATTCTGGCCGCCATGCTGATGTTTTCTGTATTAGAAGGCCTTTTTCAGGGGGTCATCCCCGCAATAATGACCGAAGCCTTTCCTGCAAAAGTCAGGTACACCGGGCTCTCGGTGAGCTACAACATAGCCCTGGCCTTGTTTGGAGGCACCACTCCCATGGTTTCTGTCTGGTTAATAAAAATTAGCGGCGGCAATTTAATGATGCCCGTTTACTATTTAATCGCCTCTTGTATGATAGCCGTAATTACCCTCATGTTCATGCCGGAAACGTATAAAAAAGAGCTGGATTAAGAAGAAAACATATTTCGGAAAGGTAAACGTAAGAATACTGATAATTAGTTATATAGCTTCCAGCTAACGCCGAGGTAAAATCCGCCATCAGCCCCCGGATATCCGGGAGAATTATAATAATAGTTGTTGCCGCCCAAAAAGCCAAGAAGGTTTCTCCCCTGCAAAAAGAAACGGAAGCTTCTTATTTTCATGGAGGCGTACACATCGAGATAGAGATAATCGCCGATTTTCTTGTTGTGCTGTGTATAAAAAGCCCTTAACTCGGGCATATAAGCATCGGCATAATATTTTGTAAAATAAGACAACTGGACACCGGTTTGCAAACGGGCAGCTCCTTTGAAAATTTGTTTTTTGAAGAACAGGTTCATTTTGCCGGTCAGCACGGGCAAATGTATGAGAGAAGCCATGGAGGTTGTCTGGTAAACCGCCCGCAGGTTAATGCCAAAATAATGCAAAGGGATGGTGCCATCGGCATAGATTTGTGTTACACTTCCCGGGTTTGCCGCTTGTTGCGGATAAACCGAGTCATTAAAAAAGGTATAATTTCCCAAAGAACGGAAAGTAACCCCTGTGCGAACAGATTTATAGCGGTATTCGCCTGTCAGGCTGAGAATGCGTTCCTTTTGCAGGGCCAGGTTCCAGTTAAACCGGTTTGAGCTGTATTCTGAAAAATACCAGGCAGGTTTTCTGTTTACAAACTTCACACGGAAATAGAGTTGTCCGACATTTTTCTCAACGGAGCCAAGATATTGCAGCAGGCTCCCCTCAATTTTCAAATCGCCGTTGTTGTATCCCCCAAACACCATTTCAGCGGAAGCCTTCAAAAAACTTCGTTGAAAAAGTTTTAGCGCAATCCCGCCAAAGGGAATAAGCTGGTTGTTAAAATATTTCACCGAATCATAAGGAAGTAACTGGGCAATATGGTCATAATTAGCCCCAAAATAAGCCCGGAATACTTTGTCGGTATTATCCTGGCCATAAGCCAGCGAAGACCACAGGAACCGGTTCCTGATTTTTAGTTGAAAAACTGAATCATGGGTATTTACCGTATCGAAAGCAGCAGGAAAATTCTCATAAAACAGCGTATCCCTCGAAGCCTCATCGGTGTATAGCATCAGGTTTCTCTGGTAAAGGAAAGAATACGAAACACTGCCACCGGCCAGCTTGCGCGGAGTGGAATCCCTGCGCATTCCGGGCTTCTGCAGATTAAAAGTCTGCCCCACATAAAACCCGGAAGATTTCACCTGGTTCCTGGCCGTTTTCAGTCCCACGGGAATCACGCTCCTGTCTTTCTCGGCATTGTATATGAAAAGGCTGTCGTTGATAATTCCTCCGTTTTCATGGGCAATCACTTTATTATGCAGATAATTGGCTATAATGGCATAACGGTTATTTTTGGTATGGTAGCGGCTGGTAAAATAGACATATTTGTCATCCGACTTACTGTTGGCATATTGCCCGGGGGAATTCACAAGGTACAAATCGGCTCCAAAGGTAAACTGTTTGGACATTTTCCGTGAGAATGTTACCTGAAGGCTCTGCTCTTTTTTCGGCCCCATAACATACTGCAATTGCGTATATGGGCGCATCAATTTGTAATACGCAACCTGGCTGTTATAACACATGTAGGGGGCAAAAGCAGGAGATTTCATTACATAGCCAACTGTGGTGGAAGGTTTAAAAACCCTGTTGTAGGAGGCAAGCCCTACATTGCTCAACGTGTTGAACATCCGGTTTTTTTGTTCAGTAGGATCAAACTGGTTAAAATAGGTAAGCGTGGTATCAACATAAGTAAGGTTCCCTGCTGTCAGGCTGTCAAGCGAGCCGGTAAAATAGAATACCGAAGTAGAGTCCGTTTTCAGGTGTACGGAGTCAGCCACCACATTCATCGAATCGGCCTGCGCCAACGCAGGTTGTATCCCAATGAAAATCACCGAAAAAAGAAACAAAAGATAAAATTTTGCGTCAAAAGCAGCCACAACCGGTTCGTTTAAATTTCAGGGGCAAAATTAGGGAAAAAGAGATTGCATGCCTTTAAATTCTGGAGAGCCTGCCCAACAACCAGTGATCGGCCAATACCAGTGCGGCCATGGCTTCCACAATAGGCACAGCACGGGGCACAACCGTTACATCGTGGCGGCCTTTGCCTTCAAGGACAACCTCATTCCCATCGGCATCCACCGAAAGCTGGTTTTTCATAAGTGTGGCAATGGGCTTAAACGCCACCTTAAAAAAGATATCGTTCCCGTTGGAAATACCGCCCTGGATGCCTCCCGACCGGTTGCTCTTTGTTGTAATCCGGCCGCCCTGCTTCACAAACAAATCGTTGTGTTCGGAGCCTTTCATACCCGCGGCACCAAAACCGGAGCCAATTTCGAAACCTTTCACTGCATTGATGCTCAGCATGGCCTTGCCAAGGTCGGCATGCAGTTTGTCAAAAACCGGTTCACCCAATCCGGACGGAACATTTCTGGCCATACACGCAATGGTTCCCCCCAGCGTATCTCCCTCTTTGACAGTCTTTTCCAGAAGATGCAACATCTTCTCCGTTGTTTTTTCATCCGGGCAGCGCATTGGCGAATCTTCCGTTTTGGACAAATCAGACATCGCATAATCTCCCGGAAGGGAGACGTCCCCTATGCTGTGGACAAAAGCCGAAATTTCTATCCCGGCTTCTTTCAATAATATTTTCGCAAAAGCACCGGCCACCACCCGGGAAATGGTCTCGCGCGCCGACGAGCGTCCGCCGCCCCTGTAATCGCGCCATCCGTACTTTTTCTCATAAGTGAAATCGGCATGGGAAGGACGGTAAGCCTTTTTGAGATGGACGTAATCCGTTGAATGCTGATCTTTGTTCCATACCAAAAAGCCTATGGGTGTCCCGGTGGTTTTTCCTTCAAAAATTCCGGAAAGCACCTCCAGGCGGTCAGCTTCCTGTCGGGAAGTAACCCATTTTGACTGTCCCGGACGTCTGCGCTCCAGCTCTTTTTGTACAAAATCCAGATTGATATCCACACCTGCCGGAAAGCCATCTATCACTCCGCCAATGGCTTTTCCATGCGACTCGCCAAAACTCGTTAACTTCAAAATTTTTCCAAAACTATTACCCGGCATAACAAAAGTTTATATTTTAAAATGTAAAAGTAAATTAAAAATCATTTGAGGAGCGTGCTTACCCGGAACTTATGCTTCTCTTGATTTAAACTTGCGGATTATTTTCCAGACAAAACCGGAAAAAATAAAAAAGAGGGCAGCAAAGATAAGCAGCCATTTCAGAAAAGTTACAACTCCGGCCACATCCGCCGGTATTCTATTCATATGGGGAAAAGAAAGAATGCTTATACGGAGCAGAATGTTTTCGGTGTAGTCAAGCAAGGCAGCAACAAAAGGCACAAAAACCAACATCTCGAGGCTGGTCTTTTTGAAAACCAGATACAACAAGCTGGCCAGCAACGTCGCGTAAACCATCGGATAAACCATATCGACCCACTGAAGCTGTAAGTACATTTCGCGCCCTTCCGGACCGTAATGCTGAAACATATCCCGCAACTGGGAAAAAGTATAAAACATACGGGCATCCGGGATGCCCATCCCCCCCGAAACGGCTCCGATTTTCTCCACACTAAACGGAAAAAGTCCGTGAAAAGCAACCATGAACAGAACCTGCAACGCCACAATGAGCAGCAGCCATCCCGTCCGGGAAGTCCGGGACAAATACGAGATTATCGACCTTTTCATAAAATTCTATTTTAATTTCTCCGATGCCCTGGCTAAAATAGGAAAATATTTCCGAAACTTATGAAAATCGCTATTTTCGCTGTAGGATGCAAAAAATTGAAAAAAACGGGCAGTATTACAAATTCGGGTTATACGGCTTTTTGAAAAACCTGCGTTTTTATGAGGCATTTCTCCTCCTTTTTTTTCTTGAAAAAGGTATCGACTATCTCAAAATTGGTTTGTTGTATTCCGTCCGGGAAATAACCATCATGCTGTTTGAAATTCCCAGCGGCCTGGCTGCTGATGTATTCGGACGCAAAAAGACACTCATTGCCTCCTTTTTGGTTTACATACTTTCCTTCACAACCTTCTATTTCTCAAGCCATTTCGGTTTCATGCTACTCGCCATGGTACTGTTCGCGCTGGCCGATGCTTTCCGCTCAGGTATTCACAAAGCCATGATATTTCAGTATCTGGAACGTCAGGGAAGGACGGTACAAAAAACCGATTATTACGGGCACACGCGTTCCTGGTCACAAACAGGATCAGCTATCGCCTCACTTGTTGCCGGCATTATGGTGTTTTATTATGGAAGCTACCGGATTATTTTTGTCCTCTCTGCTGTCCCTTACTTTCTCGACATGTTGCTCATCTGGAGTTACCCCGCTTATCTCGATGGCGAATTCGGCACAAAAAACAAGAAAAGGGTTAAGGAAAAGTTCACTGAAGTCTGGGAAACCATCCTAATGAGCCTCCGGGAGTTCAGCTTGCTGCGCATACTCACCAGCCTGTCGCTGCACACCGGTTATTACAAGGCCGTGAAAGATTACATACAACCCGTCATGGTCAGCCTGGCCATTACCTTGCCCTGGTTGCCGCTCCTGCGCGAAAAACAAAAAAGTGCGTTGGTAGTTGGCATTATATACTTTTTTCTGTACCTGCTTACCGCGCAAACCTCCCGTTCTGCCGGACGATTTTTAAAAAAGTTTACCCATTTCAGCCGCCCCATGAACCTGACCATGGTTACCGGTATTGCCCTGGGATTTGCCGCAGGCTTTTTCTATCTGTTGCACTGGTATGTCTTGTCCATTCTCGGTTTTGTGTTGATCATGCTCAACGAAAACCTCCGGAAACCCATCGGTATTGCTTTCGTAACCGGCACCTCCAACAACAAAGCAGCTGCTTCGGTACTCTCAGTTCAGTCGCAGGCACAATCATTTTTTGCCGCTATCATGGCTTTTGTCATTGGCTGGGGTGCACAGATGGGCGGCCCGGGTACCGGTATCATCTTTGGAAGCGGGTTGCTCCTTTTGCTCCTTCCATTTTCCCTGCTAAAAAGAGCAAAAAGCTAAAAAAAGAAAGCCCGTAACGCGTTAACGCACGGGCTTTTATCTTAGAATATTCCTGTTACAAATGTATCACTTCGCCGTAAGCAGCAGCAACAGCTTCCATAATGGCTTCCGACATGGTGGGATGCGGATGGACAGCATGGATAATTTCATGACCGGTTGTTTCCAGTTTGCGGGCAACCACCACCTCGGCAATCATCTCCGTAACATTCTCTCCAATCATGTGGCAACCGAGCCACTCGCCATATTTGGCATCGAAAATCACCTTCACAAAACCCTCTTTTTTGCCGGCAGCACTGGCTTTCCCGGAAGCAGTGAACGGAAATTTTCCCACTTTGATTTCATAACCAGCTTCTTTGGCCGCTTTTTCGGTCATTCCCACACTGGCCACTTCGGGACTGGTATAAGTACAAGCCGGAATATTTCCATAATCCACAGGCTCTGCATCCAGTCCGGCAATCTTTTCCACACAGGTAATTCCCTCATGGGAAGCAGTATGCGCCAGTGCCGGCCCGTGAACAATATCGCCAATGGCATAATATCCGGGGACATTGGTTTGGTAAAAATCATCTACCACCACTTTTCCCTTTTCTGTTTTTATTCCGGTGTCTTCCAGGCCAATTCCTTCCAGATTTGTGGAAATTCCCACGGCAGAGAGTACCACATCGGCTTCCACTTCTACCATACCTTTTTGGGTTTTAATGCTGACTTTACAGACTTTTCCGGATGTGTCCACCTTTTCCACAGACGAATCCAGCATCACCTTCATCTTAGCTTTCTTGAAGGAGCGTGCCAGCTGTTTGCTCACCTCTTCATCCTCCAGTGGAACCACGTTGGGCAGAAACTCCACCAGCGTCACCTGAACGCCAAGTGTGTTAAAGAAATAGGCAAATTCAGAGCCGATGGCACCGGAGCCCACTACCACCATACTTTTGGGCAGCTTTTCCAGCGTAAGTGCCTGACGGTAACCAATAATTTTTTTGCCATCCTGCGGAAGGTTTGGCAACTCTTTGGAACGTGCTCCGGTAGCGATAATCACATGATCGGCAGCATAGTCCTGTGTTTTGCCTTCCGCATCTTTAACTTCAATTATCTTTCCGGGCTTTACCTTGCCAAAGCCGGCAATCAAGTCAATTTTATTCTTTTTGAACAGGTATTGTACCCCTTTGCTCATACCATCGGCCACCCCACGGCTGCGCGCCACCATGGCCGGAAGGTCGGGAGTAATCTCACCCTTAATGTTCACACCATAATCAGTAGCATGACTGGCATAGTTAAAAACCTGAGCACTTTTGAGCAACGCTTTGGTGGGAATACACCCCCAATTGAGGCAGATACCACCGATTTCGGCCCTTTCAACAACCGCCACTTTCTTGCCCAGTTGTGCAGCACGAATAGCAGCCACATAACCGCCGGGGCCACTTCCCAAAACTAAAATATCGTATTTCATCTTTTGTCCTGTTTTTATTTTGTGTTGCAAAAATACGATTTCAACCGCTTCAAAATGAGAAAATCATAAATTATTTTGTATGATTCTAAATAAAAGAATGCCAAAACGGCCCATCGTTGTCCACTATTTCCTAAATTTGTAAAAAATTAAAGATGAAAAAACAAATACTCTTTCTCCTGGCCATCCTCTTTGCGCTGGCAACTTTAGATTCCTGTAAAAATATGGCACACAAAACAAAGATTCGTTCGCACTTGGTGGACACTGTGGGGTTTGCCCAATACCCATGGCAAATGGACAGCCTTATGGCACGCATTAAAAAATACCAGGGCAACCAACTGGAAAAGCGCACCCGATACCTGAGCAAGAAAACCACCAAAGCCGTGCTCTGTCCCCATGACGACTATTCCTACGTGGGCTATCTCTATCCGGCTACGCTGGAGCAGATTAAAGCCAAAACTGTTATTATTTTCGGTGTGGCACACAAAGCCGCCAAGTTACATCTGGAGAACCAGCTTATTTTTGACTCCTACGATGACTGGAAAGGGCCTTTTGGAAATGTGAAAGTTTCGGATTTACGCCAAAAAATTATCGACAACCTGCCCAAAAGACTTTACCAGGTAAACGATTCCATGCAGGCCATGGAACATTCGGTGGAAGCCATGATTCCGTGGCTGCAATATTTTAACCCCAAAGTACAGATTATCTCTATCCTTGTCCCCTACATGTCGTTTGACCGCATGAAGGCCATTGCCGGCCCTCTGGCGGAAGCCATTAAAAAAGCAACTGCCTCAGAAAATCTGCAATGGGGAAAAGATTTTGCTTTTGTCCTTTCCAGCGATGCCGTTCACTATGGCGATATGGGCTGGGGCGGAAAGAACTTTGCCTTTTTTGGCACAGCCTGCACGAGTTACACCCATGCCAAAGGAGAGGAACTGGAAGTTATGCATACGATTAGCGGATACATAAGCGAGGGCATGGTTCACAAATTCTGCGACCTTACCGTTGAGAAAAGCGATTACCATAAATACAAATGGACCTGGTGCGGACGCTATTCTGTTCCGCTTGGCTTACTTACTATCAACAAGTTAAACGAGATGCTTTATGACGAACCGTTGCGCGGACAGGTTATCGGGTATTCCACCAGCATCGAGCGGGAGCCCATACCGGTAAAAGACATTCGCATGGGCGTTACTGCACCTGCCGACGACCATCACTGGGTTGGTTATGCCGCCATTAAATATTTTTAATATTGCCTATGAAAAATACTGAAGAACAAGTTATTAACAAAACAATTGCTTTTGTTCAAAAGGAACTTTCTGATGCCGAGAGTGGCCACGACTGGTGGCATATTTACCGTGTGCGGAACCTGGCAGAACGGATAGCCCGGGAGGAAAATGCCGATCTTTTTGTTGTCATCCTCGGTGCCTTGCTACACGACATAGCCGATGCCAAATTCTACGATGGCGATGAAACTGTTGGCCCGAGAACAGCAGAAAAATTTCTTCACTCACAAAATCTGCCGGAAGAGATTATCGGTAAAATATTAAATATTATCCGGTTTGTCTCTTTCAAAAACAGCGATGAGAAACCGGATGACAATTCATTGGAATTACATATCATTCAGGATGCCGACCGGCTGGATGCCCTGGGTGCCATAGGCATTGCCCGTGCTTTCAGCTACGGCGGATATAAAAACCGTGAGATGTACAACCCCGGCATTCCTCCCCAATTGAATATGAGCAGGGCCGAGTACAAGAAGTCGAAGTCCACAACAATCAATCATTTTTATGAAAAGTTGCTGTTACTGAAAGAGATGATGCATACCAAAACCGGAAAGCAGCTGGCGGAACAACGGCACCAGTTTATGGAACAGTTTCTGGAGGAATTTTACGCTGAGTGGGGATAATATTAGTATCCTTAAAAGAAAAACAAGTAGGAGTTTTGGAGATGGGCAAAGAATCCGGAGGATATTTTATAGAAATCTTGAATACTATTTGGATGTTTTACCAATACTTGGTAATTTTGAAAAAAATTAAAAATGAAAAATACTTCAATATCTCTCGGTGATTATTTTGACCAATTTGTACGAATGCAAATTTCGGCTGGTCGATACAAAAATGTTAGCGAAGTCATAAGGGCGGGACTTCGCCTCTTAGAAAATGAAGAAAGTAAAGTTATTGCTTTGAGAAATGCAATTCAAGAAGGAATTGATAGTGGCATCGCACACGATTTTGATCCTGAAAAACACCTTCAAGAATTAAAAGCAAGACGAAGAAACAATGGCTAAATATAAACTGACAAATAAAGCCGTTGAAGATTTGACCAGGATTTGGAGCTATACATTTGAAAAATGGTCGGAGAAACAAGCAGATAAATATTATTATATTTTACTCGAAAGCTGTCATGATATTGCGAAGAATCCAGACCTTGGAAAAAACTACAAAGGAATAATAAAAGAACTCTTTGGATTTAAAGTAAATCGGCACATAATATTTTATAGAAAAGATGTTGATCAGTCAATCGAAATAACAAGATTTTTGCACGAACGAATGGACTTGAAAAACAGAATTAATGAATAAAGAAACGGCTATATAACACTGTATGCCTTTCAACCTGTAACCCCCGCCGCAACCTACCTTAAACAGGTATCAGGCATCATCTTCAGATAACATTTAATTCTTCTTGCCTTTTCCCCGGATTTTTCGTACTATTGTCCTGACTAACAAGCAAACCCAATGTTTTGGCATGGCCGCCCGTTTCTGCGTATCCTCCTGTTTTTTGCCACCGGTATTCTGGTTGCCCGGTTATTTTATACAGACATCCAGCTTCCGGCAGCAGGATTTATCTTTCTTTTGTCCTTTCTCATACTAATCTCAGCGGTTCTGGCAAACCACATCAAATCCTTCAAATACAGCTGGACAACCGGTCTGCTCCTCGACATTACGTTGTTTGTTGCCGGCTTCACGCTTACCGTCCGGCAAAACAGGCAGAATGAGGTAATCCTAAGCAAAAGCCCGGAAGCTGTCTGGGAAGGAAAACTTCTGACCGAACCCATGCAACGGGCCAAAACAGTGAGGTTTATCCTGAAAATCATCAAACGTGCTGACAGCGACAGGATCTTGCCCCGCAGCGTGAAAGTATTGGCTTATCTGAAAACCGATACGCTTCCGCAGGGAATGCATTTGGGAAATTTTGTAGTCTTTCGCGGAAAAATGGGCCGTGTGGAAACGCCGAAAAACCCGGGAGAATTTGATTACCGCCGTTTTTTGCAAGACCGGGGCATCCGGTACAGGGTCTTCATTGATAAAGCCAACTGGAAGTCATTACCTGCAAACTCAGGTTTTTTTCTTCCTGCCATTTTTTCCCGGTGGCGCAACAAACTGTTACAAAGCCTCCGCTCGCAAGGGCTCAGCAAGAAAGAATATGCCGTTGCCGCTGCCATTTTGCTGGGCTATGACCAGCTCATAGGTCCCGGTCTTCATCAGGATTTCACAGCAGCAGGGGCCGTTCACATATTGTGCGTTTCAGGGATGCATGTGGGCATTGTCTTCCTGATATTCAGTTTTCTGCTGAGTTTTTTGTTGCGTTTCAAAAAGGGCAATACCCTGCGCAACATACTGCTCCTGATAGTGATATGGGCATATGCCCTGCTCACCGGCCTTTCCCCTTCCGTGTCGCGTGCCGCCACCATGATATCCCTTTTCATCCTTGCCGGCATTTTCGGGCGGGGCTATGATAACTTTAACATCCTTGCTGCCTCGGCTTTTCTGCTGTTGCTGTTGAACCCCATGTTGCTTTTTGATGTGGGGTTTCAGCTAAGCTACGCCGCCGTTGCGGGAATTTTAATGTTTTATTTTCCCATTTACCGGTCGGTATATTTCGGCAACAAAATATTGCAAACGGTTTGGGCAGCACTGGTGGTCTCCTTTTCGGCAGAGTTGGGAGCTTTTGCCATAGCCGCGCACTATTTTCATCAATTCCCACTCTATTTCCTGTTGACCAACATGGCCGTATTTGCCCTCTCCTATCTCATTATTTTTTCAGGGCTGGCTTTTCTGACTTTCTCCTGGATTCCATTTATAAACAAATTGCTGGCCGTAATACTGGCAAAATCAGTAAGCATTCTTATCCTCATTGTCCATTTTGTAGCCTCGCTGCCTCATTCCGCCGTTTACGACCTCTATTTTCCCTGGTTAAAAGTCGTGCTCGTTTTTGCCCTTCTTATCTGGAGTTATTATCTGTTTATCCATAAAAACCTGCACATGCTTGTGCCGGCACTGGCCACAATGGTTCTCTTACTTGGGTTACATACTCTTAGACAGGCAAGGCTGTTACGGCAGGAAAAGTTCATCATTTATTCCCTGCACCATCATACGGCCATCGACCTCATCCAAGGTAAAACACATGTCCTGCTAACCGATTCACTGGCATTGGCCCATCCATCGGAGCTTGGCTATTCCTTAAAAAACAGCCGTATAGCCATGGGGTTGACAGAAAAAGCCCATCCTCTTTCCCAGAATTTTCATTCAACCTTTTTGTATTACCAATCAGGCTTTGGGCAAATGGACTCCCTGAGGTTTTATATCCCGCCCCCAAAGAAGCACATTTATCCCAAATTGCACAAAAAAATCTGTGTGGATTATCTCATTTTTCGTTCTCCGGGAAAAACAAAGCTGGCAGAAGTGGCAAAATCCATCCATTTTAAGAAAGTCATTCTGGATGCAACGCTTTCCCATTGGGCAGTCAAGAGCCTTGAAAAACAGGCTAAATTACTGGATATTAACTATATAAATCTAAGGGAAAGAGGAGCGTTTATTTTTGATTTCAGGAAAAAATAAATTTCCCAAAAATTGTTTGCAGATTAAAAAAAAGCCTTTATTTTTGCAGTCCCATTTGAGGGAAGTTCATAACAGAAAATTGGTCTGGTAGTTCAGCTTGGTTAGAATACCTGCCTGTCACGCAGGGGGTCGCGGGTTCGAGTCCCGTCCAGACCGCCAAAAAGCACCCCAAACGGGTGCTTTTTCTGTTTATGGATACGCATTACGTTTATATTATCTATTCGGAAAGATTGGATATTTACTACAAAGGATACACCCAGTATCCTGAGAAAAGGCTTTTTGAGCACAACAACGGAATGAGCCGGTTCACAAAAGGAAAAGGACTATGGAAAATGGTCTATCTCGAAAGCTTTAAGACACGAAAAGAGGCTTTAATTCGTGAGAGGCAACTCAAAAGAGTAAACCACAAATATTTGATTTGGCTGTTTCAACAGGACACAAACCTTTTGAACAAATGAATACCTGCCTGTCATCTCGCCTCAGGCGAGACGGGTTCGAGTCCTCTCGCCTGGGGCGAGACGAGACATAAAGCACCCCAAACGGGTGCTTTTTCTGTTTATGGACACGCATTACGTTTATATTATCTATTCGGAAAGATTGGATATTTATTACAAAAGCTAAACGCTATCAATACAAAAGCCCGAACATCCAAAGTGGGATTTTATTTTCGTAGCCAAATTCAATATCGTCAGCAGCAACATAGGCATTCGCCAGCCCCTCAATTTGTTTTGTGTTTTTATTTTTACCGCCTATCTCAAAAGTAAACTTGTCATCAACCATAAAATCCGCTTTGTCCGAGTAGGTTAACCGATGACTTTCACCAAGTTGATTCATGAAAAAAGTTTCCCTGAGATTTCCTTTTTCAGGCCTTTGAGGAAGAATGGCGTACATATAGTTGGTGTTTTCGAGATAAATTTTCTCAGGCTTTTGCAAAAGGCTAACGCCAAAGCTATCCTTTTTTAAAATATTAAACACATTGGCATCGTTCAGATAATGAATATACTCCAGAACCGTTTTACGGGTTGTTTTAATTTTTTCGGCCAACGCTGAAACATTGGGTTTAAAAGGGGATGACTGACTTATAACATACAACATCTGTTTGATTTTACTGGCAATTGAGATATCCGTATTTCTCAATAACGGCAACTCAATTTCTATAATCATATTTAAGACTTCCTGTAACCGCCTATAGTACAGCACCTCACTACCATCATAAAAAGGAAAATAACCCATCTTCAGGTATTCGTCAAAGTACTTTAACGGCTTGACCTTTTTCCCCGTTTCAAGAGCAATCCGGGTATGACTTTTTAACAACTCTTCCAGGCTGACAGACGGAATATCAATTTTGTAATGAAATTTTAGAAATTCGCGGAAAGATAGCCCCTGCATGTTGTAAACCAGTGCCCTGCGACTTAAATCAACCCGTGAGTTCAGTATTTCCAATAAGGAAGAGCCGGTAAATACAATTTTCAAACGGGGATATTGGTCGTAAATATTCTTTATTTCTACAGACCAGTTTTTGTATTTGTGGACTTCGTCAATAAACAGGTGTTCCCCACCTCTCGCGACAAAATCTTCGACAAAATCGCTTAAAGTGTTTTCGGAAAAATACAGGTTATCCAGTGAAATGTAAATGGCCTTTAACGATAGTCCGTATTTTTGTTTGATATATTGCAATAACAAGGTAGTTTTCCCTACCCCGCGGGAACCCTTTATACCAACCAAACGCTCATGCCATGGTAATTGCTTCAGAAGGCTGCGTTGAAAATTTTGCGGTGTTTGGTTAATCAAATCAATATGCCTTTTTATTAATGCATCCATAATATTGTTCTTTACAAGAAACAAAAATAATAAAATATTGTTTATCATAAGAAGCAAAATGCTCATTTTTATCTCCCGGGTATATTTTTGATTGAAAATATAAAATACCTTTGCAGTCCATGAAAAATTACGATGTCCTTGTGGTAGGTGCCGGCCCGGCCGGATTGCTGGCGGCAGGCCGGGCGGCCGAGCTGGGGGGGAAAGTACTCCTGCTGGAAAAGATGAATGCGCCTGGCCGTAAACTCCTGATTACCGGAAAGGGACGGTGCAACATTACCAACAGTGCAAGTATCAGCGAGTTTGTCAAACATGTAAAACCCGATGGCCGTTTCCTGCGAAATGCTTTCTCTCAATTTTATTCAGAGGATATCCTGAACCTTTTGCAAAAATATGGTGTAGAGGTAACGCTGGAACGTGGCGGACGTTATTTTCCCACAGGCAACAAAGCGAAAGATGTACTGGATGCGCTCTTGAAATGGGTCGGAGAGCTGAAGGTGGAGATACGGTGTGGACAAAAGGTGCAGAAATTACTTATTGAAAACGACCAGATACAAGGGCTTCTGGTCAACGGACAGGAAATTTTATCCAAACATGTTGTCCTGGCCACAGGCGGAAAATCTTATCCGGCCACCGGTTCCAGCGGGGAAGGTTTCGAGCTGGCCAAAGCTGCAGGACATTCTGTTGAAAAGCTGATGCCGGCACTGGTTCCTGTTGTTACGGAAGGGATTATTGCACAAAAGCTTCAGGGCCTTGCCCTGAAAAACGTACGGGCTACCGTTTGGGTAAACGGTAAAAAAGCGGGAGAAGACTTTGGGGAGATGCTTTTCACACATTATGGATTGTCCGGCCCCATTATCCTTACGTTGAGCAGGTTGATGGTTACAGAAATAGAGAAAAGAAACAGCGTAGAGCTGTCCATTGACTTGAAACCGGCCCTCGATGAGCAGAAACTGGACAAGCGTTTGATTCGCGATTTGAATGAACAGGGAAAGAAAAAGGTGGGCAATATTTTCCGTGGCTTGCTCCCGGCCTCCATGATTCCGGTATTTCTGGAAATTCTAAAACTTGACCCGCAAAAAGAAGGCCATCAAATCACATCAAAAGAGCGCAAACAAATCCGGGACCTCCTTAAAAACCTACGTTTTAATATCCGGGGACACCGTTCGTTTAAAGAAGCCATCATTACTGCCGGCGGGGTTCCGGTCAAAGAAATATCGCCCAAAACGATGGAATCGAAACTTATCGCAGGCCTTTATTTTGCCGGTGAAATGATAGACATGGATGCCGAAACAGGTGGCTACAATTTACAGATTGCTTTTTCTACCGGCTGGCTGGCTGGCAATGCATACAGAAAACAATAAAAAAAGCCATCCCAACATTACCCCAAGGATAACATTAAAATAGCTTGATTAAGAATTAAGGAAAACCGGTCTTTCTAGTACCGGTCTTTTCTCGGGGGCTTGGCCTCATTAACTACCAAATCACGACCATTCAGGTTGTAACCGTTCAGGGCTTCAACAGCCTTTTCAGCATCTTCGTCATTAACGAATGTAACAAAGCCAAATCCTCTTGACCGATGGGTGTACCTGTCTTTCAGGATAACAAGATCTTCAATTTCACCATGTTGGGTAAATGCTGCATTGAGATCATCTTCTGTAACACTCCAGGCAATATTCCCAACAAAAATTTTTTTTGACATAATATAAAAATAATTAAAACATTAAAAAATGAAAGCTACCGGGAATTTGCAAACAAACCAACGGTAACATTTCTTCCGCACAAACCTAAAGAAAATCCAAATAGTAATCCACAAGACGCTAAATTATTTTTAATTATCTGCCAATTTGTTATGAATACAAATAAAGAGCTGCCTCCCCTGGATAAAATATCGGACAAGGGATATTTGCAAACCGAATTGTCAGGGTTTCCCAGAACAGGAAGCGTAACTTTTCCAAAAAACTGCTATCTTTACAAAAAAAAATAAGCTGTATGTCCATTGCCGAATCCTCATTTGTCTTTCGCCTCACAGGATTATTCGACAGCATCGAAAAAAGATGGGAAAGCCGTCCCTTTTTAAAAGTCCTGGCTTTTCTACTGGTCATTGTCTATCTTCTTGCCATTCTGCTCATTGTACTCAAACACAACCATGCTATTTCGTGGAATATTATTCCTGACAACCATTTTAAGGCCATCGAACTGGCTTTTACCTTTCTACTCTTTTTTGAGGTAATCAGCCTGGTGTTTTCTTTGGTAAAATCGGTATCCGTTTCCATGGAAGCGCAACTTCAAATCCTTTCACTGATTTTACTCCGGGATGCTTTCAGGCTGTTTGGTGAATTCCCGGAAACCTACGCATGGGCTGCCATTCACCATAAAGTGCTGTTTATGTTTGTGGATGCTTTTGGTGCCCTGGTTATTTTCTGCATCATCATTTTCATCCGGCGTATAGACCGCCACAAAAGCATTTGTAAAAACCCGGACGACCAGCAATCGTTCATCAATATTAAAAAGCTGATTTCTTTTGTCCTGCTGCTTGTTTTTGTGGCCATGATTGTACTGGATGTGTATTATTTCTTCAGACAGGAAACCGTTTTTAACTTTTTCCACTACTTCTTTACCATTCTGATTTTCAACGACATCCTTCTGGTTTTCATTTCGCTGCGCTACAGCAACCATTACCGCATCCTGTTTCGCAACTCCGGCTTTGCCCTGGCCACCATCATCATGCGCCTGGCACTGGAAATAGAAGAACCTTATAATGTGGCACTCGGAGTAGGTGCTGCCCTGTTTGTCCTGCTTTTGGTCGTGGCCTACAACCGGATACCGCATGCCTGGGGAGAGGCGTAAAAGGCTTGAAAATTTCGTTTATTTTTGCTGCTGAAAATCAGGAACACATGACAAAAGAACAGCAGATAAATAAATGGAATGAGCAGTTACAGGATACATCGCCACAAGAAATAATGGCTTTCTTTCTGAACCATTTTAAAGAAAAGGTTGCCCTTTCCACCAGCATGGGCCTGGAGGATCAGGTACTTACACACATGATAGCCCAAATCGACAAAACGGCAAAGTTTTTTACCCTCGACACCGGACGGCTTTTTCCGGAGACTTATGATTTGATTGACAGGACAGCCAAAAAGTACAAAATCACCATCGAAGTCTTTTTCCCGGATGCCGCTGACGTGGAACAGATGGTAGCTGAGAAAGGCATCAACCTGTTTTACGATAACATCGAAAACCGCAAACTTTGTTGCCATCTGCGAAAGATAAAACCCCTTATGCGTGCCACCAAAAACCTGGATGCCTGGATTACAGGACTACGCCGCCAACAGGCCGTTACCCGAAAAGACCTTCAAACGGTGGAATGGGACGAGAATAACCAGCTGATTAAAATCAATCCGCTCATCAACTGGACAGAACAACAGGTGTGGGATTATGTGAACAAATACAATGTTCCTGTCAATCCGCTGCACAAAAAAGGCTTTGCCAGTATCGGATGCCAGCCTTGTACGCGCGCCATTGAACCCGGAGAAGATGTACGTGCCGGCCGCTGGTGGTGGGAAAACCCCGAAACCAAAGAGTGCGGGCTGCACAAGCGTTAGATGCCTTTTAACAGGCTCCCTTTTGAGGGGCTCTTTCGGATTTGTAATCCGATTCTATTTGCACGGCAATAAATGCAGAAATAAAATTTTATGGCCCACGCCCAAACATCCTTGAACCGCAATATCCTCCGGCTTGCCGTTCCCAACATCATCAGCAACCTGACCGTTCCGCTTCTGGGAATGGCCGATTTTGCCCTGATGGGACACTTAAAAACCGACAGCGTGGTTTATGTGGGGGCTGTCGCCTTGGGAACGACCATTTTCAACGTGCTTTATATGAGCCTTGGTTTTTTGCGCATGGGCACCAGTGGCTTCACGGCACAATCTTACGGTGCGAAAGACGACAAAGCTTTGGGTATCGGGTTGCAACGCTCTCTGCTGGTGGCCCTTCTGCTGGCTTTTTCCCTCATTCTGTTGCAATACCCCATTCAGTGGGCAGCCTTTAAGATGCTCGATGGCAGTCAGCAGGTTACCAGCCTCGCCCGGCAGTATTTCTACATTCGGATTTATGCAGCCCCCGCCACGTTGGCTTTGTATAGCTTTTACGGATGGTTCCTCGGTATGCAAAATGCCCGGATCCCCATGACCATTGCCATTGTGGTCAACAGCATGAACATTGGCCTGAATTTCCTGTTTGTTTATGCTTTTCACATGCATTCCAACGGCGTGGCACTGGCCAGCGTATTGGCACAATACACCGGACTGCTGCTTGCCATTTGGTTTCTCTTGAAGAAATACAAAATGTACGCCCGGCGGATAGCCCTTAAAATCCTCCTGAAAAAGGAAGGGCTGGTGGTATTTTTCAAAGTCAACGGCGACATTTTCATACGGACTTTGTTACTGATTTTTGTACTGACATTTTTCACCGCTGTCTCGGCACGAATAAACAATAAAATCCTGGCTGTCAACACCCTGCTTTTTCAATTCTTCTTTTTCTTTTCTTATTTTGCCGATGGTTTTGCCTTTGCGGGAGAAGCCCTTGCCGGGAAAGCCAAAGGATCGGGAAATATACACCTGTTACGAAAAACCGTCAACCGGCTCTTTATCTGGGGCCTTGGCATTGCCCTGCTTACCAGCCTGATATATCTTGTGGGATTGAAATATTTCATGTATATCCTTACCGATAATACGGCTATCATACATCTTGCAAAAGAATATGCCTGGTGGGTCGTACTGCTTCCCCTCACAGGCATCGCCGCCTTTATCTGGGATGGTATTTACGTAGGCGTTACTGCTGCCAAAGCCATGCGAAACACCATGATACTCTCCACGCTTTTTATTTTTCTCCCCGCCTTTTACCTCCTTTTCCCTTTGTTGGGGAACCATGGATTGTGGCTGGCCCTGCAACTTTTTATGATAAGCCGCGGGCTGAGCATGTGGTTGCTTGCACGGAAAGCCGTTTATAGCCCATCAAGGCGCATAGCATCATGAGGACATCAATTTTTGTTCATTTATCCACAAAGACAAAATGACACCCCTTTTCTTTGGCACAGGGTTTGATTTATGCTGTTCCCATAAAATAAACATGAAATAAAAAAAGAGTAGATATGACGACACAAAAAGGAAAAATTGACATTCAAACCGAAAACATCTTTCCCATTATCAAGAAATTTCTTTACTCCGATCACGAGATTTTTCTCAGGGAACTGGTTTCCAATGCGGTAGATGCCACACAAAAACTCAAGACACTCTCTTCCATGGGAAAAGTCAAAGATGAACTGGGCGATTTGACCATCCATGTGGAGATAGACAAAAAAAACAAAACGCTTACCGTTCGCGACCGCGGTATTGGCATGACATCTGAAGAAGTGGACAAATACATCAACCAGATTGCCTTTTCCAGTGCCGAGGAGTTTGTGAAGAAGTTTAAAACCAAATCGGAGGCCGAACAAAATGCCATCATAGGCCATTTCGGACTGGGATTTTATTCCGCCTTCATGGTTTCCGACAAAGTGGTCATCAACACAAAAACATACAAAAAAGGCGGCAGCACCAAAGCCGTTCGCTGGGAGTGCGATGGAAGTCCGGAATATACGATGGATGCATCCGACAAGAAAGACCGCGGGACGGATATAACATTATATATCAGCGAAGAAAACAAAGAATTTCTGGAAGATTACCGTGTGGAAGAGTTGCTGAAAAAGTATTGTAAATTTCTTCCCGTTCCCATCCAGTTTGGCATGGAAACCATTTTTGAACCTGTCGAAGGGGAAAAAGACAAAGACGGCAATCCCAAAACCAGAGAGGTCAAACGGCCGAAAATCATTAACAACCCCGAACCTTTGTGGAAAAAATCGCCTGCGGAAGCCAAAGAGGAGGAGTACAAAACTTTTTACCGCGAGCTCTATCCCATGAGTTTTGAAGAGCCGCTGTTCCACATCCACCTGAACGTGGATTATCCCTTTAACCTTACCGGTATTTTATATTTTCCCAAGGCAAAGAAAGATTACGAACTGCAACGCAATAAAATCCAGCTCTACAGCAACCAGGTCTTTATTACCGACTCTGTGGAAGGTATTGTGCCCGAATTTCTTACGTTGTTGCACGGAGTGATCGATTCGCCCGATATTCCGCTGAACGTCAGCCGGTCGTATCTGCAAAGCGACCAGAACGTAAAGAAAATATCCGGCTACATTACACGGAAAGTGGCGGACAAACTCTCTGAGATTTTCAAAGCCGACCGGAAAAATTTTGAAGAAAAATGGGACGACATTAAAGTCTTCATCGAGTATGGAATGATTTCCGAACCGAAATTCTATGACAAAGCCGAGAAGTTTGCTTTACTGAAAAATACCGATGGCAAATACTTCACGCTGGAAGAATACAAAAAGGAGATTGAAAAAACGCAAAAAGACAAAGACAAAAAGCTCATCTATCTTTATGCCACCAACGTTGACGAGCAATATGCCTATATCCAAAATGCCAAAGAGCGCGGTTATGATGTGCTGCTGCTGGACGGCGTATTGGACCCTCATTTTATCAATACACTGGAACAAAAGCTCACCGACTCTTCCTTTGCCCGTGTGGACTCCAACACCATCGACAAGCTGATTGTAAAGGAAGAAGAGGCACCATCGAAACTCGATGACAAACAAAAAGAGAAAATCAAAGAAGCGTTTGAACGAAACATCGACAAAAAACAGTTCGAAGTGAGTTTTGAAAACCTGAGCGAATCGGAAATGCCGGTTACCATTACCCAAAATGAGTTTATGCGCCGTATGAAAGACATGGAAGCCATCGGCGGAAGCCCCATGATGGGCATGGGCAGCCTCCCCGACACTTTCAATCTCATCATCAATGCAAACAACAAACTCATCAACAAAATCCCGGAAATAGAGGATGAAAAGAAAGCAGATGAACTTGTCCGCCAGATTTACGATCTGGCACGTCTGTCCAAGAACCTGCTGAAAGGCAAGGAGCTGGACGAATTTGTTAAAAGAAGCGTAAAATTAGTGAACTAAACATTTGCTACAAACGTTTGCAAGGCGCAGAAAAACAAACTCCTGCGCCTTGTTTTTTTCTGCCTGATCCGGTTGTAAGGTAATTTTACCGGAAAACTTAAAATAAAAAATAGTACATTAGCGCACAATTTGAAAAAAATATTGAAAACATGAAAAAATCCTGGATAATTATTATTGCCGTTGTTGTTTTTCTTTTCCTCGCCTACGGATGGGTTAAAGGCGCGTACAACAACATGGTCAACAAATCGGAAGCGGTGAAAGCACAGTGGTCGCAGGTTGAAAATGTGTACCAGCGTCGTGCCGACCTGATTCCCAACCTGGTAAACACCGTAAAAGGTTATGCCACCCACGAAAAAGAGACACTGGAAGGCGTGGTTGAAGCCCGTTCAAAAGCCACTTCCGTAAATATTGATGCCAACCATCTCAACCCACAGGCAATGAAGCAGTTTCAGAAAGCTCAGGATGGGCTTTCACAGGCATTGTCGCGCCTGATGGTGGTGGTAGAACGTTATCCTGATTTGAAAGCCAACCAAAATTTTCTGGAGTTACAGGCACAGCTCGAAGGTACCGAGAACCGTATTGCCGTGGAACGCCGGCGGTTTAACCAGGAAACCCAGGCCTACAATGTGTACATCAAGATGTTTCCCCGAAATATTCTCGCCAACATGTTCGGATTTACTGACAAACCCTATTTCAAAGCAGTAAAAGGTGCTGAAAAAGCCCCACAGGTTAAATTTTAAACAAGAAAGGGTAAGCTATGAGTCCTACAGCCAAACGGTTTTTCTCCAAAGAGGAACAAGACCGGATTATGAACGCCATCCTCAATGCGGAACTGGATACGTCCGGTGAAATCAGGGTGCACATAGAATCTGTCTTTAAGGGAGATGTGAGAGACAGGGCAGCTTTTCTTTTCAAAAAGCTGAAAATGGACCGCACCGAACTGCGTAACGGTGTGTTGTTTTATGTCGCCATAAAAAGCCATAAGTTCGCCATTTTGGGCGACGTCGGCATCAACAAAGAAGTTCCCGAAAATTTCTGGAATGACATCAAGGAAAAGATGGCCGAATATTTCAAAGAAAATAAATTTACGGAAGGACTTGTTTACGGTATTCTGGAAACAGGGAAACACCTGAAAAAACACTTTCCTTACCACCTCGATGACATTAATGAGCTCTCCGATGATATCTCTTTTGGGAAATAAGCATTAAAATACAATGAAAAGACAAGTACAGCAAATGAAAAAACTCAGGTTCTCCGGTACACTTATTCTGATACTGCTGCTTTTGGCAGGGCAACTCATGGCATCGGACATCCCGCCAAGGCCCAATCCGCCACGACTTGTGAACGATTTTGCCGGCGTACTCACCCCACAGCAGCGGCAAAGCCTCGAATATAATTTACGTTACCTGAACGACTCTACTTCCAACCAGATTGTTGTGGTTACGGTAAAATCGCTCAACGGCATGTCGCCCGATATGTTTGCCACCGAGTTAGGGCAACAGTGGCATGTGGGGCAAAAGAAATTTGATAACGGCATTGTCGTTCTGGTAAAGCCCAAATACGGCAACAGCCGCGGGCAGGCCTTTATTGCCACGGGTTACGGGCTGGAATCGGTCATCCCCGATGCCACGGCCAAGAAAATTGTTGAATACGAGATGATTCCCAGCTTTAAACGGGGCGATTATTACGATGGCATCCGGAAAGCCACGGCCACCCTGATGAAACTCTCTTCGGGAGAAATCAGTGCCAAAGGATACAACAAGGCACATGAAAATTCACCATTGACAGTCTTTCTTCCATTTGTCATCTTCCTGCTCATTTTCCTGCTCATTCGCGTGAGCAACGCCCGCTCCTACAGCCTGGGAAAAGGAACTTCGTTTTGGACAGCTTTTATGCTGGGCAGCATGTTGGGCGGCAGTTCACACTCGGGAAGCTGGCATGACTTCTCCGGCGGAGGCTCCGGAGGCGGTTTCGGAGGAGGCTTTGGCGGCTTCGGTGGCGGCAGTTTCGGCGGCGGCGGTGCCGGGGGAAGCTGGTAATAAGTTAAAAGACAAAAGGGAAAAGACAAAAGGAAAAAGGAAAAAGACAAAAGACAAAAGTGTCAATGTGTTGATGCCTGAATAGCGTTGACCGTTTTTACTTACTCTTCCGCTCTTTCGGATTCCTGTCTGCCTTCGGCTGATGTAATCCGGAAGTTACCGGGATGGGGGATTTAAAATCCCCAGGCTTAAAAATCCTCCCGATTGCAAATCGGGAGGAGCAAGATATTGGGAGAAATATAACACTGTCTCAAGGAGCCACCTGGGCCCCGATATTTCGAATAAATTTTTCTTAAATTAACACGCTTATCTCTTGAGTGTTAAGATAAAGTTTCTATCTTTGCAGCCAATTTTTTTGAAAGGGATTCAGTAAAATGATAAATATAACATTACCAGATGGTTCTGTAAAGCAGGTTGCCCGTGGAAATACGGCTCTGGATGTGGCACGCGAAATAAGCGAAGGACTTGCCCGCAACGTATTGGCAGCCAGAGTAAACGGAAAAGTTGTAAATGCCACGGCCCCCCTTATGGAAGATGCCGGTTTGCAATTGCTGACATGGAACGACCCGGAGGGGAAAGCCACTATGTGGCACTCGTCGGCACACCTCATGGCAGAAGCCATAGAACTGCTTTATCCCGGCGTGAAATTCGGTATTGGCCCTGACATTGAAAATGGCTTTTATTACGACATCGATTTTGGTGATTATGACATCTCCGAAAAGGACTTTCCAAAAATTGAAAAGAAAATGCTGGAACTCGCCCGCGAGAAACAGCAATTTGTCCGTAAAGAAGTTTCCAAAGCCGATGCACTGGACTATTTCACAAAGAAAGGCGATGAATATAAGCTGGAACTGATTCAGGATCTGGAAGACGGCGAAATCACCTTTTACGAAAGTGGCCGGTTTACCGATCTCTGTCGCGGGCCACATATTCCCGACACCGGATTTATCAAGGCGGTAAAGCTCACAAAAGTAGCCGGAGCCTACTGGCGTGGCGATGAAACCCGTAAACAGCTTACCCGTATTTACGGCATCACCTTCCCCAAGAAAAAAGAGCTGACCGCCTACCTCGAAATGCTGGAAGAAGCCAAAAAACGCGACCACCGTGTCCTCGGCAAACAACTGGAGCTTTTCACGTTCTCACAAAATGTGGGCCTGGGCCTCCCGTTATGGCTTCCCAAAGGGGCACAGCTGAGGGAGCTGCTGGAACAATACCTGAAAAAAGTCCAGCGTGCCGCCGGTTACCAGCCGGTTATCACGCCCCATATTGGCAACGTAAACCTTTACAAAACCTCCGGGCACTATCAGAAATACGGCGAGGAGTCGTTTAAGACCATTAAAACACCGGTGAAAGGAGAAGAGTTTTTCCTGAAGCCCATGAACTGCCCGCACCATTGCGAAATTTACAAGTCAAGCCCACACTCTTACAAAGAGCTGCCCCTTCGTTATGCCGAATTCGGAACCGTATACCGCTACGAGCAAAGCGGTGAGTTGCACGGGCTGACGCGTGTGAGGGGATTTACACAGGATGATGCCCATATTTTTTGTACTCCCGACCAGATAAAAAGTGAATTTAACGGCGTTATCGACATTATTGAAAAAATATTCACCGCACTGGATTTCAAGGATGTGATTATTCAGATTTCGCTGCGCGATCCTGACCATCCGGAGAAATATATCGGCTCGGACGAAAACTGGAAAAAAGCGGAAAATGCCATTACCGAAGTGGCCGAAGAACGCCATCTCAATACTGTTGTGGAATATGGGGAAGCAGCCTTTTACGGCCCTAAAATGGACTTTATCGTACGCGATGCCCTGGGCCGCAAGTGGCAGCTGGGAACCATTCAGGTGGATTACAACCTTCCCGAGCGGTTCGATTTGACTTATGTGGGTGCCGACAACGAAAAACATCGTCCGGTGATGATTCACAGGGCACCTTTTGGCTCTATGGAGCGGTTTGTGGCCGTGCTGATTGAGCATTGTGCCGGTAATTTTCCGCTGTGGCTGACACCTGTACAGGCAATTATTCTGCCCATTAGCGAAAAATATACGGCATACGCCAAAAAAGTATTAAATTTGCTGACGAATTTGGATGTGCGTGCCGAGCTGGATGACCGGAACGAAAAAACCGGAAGAAAGATCAGAGATGCAGAAATGAAAAAGGTTCCCTTTATGTTGATTGTCGGGGAAAAAGAAGAAGAAAGCGGAGAGGTTTCGGTACGTAAGCACAAAGAAGGCGACTTAGGTGTCATGAAGATTGAAGATTTTGCTGAAAAGGTAAATAAAGAAGTAAACGATTTAATGAATATTAACCAATAAGGAGGATAAAAAAATAGCTAAGTACAGAGGAAGAGGCAGAGGCCCCAGATATGTAAAAAGAGAAGACCCGAACAAAATTAACGGGCGTATTACATCTCCCATTGTAAGACTGGTTGGAGAAAACGTTGAAACGGGAATTTATCAACTGCGTGAAGCTCAGGCTAAAGCAGATGCATTAGGTTTGGATTTGGTGGAAATCTCACCCAAAGCCAATCCACCTGTTTGTAAAATAATGGATTACAAAAAGTATCTTTACGAACAAAAAAAGAAACAAAAAGAGATTAAAGCCAAAACGGCAAAAGTGGTATTGAAAGAAATCAGACTTGGTCCCAACACAGACGACCATGATTTCAACTTCAAATTAAAACATGCTACCAAATTTTTGCAGGATGGGGCCAAAGTAAAAGTAGATGTTTTCTTCAGGGGAAGGTCCATCATTTATAAAGATAAAGGAGAATACATCCTGCTGCGCTTTGCCCAGGAGTTGGAAGACTATGCCAAAGTGGAACAGCTTCCCAAACTGGAAGGCAAACGGATGATTATGATCCTTTCGCCCAAGAAAACAGACAAGAAATCAAATTAAAAACTACATATATTAACCATTAAAAAATCATTTTGTGCTATGCCAAAAATGAAAACAAAATCCGGTGCAAAGAAGAGATTTGTGCTGACGGGCTCCGGTAAAATCAAAAGGAAACATGCGTACAAAAGTCACATTCTGACGAAAAAGTCAACCAAACGTAAACGTAACTTAACTTACTTTACCATTATTGACAAGGCCGATGAAAAAAACATTCGTCGCATGATTCAGGGGTAATCAAATCAATTGTTTAATTTTGTTATAGCTCTTGAAGATTCCCGGCATGATGTATCGGGAACGCTATAGCGGAAAAAATTTAAAAAAATGCCAAGATCAGTTAACACTGTTGCGTCAAGAGCACGCAGAAAAAAGGTAATGAAAGAGGTCAAAGGACAATTTGGCCGCAGAAAAAATGTCTGGACGGTTGCGAAAAACGCTTACGAAAAAGGCCTCTCCTATGCCTACCGCGACAGACGAACCAAAAAACGTAATTTCCGTGCACTGTGGATACAGCGCATCAACGCAGGTGCCCGCCTTCACGGGATGTCCTACTCGGAATTGATGGGGAAACTCCATGCCAAGGACATCAACCTGAACCGTAAGGTTCTGGCGGACCTGGCCATGAACAATCCCGAAGCTTTTAAAGCCATTGTTGATGCGGTGAAATAAACAGGCACCAGCTTATAAAAAAGCCCGGTTGAAAAATTTCAACCGGGCTTTTTTCTTTAGAAAAGGAATGCGCTCCTGTTTCGGGAGCTTTACAAAATTTAGGAGGGCGTGTCATTCCGACCCGCCTATTCCATGCCGTATTTTTTCATCCGCCGGTCCAGTGCCTGCCAGGTAATGTTCAGCAGGGCTGCGGCTTTCGATTTGTTGTTTCCGGCTTTTTCCAATGCCTTCAGGATTAACCGCCGTTCATTCTCCTCCAGGTCGAGTCCGGTATCCGAAAGTTCCCCTACCCTGTTTTCGTCAACTCTATTTCCTTCCTGGGGAAACTGCTCCCCGTGCCGGCTGTTGTTTGAAAGTTTTATATGTGCAGGCTGCAACACATCGCCATCGCAAAGGATGACGGCCCTTTCGATAATATTCCGCAACTCCCGCACATTGCCGGGAAAATCATAAGCCATCATTTTATCCAGGGCCTCTTTGTTCAGGTGGAGTCCGGTTTTCCCAAATTGGCGCGCATACATGGTAAGGTAATAATCGCACAACACAGGAATGTCTTCGCGCCTCGTACGTAACGGGGGAATATTAATCACAAAAATGCTCAACCGGTGAAAGAGGTCCAGCCTGAACTTATTTTCATTGGCCAACTGCTCCAGATTGGTATTGGAGGCGGCAATAACGCGCACATCGACGTGTTTACTTTGCCGTGATCCGATTTTGCTCACTTTCCGTTCTTCCAGCACCCGCAACAGTTTGGCCTGTTGCACCAGGGGCATGTCGCTGATTTCATCCAAAAACAAGGTGCCCCCGTCCGCAATCTCAAACCACCCTTCCTTATCGGCATCGGCACCGGTAAAAGCCCCCTTTTTATGGCCAAAAAACTCACTTTCGAAAAGCGTTTCGGGAATGGCGGAACAATTGACGGAGTAGAACATTTTGTTGCTACGGCTGCTGAGATAATGTATGCCGTGGGCCACCAGTTCTTTTCCTGTGCCACTTTCGCCCAAAACCAGGACAGAAGTATTGGGCGTCTGGGCTACTTTAGACATCATCCCGACCATTTCCGTCATGGCTTTACTATTTCCAATAAGCTGAACACCAATATTTTCCAATAGTTTCTTCGAAAGAATATCCCTGCTTGATTTTACTGATTTCAGCTCATTGCTCAATTGGATAAAACGCTGTGTACGCACGATAGCCTTGTAAACATCGGCCAGGCGAAAAGGCTTGGCAAAATAATCGACAGCACCTTTGCGCATGGCATCAATCACCGTATTCATATCGCCATGTCCCGAAATCATAATCACCTCGGTAACAGGGGCTGTCTTTTTTATCTGCTGAAGCAGCTCAAGGCCGCTCATGCCCGGCATACGAATATCGAGAATAGCAATATCCGGTGTCTGTTTCTTAACAAGTTCCAGTGCTTTATCGGGATGGGTGGCAGAAAAGACCCTGAAGTTTTTGTTCTTCAGGAATTCTTCGATTTCATCCACAAGCCGTTGCTCATCGTCCACAACAAGAATACTTAACTTCTTATCCATAATTTAACTTTTCAATGGTAACCTGACTAAAAACTCCGTAAATTTTCCCCGTTCACTCTGCACTGTAATAGAACCGCGAAATTCTTTCACAATACCATAAGAAATAGAAAGGCCGAGGCCGGTTCCTTTTTCTTCGTCTTTGGTGGTAAAAAAGGGATCGAAAATATTGGGCAAATGTTCCCCGGATATGCCCGTCCCGTTATCTCTGACACGGATCTCGCAAAACCCTTCATCCTTATTGCAGGAAACCGTAATCTGCTTTTCAAACCTCCCATCCTTTATGTGTTTCCCTTTCTCCTCCACGGCATAGCGTGCATTGGAAAGCAGGTTCAAAAAAACCTGTTCGAGCCGGTAGGGATTGCCCTCCACAATCATCTTTTCGTTTGGAACATGGAGTTGCAGGTCAATTTGATGGTCTTTTAATTGCATTTTCACCAGAGAAAGTGCATTATCGATTACATGAACCACATCCACCTCTTCATTGAGGGACTCCTGCTGGTCGCGGGAAAAGATACGAACATGTTGGATTATCTGGTTGATGCGCTCTATGTCTTTGAAAAGGAGCTGGAACTTATTTCGAATATAATCTTTATCAATATCATCTTCGGCCAAACGCATCAAAATATTGTCCAGTCCCATGGATATACCTCCCAGTGGCTGGTTTACCTCATGCGAAAGGCCGGCAGAAAGTTCCCCGATATATTCCAGTTTTGATTTTTGCACCAGAAGTTGTTGTTGTTGCCTCACCTTTTGCACCTCTGAAGAAACGCGCTCCTCCAGTTCCCTGTTCAGGTTATTCAGCTCTTTTTCGGCTCTTTTCCGGGCACTGATATCAGACAAGAAAGTAAGACAGGCCTCTTCTTCGTCCCATAAGATTTTATTGGTCTTCAATTCAACCCATTTTACTTTACCTTCTGCCGATACGAAACGGACATCGATAAACTCAGTTCCTTTCCTTTCCTGAACCGAAGAAAGAAAGTTGTCCAACACGCTCCTGTCCTCATCAACAACGAAGTCGAGCAAACAGCCGCCAATGAGCTTGGCAGGTGTACTATCCAGGATATCAATGGTTTTAGGGTTCACCATGATAATTTTTCTTTCGATAATCAGGATAATCCCATTGTTGGCATTTTCAAAAATCAGGCGATACTTTTCTTCGCTTTCGCGCAGGCGCATCTCGGCAAGCCTGCGTTCGGTAATTTCTTTCTGCATCTCTGCAGTCCGCTGTTCCACCCGCTGTTCCAAATTTGCATTCAGCTCACGTAATTCATTCTCCACCTGTTTACGATAAATGGCCGCACCGAGGTTGTGGGCCAACGTTTTAAGGGCACCTGTTTCAGCCTCCGACCATATTCTTTCCGATTTACAATCGTCCAGGCCAATAAATCCCCACCACACTCCCTCCACGTAAATGGGCATGGAAAGAATGGAGATAATATTTTGTTCCAGCAATACATCACGCTCTGCTTTTACGGGCATGTCCCTGACGAGCCCGTGAATGAACCCGTGGTTTTGCATAATGTGCGCCCACCTGGTAAAAACAGGGTCATCAAAGTACAGTTTAACCAAATTCTGGTTATCTATTTCAGCGATATTTTTGTCCTGAACCCATTCATAAACCTGCGAGGTATAAGGCTTTCCCCGCTCATCCTCAAAGTTTTGAAAAATGTAAACACGCGAAGATGCCGTGGCATCGCCGATGAGGCCAAGTACTTTCATTACCGATGCCCTGTTAAAGCCTTCCTGAAAAAAGACAGCCGTAACATGTGCCAGGGCACGCAAAATAGTTCCGCTTTTTCTCAGTTCGTTTTCGGCAACCCACCGCTTTTTCTCTTCCTGTTGCACTTTTTTGTCCAGCAAAAGTTCAGCAGCCTGTTCCTTAATGGTCTTCAGCAGATAAGCCGAATCCACCGGCTTCAGCAAATAAGCTTTAACCCCCAGTTTAATGGCACTCAGGAAATAGTGGGGTTCCCCAAAAGCGGACAAAATGACAATACGCGTATTTTTATTCAGCTCCCTGATCTTCGTAATCATATCAAGGCCATCCATTACCGGCATGCGCACATCGGTCAGGACAATATCCGGCTGGTGGGCCTTAAAACTTTTCAGGCCCTCTAAGCCATTGGCAGCAATGTAAACTTTTTCGACCGCATATTCGAGAATCTTCCGGTATATGTTTCTCAGTGTACCATCATCCTCCACATAAAGCAAGGAAACTTTCAGCCTGTTCATCATCTCTGTTTTATCACCCTGTTTGTTCTTTTGTCAAAGATAGTAATAATACCAAATGAGCATCAAAATTTAGTACAACGTAGTTTCAACCCACAAATGCGACAAATCAGGTTACTAAACTAAAGAAAATATCTTTAGGGGATTTGAACCCCAGTTTTTCTCTTGGTCTTCGGTTTATTTTATGTTGAACATCAGCAATATATCTATCGTCAAAGTTTTCAAATTCA